>NZ_CP063458.1:3268132-3921759 GCF_015169395.1 Humisphaera borealis
AAAGACCCCGCCGAGCGTGAGACCATCAAGCAGCAGGCGGCGGCGATGAAGCCGCGGCTGAAGGAACTCGAAGACGCAGGCCGCGAAACGAGAGTGCAGCTCGACCAGCTCCTCTGGTCGATCCCGCAGCCGCCAGACGCCGATGTTCCGGTCGGCCGCGATGCCACTGACAACGTTGTCGTCCGCCACTGGGGTGAGCCGCGGACCTTCGATTTTAAGCCGCTGTCGCACATTGAAATCGGCAAGAAGCTGGGGCTGATGGATTTCGAGGCCGGCGCGAAGATCGCCGGCAGCCGCAGCTACTTCCTGAAAGCCGGCGGCGCGGAACTGCACTGGGCGGTGATCCGCCTGGCGCTCGACATGATGACCCGCGAGAAGGGTTTCACGCTGCTGTCAGTCCCGGTGATGGTTCGAGACAATGCGATGCGCGGCACCGGCTTCTTCCCCGCCGGGCGGGAGCAGGCGTACCGCGTTGGTGAGACGACCGAGGAAGGGGATGAAGTCCGCTTCCTGACCGGCACCGCCGAGGTGGCGCTGACGGCGTACGCCGCCCCCGAGACCGACTCGGTCACGCTCACCGAAGCAGACCTGCCGCTGAAGCTGACTGCCGCCAGCACCTGCTTTCGTCGTGAGGCGGGCACCTACGGCAAGGACACCGCCGGCCTCTACCGGGTGCATCAGTTCGACAAGGTCGAACAGGTGGTCATCTGCCGCAACGACATCGAAGAGAGCAAAAAGTGGCACGCCGAGATGCTCGGCTACAGCGAAGAGCTGCTGAAGCGGCTGAATCTGCCACACCGCGTCATTCAGTGCTGCACCGGCGACATCGGCGTGAAGAACGCTAGCATGCTCGACGTCGAAACCTGGATGCCCAGCCGTTTCGACGGCAAGAATCCCGCCAGCGGCTATGGCGAAACCCACAGCGCCAGCCGGCTGTACGAGTTCCAGGCCCGCCGGCTGAACCTGCGTTACAAGGACAAGGACGGCAAGACGCGGTTCTGCCACACGCTCAACAACACGGTGGTCGCGAGTCCGCGGATTCTGATTCCCATCATCGAGAACTACCAGAACGCCGACGGCAGCGTGACGGTGCCGGAGGCGCTGCGGGGCTATATCGGAAGGGAAACGCTGTAGTACCGCCGCCGGGCCCGGCGGCTAAATCAACGCCCCGAGTCCTTTCACCAGTCGCCCGATACCTTCGGTGACGGTCTCCGCCGCCAGCGCGCCATACGCTGCGCGCAGATAGCAATGCTCGGTCAGGCCGAACGTCGAACCGGGCATGACGGCGACGCCGAAATCACTGATCAACGCCTCGACCAGGCGCATGTCTTCAATCCGCTTGTTGACCCGCATCAGCCCGTAGAACGCGCCGCCCGGCCTGGGCAGATGAATGCGATCGCCGAGCGTCGCCAGTTCATTTAGCACGGTGTCGCGGACTTTCTCGAATCCGGAAATCTGCGATCTGCACCAGGCCTGTCCGGCCTTGAGGGCACCGGCACCGGCAAACTGGGTCATGATCGCCGGGCAGATCAGGTTCGTGTCCTGGATTTTCTTGACCGCTTCTTCCAGCAGCATCGGCAACACCATGTATCCCACCCGCCAGCCCGCCATGCCGTAGGCCTTGGAAAGGGTGTAGCACGCGATCGTGTGGGGCTCGCTCCCTTCGATCGAGGCCGGCGAAAAGTGGGTGCCACCGTCGTAGACGAAGTATTCGTATGCCTCGTCACTGACGTGGAAGATGCCGTGGTCGCGGCACAACGCGTTGATCGCCCGCAGCGTCGCTTCCGGGTAGACGGCACCGCTGGGGTTGTTCGGAGAGACGGTCACCACGGCACGCGTTCGCGGCGTGACAGCCGCCGCGATCGACGCAACATCCGGCTGGTATTCGCCGTCCGTCGCGACCACGACAGGCTTACACCCGGCGATGCGGATCGCCATCTCGTGATTGAAGTAATAAGGGGACAGCAGGATCACTTCGTCGCCCGGGTCGGCAATCGCAAGCACGGCATTGACGAACGCCATGTTCGAGCCCGCCGTCACGGCGATCCGTCTTTCCACACCGATACGAACCCCGTTCTCGTTCCGCAGCTTTGCTCGAATGGGGTCCAGCAGTTCTGGAATCCCGAACGCCAGGCCGTACCTGTACGTGCGCGGGTCGTCCGCCGCCGCGGCGACCGCCTGCGCCACGGTAGGCGGCGGCGCGTAGTGAACCACCCCCTGGCCCAGAGAGATTGTCCCCGGATGACGCGCGATCATCTCCCCGATCACTGGAATGACGGGCGTCTGCACGCGGCTGATACGAGCGGATTGGCACGGAATCTTTTGCATGACGGCGACACCCGTAACCAAAGTCAGGCCTTCGACGGCATCGACGCGAGATAGACGCCCACCAGCGCCAGACCGATCCCCAGCCAGTTAATGCCGCTGGGCCGCTCGCCGAGCACCAGCACGGCCAGCAGAATTCCCAACGGTACGCTGAGCTTATCGACCGGCGCGACCTGCGACAGTTCGCCCGCCTGCAGCGCCCGGAAGTAAAACAGCCACGAAGCCGCCCCGGCGATTCCGGACAACGCGATCATGAGCAGGGCGCGGCCGTCGAGTTCGCCCAGCCGGGACGTCAGCCCGGTCGTGAAGCAGACCGTCACGAGAAGAACCGCCATGATGACGCTTCGGACAGCCGTCGCCAGGGTCGGGTCGACATGGCGAAGGCCGAGCTTGCCGAAGATCCCCACCGCGGCCGCCGACACCGCCGACAGCAGCGCGTACTGGAACCACCGTTGTTGCAACATGCGGCCGATTCTGACCCATGACTGCGTCGGCGTCGAATAAGCGGCCTTACCGATCCCGACCGGCCGCGTGTCCCTCGCTTGACACTCCGGCGCGACCGTACTCTTATAGCGCAACCATGAGCGTGCCCGTGATCTCCATCCTCGCCGCCCCCGACTTTGAGCATCAGGTCGGGCGGGCCGCCGAAGCGCTGGGGCAGGGCAAGCTCGTCGTGCTACCGACGGAAACCGTCTATGGCGCGGCGGGCGTACTGACGCAACCCGCTTCGCTGCAACAACTAAGGAGCCTCCGCGGCAGCGCCGCCGACGCCCCGTTTACCATCCACCTCGCGACGCCCGAAGCGGCCCGCCAATACACCGGCGACCTCAGTGACCTCGGCAATCGTATGCTGAAGAAGCTGTGGCCGGGCCCGGTCGGTCTGGTGTTTGATGTGCCCGCCGAGCGCCGGGCCGCGGTTAGCCGCGAACTGGGCGTCGCCGAACCCGATCTTTATGGGACCGACGGCTCGATTACCCTGCGCTGCCCGGACGAAGTCGTCGCCCAGGCGGTACTCGGCAAGGTCGCCGGCCCGGTCGCTCTGACGGCGGTCGGCGGGGCGTCCAGCCAGTCGCCAGCCGCCGGCCTGGCGAGCGATCTCGACGGCCGTGTCGCCCTTATTCTTGATGCGGGCCCCACACGGTATCATCAGCCGTCGACGATCATCCGCGTCAACGGTGACGGCTACCAGATCGTCCGTAAGGGCGTGTACGACGAACGGATCATCGAGCGGCTGTTGCGCACGACGATCCTCTTCGTCTGCAGCGGGAACACCTGCCGTAGCCCGATGGCCGAGGCAATCGCCCGTCATCTGCTGGCCGATGCCAGCGGTGTGGCTGACGCGGACCTGGACAAAAAAGGCATCAGCGTCCTCTCCGCCGGTGCCTTTGCCAGTCCCGGCATGCGAGCCACGCCTCAGGGCGTCGAGGCGGTCCGGGCGATGGGTGCCGACCTGACCCAGCACCGCTCCCGGCAACTGACGCCGGAACTGATCCACCAGGCCGACGCCATCTTTACGATGGGTCGAGGCCACGCGATGGCGGCATTGTCGATGGTGCCGTCGGCGAAACAGAAAGTGACAACGCTCGACCCGACCGGCGATATTGAAGACCCGATCGGCGGCAGTCTGGAACTGTACCGCGACCTGGCCGGTGAACTGCGACGTCTGATCGAGAACCGTCTGAAGGAACGCGATCTGTTGCCCGAGCGACGACCCTGATCGAAAGACCGTAGACCCAAGAATCGAGTAGCGTTTATGCGGATAGCCGTGGCGTGCGACCATCGCGGATACGAAGCCAAGCGCCGGCTACTACCGGTACTTAAATCGGCGGGGCATCAGGTCGAAGACCTCGGCTGCGACAGCACCTCCGCCGTTGACTACCCCGACTTCGCCGCCCCCGTCGCCCGCGCCGTCGCCCGCGGCGACGCCGACGTCGGCATCCTCATGGACGGCAGCGGCATCGGCATGTCTGTCGTGGCCAATAAGATTCATGGCGTCCGAGCGGCGCTCGTCCACGACCATGTCACGTCCCGCCGCGCCCGCGAACACAACCACTGCAACGTCCTGTGCCTCGGCACCGACCTGCTCGGCGAAGACCAGATCCGTCAGATCGTTGACATCTTTCTGAGCACGGGATTCACCGACGGACGGCACGTCCGCCGGCTCGAAAAGGTCACACAGGTTGAGATGGAAGAATGCCGCCGCGCCGCCGACCCCAAGTAGCCCGGAATCACCGCTTAGCCCGCGAGCTCCCCGCCCCTGCATCCCGGAATCTGATATTCAGAACGTCTGGTTCGGCGCATCGGACCGGTTGATCACGATCATCCGGGGAATGCCGTTGCTGGCTTTCAGTTGCGCCGGCGAGGTGGGGTACATCAGCACGTACGCCGTATCGGTGATGACAATCTTCTCCGGCTTGCCCCAATCGACATTGTTGTTGAGCTGGAACGAGATGGATGCCTGCTGAACCCAGGCCGGCAGGCTGCCCAGGATGTCGGCGGTCATCTTCGTGGCCTCGATCGCCGTGACGGCCGACGCCGTCTCGGCGCAGCCACAGAGCGATGCCGAGATGCCTGCCAGGCCGGCGACGGCAAAAAGCTGAACGATCGATCGATTGAGAAGCTGCATCACAGATCCGCCGCAACAAATCCGAACCCCAACCGAACACGCCGGGGGTTCCAGTCGTTGCAGGATACCGGGGAGGGTGCCAATCACCAAAGCTAATTGATTGCCGCCGCCCGGTCGTCGGCTAAACTCAGGTCTGTGACCGCGACCCTGCTTTCATCGCCGACCGACACCGCAACCGTCGCCGACCTGCTCGAACGGCTCGGCGACATTCCGGCACACCGGGTCCGGCTCCACCCTTCGCCGGGGTCGGCCACCGAGCAGGATGTTATCGATATTGAAGCCCGGGAGGGCCGGCTGTTCGAGCTGGTGGACGGAACCCTGGTGGAGAAGGGCATGGGGTACTGGGAATCGATTCTGGGGGTCGCGATCAGCGCCGCGCTGCACGCGTTCGTTCGCCCGCGCAAGCTCGGCTATGTCGCGATGTCGGATGGGATGATGCGCATTCTGCCCGGCCAGGTGCGGATGCCGGATGTTTCCTTTACGTCTCGCGAACGGTTCCCCGCCGGGGCGTTTCCGAGGGAGCCCATTCCCACTGCGTCGCCGGACCTCGCCGTGGGAATACTCAGCGAGAGCAATACGCCCAAGGAGATGGCCCGCAAACGGCAGGAGTATTTCCAAAGCGGTACGAAGCTGGTCTGGATGGTCGACCCGGCGCTGCGGCAGGTCGCGGTTTACACCGATGCCGATACCTTCAAGGTGTATGACACTACCCAGACGATCGATGGTGGCGACGTGCTGCCGGGGTTTGCGCTTGAGTTGGGGACGCTGTTTTCGCAGTTGGACGAGTGACTTTTGCTCGTCAACGCAGTGGATTTCCGGCGGCGCTTCAAAAATGGCCGGCCTGCCATCCGTGCTGAATTGATTTTAAAGTGATCGCTCGAGGCAGTCGTGTCAGACACACCTATCGCAAAGCTCACCGCGACACTCGATGATCACCAGCGATGGGTCCGTCTTGCCTCACGGTTCAGCCTATCGTGCATGAGCAATACCAAGTGGCGAAAGGTGTTCGCCGCGATCGATGAATCCGGCATCTCGATCCGGCGGTGCGAGTTCAAATGTATTGATTCGGACTACATCACCATGGAGCCCCGCCCGCCGCTAACGCGTGAACTAATGGAGACGCGGTTCGCGGACAGCATTTGGCAGCCGTTCGAATACAAGTGGATCGAGTGGTTCCGCTTTCCACGGGAGTTCAAACCGTACCCCGGCGTGGGCCTGGCCGTGTACCAAGACCTCGAGGCCCTGAGAGACGCGATCATGGCGGCCGCGGCGGCGTGTCTGGAATTGGACGCAGACTATCTCTGGCTTTATGGCTACCGCCGCGCTACTTATGTCAAAACGCCTCGCTCGTAAACGGCATCGGCCCCACCGCCAGCGCGTCGAGCATCCCAACCGCCCCGGTTGATCCTGTTGCGAGACCGTATCTCACCGCCTGTGACGCCGGGGTCTCGCCGCAGGCGATGGACGCCCACGTCGCACTGTTACATTCGAACTGCGGCGACTGGTCCGATGGCGTGACCGTCATTCGGCCGTCGGCGAGGTCGACCAGGAACTTGCCTGTGTCGCCTTCGACCTCGTGCACCGCCACCACCGCCCGGCCGCGCTGGTCGGGGGGCAGCGCTACCATCGATTCCAGGAACGCCTTGTGGTCGAGGATGCGCATCATCATGCGCGTCTGCATGCGGCACTCGGCGGCGGCGTGGGGGACGATGCGGTGCGGGACCTGTGATTCCTTCAGCAGCCGTTGCAGCGGCAGATCGACCGGCAGCAGCATGTGGCAGGTGGCGTACTGGTCCTTGAGGCTGCCGAGCATACGCAGGATTCTCAATAGTGCGGGCGCGTCTTCGTAGCCCAGCTCTTCAACAACCAGTTGCCAGCGGCCGTCGGGGCGGACGACCGTTTCGAAATAGACGTAACCGCGAATCGGGCCATTGGATTCGGGGCGGTCGACGAAAAAATGCCCGTCTTCGAACTGGCCGATCAGGTTGATCCAACTTTCTTTCGTCCGCTTGATGTCGCACTGACCGCGGCAGACCTGCTTTTGGCGGCAGACGGCGAGGGCTTCCAGATCCGTCGAGCGGTAGTGTCGCAGGCCGTCGGTATCGCCGGCGGGCAGCAGCGGCGTGGGGATGACCCAGTCGTGCCGGCGTTCGACGACGCCGTAGCCGAACCGCTCGTAGAACGAGTTTCGAAAGGGCATGAGCGCTGAGACCGACTGGTTCCGCTCCCGGGCCCGACGGAGCGTTTCGTTCATGATCCGCGTGGCGATGCCCGGCTGATCGGCCGAGCCGCCCCGGCGGTGCGAGCGGATCGTGCCCACATACGCCACCCCCTGGCACCAGGCCGCCCCGCCGCGCACCCAGGTGGTCAGCGACAGGCTGGTGGAGGTGCCGACGGGTTCGCCGTCGAGCTCGGCCAGGAGGAAGTCGCCGGCCTTGACGCGGGGATCGGTGCGAATGCGTTCCTGGAAGCGTGGAAGATCCTTGGACGCCGGCGCGTAGGCCCGCATTCGCGTCACGGCGACGCGGTCGCGTTCATCGTCTTCGACCCAGCGGAACGTCAGAGGCATAAGAGTAAGGATGAAAGCAGAAGCTCGAAGGATGAACAAGAGGCCAATGAACAACGAGCCCATGGCACGACCGGGATCGCGGCGCGCGTCCCCACATCTCTACTTCGGCCGTCCGGGCGTGGAACTTCGGACGGGAGGGAAGAATGAATGACGAATGAAGAATGAAGAACGGGGAATGGCTCAGGCGTCATTCCCTGTTCTTCATTCTTCATTCTTGATTCTTCATTGCGTTGGATGCGGCAACCAACTCGCCACGGCTGGAAGTGCTCGTCCTACATGCCATCATTCAGCGCTTCCAGGTGCTTGGCGAAGTGCTCCGAAAGCACTTCTTCGTACGTCGCCGGGTGGCCGGTGAGAACACCGAAAACTTCGCCCTTGAGGGTCGGGTCGGTCAGAACCGAGCCAAACGTGCAGTGCAGGATCTGGCGGCCCGGCTCGGTGAAACCGAGACCCGCCGGCGTCTGGCTCCAGATGCCGAGATAAATCTGTTCCAGCTTGCGGGCGTCTGCCACATCGCTCTGTGGCGGGGCGCTGTCGAGGGTCGCCGAGACGTGGTAGGTCGCTTTGTCGGTGTCGTATCGGCCGCGGCTGAAATCGATGATCTTGCGGAACAGCCGTTCATCGTGCCGGGCGACGACGCGGAGGGCCTCAAGGTAGCTGGTGCCGGCGGTCTTCACGTGGAACTTGCCCTTGGTCGCCCGCGCCAGCGGCGCGTAGATGCTCAACTTATCGGACCCCGAGTGCAGGCTGAGCTTGTACGGGCCGAGCAGTTCGGCGATCGCCGCGTGATCGGCGACCGACTTTTCGAACAACGCCACTTCACCCTTGTAATCGACGCCCTTCTCCAGTTCGCCGATAAACCGGGGCGCGAGGCTGACCAGCTTCAGGCCGGCCTTGAGCATCTGGTCGGCGATGATGTAGTGCTCGGCGAGCGTCGTCGGCTGGGGGGTTTCGTCCACGGACAGCTCGATCTCGTGCGGCTGACCGAGCTTGGCGGTCGTCGCGGCGATGTGCTTGCCGAGGTCGATCGCCAGCTTGATAGCCCGGCCGTACTTAACCGCCGCACGCTTGCAGGCGACTTCGCTGAGGCTGATGCGGGTACCGTTGGGCAGCGTGACCGATTTATCCTGATACTGCGTGATCCAGGGGATCTGCGGCCCGACAGTCGAGAACTTGCTTACGAGCACGTCCGGCGCGTAGCTGTCGGCCTGCTCGTCCACTTCCGCCGAGGGGTCGATGGTAAAGAAGGTAAAGCCGGCGGCGGCGGTGCGCTCAATGTCCTGAGGGGTCTTGAGGTGGTCGGCATCGGCACCGTGAACCCCGAAGAACTTGGTCGCCGCCAGGGCCGCCAGGGCGTCGTTCATGACGCCATCGGGCGTGCGGTTGGTACGGCCCATTTCGCGGATCGACTGCTGGGCGAAGATCGGCTGGATCGAACCGCCCGCCCGGCGGAGCGCCGCGACATGGCCCGGCGTTGCCAGGCCGGTGCGATCACCGAAGCCGAAGCTCGGCGCCATGCCCAGGAGAGACGCTTTCTGCACGCTGTTGGAGAGGGTCGCGGTCATGGACACAGTCTAGAGGCTGCCGCCAGACAGGGGAAGGAAATGGCCCCCTTACTGTCGCGAGTTGAACATCCGGGAAGGAAATTGACGTGGCTTCAGAGAGCAGTTCCGGCCGCCTCGCTTCCGCCAATCGGTCCGCCCGCGGGCCAAAACGGTCTCTTTGGTGACGGGTCCTCGATATTCGCGCATTCGCAGCCTGGGACCGCCAAGCGCTTGCTCGGCATGTCGAAGAGCCGAGCAGGCGCTCGGCGGTCCCAGGACGCAAAACTTGCCCAATCCGCCCGGCCCGTAAACAACAGACCAGAAGAAAGACTGCCTGAGGATTTTTCTTGTCCGGTTTTCCGTCCTCGTGTGGGATAGGAGCGGCAGGAGAAAACTCCGCCGACGATGAAACTATCGGAAGCCAAGGCAGCACAAGCATTTCTGGCCCATCACGGGTTCGTGAAGGGGCTGGCGCTCCGTCACGCGCCCCTGCCAGGCATCGCCGACGACATCCTTCAGCAGGTTTTTGTCGAGTTCCTTGCCAAAGCCGACCAGTGGGATCTCGATCGCGACGTTAAACCGTTACTCGCGACCATGACGCGTACCGTTGCGCTGCGACACTGGCGTGACAAAACCCGCGACATGCCTGAGGTGGTGCAGAAGCTCGCCGAGCATGTGCGAATGCTGGCCGAAGAGCGGTCTGCCGCGCCAAGGTACGCCGATGAGATCGCTGTCCTTCGAAGCTGCGTCGAGAAGCTGCCGGACAAGAGCCGGGCGCTGATCGACCTCTATTACTACGACGACATCTCAACCCCGCAGATCGCCGACCGCCTCGGAATGAAGGCCGACACCGTCTGCCGGGCGATGGGACGGCTGCGGGAGAAGCTTCGGGAGTGCATCGACCGCGGGCTGAAGTCCGCCCTTCCGGAAGGCGGGGTGGCCCATGGATGACCGCGACGACCTCGACCTGCTCATCGAACAGTATCTGTCCGGCAAGCTGACGGATGCCGAAGCCGCTGCGCTGCTGTCGCGGCTCGACCGTGATCCGTCGGCCGGACATCGGCTGCTGGACCAGTTGCACCTCGACACGATGCTGCACGAGGTCGCCGACACGCCGAGCCATGCCGTCGTGCCCGAGCCTTCGCCTGCGGATCATGGCATGGGCGTGTTGCCCCTGTTGAACCACGGGCGGGACGACCGTGCCACGGTCTACCGCCGACCCCTGCACCGATGGGTTGCCGTTGCGGCATCGCTTCTGGTCGTGATCGGTGTGACCTGGTGGGCCATCCGCACGCCTTCCAGGTCCAACCAGGCCGCCTTGCCCTCAAACCCGGCCACCCAGCCCGCCGAGGCGATCACGGCATCAATCGCCGTTTTGACCCGAACGGTCGATGCTCGCTGGCGTGTCGAGCACGAAGCAACGGAACAGGGTTCAGCCCCCGCCGCCCCGCCTCGGGTGGGCACCGCGCTGGAACCCGGCTGGCTGCGGCTCGACGCCGGTCTGGCGCAGATCGAGTTCTTCAACGGCGCACAGGTCGTGCTGGAAGGCCCCGCCGAGTTGCAACTGGTCTCGGCGTCTGAAGCGTTCTGCCTTTCCGGAAAGCTGCGGGCGGAAGTCCCCATGCAGGCCCGCGGGTTTCGCATCACCACGCCGCAGATCAATGTGGTCGATCGCGGGACATCATTCGGCGTTGAAGTCTCACAGGCGTCGGCGAACGTGCATGTCTTCAAGGGCTTGGTCGAACTGCACGACCGGCAGGAAACAAGCTCGGTCCCACCAGCAGCCGTCACCCCGGCGATGCGCGACCTGACCGCAGGCCAGGCGGCCTCGGTCGATCAGGCCGGCAGCATCCGCCGGCTGGCCGCCGACGCGACGGCGTTCGCGACGCCGGACGACATCGACCGCCGGCTCAACGAATCACATCGCCGCTGGCTCGTCCGCTGGCAGGACGCGAGCGTGTTCGCCAACGCCGACCCGTCCCTACTCGTCCGATTCGATTTCGAGAACGCCGGCCAGGCCGATCGCATTCTCACCAACGTCGCCGCCGGCGCGATGACCGATGCAGCAATCGTCGGGTGCGGCTGGTCGGAAGGGCGCTGGCCGGGCAAGGGCGCACTCGAATACCGCGGCGTCGGCGACCGGGTGCGGATCGAACTCCCCGGCGAGCTGCAATCGATCACCTTCGCCGCCTGGGTGCGGGTTCACGGGCTGGATCGCAGCTTCAATTCGCTGTTCATGTCTGATGCGTTCGGCCCCGGGTCAACCCACTGGCAGATCCTTCGCGACGGCAGGGTTCGCCTGGGCATCGGCAGCGGCAAGCCACAAGACACCGACAGCCCGCTCGTCTTCACGCCCGAACGACTCGGCCAATGGATCCACCTGGCGGTGGTCTACGACGCCGATGCAAAACAGATCACCCATTACGTTGACGGCCGAGCGGTCAGCCGGTCTTCCATCCAGCCGCGCAAGCTGACCATCGGCCGAGCGGAGCTGGGCAACTGGAACCCGGCAACGCGTGCCGACGGCGCGGCGATCCGCCATTTCAGTGGCCGGATCGACGAGTTCTCGGCGTACGCCCGAGCCTTGGCCGACGAGGAAATCGCGGCGATGTACGCGGTCGGCGCGGGGCTGACCGAAACGGCCTCGCCCTGATCGAGCAGGTTTTTTACTTCGAGGAAACTTTGAACCCGATTCGACGCAGAAAGACGATTGTCGGCGGCATTGCCGCATCGCTGGTGGCAGGCCTGCTCGTCAGCGGCTACGCCGCCGACGCGCCCAAGACGCCCGCCAAGCCCTCGGCCCCCAAGGCGGCCGCTCCCAAGCCGGGCGAAGCAGCCCCACCGCCGAAGGTTCCGCCCCTGGGCGGCGCGGCGGCGGAGTTTCTGACCGTTCCCCCGCGCCCGGCCAAGCCGCCGCTCCCGCCGAGCAAGCTGCCGCTGGAGTTCGTTAAGAACGAACGGGTCGCGTTCGTCGGCGCGTCGCTCGCCGAGCGCATGAACCTGACCGGCAGCTTCGAAGCGATGCTCCACGCCCGGTTCCCCAAGCAGGAACTGGTCATCCGCAACTTTGCCCGTCCCGCCGACGAAGTGTCGATCCGCCAACGGTCCAGCGGCTACACCGGCCTGGGCGACCCGATCTACGCCTTCGGTGCCGACACCTACATCTGCTTCTTCGGGTTCAACGAATCGTTCGGCGGCCCGGCAGGAGTGGACAAGTTCAAGGCCGACTACGAATCGTTCATCGACACCTTCGGCGCCCAGTACCCGCGCGACGACACCGGCTCAAAGCCGCGCTTCGTCATCGTCACGCCTGCCGCGTTCGAAGCCAGCGGCAACCCGGATCTGCCGTCGGGCAAAACCGAAAACGACAATCTGCGCCTGTACGCCGAGGCCGCGGCGGAAGTGGCCAAGAAGCGCAATATCGCGTTCGTCGATCTCTTCGTCCCGACGCGCGCCGCGTTCGACGCGGAGCCCGGCCTTCAGTTCACCACCAACAGCGTGCATCTCAATCACGCCGGCGATCTGAAAGTCGCGCAACTGCTCGACGTGGCGCTGTTCAACAGCCCTGGGCAGGCCGCGCCCGGCTCTCCGGCGTTCGAGCAGCTTCGTGCCGCAGTCGTCGACAAGGCGTGGACCAATCTCCAGGACTACCGGATGCTCAACGGCTGGTACGTCTTCGGCGGACGTCGAACGTTTGACACTGATACCTTCCCCCGCGAGATCGCCAAGATCCGCAACATGGTCGCCGTCCGCGACCGGTACGTCTGGGACATCGCCCAGGGTAAGCAGGTCCCGCCGCAGCCGGACGACAGCAAGACCGGCGAACTGATCACCCCCGCGCCCGGCTTCGGCCGCTGGCCGAACAAGGAACCCAAGCAGCTCAAGTACCCGACGCCGGAGGAAAGCATCGCCACGATGCAGGTTCCCCCGGGTTATGAGGTACAGCTTGTCGCGTCCGAGCGCGAGTTCCCCGAGCTGACGAAGGTCAACCAGATCAACTTCGACAACAAGGGCCGGCTATGGGCCTCCTGCATGCCGACCTACCCCCAGTGGAAGCCCGGCGACCCCAGGCCCAACGACAAGCTCGTCATCCTCAGCGACTTCGACGAAAAGGGAAAAGCCCGCAAGCACAAGGTCTTCTACGACAAGCTCATCTGCCCGACCGGCTTCGAGTTCTGGAACGGCGGCGTCATCGTCGTGGACGAGCCCCGCCTGCTCTGGCTCAAAGACACCAACAACGACGACGTCGCCGACCAGGTGGTCGAGCTGTCCGACGGCTGGGGCACCGACGACACCCACCACACCATCGGCGCGTTCGAATGGTCGCCGGGCGGACTGCTGCACATGCTCGAAGGCGTCAGCATGAGCACCGCCGTCGAAACCCCGTGGGGCCCGCTGCGCAAGAGCGGCGCTCCAGGCTGCTACGTGCTCGATCCGCGCTCGCAGAAGATCCGGCACTTCGTCACGCCCGGTTACGGCAACCCCTGGTGCTACGTCTTTAACTGGTGGGGCCAGGGCATCGTCGGCGACGGCACCACGCCCCAGCAACACTGGGATACGCCGCTCAGCACCGCCCCGTATTCGGGACGCAAGGGCATGAACACCGTCTTCGACGGCGAAGGCATGCGGCCGAACGTTGGCACCGAGTTCCTCTACACCCGTCAGTTCCCCGACAACATCCAGGGCAACTTCATCTTCGCCTGCGTCATCAACATGAACGGCCTGACCACGTTCGAGGTCCGCGACGACGGCGCCGGCTACAAGGGCAACCGCCGAAAGAAGCCCGGTCCCGACGGCAAGCCCGCCGCCGACGACCTGCTGTCGGCGAAGGACAACATGACGTTCCGCCCGACCGACCCGCAGATCGGGCCCGACGGCGCCCTCTACTTCGGCGACTGGTGCGCCGCCCTGATCGGCCACATGCAGTACTCGCAGCGCGACCCCGGCCGCGACAAGGCCCACGGCCGGGTCTTCCGCCTGGTCTACACGGGCAAGCCGCTGCTGACCCCCGTCACGCAATTCGGCAAGCCGGTTCCGGAACTGCTCGAGCAGCTGAAGGAGTACGAACCCCGCACGCGCTACCGCGCCCGCCGCGAGCTGCGCGACCGCCCCACGCCGGAAGTGCTCGCCGCGATCAAGAGCTGGGTGGCGAAACTCGACCCGGCCGACAAAGAGTTCGACCGCCTGCGGCTCGAAGCGCTCTGGGTCCAGCAGGGTCACCACGCGGTGGACCCGGCGTTCCTGAAGGAAGTCCTGCGAGCCAAAACCCCCGAAGCCCGCGCCGGCGCCACCCGCGTGCTGGCCGACGAGTGGGAACGCATCCCCAACGCCATGGAACTGATCGCCCCGCAGGCTTCTGACGAGTTCGCCCGGACGCGCGTCGAAGCGATCCGCGCCCTGAGCTTCGTTCGCACCAAGGCGTCGGTCGAGACAATCCTGAAGGCCGCCGCCCTGCCGCGCGACTACTGGATCGACTACACCCTGCAGATGTCGCTGGGCGCGCTCGACCCGGTCTGGAAGCCGGAGTTCGCCGCAAAGACCATCGCCCAGGACAACCCCAAGGGCTTGGAACTGCTGACCGAACTTGAGGCGCTTTCAAAGCCGTCGGGGGCGGCGACGGCGGCGATCAAGAAGTTCCTGTCCGATCCGGAAATGCCTCAGAAACAGCGCGACGCCATCCACGCCGAGATCGCCAAGGCCAAGGGCAATGCCGACAACGGCAAGGCCGTCTTCCGCCGGGTCTGCTCATCGTGTCATAAGGCGTTGAACGAAGGCGTCGACTACGGCCCGGACATGACCGGCGTCGCCACCCGGCTCAAGAAGCCGGAACTGGTCGAGTCGATCCTCGAACCCAACGCCAAGCTCGACCCCAAGTACGCCACGACCAACGTGGACACCAAGGAAGGCGACTCCTACACCGGGTTCATCGTGTCGGAGACGCCGGAGGTGCTGACGCTCCGCATCGGCGGTGGCGTGAACCAGCCGATCAAGAAGTCCGACATCGCCAAGAAGGTGACGCTCAAGCAAAGCAGCATGCCCGAAGGCTTGGCCGCCGGGATGAGTGCCGAGGAGTTCATCGACCTGGTCGAGTTCCTGGCCTCCCAGAAGCAGGGAGCGCCAAAACCGCCAGCCAAGAAGTAGTGGAGGCCGTGTCGGCCAAGACCCGGAGAACGCGAAGGCACGAAGAAGTCGCGAAGGTGTTTGCTCTGATAGCAAGCGACAGTCGCGCTCGAGCATCGCTGCTCCACGCCAGGAACGCCAGAAAGCCGAGGTAGCCAGGAAGGAACGGTGTTTCCTTGGCACCTCGGCTTCTTGGCGCTCTTGGCTTCTTGGCGCTCTTGGCACAAAGCCGCAAGCAATGGTAGACCGCAGACTCAGTTTCTTCGCGTTTCCTTCGTGCCTTCGCGCCTTCGCGTTCTCTTGGGTTTTGGTGGCGGCGCAACCGCCAGGCACCACCCAGCCAATGACAACAATGTCCTGCCGAACCCGGTAATCCAGTAGCATTCGCATCAACCAACACAGGAGCCTCATGACCCAACGCACTCACCACCGGCAGTCCCGACTGGGAACTGCTGCCATCCTCGCCCTGGCCGTGTCGGCCGGCGGGGTGGCCTCTTTGTTCCCGACGTTCTTCGTCGCCGCCCCAGCCCAGGCCGCCCAGGCGCCGGCGCAAGCTGCCGCGCCGGCCGCCGCCCCGCTGCAACTGAAGAAGGGGGACCACATCGCGATCATCGGCAATTCGCTCGCCGATCGCATGCAACACGACAACTGGTTTGAAACCCTGCTTTACGCCCGCTACCCCGACTACGACCTGGTCGTGCGGAACCTGGCCGTCTCGGGTGACGAAGTCGCCACCCGCGCGCGGTCCGACAACTTCGGCTCCCCCGATGAGTGGCTCACCAAGACCAAGGCCGACGTCATCGTCGCGTTCTTCGGCTTCAACGAGTCGTTTGCCGGGCAGGCTGGAATTGATGCGTTCAAGGCTGACCTGGACAAGTACCTGAAGGAGACCAAGGCCAAGAACTACAGCGGCAAGGGTTCGCCCCGCATCGTGCTGGTGTCCCCCATCGCCGCCGAAAAGCACCAGGACCCCAACTTCGCCGATCCGACCGAATCCAACAAGCGCGTCGCGATGTACGCCGCCGCGATGAAGGAAGTCGCCGCCGCCAACGGTGTGCAGTTCGTCGACCTCTTCAGCACGTCGCAGGAGGCCTACGCCGCGGCCGCGAAGAACAACGCCTCGCTCACCATCAACGGCATCCATCTGAATGACGCCGGCGGCAAGGCGATCGCGCCTTCGCTGTTCCGCGGCATCTTCGACGAAAGCGCCCCCGAACTGGACGGCGACAAGATCACCAACCTGCGCTCGGCGATCGCCGAGAAGAACCGCCAGTGGCACGGCCGCTACCGCACCGTCGACGGCTACAACGTCTACGGCGGTCGTTCGCAGCTTGCGTTCCCGTCGGGCAAGCCCGGCGAGAAGATCAAGAATTACGACGTGATGCAGGAAGAGATGTCGCAGCGCGACGTCCTGACCGCCAACCGCGATCCGGTCATCTGGGCCGCCGCCCAAGGCAAGAAGGCCGAACCCAATGACGAAAATCTCCCCCCGGTCACACAGGTGCCGACGAACAAGGTCGGCCCGCTGGAGGCCGGCGCCTGGCCGTTCCTTTCCGGTGAAGACGCCATCGCCCGCATGGAAGTCCATGCCGGCCTGAAGGTGCAGCTCTTCGCCGACGAAAAGCAGTTCCCGGAGCTGGTCAACCCCGTGCAAATGGCGTGGGACCAGAAGGGCCGACTGTGGGTCGCCAACTGGCGCACCTACCCCGAACGCCGCCCGACCGACAAAGTCGGCGACAGCCTTCTGGTGTTCGAAGATGTCAACCACGACGGCAAGGCCGACAAGGTCACCCACTTCGCGTCCGACCTCAACTGCCCGACCGGCTTCCAGTTCTATAAAGACGGCGTCCTGCTCATGCAGGCCCCGGACCTCTGGTTCATCCGCGACACCGACGGCGACGGCAAGGCCGACTGGAAAGAGCGCGTCCTGATGGGCATCGACTCGGCCGACAGCCATCACACCACCAACGCGATGGCCCTCGACCCCGGCGGCGCAACCTACCTCTCCGACGGCGTCTTCCACCGCAGCCAGATCGAGACCGCCGCCGGCGTCGTCCGCAACACCGACGGCGCGATCTACCGCTTCGAACCTCGCTCCGGCAAGTTCGACCGCTACATCGCCTACGGCTTTGCCAACCCGCACGGCAAGGTCTTCGACTACTGGGGCAACGACCTGATCACCGACGCCACCGGTAATGCGACCTACTTCGGGCCGGCGATCAGCGGTCACATCGACTTCCCCAAGAAGCACCCCGGCATGAAGCAGTTCTGGGCCCGCCCGTCGCGCCCCTGCCCCGGCACCGGATTGCTCACCAGCAACCACTTCCCGAAAGAGTTCTGGGGCAACTTCCTCAACATCAACGTCATCGGCTTTCAGGGCATCTACAACGTCAAGGTCAGCGAAGACGGTTCCGGCCTTAAAGGCGAAACCGAGCCCCACCTGATCTCCTCGACCGATCCCAACTTCCGCCCCACCGCCGTCAGCACCGGCCCGGATGGCGCGATCTACTTCGTGGACTGGCACAACCCGATCATCGGGCACATGCAGCACCACATCCGCGATCCGAACCGCGACGACAAGCACGGCCGCATCTACCGCATCACCGCCGAAGGCCGTCCGCTCAACACCCCGCCGAAGATCGCTGGCGAGCCGATCCCCGCGTTGCTGGAACTCCTGAAAGATCCGCAGAACCAGGTCCGCGAATGGGCCAAGCTCGAACTGGGCACCCGCGACAGCTCGCAGGTCTGTTCCGAGGCCAAGAAGTGGGCCGCGGCGCTCGATGCCAAAGACCCCGCGTACGAACACCACATGATGGAAGCGCTCTGGGTTCACCAGTGGCACAACATCGTGGACGTCGATCTGCTCAAGCGCATGCTCGCCAGCCCCGTGCCGCAGGCGCGGGCCGCGGCGACCCGCGTGGCGCTTTACTGGCGCGACCGCGTGCCGGGCGTGCTCGGCCTGCTCAAGAAGAGCGCCGAGGACGAACACCCCCGCGTACGGCTCGAGGCCGTCCGCGCCGCCAGCTACTTCGACACCGCCGAGGCGGTTGATGTCGCACTGACCGCCGTCAAGCGGCCGACCGACTACTACATTGAGTACACGCTCACCGAGACGATGAAGCAGCTCCAGCCGGTCTGGAAGAAGGCGCTTCAGGATGGCACCCCGATCGCCGTCGATAACCCGATGGGCGTTCACTATCTCGTCGGCTCGGCGACCAGTGCCGAGCTGCGAGCCCTGCCCCGCGTGCCGGCCGTTCTGCAAATGATCCTGACCAAGGCCGACTTCTCCGATGCCGACCGCCTGTCGGCCCTGCAGGGGATCGCCGACGCCACCAGCAAGAACCGCGCCCAGATCCTGATCGACACGCTGGCGACCTCCGCTTCCAGTGGCCCCGGCGGACCGGTCGTCGCCCGGCTGCTGGCAATGCTTCCGCCGGACGACCTCAAGCCCCTGCGGGCCGAACTGGTGAAGATCACCAAGTCCAAGGCCGTGCCGGCCGTTCGCCGGCCCGCCTGGGCCGCGATCGTCGCCGCCGACGGCAACTTCGACGCCATCTGGCCCGAGGCCGCCAAGAGCACCGGCAGCCTCACCGAGCTGCTCGAAGGCATTCCGATGATCCTCAACGCCGAACTCCGCGCCGCGGCGTACGACAAGGTGATGCCCCTGATCACCGCCGCCCCCACGGCCGACCCCAAGGCCAGCCGCAGCCCGTCTGGCAAGTTCGTCCGCATCGAACTGGCCGGTGCCGGCGTCCTGACGCTCGCCGAAGTGCAGATCTTCAGCGGCGGCAAGAACATCGCCCTCGGCGGCAAGGCCACCCAGTCGAGCACCGACCACTCCGGCGACGCCTCCCGCGCGATCGACGGCAAGACCGACGGGTCGTTCGGCAGCGGCACCCAGACCCACACCAAGGGCGACAGCAAACCCTGGTGGGAAGTCGAACTGCCCGCCGAAACCCCGATCGATTCGATCGTGGTCTGGAACCGCTCCGAGGACAACGGCAAATACGCCGGCCGCCTCGACGGCTTCAAGATCAGCGTGCTGGACGCCAGCCGTAAGGAACTGTTCGCCAAGGCGGGCAACCCGGCCCCGAAGGAAAGCGCCAAGTTCGACATCGGTGCCGGTTCGATCAACGCCGACGACATCCGCACCGCCGCGATCGCGGCCGCCGTCAGCATGAACCACGAGCACAAGGCCGTTGCGACGGTGCTCGCCGGGCTGATCAACAAGGGAGACCTGATCTCCGCCTCGGCCCGCGGCCTTAAGACCCTGCCCCGCAAGATGTGGGACAAGGACCTGGGCGCCGCCGTCGCCGGCGACCTGATCGCCTGGGGCAAGAAGCTGTCGGTCGCCGGCCGCAGCGATCCGGAGAACATCGGCGTGCTGCAGCTCGCCGGCGAGTTGGTCGGCATGCTGCCGGCTGACAAGCAGGAAGCCGCCCGGGCCGACCTTAAGTCTCTCCGCGTTGCGGTGTTCGTTCTGAACACCGTCCGCGAGCAGATGCGCTACGACACCACCCGCCTGGTGGTTGAAGCGGGCAAGCCGTTCCAGATCATCCTGATCAACGACGACTTCATGCCGCACAACCTGGCGGTGGTCGCGCCGGGCGCACGCGAGAAGGTCGGCACCGCCGTCATCGAGATGCGGCCCGACCAGCTCGACAAGCAGGGCCGGGCGTTCATGCCCAACTTCAAGGAGATCATCGCCGGCACGAAGCTGCTCGAAGGCGGCCAGCGTGAGACCCTGAAGCTGACCGCCCCAACGGCCGAAGGCGTTTACGAGTACGTCTGCACGTATCCCGGCCACTGGGAGAACATGTGGGGCAAGCTCGTGGTGACCAAGGACGTCGAGGCGTACCTGAAGGCCAACCCCGACGCCGGCGCCGCCCCCGCCGCGGCGGGACATCAGCATGGCGCCCACTGACCGAGTAAGCCCGCCCGCCTCTCCTCCGGTGCACGGAGGAGAGGCGGAGGCTGCCGACGGTGGTGCTGCTGTGAAGATGAAGTCAGAAGCCTGAAGAATACAAAACGCAAAACAGGCAATGAAAAATGCAAAATGGCAATACGCGCCATTTTGCATTTTTCATTGCCTGTTTTGCATTTTGCATTCACGCCGATGCCGCCAGCCCCCGGCGATAATGCAACCTTGCGGGCCAATCCGTGACACGGGCTTCCAGCCCGTGCGCAACGCATGATACTTCAGGCAGCTGCTCCGAACGACAACACGACTCCGACATCGCCCGCACGGGCTGGAAGCCCGTGTCACTGACGGAGCCGCCGCGAGAGGGGCACACGCCCTAAGACCCTTGCGGCAGTGATGCCGCCCTTACAGCGCCGCCACCCGGATATTCCGGTACTCGCACTTCATCACCACGCCCGGGTGGATCTGGAAGCCCAGCGGCGCGGGGCCGGCGAACTTGGGATCTTTGTATTCCGACGCCTTGGTGCCGTTGATCCAGCAGGTGAACGTGTCTCCCTTCGCCTGGATGCGGAAGGTGTTCCACTGGCCTTCTGGCTTCATCAGCTTTGCGGCTTCCTTCGCCCGCCCGGTCTCGGGATAGCCGGGCTTGCCGACGTACCAGGAGCCGGACATGTCCACCTTCAGGCTCCCTGAAACGCCGAGCTGCAACTGGAGGTTGGGCTTGCGCATTTCGATGCCGGTGTCGACGCCGCGTGGCGGTTCGCCCTTCCAGCGGACGTCGAACTCGATGACGAAGTCGCCGTACTCTTTTTCGGTGTAGAGGTAGTTCCCCTTCTTGGCCGCGTCGTTTTCGCCGATCAGCACGCCGTCCTCGACGCGCCAAAACGCCTTGCTCGCGTCGGCTTTGAAGTTCGTCAGGTCCTTCCCGTTGAACAGCGGCTCGAGCTTCGGCTCGGCGGTGTCTTTGGCGGTGTTCGTGGCGGTTTCTTTGGCGGCATCCTTGTCCGCCGCGAGGCCGACGGCCGAGACCACGAGAAGACCCGCGAGAAGACATGCCGACAGGAGGGTTGGTTTCATGCCCGGTATGGTAGACGCATGCGCGGGGCAGTTGAAGCACAAAGCGACCGCGTTGGCTTAAGCGGCGCGAGAGGGTGCGGGTGCCGTCTTTCCCGTTGAAGGCGCGAGCGCCTGATCTGCTTTGCTGTTTCCGAGTTCTCCGGCCGCGTCAATCGGGCCGCGTCAGTCGCCGCTGAGTTGCTCGATATCAAGCAAGTCCTTCGTGCGGCCGCTGGCCCTCTTGAGCTTGAACAGCCAGTCACGAGTGACGTACCGCAGGCCGTTGTTCTCGACACTGGTGTCGATGAGCTGCTGCACGGGCACATCGGGCAGCCCTGGCACATAAGCGAACAGATCGACAAAACCGTCCCGCGTCCAAAGCATCATCAGCTGCATCGACTGGATGTAGGGAAGCGAAACGGCGTAGTCCTTTTCCAGCCCGGTGGCCGGGTCCTTCTCTGTCCCGTAGTAACGGGCACCGAGCTCGGTCAGCGCCGCCAGCAATCGAACTTCGCTGTCGGGCGTGCGAAGCCATACCAGGTCGGCGTCCTCGGTGGCGCGGACGTAGCCATGAAAGTTGACGGCGTGGCCGCCAATGATGGTGAACGGCACGCCGTGCCGCCAGAGAACCAGGAAGATGTCGGTTTCAGGCATCCAGCCACTCCGGTCGAACGTCAATCGCTCGCTTCCTGATGTTGCGTCGCATGAAGCGTGCCAGGCCTTCGGGGTTTTGCTGCAGTCGCTCCCAGCAGGCTCGCTGAAGTTTGTTCATCGCCGCCAGGCGCTCTTCGGGCGTTCGCTGCGCTTCCATTCGCCGCCGGAGCCGGTCGCGGATCGCGAGTTGCCTGGCGATATCGTCGTCCATGCGGGAACTATAGCGAGCAACCGACGTCGTGTGCAGACGCTGGTGGCAACGTGCGCCCATGCCGGAACGGCAACTGCCAGGCGTAGATGCCTTACCTGGCGTTCGGCTCCGGCACATAAACAACCTGTCCGGACTTCAGGCGGTATGCGGTACCAAGCCGCTCGCCCTGTCCTGATAGCTTCTGATTGGACACTTCCATCTGCATCACCTGGACCGTCTCCGAGGCCAGTTTCTCGCGCATGGTCGGCGTGGACGAGGCAGGCGCCCGGGCGCCGGACGCTTCCGACCGGAGAGAGCCTGCCTGGACGAACGCGATCAGGACGGCGATCGCGAACACCATCCAGATATCAAACAAGTTGATTAGTCCGGAGGTCGGATCGTCGTCCGTTTCCTCCCACTTCCTGGCTTTTCGATACTTCAAGGGAATGCACCTCCGAAATGAGTTGGACCACGTACTCAATATCGTCGTAATCTCTGCCATACCAGGCACGCCGCACCGTTCCGAGGCCGTACGCAATGCTCCCACACAGCAGCCCGACGACGGTCGTGGCAAACGCCGTAACGAGATTCGCTGAAAGCGTCTGGATGTCGCCGGAGGATAGCCCCGAAAGCGCCGGGCCGAACGGGATCAGCGTGCCGAGCAACCCCAGCATGGGTCCGACGCGGGCCAGAAAGCTGACCCTTCCCAGCGAGACGGCGATCCGGCTCTCCAGATCGGACAAACACTTTCGCCAGAACGCAGGCGACCCAGGACCAGTCTGGACGGCGCGACCATAGGAAAGGGGCAGGCCGCAGCCCCCTTGCAGCAGCGCTTTCCAGACAGCGGACGGGTCAACCTCGCCCGTATTAACCAGTCGGATTGCGGCGTCGAGTGACATCCGTGTTCTGCGGCGTTCGCGTGCTTCTCGGACGAAGCCCCCGAGCAGAGCAAGCGACGCGATAAAGCAGGCGAGGACCGCCAGCATGACCGGTAAGAGCAATACGGACGAAATCTCATACAGCGTTCGTGAGATGCCGTCGTTGAGTTGTTGAATCATGAGCTTCACGGTCCGAATGTGGGTGCGCCGGTGATCGACTGCGTTCACCAGGGGCGAACTACATGGGAGTCCCCGTTCGTCGCAGAGCGCCGATCGCGATCATCGCGAGCACCAGGACGCCCCCGGCAGCCGTCCAGATCCATCGATAGGAGGGAGCGGCAGCGAGCTCCGCCCGATAGCCTTCGACAGGCGCGGCAGCGGGCGGAGCAACGGATTCCGCGACCGTTGGCGTGGCTTCTGGCGCATTGGCCTTTGGTGCCGAAGGTGACGCCGGCGTGGGTTCCGCCGGCGCGGCGGCAAGAGCGTCAGCGGGCGGAATCTGCCGCTGCGATTGCACCTGTACGGCATACTGGGCAAGTGCTTCCTTTGCCGCCGCACCCGGAATGGACTGAAGTTGCCCGACGATCATCTCCTCCATCGGCTTGTTCCCGCCGGTCCGGAGGTTCCCGGAGAAGCCGTGTCTTCCGACACTCTGGGCAAACTCCATGGCGAGTTGCTGTCGCGTCTTCTCGTCGGCGTTCCAATGTCCTTTGCGAATGGCCTCGATCATCGCCGCGGTCGCGTCCTGATAGGCATACGGGTTGTTCTTCTCGAACCACTCCTTGAGCCGCACCTGAAGCTTGTCGTCGACCAGCACCTCTTTCATGCCCTGCCAATTCGCATCACCGACGCTGCCCGGCCGCATGACCTCCCAGCCGAAGCTGTTGCTAACCAGAAATCGCATGTGATCCGCCCCGGCGTAGCCTTCCTTCATCATCCCTTCCACCCACTTGCGGTTGAATAGCCGCACCCGGTATTCGCGCTGCAGTGCGTCTTCTGCTTTGACCAGTGCAGCCTTGTCAGCATCGCGCACGTCGGAAATGACGTAGTCGGGCCGCTTGCCGGTGGCTTGTTCGACGCCCAGCGCCAATGCCCCGCCGTGCAGCCAGGTGTAGCGACTCGATAGCGGGCTGGTCATGTAATCCGACCAACTCCGGACGACGGTGTGCGTACCCTGGATGGCCGCATCATAGAGAGGTTCGGCCGACTCGCCCCAGGCTCCCTCCGTGTAGACATATTTGTGGGCGGCAAGGTACTGCCTGGCAATCTCTTCACGGGTGCTCCAGTCGCCGGACCGCTCGACAGAATAGGACAATGAGCTGGCTGTTTCGCGTCCGGGTGCGATACCGAAAATCCTCGCCGGCGCGAGCGTTTCCGCCTTGGCGGCGTCGATTCCGCCTTTCATCAGCGTCCGCTTTAGATCCACCGTGTTGCGGAAGATCGGGTTGTCCTGCTCGGACGATGCTGCCACCAGGCGCACGGCTTTGTCCCACAGATTCAGCCGACCCGGCAGGTTGGATTCGTACCATCCGCCCGCCGCAATGAAGACGTCCACCCGGGGGCGGCCGAGCTTTTCCCGCGGAATCAGCTTGATGTCGCTTACAAGGTTGCGCTCGTCCCACACCGGCTCGACCCCCAGTAGCGCCAGGATCTGCCCTTCCATCACCCCGTAGTCCCGGAAGGTGGCCGACGACCTGAGGTCAAAGCCGATCTTCGTCGGAAACTGCCCGTGCTGTTGCTGATGTCGTTTGATCAGATCGTCGGCCAGCTTCTTGCCCAGTTCCCAGGACGGTCGCATGGGCACTTCGTCCGGGTTCAGCAGATACATGTTGCGCCCTGTCGGAACCGCGTTGGGGTTGCGGATCGGATTGTTTCCCGGACCGGGCGGAACAAACCGGCCGTCAAGCCCGGCGATCAGGTTTCCGATTTCATCGGTCGTGCGCTGGAAGTCCTGATTCATCTTCAGCGCCAGCTTCAGACCGCGGTCGATGTCCTCCGGTAACGAGTCGATCCTCCGGCCAACGCCAAGGCTGACGGCATCTCCGGGGGAAAGCCCGTCCACCAACATGAGCCGCAGGATCTTTTCCGCCACCGGGCGAACGTTATGTTCGTGGCCGCTCTCCGGGGTGCCGTGCGGCGCGTCGGTCGCCGGCTCGTGGGTGTGGCCGTGCACCAGGATTTCCAGCGCCTTGAGAAATGGCGTCCTGAGCACGTTTACCATGTACGCCGGCAATAAGTCCTTTCGCGGAGGCTCGCCGAGCACGTGCAGACTCGTGGGCGTCGTTTCTTCGAGAATCGTATGGAGATAATCATTGACCCGTGCAATCGAGGAAGCGTCGAGCCGGTTGTCTTCGGGGATCGACAGCTTAAGGTCCACCTGCAGGCGGCAGACACGGACAAGCCGGCCGATCTCAGCCGCAAACTTTTCCTTAAGCCCGCCCTCTTCCATCAACTCCCATTTGTCGATCGTCTCGTGCAGCGTGGCCAATTCATCGCTGAGTCCTGCGGTAACAATCGGCGGCGGGAGATGGCTGATCAGGGTGCCGTATGCCCTGCGGCGGACAGGCGCTGACTCGACCATGTTTTCGATGATCCACGGATTGAAGTTGAGCATTGCGCCCATGACAACGTCCGGCCAGTCATGGTCGGATTGCCCACTCGGCTTGCCCGGCAGCGCGAACTCTGAGCCGTGCGTGCCGAAGTGCACCAGCGCGTTGGCCTTGAACTTTTCCTCCAGCCAGAAGTACGTTGCCAGGTAATTGTGCGGAGGCGCGGTGACCTTATCGTGTGCCTGGCTGTTGAGTGCTTCTTTTCCGTGGGCTTCGCCGCGGAGAGGTTGCGGCAGCAGGATGACATTTCCCAGGTCGATACGGGGGACGACGATGAATTTGCGTCCCACGTTCTCCCAGACCATGAACTTGCCCGGGGCCGGCCCCCATTTGGCGTCGAGCTGAGCGCGTCGCGCCTCGGGTACGCGGCGCTTGTACCACTGCTCGTACTCTTCGGCCGGAATGAGAACCGGTGAGCCGGTGCGTACGAGCTTGTCGAGTTCCCCTGGTGCCCAGACGCCGACCAACCTCCCACGATCCATCATCCAGCCGAGAAGCTCCTCCTCGTTGCGCGGCGTCGGGGTGATCGTGTAACCGGCGAGTTTCATCCGGTCCAGTACCGAAACGACGCTTCGCGGAGCGTTCATGTGCATGCCGGTCGAACTGCCCCGCATCAGCTCCCCTTTTCCCATCTCGCGATCGTAGTAGACGATTGCGACTTTTTTTGCCGCTTGCGGTGTGGACCGGAGGCGAGCGTAGGACAGAGCCCGGCGAATCAGGTGTTCGACCCGTTCGGGAATTGGCTCGAACGCATCGGATCCACCGCCCCCGGAGCGCGTTCCGGCAACGACCTGAGGCTCGATCGCGCCGATAAGTTCCTGCCCTACGATGTGAAAGGCGATTTCGCTCGAAGACAGACCGATCGAGCTCTGAAGCCACTCGCCGATCGACTGCTTCCGAAAAAAGATCGAATGGAGGTGCGGCACGTCGAGTTCAGTTCGAAACGGAAGGGCGTCGGTACTGTGGCAGGTGTGTATGACCGCGTCCGGGTGGAAGCCCTTGGCCTGCGCCATGTAGCCGTCGGAGCGGCCGTCAATGATCGCGACGGCAATCGCGCCTTGCTTCTCGGCCTCGCGCACCAGAGCTTCGACAACGCGCGGTTGCTGGAACGCCAGGTGGGTGGAATGAACGGCAATCAGCAAGCGGGGTTTGCCGTCGACCGCAACGCCTCCGGACTTCCGCCACGCGAGGAATGCACCGACGTCTTCGAACATCCCGGCGTGATCAGGGTGGTACATCCCCGAAACCTGGGCATCCTGCGGCGGTTCGATCTTCACCTGCCTTCCGAGATAGGTAGCAGCGGTGTACGTCAGCAGGCGCCGCAGATTGTCGCTGGTGCTGCCGTAGTACTTGCCCGCCTCGACGTCATTGACGACCAGATCCTTCCCGGCGATCTCACGAAGGAACTCCCGCCCTTTTGAATCGAAGGCTACGATTTTGACCGCCGGATTCTGCTGACGCGCCCGCGCAAGCGCTCGCCGATAGGCTTCGCGGTCCTCTTCACGGGTGTGCTGAACGTAGACAACGCTGACCGAGCCCAGATCTGCCTCCCCCGAGGCGATCGCGCTGTCATCAAAATACTTCAGACGGATTCCCTGAAGCCGGGAATGAAACTGTAGCTGCTCGTAGACGCCGCCATGCAACCCGATGAACCCAATGTCGGCGGTTCCGGCAGGCGCTTGACCGGCGCCTGCCGGCGCAGTGGCGGGCGCGGCGGCCACGGCCGCACCTGCCAGTAGAACCATGAGCACTGCAATAGATGCGGGGTAAAGCCGTGGAGTCCGACGCAGTACGGCCCATACGGATTCATCCGAGAGACAAACAACCGGCATCGCGACCTGTCTTTCTGCCTGCAAATTGCATTACAACTAGAACTGAAGGTTGGGATTGGCGTAAACGGTCGGCCCGCCGTTGCAGTTCTCACGGCGGATTTCTTCGGCCGTGCCGGTAGTGGCACCTTTGGCGCGGGGAAACTCACTGCTGCGAATCGATTCGGCATGTCCGTCGGCAAAAAGCACGTTGGCGTAGGGATCTTTGACAACCCCGCCATGGCGGTAACCGATTCGTCGATTCGTGTCGCCCAGTCGGCAGTTTCTCTGCTGGCCGGCGTAGACGCCGTCGGTGAGTGCGATAGTGGCAGTGGTCCGCTTGATCGCCGAGATCTTGGTCGGCCGGAGGAACTCACCGGCGATCGGCCCGAATCCGACTGAGGACGTGTAGTACAGATCGCGGACAATGGGATTGGTCGTACCGATGGGGTTGTCGGCGTTGATCCAGTAGCCGACGCGGATGATCTTGTTGTGCCCGCGCGACGGGACCGTCACCCCGGGGGTTCCCAGTCCGGTATTGGGCCAGTCCATGTATCCGTTGGCCTTGAACTCTGCGGTACCGGTCTGCCCGTCGAGCGGCGCTTCATGAAGCATGCTGGGGCACGCGTAGACGGAGTTGCCGGAACCTTCGGCCGCTTTGACATAGTTCAACGCGTCCAGGATGCACGCCCAGCCTTCGAGCGGCACGCCACTGTTCGTGCCGGTCATGGTGTAGGACGGTACGTTGTACCCATGATTCTCATTGTTGTAGAGCGTCAGCGCCGCACCGATCTGACGAAGATTTGAGAGGCAAACCGACGCCTGCGCTTGCTCCCTCGCCCTGTTCAGTGCTGGAAGAAGGATGCTGATCAGCAGCGCGATGACTCCGATCACAACGAGCAGTTCGACAAGCGTAAACGCCTTTTGCTGATGACCATGCTTCCCATGCTTCTGCAGAGCCGTTGCCATGAAACTCTCCGATCAAGCCGTCTTCGCCAGATCTCGAGCAACCTGGTCGGGGCGACGTTAGCAAACCGGCGTTCATCGCTGTGACGCTGTGCAAATTCTTACCTTGAGAGCAAGACTGGCCGCGCGGAAATGGCACCAGTAGACGCGGTCAGGGGGACGTCGAGACAGAGGGGCCGTTTGCGCGGTTTTGGATCGTCTGCCAAGGCATCGCTTGGCCGCATTGGTCGAGCAGCCAGGCGTGATATATCCGTTGACAGACTGGACCGTGAACCTAATATATACCGTACATATCTCCGCCTGCACGGGGATGTGCGCCCATCCGAGCGAGCATTCTGGTGAGGTCGTGGGATGCTCGGGTTCGTTCGGCCGGCCCGGGTTCGCTAGGCGGGTTCGCGTGGTGACCACCGGTGCCAGGGTCGCAGCCGGGTAGTCCGGAGACCTGCGCTGCTTGGCCCTGCGCGGGAATGGCTCTGCGGGGCCGCCGACCCTTGGCGGCAGTTGGCACCTGTAGCGACGACCGTGTCGTGCATTGAAAGCTTTAGTGATCCAAATCACATTGCTGGGTTCGTTCGGCCGGAAGCGACCTGTCGGGTTCGTTCGGCCGCCTTGGGTTCGTTTGGCCGCCTCGTGTTCCTTTGGCAGCGGCGACGCGATGGGAGGTTCCATGTTGGAAGGTTATGTTCACCCTCAGAAGGATTCAGCAATAAGATGCCATCTCGGGTTCGTTTGGCAGTTGTGGTCGCATGGTGAACGCGATGATTGTGTTGCCCAGGTTCGACGACCCGCGTTGCGTCCCTCTTCCCGCCCGGCTACCATCGTCCCTCCAACCAACCGTGGGCCTGAACTGTTTGAACCTCTTACCCGCCCACTGACCGGAGCGTCACGGTATGCGTCTGACCGAGATCCTCAAACCTCAGAACATCAAACTTCCCCTGGTCGCAAACACCAAGGCCGAGGCGATCGGCGCCTTGGTAACCCTTTTGTCCGACAACGGCGAACTCACCGACCCCAAGAAGGTGCTGGATGCCGTCCTGGAGCGCGAAACCACCCGGACCACCGGCATCGGCAACGGGCTGGCGATTCCCCACGGCAAGTGCACCGGCACCGACCACCTGGTGATGGCGATCGGCCGACCGGCGACCCCGGTCGACTTCCAGGCGATCGACGGCCGGCCCGTCAGCCTGATCTGGTTGCTCGCCAGCCCCCCGGACAAGACCGGGCCGCACATTCACGCGCTCGCCCGCATCAGCCGGCTGATGACGATCGACAAATTCCGCCACGCGTTGACGGAAGCCAAGACGTCGCAGGAGATCTTCGACGCGATCGTGAAGCAGGAAGCGCAACTGTAACGGTCGGGCTACGTGGGAAATGCCGAATCACGAATGACGAAATCCGAATGGCGAATGAAACTCCAAGATCCAATGGATCAAACATTGGAGATTCGAGATTCCATTCGTCATTCGATTTTCGCTATTCGTCATTC
Source organism: Humisphaera borealis (assembly GCF_015169395.1). Taxonomy (GTDB): domain Bacteria; phylum Planctomycetota; class Phycisphaerae; order Tepidisphaerales; family Tepidisphaeraceae; genus Humisphaera; species Humisphaera borealis. Next base: position 3,297,885 of record NZ_CP063458.1, read on the forward strand.
AGAGTGCAGCGCGAGCTGGGCTCATCCTGCTCTTCGTCGGCGGGCTTCGATGCGCTGCAGTTCGGCCACCAGTTGGGCGATCTGGGCGAGGGTACGGCGGCCTTCGATGGTCTTGCTGATGCCTTCGATGTTCAAACCGACGCGCACCGATCCGTCAGGCAGCTTGCGGGGTTCCTGACGGACACGCGTACCGATGACCAGGTGCTTTTCGGCGGCGGAGACTTCGAGCCGAATGCGGTCGTCGAGACTGACCCGGGGCGACCTGCCTTTGCACGCTTTCAGGATCACACCAACGCCATTGATGCTCAGGTCGCGCAGGTCGCAGATGATGCCGGGGGTCGGCGGGATGATGTCGATCGACGCCTTCTCGTCGATCGGCCAGGCGAGTGTTCTGATTTCGGCATCCAACGCGACCTTGGCACGGTAGCCGGCGCGGCGCTGCGTCATCCGCAGGCCGACCGGTTCGCCGACGCAGATCGCTTCGACATCGCCCACCGCCGCCGACAATGTGAACCTCGGCCGGTATCCCAGAATCGCCGCCGAGAACGAGACGAGGTATTCGCCGGTCCTGAACGAGATGCCCACCGGCTTGCCCCAGCGTTGAAGGGTTTCTGCGAGCAGTTGCTGTTTCGGGGGGCACTCGATCCAGATGCCGGCGGACGTCTGTCCGAGGAACCGCGTCCGCTTGGCGTCGCCGGGGCCGGTCGCCGGCATCAGCAGCGAGATGGCGCTGTTGCGTTCGATGGCATCAACAACGGCTTGGGCGGCGGATTCTGACATGGGATTGCAGGCTCGCGTTTAATCGAGCGTTTTATCAGACCGCGTCGCCGGTCGCCGCGCGGTGCGACGGTGCGGTATTACGGCGCGGAACGGGACCACGGGCATCTGGACTATCGACCGATGCGCTGATGGGGTTTACCGACGGGGCGAGGGAGCCTGGATCGCCACCACGGAGGACACGGCAAGCACAGAGCTAAAGACTGAGAGCAGGCTTATGGAAGAGTAGGTGAACTCATTCATTTGGCAGGTTGCGACTGTCACGCGGCCGCGACGTGGCGGAGCATGTGTTCGATCTGGTCGCGGAGGTCGTCCAGGTCGTACTCCCGCGCCGCCGGGACGCGGAGGATCGCCACCCCCGCCGCCGCCAGGGCCTGATCGACGAAGACGTCGCGCGTCTGGCGGTCGGCCTGCTGGTGGGTTTTGTCGTCGAGTTCGATCACGAGAAGTATCGCGGTGGTAAGGGGATCGATGATGACGAAATCTACATGCTTCTGGGAGATCTTGGCGCCGTACCCGGTCTTCCACCCTTCGGTGGTGCAGCCGATGACGTCGCTCAGGCGGGTTTTCATGGAGATGCCCATCCCCGCCGGCACGGCGTGCATCAGTACCCAGTAAAACGCCTGCTCGCCCCTGGAGCAGAGATGTTCCTTGGCGTAGTAAGGCAGGCGAGGCGGAACGAGCCGGCGCGAGTACCAGACGACCGTCGCCAGCGCGACGACCACCAGAGCGGCCAGGAGCAGAGTCATTTGGTAGTCGCCGAGCACCGCTTCGGTATACCCGGTACGCAAGCGTGCGGGAAGGCGGCGACCCCGACCCGCGACAATCCCAAAGATTCACCGTGCTATCGTTTGAAGGAGCCGCGCACGAAGTGTACTCACGCAGTAAGCGGGCACGGACTCCTTCAAAGGTCACACGCTCCTTCAAAGTGAATCGGGGACGTCGGGTCACTCCGTCAGGGCAACGCTTCCCCGCGCGCCGCCACCAGGAGCTTGTACCAGTCCTCGCGGCTCAGCTCGACGTCGTCGGCCTTGACCATCTCGGCGATGCGCTGCGGCTTGATGGTTCCGATGATCGGCACAATGCCGCTGGGGTGCTTCAGCAGCCAGGCGACGGCGAGCACCGATCGGCTGATGCCGTACTTGCCGGCGACTTCGTCCATGACGTGCTGCAACTTGCTGAGCACGGCCGCCTTCGGATTCGACGCCTCGACCGTGCCGCCGTCGCCGAGCACACCGCCGCCGAGCGGGCTCCAGGCCATCGGGGTGATCTTCTGGGCGAGGCACTGGTCGAGCGTTCCGTCGTAGAAGCAGTCGAGCCGGGCGAGGTGGACTTCGACCTGGTTCACCGCCAGCGGAAACGGGCAGGCCGATTGCAACGCCGTCACGAACGACGGGCTGAAGTTGCTGACGCCGAACTCGCCCACCTTGCCCTGCTGGCGGAGGGTATTGAAGGCGCCGGCGACCTCGGCGGGGTTCATCAGCAGGTCGGGGCGGTGGAGCTGGTAGAGGTCGATCGTGTCGACGCCGAGCCGCTGGAGCGACTGTTCGCAGGATCGCAGGATGTGGTCGCGGGAGAAGTCGTAGCGGTGCTGAACGCCGGGCGCGGGAAGGATGATGCCGCACTTGGTGGCGATGAGCACGCGGTCGCGCATGCCGGCGACCTGGCGCAGCACGTCGCCGAAGACTTTCTCGCAGACGCCGGCGCAGTAGATGTCGGCGTGGTCGAAGAGGGTGTAGCCGGCCTCGTAGGCGGCGATGACAGCCCGGCGGCCTTCGGCTTCGCGGTCGGGGGTGACCTCGGCCGGGTTCATGGTGCTGACAAGGCGCCAGCAGCCGTAACTAAGACGAGTCGCGACAAGCGGTGAGCGGCCGATGAGTTGGGTTCGCATGGATGAGTAGTCGGGAGGATTGGTAATGCGGTCACTTCTGAACTTCGACGCGGACTTTGCACACCGACGTCGAACGACAGAAATCTACCGCGCCACCCGTCCACTCAGCCACCCTGCCACGTCTTCAGGCGGCCCGGCGGAGCGATTCGCGTTTCGGGCGGACGAGCTGGTTGGCCTCCAGCTTCATCTTCCGCGCGACGGCGGTGTTGGCTTTCTTGGGGTGTTTCTCGGCGAGCAAGGCCAGGTGGCCCAGCAGCGATTGCATCAGCAGGTGACGGCCCATCATACGGCTTCTCCGTTGGGTCCGTGGTTGCCGGCGGGTCAAGCCATGGCAGCCTCGGACAAACCTCTGTCTGCGGTGGTCGGCTGGCGTTCGCGAGGCGGCAAGACCGCCGTCGCGTTTAAAGCTTCCCGGTGGCGAACGATTCGCTCGGCCCGCCGGAACGCTTCATCCGGTACATCGGCCGGTCGCCTTGAGTTTCTTGAAGGAATCGGCGGCGATGGAAGGACAGGGCCAAATGAAAGACGCCTCGCAGAGCGAGGCGTCTTTCCGGCGGTGAAGTTTCTGGAGGTGTGGTTTGCGGGGTCCCGGCGTCAGGTCGAAATGGCGATTACTTCCGATCCTCGGCGACTTTCAGTTGCCGGGGAGGGACGTCCAGCTTCTTCCCGTCGGAGAAGGTGACGGTTAGCGGTCCGGTGCCGCTGTTGTACGCGATGTAGGTCCGAACGCCGCCTTTGATAAAGACGTTGGTCAGCGGGTGATCGGCGGTGACCGCCGCGTCGTTCTGCCCGAAGCGGTTCAGCGTGTGAATCCAGTGGTACATGAAGGCGTGCGAGTTGCCGCCTTCGAGTTTGCAGTTGGGATTGGCATCGATGTATTGCGCGGCGGGTCCGGCGTCACTGAGCGCCTGGAACATGATCACCAGGTCGCCCCAACCGGTGCCGTAATCGCGCCCGCCTTTGCGCTTCTCGATGATGCGGTCGTGGTTCTTTTTCACGTAATCCGGGTACCGTCCCATGTAGATGGAAGCAGGCGTGTACGGCAGCCAGTTGATGCCGTGGATGCAGTCGACATCGCCGGAGAACCAGGTGCCGAACGCGCCCTTGCCGCCCCAGACCATGCCGAGCGCGACGTTGGGGAAGTCCTTCGGATAGTTCGTGCCGGAGACATCGAACCAGTATTCCTCCACCGCCGTCCGTTCGGTGTTGAAGAGGAACAGCCCCGCGTCGCGAACGGCGGTGTCGCCGGTCGCCTGGCCCCAGAGGATCATGCCGTACCATGCGTTCAAAGACTCGGACGACGACTCCTGGTTGTTGCCGTCGGCGAAGTTGGCATCGCCCGAGGCCCAGGAATGGCTGGCGTATTTGTCGAAGCATCGCAGGTACGGGAACATCGCATCCTGCCGGTCGGTCGAGGCGATGTCTCGGATCAGCAGATTCACCATCGGGCTCCACTTTGCCGCCCACGCCGGATCGACGCGGGCGATCTCGGCGGCGGCGCGGATGAAGTAGCCGTAGTGAAAGTGGTGGTCGTTAAGCGGCTTGTCGCTGCCGTAGCTCGGCCGACTGCCAACCAGCGTGCCCCAGACGCCGTTGTAGTAGAAGACCGGCTGTTCTTTGCCCGGCGTGGCGGTGAACCAGTTCTCGAGCCGGGATTTCAGTTCGCCGACGAAGCCGTCGCGCAATGCCGTCTCGCCGCATACCTCGGCGATCCCCGCCAGCGTGGCCACGGTGCCGAGGCGTTTGCCCTCCCAATAGGTGTCGCCGAAACCGGCGGGTGTTTTTGCCGCCGCGGCCTTGAGGTAGTCCACCATTCGCTGGCGGTCCGGAATACCTTCCGCCGGGAACATCGGCAGCACACCCTGCACCGCGATCGAGGTCTCGAACGACCGGCCGACGCCGACCTTCATCTGCCCGCGGACCGATCCGTACGACATCTCGGTCAGCGGCGATGTCGCGTACTTCCACTGGTGCGGGTAGAGGGCAAAGATTGTCTCGGCCTCGGTTCCTTCGTGCGGCTGAAGCGTGAACTGATAGACCGCCTTCACGTTACCGCCGACGACCCGATACGCCACGCGAGAGTCGGTCACATGCGAGTAGGCGTGTTTGCGGAACAGCGCGAGCGTCTGCGGCTTGTCATCGGGAAGGACGGCGATCGAAAAGTACGATTTACCCCTGGCGTCGTTCACGAACGCGGTGCCGTCGAGGCCGGACCAGGTCGATCCGGTCGCGCCGAAGAGTCCGTAGTGCCGACCGTTGGTGGTGATGCCGAGCACCGCATCGCCGGCGCCACCCGACCAGACCTTTGGCGGCTTCGCGAAACTGACCTTCGGGTTGCCGCCGGTGTACTGGCAATAGACGTACGGGCTGCCGTGACCGAAGGTCGCCCGCAGAGACGCCGGCCCGCTTGCGAACGCGGCGGTGACGAACCAGTCGGAGTAGCCGGCGCAATCGGCTTGCGGGAAGGCGTCTGCGGCAGCGTGGCCGAGGCGCAGGTCACCGTCCTTCACCGCGCCGCTGCCCATGATCGCGGCGGCACTGCCGGTCAATGTCGTGCCGTGCTGGGCGACGGTCAGTCCGCCTGCGGTCGCCGTCAGCACCAGCGGGTGGGCGAACATCGGCTGCGAATACTTCTGCCAGACGAGCGAACTCCACCACTGGTTGGTGACCATCGGCCCCTTGAGGTCGTCGGTCTTGTAGATCTGTTCAGGGAGCGGCTTGCAGGCCTTCGGCGGCAACGTGAGGTACCCGCCGGGACCGACCGCCACGACCGCCACGGACGGTGGTGCCGATTGCGGTGCCGATTGCGCCGACACGGCCGAGACGCCGGCCAAGATGAACGCCATGGCGGAACTCAAACCTGCCCGAAGTAGACGTCGAGGAAAAGCATTCATGATGGTGACTCCCATAGTGAGTGATCTTGTAGTTACGGATTGCGGCGGTGCCGCGCGGTGCGCGGTGTCACCGGCCTTCGGAGCACCGGCGAACCGTGGCACTGGACCTTGATCCGTGCGCAAACTTATTCGTGGAGAAAAAGCTTCATTCGCCGGCCATACCGGCGGGGCGGCCCTGCTCGTAGATGCTCCTGATTTCCTCGGGCGTCATCGCCCGCGACAGGATCGCCAGCTCGTCCAGGCGACCCTGCAGAAACCGCGGCGATTCGCCTCGCCAGTTGCCGATCTCCGCCATGCCGATGGACATCGGCACCGGTGTAAACGCTTCGCCGGTCGAAACGACCTGGCCGTCGAGAAAGCTTCGAACGTTCTTGCCATCAAAGGTGGTCGCCAGCAGCATCCACCGGCCGAAGCGGTCTGGCGTTGCCACGGGAGGGCTGTTGAGCGCTTCCCAGTTGGGGTCGTTGGGCCTGCCCGATTCCCGGGCAATGCCGATGCGCAGGCCGCCCTTGTCGGTCAGCCCCCAGCGTAGCGTCCCCGGCGACAGGCTGTCTGGCGCCAACAGGGCGTGATACACGTTCGGCAGTGCGTCAACCCGAATCCAGGCGATGAACGTGACGGCGGTGAACTTGCCGGGCACCTCCACGCGAATGCGGTCGCCGGCGCTTTTGAACTCCACTGCCCTGCTGCCCGGCCAGCGGCCGTCGGCCCAGCCGCAACCGACGATGCTTCCCGAGGCCGGCTGGGTTGCGCCGGCGGCGCGGTTCCACACCGATCGTTCCCAGGGGTTCTGATCGGCGAACGCCAGGTGCAGCGCCGTCGCCGGGTCTCGGCTGATCGCCGACGCCGCGCTCTGCCAGGCTTCCTTCCGCCGCTGAACATCGCCGGATGCCATTTGCGCCAGCTCGTTTTCGCCAAGAAAGCTGCCGCGGCTGGCGGCGATCGATTGCAGACCCTGCGGCTCGATGCGGGTCGCCTTGCCTGCGGTCAGTTTCGTCGGCGGCGAAGTCGTTCCAGCACGGCTCACTTCCACCTCGCCGGTGAAGACATGAACCTCCGGCACGCCGACCGGCGGAACACTCACGCCGAACTCAGTGCCCAGATCGACGAGCGTGAAGCCGGTCGCCGCGACCCGAAAGCCCCGCGCCGGCACCGGCACATAGCCCGAGAGCCGACCGCTTCGGCAGAACACTTCCATGTCGGAGACGATCTGAACATCCGCCGGCCCCTGGATGACGAGTCGAGCCCCGCTGTAAAACTCGACCTGCACCGCACCAGATTCGAGCCGGATCGTGCCGGCCGGCAGCACCTGCCCGATTTCGAAGTTCGCGCCCCGTGCCCACCGCGCATCCACCGCCGATACGAGCACGGCGACACCGGCGGTCTGCGTTGCAGGCGGGGCGATCACCCCAAGCTGCGAGCCCGGCGAAGGCAGATCCTGCGAGTCGCGCAGCAGCCAAAACGCCACCAGCCCGATACAAGCCGCCGTCGCGACGAACCATGGAAGCCAGCGCGACCGCCAGACCGGCCCGCCGACAGCGGTCTCCTTGCGCGATGCGACCGATCGTACAGCCGGCGACACCTCGCGATCACCCTCGGACACCTTGGGCGTGCCCGCCTCCCCGGCCATCTGTCGGCCCCATTGCTCCTGTCCCCACCGGGCGAGCAACGAATGCACGCGCGCCTTATCCCAGAACGCCGCCCGGGCCTGCGCCGACGACAGCAGCGTCCGCTCCAGTTCGGCGCGGTCGTCTTCCGAGAGCGTTCCGGTGTAGTACTTCTCCAGCAGGACATTGAGGCGGGGGTCGGTCATGGGGTCGGTCATGTCGCCCCCGCTTCCGCCGCGATCTTTCGGGCGACACAGTCCCGTAGTGTCGAACGCGCCCGCGACAGCGCGACGTAGACCGAGTCGACCGCCCATTCCATCAGCCGTGCGATCTCGGCCGGCTTGTGGGCCTGCTGGTAGCAATACTCGATCATTCGACGGCTTTGCTCGGGCAATGCCTTCACACAATCCGCCAAGTGCCGCAGTCGCTCGTCTTCGCCCGTCGCCGGGGGCTCGCTGGCGGCGAGCGCTTCCAGCACTTCATCCGACAACGGCCGCCACTGCCGCGGCGACTTCCGCCCCGCTTCGCGCACTTTCAATCGCGCGACGCCACACGCCCAGGCAAGAAAATCCCGCTGAGCGTCAAAGACGTCGGCCTTGGCCGTCACCGTAAGGAACGTCTCCTGAAACACGTCGTCGACCTGAGACAGGTCAGGGAGCAATGCGACGATGAAGCCGCGCACCTGTGCCGAATGCTGAAGGAACAGCAACTGTACAATCGAAGCATTCGCCCCGCCCGTACCCGCAACAGCAGGACCGCCGACGGTGGAGCCCATTGCGGACCCGGCGTCAGGATTCAAGCCGATTTTGAAGGGGTCAGAATCCGCCATGGTTGCCATCGTTCGGCAATATTGACGCGGGGCGGCGGAACCTTAGCAGTCGTCGAACAGGAATTGGGGAGCAAAAAACGGAGGAGCAGGGATTCGAACCCTGGAGACCCTTACGGGCCTACCGGTTTTCAAGACCGGCGCAATCGACCACTCTGCCACTCCTCCGAATTGTCGGAAAATCCTGCATTTTCAGGCGTTCTCCATCGCTTGGCCGGGACTTCATTTCCCCGTTTCCCCTTTTCTTTCCCCTATTCGATGCCTAGAATGAGGTGAAAGGGCCGGGAATTCTCAGCGAAGGAAGGCATTATGCCACGGGTTGCTAAACTTGGGAAGCACAAGGGGCAATGGTGCACCAAGGCCGGTAACCCGAGCGGTGTCTACTTTGGCCGCATCGACGAGGTGCCGTTCCGCGACGCCCAGAAGCTGTTCCGAACCTACCTCGACTCCCTCCACAAGCCGAAGCCTGTCGCCGCCACCGGGATCACCACGGCGGAACTGATGGACCAGTTCCTGGCATGGATGGAGAGCTATCGCTCCGACCGAACGTTCGGCGAGCGTAAGCAGCACCTGTCCCGATTCGTCCACTTTGAAAAGGGGAAAGCGCTGGTCGCCGACACCCCGGCGACGGCCATCGACGCCGACGACCTGAAGGGTTTCCTAACGTACATCCGCGAGCACGACTTTCAGGACGAAAAGTGGGCCAAGCGAAAAGCCCCGCTCGACCCGTTCACGGTCGGAAAGTACCAGACCAGCATCATGGCCTGCTTCGCCTGGGGAGCAGGGAAGAAGAACCCGAAGCCGTGCTTGCCGAGGGAGTTTTACCCGTTCCACGGCATCGAGCGGCACAAGAACCCGCCGGCCCCGCTGCTGGAGACCGAGCTTCCGACAAAGGACGAGATCGCGGCGCTCATGGAGCACGCGGACGACGACCTCGCCATCGTGAAGGAGAAGAACAAGTACCGCAGTCGCCGACCGGAGGAGTTCCGGGCCGACCACGAGTACAAGGGCTTCCGCGACCTGCTCACCGTTTACCACCAGACCGGCGCCCGCACGTCCGAGCTGGCTGATGCTCTGGTCGGCGAGTTCGTGAAGAGCGCCGGGCAGATCGTGCTCGGCAAACACAAGCGGTCGAAGACGCAGAAAGAGTCCGCTGCCCGGCGGATCACGCTTTCCGGGGAGTCGCTCGCAATCGTGCGGAAGCTGTGCGACGTGCGGAAGTCGGACGAGCCGATCTTCACCGACCAGAAGGGGCGGGGGTGGAACCGGTACACGCTGGACATGCGGTTCAAGCAGGTTCGCACGCGTGCCAAGGTCCGGGATGACATCACGATCTACTCGTTCCGCCACCTGTGGATCTCGGAAGCATTGATGGCCGGCATCGACCCGGCCACGGTCTCCAAGATGGCGGGCACCTCGATCGCGATGATTGAGAAGGTGTACGGGCACTACCGCAACGACCACTTTGCCGACGCCCAGAAGAAGCTCATGGACGCACGATCCGCACGTAGCGAGACTGGTACGGCCGCGTAGCTTCCCGCCGCTTTGGCCGGTCGGGGGGTTGCGTGGGCGAGGATGTGTATGCGGTGCGGAGCCTCACGGCAGAATCCAGCTTGATTCGAAACGTCGGTCGGCTACTGCTCGGCGGCGCGATGTTCCTCCACTCAATCACGCCGTCGCGCATATATCGAAGGACGGTTTTCTTGTCGACGCCGAGAACCGTCGCCGCCTCGGCCAGGGAAAGCTCCGGCGGTAAGTCCAATTGATCTGAAGTTGGCTTATCAAGATGCACTAGTCCAACATCCTTTGAGCATGCCTCGAAACCGGCACGACTCCACTACTTCAATTTGGGTCGGCGGCGGCTTCTCTGGAGCAACCGCCACCGTGATGTTTAGGTGATGGCGGGCTCGACGTCGCAACGCGCATCCTCAGGCGATCCCGAAGTAAAAGGGGCGGGGCGATCGCAAGACCGCCCCGCCCTTTCGGCGGCCGTATTCAGCCGCGAGGGGTCACTTTCCAAACAGCTTGCGGACGTTGTTGGCCCAATGAAGAGCCTCGGAAGGGTTCTGCTTGGCGTACGAAGCCAGCTTCTGAACCGCGATACCGATGACAAGGACGGCTAGGAAGAATGTAAACATGAGGTGGCCTTTTCGATGAAGAATCTGAACACCGCTTTCGCGAACGCCGCGAGAGCGCCAATCGAACGTGGATTGCAGTTAATCGCCGACGATCAACCCTCCTTCTCCCTCCCAGCGTTGAAGATCTGGATCGACTCCCTCCGAAGGAGTGGGTTCCATCACTTGCCGCGGCCCTTCGGTGTCTGCGCACGAACGCAGCGCCATAACCAGGTCGCAGAGCGGTTGCACTTTTCGCTCAAGGCGGGTCCGGAGCTTTGATGCGAGTTGCAGCAGTGACATGAGGGACCTCCGGGTGGTGTGAGTTCATTCAGTTGGCCTTCGAACCGGCCTATCCGGTTCACTCTCTATTTGCGTCTGCGCGGGCGAGCATTTCTTGCCAATTTCGAAATCGATTTCGCGCGCAGCAGGCGTCTTTCACACGACGATCGCTACCACTCGCGTCTAATCACTCCCGCGAGAGTTCCGGCGGCTCGGGCTCGCGACCGCCATGGGTCATCTCCACCTGCTTCACTTTCTCTGCCAGCAGGGAACGACGTTCGGGCGTTGCCGCCCGGTTGCGGTCGTCCGAGACGTCGCCGTAGCTCCGGTCGCCCCACACCCCCGGTTCCGATGACTGCTGCGCCACGTTGCTCGACGGGTAAACGGCGTTACGCAACTCTTCCAAACCCAGCGATGCCATCGCCTTGAGAGTCTGATCGCCGAACTTGCGGTTGGATGGTTCGCTCTTGCTCATGGGGTTCTCCGTTGAAGTGGATCGCGGTTCCTGCCTCTACTTGCCGCGCAGGCGGTTAAACCTTTCAGAGATTCCCGACTGCTCGATCAGTTGGTCGTACATGGCCTCGGCGCGCTCCTGTGCCGCCAGTTCCGACGCCGAGATGGTGATCGCCAGCCCGACCGCCGACGCGACGAGGAATGCCCCCAGCATCGCGCTGACCGGGAGCAGGAGTAGTCCGACGAAGGAGACGACGACCGGCTCGACGACACGCTTGACGGTCAGTTCGCTCAGCGACGGGAAGTACCGCATCAGTCGCGGCGTGCCGTGGTAGTACCGGTGAATTCGGATGCCTTTGCGATAGTTGCGAAAACAACCAATTCTGGATACGAAGCACATGATGAGGAACGCCGCCAGGAATAGCAGCATGGGCCGCGGATCACCCGTGGGGTCGACGATGGGCCAGACGAAGATCAGGACCAGCGCGAGCAGCGCCTGCAAGCCGGCGTACCTCGAACCCAGGTCCCGGTGTAGAAAGACGATGCTCGGGAAAGCGAAGACGCTGGCGATCAGGAGCAGCGAGTTGACGCCGCGGTTCATCCGCTCGTTGAGCGGAAGTTCGGACGGTTGTTGTTCCATGGTCGATCTCCGATGAGGGCGTTGTGGGTTCAGGTCACTTCTGGCTGAGGGTGATGGGACGCCAGGTCCGGCCGGTGCTCGTGAAGGGAACGCCGCTGCGGATGAGAATTGCGTCGGCGAGAAAGGAGTTGCGCGCACCGCCGGTGCGCAAATACGCGAACTCGCGGGGTTCAATCTCATACTGCAGGGATTCGGTCAGTCCGGAGGTCGCCTGGCCGTTCCCGCCGATTCCTGCCATGGCTGCCCAATCGGTCGTACCGCCGGCGCTGTTGCTCATGTTGCAGAGCATCCGGTAGTCGCGACCACACAGTTCGGCGGCCCATTCGGCGGTCCCTGTGTCGCCGGTGGCATGAATGATCTTTGTGGACAGGTTGGCCAAAAGCTGGTCCGTCAACGCCTGTCCCATGTCCCCGCCGCCGAACGCGGTGACGAAGCCGCTGATCGACTGTGTGAGAAGAATCAGCGACACCCGTGCCGACCGGCAGGTGGTGGCGAACAAAGCGTCGGACTGGCCAGAGGCGAAGAACTGAGCTTCGTCGATATGGATGAAGGCCGGGCGGGTCCGCGACGTGACCGCCCGACGCTCAAGAATCCGCTGCGCCATTAGCTTCCAGACCAACTGCGCTGTTAGGCCCACCTCCCCGGTCACCTTCAATGGAAGATCGATGACGATGATCTTGCCGTCTTCGATCTCACGTGGAGAGAGTGTCGTATCGGTCGACAGCAGGTTGTGGAGCAACCCACGCTGGAACAGGTCCGCGAACGCCATGAACGTCGCGGTGATGGACGATCGCGTCCGATCGGCGAGCGACGGAAAATCGCACATGACATAGTCGAGCACGGCCTCGTAGTCCCGTTGCTGCCTTGGGGTGAAGGCCCGCTGGTCGGCCTTGGTCAGCAGCCGGTAGCAGGGGCTGGATTTGCGCCAGTCCTCGGACCGGACCTGGTCCATCGACTTCGGCAGCGCCGACACCAGCCGGCACAGGTTACTCACCGAGACCTCCCCCTCGGCTAGGATCAGCAGGTCGATGCAGTTCCGCAGCAGCGTCCGGCAGGCCTGCTGGAAGAAGGCGTTGTCTCCCTGGCCGGCACTGGCGGAGGTCTGCCGGGAGCCGATCTGTCCCACCTCCATGAGCAAGGACACGATGTTTTCCGTCAAGCCCGCATCGTCCCCCTGCATGGACTGAAGTTCCTGCAGGAAGTTGAAGCGATGGTTGGCAGTGAAATCGACGACGCGCAGGTCTTCCAGCCGGCCGGTCTGACGGCACTGTTCGCGCCACATCGCGGCTTCACCGGGCTTGACGGTCAGCACGAGCCCGCCGAAGCCGGCTTCCAGTTGCGCCAGTGCAATCATCTTGCCGGACGTGGACGACTTTCCCGATCCGGTACGACCGGTGATCAGGACGTTTTCGTACGAGTCGCCGAGCGTCAGCACGTCATTGCCGCTGCTGTCCCAGCGGATCAGAGGCGTTTGCGGGTCCCAGGGCGTCGTTTCGCGTGGCGCGGGTTTGGATCGAAGCCAGCCGAACATGAGATGCTCCAGTGAAGGACTGCAGGGACATCGGTGACAACGACAGTTATTGCCGGGATCAGGCGATACCTTTCGCCGGCCGACCGGTCAGGCGTCGCCTTTCGCCTGCCAGTCGATCGATGCGATTGAGCACATGAACCACGGCGGCATCGGCGGCAGGGCCGAGGACGCGCTGGGCGGCGAAGCGCGCGGACGAGAAGAGCACGCGCCGCAGAACGGCGCGAAGGAGGTTTCCGAACCACATGAGTGAACTCCGGTTAGGACGCAGCCTGGTCCCTCAACATCTTGAGGAACGTGCCGAGGGTGAAGGATTGGATTAATGACTTTCGAGCTTTAGCCCGCGCATCGTCCAGCCACCTGATGAAGTCTTCGAGGGTGATCAGCCCGGGGCCAGAGAGGACCATCCTGCGCTCGTCATCGAGCTGTACGGTGACCCGCGACGGTGCGGGTGACGGCGATTCGATCGCCGGGAACCGGGTCGCCTTCCGCTTGCCCGAGAGAGCGTCGCGGGTCAGTCCACCTTTGACGACCTGCGCCGCCAGTTCGGCCTGACGAGCGGTATCGGCGACCTGCGACAACTCATAGGCCGCCGAAAGCGAGATCGTTCCGGCGTCGACCGAGGCGAGGATCGACTCCGGAAGCTTGTTCAGTGAAAGCAGCTTGGTGACGGTGGCGGCTGAGAGCCCGAGCTTCGAGGCCACTTCCGCCGCGGTGACTTTCGTCTCGGACAGCAACTGCTGGATCGCCGCTGCCTTTTCACGCGGCGACAGGTCGGCGCGCTGCAGGTTCTCGATCAACTGGAGCTGCAAAATCGCCGTATCCGTCAGGTCGTTCTCGTCGATGATGGCGGGGATGGATGACAGTCCGGCCAGCTTGCCAGCCCGCCACCGGCGCTCGCCGATGACGATGACGTACTGCTGGCCGTCACGTCGGACCCGGATCGGCTGCTGGACGCCGACCTCGCGAATGCTTTGGGCAAACTTGGCCAGATCGCCGTCGTCGAACTCACGGCGAACCTGGGGACGACTGATGATTCGACTGACTTCAATGGCTTGTATGGTTTCACGCGACATGAGCACCTTCGAGACAAAGACTGATGCGGCGTCCGTTGCCTCTCATTGCCAACACCGACGGAAGTCTTTCACGATTTCGCTTGCCAGGAGCGCTGGTTCGTGCCATGGCTCATTGAACGGAGAACTTCCATGGACGAGAGTGACTTGCTACTTGAACTGATTGCCACGCTGCCGGCAGAACCCGGACCGCGACTGGCGGCCGTCGCCGGCTTGGACGACGAAGTCGATCACTTCGCGGCGGCCTTGCTCACTACACCTGCCAACTCTCATCCGCCGGCCCACCGCGATGAGTCCTAACGTGTCGACCGACGAGCGGACCGACCGCCAGAGCCAGCTCATCGCCGAACTATTTTCCGGGCTTCCCGACGACTTCGAGGCCCGCAAGTCCGAAGTGCTGCGAATCCGCGAGATGATCAAGAACGAGCTGGCGCGGGTAATGCATGACACGCTTAATGAGTACCTGTACGCCCAGCCCGCCAACACGCCCAACGAGCGGGCCGATCTGGCGACGTTGATCAACACGTCCCTGCGGCGCATGTCGCTGGCAATCAAATGCCCTGTGACCGGGTTGCCGGCCATTCTCGTGGTGGACCCGGCCGGCGAGGATCAGCCGGACAAGACACGGTTCCGGTTCCAGGTTCGGGATGAATCTGGCAAAATGCGCCGCACCAAGACCTGTCACGAGCTGCCGCTCCCGCTGGAACTGATGCCGGCCGGGGAGCGGAAGGAGGGCCGATCGCGCGACCACCCCTCCAAGGCCTGTCGCCAGTTGTGACCGAGTTGATGGACTCTGAACGACCCGGCATGGCAGTGATTCATGCCCGGCGGCAGCCACGGATATCCGGAGGTCTGGTTTCGCCCCGAGGCCTGAGCCGCCCGCGGAGGACCTTGCGGCCACGGCACATGCTGATGTTCACGGCATTTTCGGTCGTTCCCAGCGCCGTCGCGATCTGTGATGTTGCCATCCCGTCGTAGTACCGCATGACCAGCGGCCGCTTCAGTCGCTCGGACAAACCCTCCAGGGCGGCACGAACCTGTTCCGGTGTTTGCAGTGCGTCGTCGGCACTATCAGTCTCATCGACGGATACGGGGGCGCTAGTTGCAGACACGGGGGGCAATCGCCGAAGACGACTCATCAGCCGGTCATGCTTGCGATCCGCCACCTCGCCGGCCGCCTTAAGCACCATGGCATAGACGTATTGGTCAAGCGTCGCATCCTCTCGCCGGCTCCTGCCCTGATCGGCGAGCATCAACAGGCACGCCTGCGAGAAGGTCTCCTCAATCATTTCGGCGCGGTTTCGGGTGAAGAATCGACGGCACACGCTTTGTGCCGCGCTCTTGATCACGAACAAGTGTCGCGAAACTTCCGTTTCCAAATCGCATGTACGGGTGGTCATGGGATGCTTCCTTTTCTGGTCCTTTTGAGTACCTTCCCGACCGCCGGACGACGGTCGCCGGCGGCTGCTTCACACTGGTATGGGCCTCAACCCGACAGTTCTTCCATCACCCCTCGATCTTTCCATGGCGAAGTTCACCACTTGGCTCACGAATGAGTATCGCGGTCATCCTGGACTCGCGCTCCCCCCGGAGGTAGCTGAAGAACTCAACAAATCGGCGTTCAATCGCGCATGTGCGATCAGAAAGAAACTCGTCACGGCGGGTTTCGGAGTTCCGGACGCCGAGGAACTGGTTCAGGAACAGGTCCTAAAGCTGCTGGAGATTCTCGACGACCCTGAACGCCAGTTGACTCTGTTCGTGAAAGACACTCCGACGCTGCTGGTGTGGATGCTCTGCGAGATTCGCAGCAGATTCCATCGAAGGTTCATCGGACCCGGCCATCGCAACGAACACGGGCTGTCCGCCACCCGGCAGCAACCCGATGGTGGCTATTCGCCCTTGGGCATGCAGGACTTCGGAGACCAGCAGCACAACCGCTACCGGATTGGTCTGGAGGAGGTCTCGGTCGAGCTTGCCGAAGCGATGGCGCTGGGACTGGGGGACATGACCCGCTGGCGCGGCAGTCAGTGGGCCGGCTACTTCGGCAGGGTTTACGCAGAGGGTCACACCCAGGCCGAGATCGTCTTGCAAACCGAGGGGGTCAGCGAGGCCGCAATGAGCCGCGGCCTGATGCAAACTCGATTCTGCGTGGCACGACGGCTCGGATGGACGACGGCCGAGTTGGAAGCGGAGTTCGGTACCGAGAATGCCCGGAACTGGACACGAGAACTGGACAAACTCTCCTGAGAACGGTCAATGAACGACGACGAGCAGATCGATGGCATTTGTGACCGCTTCGCCGACGCGATCGAGGGGACGACCGATCAGGATCTGGTCGGGTTGTTCCAGGGCTTTCTCCGTCAATCTCCACCGGGACGGGAAGCGGAAGTCTGTGGCCTGCTGGCTTCTGCTGCTGCAAGTCGTGATGTCTGGATCGACAGACTCCTGTGCGATTCACTCTGGGTACACCGCAAGGTGGTTTGTGAGGCCCTGACGGGGACGCTCTTTCGTGACGAGCCGTCCAAGGCTCGTCAGCTTGGACTCCATCAACTCGGCCACTTCCAACCCTTCGCCGTCATCGGCTTCGGCGGCACCGGCACGGTTTTCAAGGCACGTGGCATCGATCGTTCCATCGTCGCCGTCAAGGTCGCCCATCCGTCCAACGAACATGCGGCCGAGGCGCTGGCGCAGGAGCACGAGGCGCTCGTGTTGGCACAAGACGGGGTTGCTCAGGTGCCCCGGGTTCAAGGTGCCAGCGCTCACGCCGAAAGTGTGAATTTTCTCGCCCTGGAGTTCATTGAAGGATGTCCGCTGGACGAATGGCTCGAAAGGCACGCGAACAAGCATTTCGAGAGCGTGCTTGAACTGGCTCGTCAACTGGTCAGCGCCGTCAACGGGCTGCATCAGGCCCGCCTCTGCCACGGCGACCTGACTCCGGCGAACATCCTCGTAACCGGGCAACCCGAAGGTCCCGAGCTGCGGCTGGTCGACTTCGGAAGCGCCAATCGCGGATACCACGTCGGCCGGAACATTCACTACACAGCCCACTTTTCCGCGCCGGAACTGCTTGCCGGGAAGGTCACCCAGACGACCGGGGCCACGGACCTCTGGAGTCTGGGGGTCATCCTGTCGCTGATGTTCTCCGGTCGTCATCCCTTCGGCGACGAGTTGGATACCCTGGGCCATGAAGACCTCCGAAAGTGTTTCGAGAACGGACCGCACCCGGCGGAGCCGCCCCAACTGTCGCAATTCAGCGGCGTATGGGGACTGATACAAGCGTGCATGAGCCGGGACCCGCAGCAGCGGCGGCGGCAGGTCTCGCTGGTCACTCTTGAAGCCGCCATTCCGACGGCCCAACAGTACGCCGCGACCATCGCGTCTAAGCAAAGCGACCTGGCCAGCAGGCGCGACGAAGCGGAGCGGGCCATACTTCGTCGGAGATGGTCGCTTCGTGCGATGGTTGTCGCCCTCCTCGCCGTCACGGGATTGGTGCTGTATTTCCGCGGCTCCCTGTCCAGCCTTCACACGACGAGCAATCAAATCCTCGCCGCTCAGAAGGCGGATAAAGCGGAGATCAACGCTGCCATCGAGCGGATTGCGGCGCAGCTCGTGGCAAAAGTGCCTGAAGATCAACAGATCGATTCCCTCCGCGTCCAACTCGAAGCGGCGCTGCGTCGGTTGGCCGACGCCGAAGCCGCCGGCGACCCCAGCGCCAAAGCGAAACTCAACCTGCTTCGCACCGGTGGCGACCCGAGATTGCTCGGCCAATTCCTGGATGAGCAAATCGCCAGGGATCATCCGCCTGCCGTCGGGCTGCTGCGCGAGCGCGCCGCCGTCGCCTACGTTACCGGCGACATCGATCGTGCCGAGCAATGCCTGAACGATATCCTCGACCAGCTCCCCAATGACCTGGACGCCATCAACCGCCTCGGGCGGATCTACAAACTTCGCGGCGACTTCACCGCCGCGGAGCGCCAATACAATCTGATGCTCGAACTCGCGCCGCAGGATGAAGCCATACAGGCTGTTGCGTATTGCAACCTGGGCAATGTCGTGCAAGAACGCGGTGACTTTGAACGGGCCGAGGAGATGTACAACAAAGCCCTGGCGATCGAGGAAAAGTTCGGCCGGCTTGAAGGCATGGCAGACAGTTACAGCAACCTCGGCGTCGTCATGAGAATCCGTGGCAACCTCGCCGGGGCCGAGGCCATGCACAATAAGTCCCGCGCGATCAACGAAAAGCTGGCGCGGCTTGATGGGATGGCTCGCGACTATGCGAACCTTGCCGTTCTACTTCGGATCCGTGGCGATCCGGTCGGGGCACAAGCGATGCACAAGAAAGCGCTTGGGATATACGAAACACTCGGCAACCTTGAGTTGATGGCAACCCAGTACGGCGCTCTCGGCATCCTCACGAAGGCCACCGGCGACCTGCGAGGAGCAAAGGCCCTGTTCGAGAAAGCCCTCGAAATCAACGAAAAGATTGGAAAACTCGAAGGGGTGGCCGACGTTTGCGGTGACATTGCCAATCTGCTCCTGAGCTACGACCTGGCCGGGGCCGAGGCCATGTACAACAAGTCCCTCGCGATCAATGAAAGGCTGGGCAGGCGGGTCAAGGTTGCCATTCAGTATGGCAATCTTGGAATTCTCTTACACCTCCGGGGCGATCTGAACGGCGCCGAGGAAATGCACAATAAAGCACTTACGATCGATGAAGAGCTCGGGAGGCTGGACGGCATGGCCAGCAATTATGGCAACCTCGGCGTTATAGCGCGTCTGCGGGGGGATCTTCAGGGGGCCGAGGCCATGCATAAGAAGGCGCTTGCGATCTTCAAAGGTCTCGGTGATCTGGAGAACATCGCAACCCAGAATGCAAACCTCGGCACCATCGCGGAAAAGCGCAAGGACTTCGTCGAGGCACGCCGGTTGTGGTCGCTAAGCAGGGACCAGTTCGCCAAGCTCGGATCGAAACCGAAAGAAAAAGCAATGCAGGACATGCTGGACACGCTCCCGCCGCCTTGAGGTTGAAAGCTGCGCATCGTATCCGTCGCACTCCTGTCGCATGCCAATTAGATCACGATCCGCTCGATCTCGCCGGGGGAGATTTCGTCGCTGCGGCGGTCGTACAGGCGCGTCGTTCGAGGTGATTCGTGGGCCGCGATGGTCTGGGCGTTCTCCAGCACGCCGCCGCCGCGGAGGTAGGCGGTGATCCCTGTCGCCCGGAAGGTGTGGCAGCAGGTGCCGCGGGGCATGCCGGCGGCCTTGGCCCGGCGCTTGATCATCGCCAGGGCGTCATTGCGAGTCATCCTTCGGTCAGAGACGTCGCCGCCGTGGCCGGGGATCGTACGGAATAGAGGGGATTTCAACTGGTCCGCGATGCCGGTGGCCTGGAGGTATGCGTCGAGATATTGTTCTGCGTTGTGGTGGGCGGGGACGGCGTGGTGCTTCCCGCCTTTCTCGTGCAGGCGGAACCACCACCGTTTGCCGTTCTGCCAGTAGTCCTCGACGTTCATCGACACCGCGGCGCCGATTCGTGCGAAGGAATAGATCATCATCGCGATCAACGCGCGGTCCCGCAGGCCGATCAGGTTCGCCGTCACCTGACCGGTCAGGGGATGGACGTGTGCCACTTCGATGGAGTCGAGCAGTTCCCTTGCCTGCTGCTGCGTCAGCACCGGCGTCTTGCCGCTCTTCACGACGTGTTTGGGACCGCGGACCGCGTGGCAGGGATTGGTCGGCAGCACCTGCCCGAGGACCAGGTAATCGCAGAAGTCCCGTATCGCCGCCAGATGCTGCTTGACGGTCGCCGGGGATACGGTCCGCATCAATTCTTCGATGTAAGTCGCGACGATTGTGGGCCGCAGCGCCGGAAGCGCGATTCCATGCCGATCGCACCAGCCCAGCATCCGATTCACCGCGACCGCGTAGGCCCGGCGGGTATTGGCGTTGCGGATCGTCGCGGTGAAGTACTCGATGTACTTTTCGCGGGCGACCGGGCCGGCATTGGCGATCACGGCCGGGACCGGGAAGTTGAACCGGTTTGCCAGCGACGAACCGTTCGAACCGAACGCCGCTTCCCAAGCGTCCGCGTCAGTCATCGATCCCCAGCAGCCGAACAGTGCATCGTTGCCGGCCACGCTCGCACAACAATCGATCAAACGTCATCAACGTCCCGCTCACCTCGCCCGCCAGCGCCACATACAGACAGTCGGCAAGCGAGTGCCTGAGATCGATCGCGATGTTGACGGCCGCCTCCATCAGCCGCGCGGCGTCAACCAGCTCGATCACACCCTCGTCGATCATCGCGGCCCACGACTGGCGGGCACGAGCGACCTCAGAAGGCTCCAACTGCTTCATCCGGAACTTGCGCACCACCGCACCCAGCACCTCCATGCCGATATGCGAGGGGGCGATCAACTGGTGACCCTCGACGATCAGCGCCTGTGCCCGCTCGTGATGCGCTTCGGGGATCAGCCACTTCACGGCAACGCTGGCGTCAATCACCGCCAGGCTCGTTCGCGTGGTCGCGTACAACGCGGCACTCATCCGTTTCGGTCGCGTTCTTCGCGAATCAGCGGCGTGGAGTCGGGCAGCAACCCGCCACGCTCGAAGATGTCCGCCTTCAGCTTGTCCAGCCGGGCGATCAACTCCTGCCTCGGCCGCACCGCAGCCTCGGTGATCAACCGCCGCAGTTCCTCCGGCACCGAATGTCCGCGTCGCCGCGCGACGTCCCTGAATGCCGCCAGAATGCGTTCGTCGACGTTGCGCACGCGTACTTCCGCCATGTGGTCCCTCCCCATTGATGTGAGCGTCTGGATCGACCGTAGCACACCTGAAGCCATGGCGCAAGCAGAATGTTCATGGGCCGCTTTTCACAAGCCGCCCCAGCGGTCCATTGAGGGACAAGTCGTCACGCATAACGTCCTTTATGACCGAGAAGCGCGTGCCGCCGCGAGGTCACTGTCGGATGCACTTCCTGTGAGGATTCATATCAGGCCGCTAGCTGTCGTCATCGCCAGTAGGAATACAGTGCTGGCGGCACCGCCCAAGTCACGCACAGCAGCACAGTGAACCATCAGCCGGTTCGTCAGAGCTCGATCACTTCGATGACTACTTCTACCGCATCCGTTCTGTAGCGCGAGCTCGAATCCGATTCGCTGACCCACGGCACACGATGCCGGGTCAAACCCTCAAACAGGCGGGTGCCGCGTGCGGATTCGGCGTTCAGTCCGCTGCCGCGAATCGTGATCTTTCGGCCGGCGGCGTGGAGGGTGATGCCCTTATCGGGGTCGTACTCCATCTGGTCAATGAAGCTGTAGTTGATCGCCAGAATCTGGCCGGACTTCTTCCGCAGCTCCAGGCAGACCGCACGCTCGCGGACGCCACGAAGCCAGCCGTAGTCGCCGAGGTCGTCAACGCCGTCATGGTCGGTCAAGGTGGCCGGCGGCGGCTCGGTCTCTCGCCGAACGGTGTATTTATCCAGCAGGGTCGTTGTTCTATCGCTCAAGGGCCACCTCCCGTTCTTGGTGCGGATGTAATGACAGCGCGGGCGGGTGCGGTTGGAGTTGATCGCGCGCGATTCGGTCGGTTTCGATGATGCGAACGCGGTCGCGAGGATCCGCCAGCAACTCCGTTGCCGTCTGACGGTCGTCGGTCCTTGTCACCGCTTCGAGCAGTGCCCGCTTATCGTCGGTATGAATGGTGACGCGGGACTTGCCGCGTGACACCGACACATAGAACTGTTGCTGGGACGAAGCCGGCAGCGATTCGGCGGACTGGCCGAGGATCACATGGTCCACGCTCTTGCCCTGGGACGCGTGCGACGTCGTGACGTAGCCGTGTGCGAGGTGGCCGAAGTCCTTCGAGACGACCCAGCCGTTGCTCAGGCGAATGTCGCCCTTGGCAGTGAATCCCGCCACGGTATACGTCGCGCCGTTGTTGAGGCGCTGGCCGCCGAGCGTCTTGCCGTTGTGGGTGATGCGGATCACTTCGCCTTCGGCGACGGCAAGTTCGCCGGACTCAAAGACCGTGAACCGAGCCGCCTGATCAAGCGGCAGGGGCTGGCCGGTCATCGTCAATTGGTCGCCTTTGCGATGTCCCTTGGCGTTCTGGTGGAACACGATGACGCTGTCCGGCCCGTAGCGCACCGGGTCGGCGCGCTCGGCCTGCGTCAGATTCGTATTCCGCAGCACCTTCACAGTGCGTTCGTTCGGCTTGAGCCGGCCGAGGTGTTGGAGCTTCGCGCGGATTTCGGCGGTGATCTTCGCCGCCTCGCGATGGGTCGGTGACACCACCAGCGCCGACTCTCCGGCGGCGACGGACGACACGTAATCCGCCGCCAGGTGCTGGTAACGGTCCTGTTCCGGCGATTCCTTGATCCAGCCCAGTTCGTCGAGCCGTTTGAAGCCCTCAGCTACTCGCCCTTCGCTTACAGCCCTTACCGCTTGTTTGTACTGCCCCTTCTGCCGCTGGATGTCGCGAATCTCCGTCGGCACGCAGCCGGCTTCGGTTTCCAGCAGGCGAAGGGCCGCGCCGCGTTCGACGCTGCCGTGCTGGCGCTTGTCGCCCATCAGAATGACGCGCGCATGGAGGTCGCGGGCGAGGTCGAACACCTGCCGCATGGCCTTGGTACCCAGAAGCCCAGCTTCATCGATCCACACGATCTGCCCGCGAATCTTCTGCTGCAACTCGGTATCGACCAACAGCCGAGCCACCGTGTCGGCGGCTGCGAATCCCTCCTGTTCCCGGAGCACGCCGCGACTGGCGTCGGCGCTGGGGGCGAACGCGAAGACCTGCCGGCCGGTCTTTTCGATGGCCTCGACGGCCTCTTTCATCATGGAGGTCTTGCCGACACCGGCCGCGCCACGCACCAGAACCACGCGATCGCGCGAGGTCAGCACATGCTCAACCGCCCTGCGCTGGTCGGCGTTGAGCCAGTCCCGCTCGAAAACGTGCGGCGACTGGCTGATCGGGACGCAGGCCCCTCGGCCGGCGCGGGCAAACTCAATCATCCGCTTCTCTTCCTCCAGCACCTGCGGCGTGGTGATCATCGTCCGGCCGTCTCGGGTCGCGCTCAGGTAATCGCTGCGCCGGTAGGCTGCATGGATCGACCGTTCACTCGTTTGCCCCAGGCTGCGCTTCATCGCCACGGCAAGCAGGTCGCGCTCAGGCACTACGCTCTTTCGCTCGAAACAGTGCTCCGTCGCCTGCTCGATCGCGGCAGTTGCGAACTGCGGCGACATCCGGACCGGTTCCGCGCCAATCCGTCCGGCTACGGCGTCAAATGCGTCACGGTCCCCCTCGCCCAGCCGTGACGCCCACTCGGCCCGCAATTCGTCCATCGTCAGGTTCTTCGCCTTGCGAACGCGCGTTTTCGCTCCCAACTCGCTTTTCGCTTTGGGGTCGTTGATTCCTTCGGCTTCCGCTTTGGCCTCGATCTGCGTGGTCCGCCGGGAAAACGCGGCGAGCAACGCACGGTCCGACATCCCGGCAATCTCGTACCCGTTGCCGGTTCGCTCCACTGCCAGCCCGAGATCGCCAAGGTTCTCGGCCATGCGGGCGTGGAAGACCACCTCAAAGTAGGACGCGTCGCGCTTCAGGCCGGCGAACTGGCCGGCTTTCCAGCGCTGCTCGACTGGGTCGTGCGTGGCCGAGAAGACGAAGCAGTGCGCGTGCAGGTGCGGATCGGGGACGCCGTCCACCGGCCGCGAGGTGAAATGGACGAACTCGCCCCAGACCATGTTGCCCGTGGTGCGGTCTTCATTGCTGCCGCCAATGCGGACGCGAGCCTGCATCTCGCGCTCCATATCCGCCATCGTGGTGCCGACAGCGTCGCGGAAGGCGTCCAGAATCCGCTCGTCGTTCGTCAGCCCGTATAACAGCGAGACGCTCTTTGGGACGTGGAAGTTGAAGTCGTAGCCGACTCGGCGGTTGGTTTGATTCGTTCTCGCCGTGAGTCGCTCGCTGGTGTTCGGGTCGAGATTCTGGCACAGCGCGTCCCATTGGGCCTTCTGAATGTCGCCGGACAATCCCAGCCGCTCGGCACCCAGCCCGTGCCAGCGCCCGCTGAGTTCCTGGCCTTCGGTGTAGTAGTCTGCCGTCGAGTAGTAGCTCATCGCACCCGCGGCGGAGGTGTTCTGCGTGATCCGGAGCATGGGTTCATCTTTACGACGGCAATGGTTTCGGAATCGTTGACGGCGGCGACGATTCGTGCAGACTCAGTCGGCGACGCCGGCTTCGCCGGTGCCTGCAATGTTTCATTGCCGCATCGGCCGCGATGCTTTCAACGCATTCCGTTTTCATCCGCCGGAACCGCCGGTTACTTCCAGCAATGAAAGTTCCCCCTGCCGCAGATCGGTCCCCTTGAGGTGGTAGGTTTTGACGAACGCCAGGCGGTCGCCGTTGAACATGAAGCGGATGTTGACGAAGAAGACGCCATCACTGGGACTGCGGTACAGGAACTCTTTCTCCAACAGTTCCCGCACGCCGCGCTGATAGGTCCGGTCGCTCATGCCGTGGTCCTTGGCGACGTACTGATTCAGCTTGATTTCGTCGGACCCGGGATTGGCGCGCATCTGGTGGTAGACCAGCTCGAAAACTTGAATGCCGGTCTTCGACAGTCCGGCGGCCTGCTTGATGCCGTCCAGAAACAGCTTGACGAAGCGGCTGGAATCGACTTCCTCCTCCCACCAGAAGCCCATCCCGCCGATGCCTTTAATCTCGCCGCTGGAGTGGTCGACGATGACCGAACCCTTGCCGCCGGGCACGTGGAACCGCTTGTTGCGGGTGGTGATGCCGCTGGTCGCCGGAACGCTGGGATTGGTCCGGTAGACCGGGAAGCCCCGTTTGGTGCTGACCTGATTCGCCGCAAGTGCGGCAACTTGGCGCTCGTCCGTCATTTTACCCCTCCTGTTTTGTCAGTAGACGGACAGGACATTGGCAGACAACCGACAAAAGCGCAAGGGGTTTTTGGCGGCGAACCACACGAATGTGGCGGTAGACCGTCTGATTGTGTCGTTGGGTGTTGAGGATTTCCGCGGGGAAGCGGCCGTTCCCTTTCTTATACTTAAAAAGCACCCTTCAAATGAGGGTCCCGACGACGACGCGCGAATCCAAAGCGCTGGCGACGGCGGCGGGACCTTCCTTCCTTCGAGAACGGGGCGTGTTCGACCAAGCCTGTGAATAAGTCGCTTCGGGTGAGTCTTTCGGCTCATCAACGCCCGATGCAGCAAGCCCGACCGCCAGACTGCATTCAGGATAGATGTTGAGCCGCACAGGTTTCAGGACCGTCGGCAATCGTGCATCGTTTTATGCAGTGATGCGCCGCTGCATTGGGGATTGCGCGGAAGACCCGTTCGTGATAGAGACGGGCTTGTCAATCATGGGGAAGCTGCGATGGGGCGAAGAACACGTGCTGACGTGAACGGCCAGTTGAGAATCGAGTGGGAATCGACGTCGGCACCCATGCCGACGCCACACCAGCCGTTGGAGCAGGATCGGCCGCCGCTCGCGGGCGCCATCAATTCGGTTCCACGAGTCTCCACTCCCGCCGCGCGACCCATGGTTCAGATTCTGCCGTGGGACTTTCGCGAGAGCTTCCCGCCGCCGCTGACGGAGGCGATCGACGCAGGCCTGCTCGATGTGACCGACGCCGAGCCGGACAATCTCAGGAGCCTCCACGACGATTATGCTGCGCAGTATCTGGCCGTACTTGCGGCGATGGACACGCTGGCCGGCGCACGTTGTCGCGGCGTCGATCCGATGACCGGCCGCGTGCCCGGGACCGCGGTGGCGCGAGAGCGACTTCGACGGCATTTCTCGGCCGAGCAGGCGCGGCTGGAGCGGTCACTCGATGTCACGATCGGCGGCTACACCGAAGGATTCGGGGCCGACGCGGCGGATGCGTTCGTCAAGGCACTGCGCGCCCGGTACGCCGGTGTTGCCGTCCAAACGGCGAAGGACGAACCATCGGCGTCGTCAGCAACCACGCCCGTCGAAAGCGAGAGTCGGACTTCAGGTCGGAGGTCCAAGCGGCCTTGCGCCCGGCTGCCGGTACCCAAGCCCTTACCCGCAGCGATCGGCGCTGGACACTTCGGGTATGAGTTTGACGGCCGGCCGGTGCGACCGTCGCTGGACGAGGTTCGCGAGATCACCCTCGCCCAGGCCCAGAAGCTCATCGGACTACTGCACGACATACACAATCCCGGCAATCAGCACGCGGCCGAAGCTGAGTTCCGCTCGGCGCTGGCGATGTACGCCGAGGATTTCGGGGACGACGCCGCCCGGCAACTCGAAGCCCATGCCCTTCGCCAGGCCCAACGAGAGCGGGCCGGCCGCAGGCGGTGACCGGCGATGCGGGCTGGCGTGTCGTAAAAACCCCTTGCGCGAGCCGAACGCTCGTGCTAAGCACACACGAAGTGTTAATCAGTCATGGAGGGAAACATGCCACGCAAGAAGAAGGATCAGCCTGCCGATACCGCAGAGAACGCCGCCAACACGAGCGCGCAGACCATGGAGCCACCGGTGCAGGAATCCGCGAACACATCCGGGACAGCCGCTCCCTCATCCAGCGAACCGACGAACGACCTTCAGGCGTCGGCCAGTCAATCCGTTGATCCGGTGCCAGCCCGCACCTGGGCACCGTCGTTCCGTACGACGCTGAATCTGTCGGCCAAAGGCGTCGTCATCGGCGTCCGCAGCGGCAACGACTGGGTCATCGGATTCCCTGAAGATCCCGGCCACGAGGTCAAGCAGAAGCTGAGCGACGCCGGATTCAGCTACCGGGCGCGGGACCGCAAGTGGACGACGTACACGCACGCGCCGACCCGACCGCCGGTCGAGACGCTGGCCAGATCACTCAAGACGCAGTTCGGCGACGAAATCTCCATCGCCGACTACGCCACCCGCCAGGTGGTGATCGCCTTCGAGAACAAGCCCGACGACGAGGTGACCGCCGCCCTGAAGGAAGCCGGGTTCCACTACCGCCCGGACCAGACTTGGAACGCCGACTTCACGCCGGCGGCTCAGGACTTCGCCCGCAATCTCGCCCAGAGCCTTCCCGACCGGCCACGGTCCATCGCGGGCTGACTCCCGTCCAAGGAACGCAGCCGCCACTTCCCGGCGCGGCCCGTAGCATTGCACTCTTCCCTACGGCTCTGATCCGTCATCGCCAGGGGCACATGGCATCAAGTCAACGGACACGCAAAGGAAGCCGAACGCTGGATGGAGTATCAAATTGCGTAGAAACGTGGGAGAAGAATGGACCGTGGTGATTTAGCCTTCTGACGGGCGTTTTTGATAGCGCCAGCCAGAGCGGTTTCTCAGAGGAGAGTTTTTGCCAGCGTTTTTGCCAGCCCGGCCGCTCGAAAACATTCGCTCGGCAAGCTCACGGAGATCTAAGGGAACATCGAACAACTCCTTGCCGTGCGTCCTTCCGTCCTTAGTCAGTTTGTAGGCTGCAAAACCCCTACTGTTAAACCGCTCGCGCCGTCTACGCAAACCGCTCCAGCAATCTCTAGTGCAGGAGCGAGGACGCCGAGTTGTGGCTGAAGAGTAGTAGCTCTCAGGTGCCCGCCTGCCAAGGAACTGGCATCGCCGAGCGACTGAATCCGTGTGGAACGAATGACGCTCATTCCATTGCGCTTTTCCAGCACGAGAACTTGCACGATAGCAAGCTCTCGATTGGCAACTCGAATCTTGTCGCCTTCCGTAGTCGCTCGCAGCAAAGGCTGGAAGTCAGCAGAGTCCCCGGTCTGATTTAAACCTTCTACAATGCCGTAAGCGGAGTGAGTAATTCGTGCCGGATCACTAGGCTCAGGCGGAGCTTTGCTGGAACATCCAAAGACACCCAGAAGCACCAACACAATAAACACGGCTCGCTGCACCATATGCTTACCTCACACGTCGTTGCCGATGCTCAATCCACGACGTTTGCGTTACTAACTGGACCGCCTTTTCATTCAACTCTACATGGTCAACCCATTCAACCAGTTGCTTGCCGTCATCGCAAGTACACTTCACCCACGCAGACTGGATATGGCTGGTAACTTCTGTCGCACTCTTGAATACAACTTCTTCCCGAATGACTTGGCGAAAGTCATCCTGATAGTTTGGAAGAGGTGGCGCGTAACCCTCAGGTCTATCAATCAATCCTGGAAACATGGATAGCGTCACGAACATTCTTGACCCTGCTGGCAATATTCGTATCTCTTCACGGTCTGGCCCCATTTGCACGATTTCGCACTTCCCACTCGAAATAATTGAAGGTGGAATATTGGTATATTCTCGCTTGTCATTTCTATTGATCGTTCGAGTGCTGCGGGTTGACACAATTGCCGACCAATTCGTCCACTGAGATGGATCATCGCCTTGCAGCCCTATCGGATCAACAAACCGCACCGAGTTGGAATCGACGAACTCATAGAGATTGTTCGTTCCGCCCTCATAGTCAATTGGATCAGGCTCCAACCACCGACCAAGACTTGCGCGATAAGACATGGCTCATCCTTCCCTTCTTGGAGTTGAAAGACTGAACGGATCGTGGAAGAACATCCGAGGCTTCAACGGCACTGCCGTCTGAAAGCACTCAATCGTTGTACAGAGCTTTGTTCGTATCCGAACTGACACGTCGTTGAGGTAGCCGGGATAGTTGAGCGACTCCGGCACAAGTTCCATCGCCCGCGAGTAGAACTCCTGAGCCATCTCAAGTTCGCCATTGTCTTCGAGACAATGCCCTCGGCTGCCGTAGAACATCGCCACTTCTTCGTGTGGCTTCAACGGACGCAGGTATTGCCCTGTTTGGAGATGAGTTTCCGTGAGTGGGCGAGGCCAGCCCTCGTAATGCTCGTCCGAATGCGTGGTCATCCCAGTACCGCTCGCGTCCATGTTGATCCGCTCATTCGCTGTCTCCCAACGGACGAAGGCGTGCCCATGAGCCAGTGCAAGATGCATCGGGTAGCCGAGCCTTCGCCCGACTGCGACGTAGAGAACCGGCATCGAAGCGCAGGTTCCTACTCGCTTGCCCGCCAGCAGCCCGTGCAAAAACGAATCGCGGGAGTCTTTGAAGCTCCAGTTCCAAACGGCGCGAGGGTTGAATCTCACGCCGATGTCGCGCTGAAGAACCGTCACCAGAACGAGCATCCGGAAGTAGGCTTCGGAGTCCTCGTAGGAAGAAGGCTCGTTGTGGAAACGGCGCATCCGCCTGTCAGTTTCCCAGGCAACCCACCGACTCCATTCACCCAGCCGAGCGAGGCATTCGTCGATGTCCAAATCTTCGGCTCCTGGCAGCCGGCTCGCGCAGACGAGGTTTGTAACCGCGATATCGTGCTGGGCAAGGGATTCAGGAGGAGATGCCCAAAGGGACTCGAAGTTGATACGGCGTGCAGGTAGCGGCTTTGGCAATGGATAGCCGCGCCAAGGTTTGGCGTGAGTCGATGGCGGTTGATATCGCCTTACAACGCTCAAATGCCCCTCGGTTCGGGGTTGGAGATGAGAGCCCGATGAGTCGGAGTAGAAACCTACACCTGTTGCCATGTTGATGTCAAGGGAAACTCGTCGGCGTGAGGCGTCTCACATCACTTTCGGTGGCTCGGCTCAAGTCAGGAAGCCGTTCCTCTCGACTGTCAGGAATGGAAACGAAAACCTGCGACGTCTGCCAGCAAGGGCAACCGATCAGCAACTTCTACTCGAATCGCTCGAAACGCCCCGGAGTCGAGAGCAGGTTCTATCGCCTCAATCGGGTCTTCGGCTCGACGGAAGCCGACTTCGAGAGACGCCTTAACGAGCAAGTCGGGCTGTACATGCCCGTAACCCACATCGCCGTCCCGTGCCGAGCGACGCAAAAACAACTGCCTACCTCTCAATCGGCCTGAGCTTACCTCCGCGTGCTCGGTTTTCACGGTCCTACCCCGGCGTACCGGGGCCCCTTCTCCGACGGTTCCACCATGAAAACCTGCGCGCGCTCCAGTCTTTCGCGCCTCCGACGAGGCAAGGCCCCCGATGTGGGAGCCACCGTGTGGATGTTCCGCACGGCCCGGGCCTCGAAGACACAAAGGAGCGCGATATGTCATTCGATATCTATGCAACGATCACTCAGCAGGTCACGGACATGCTGGAGAAGGGCGTCGCCCCGTGGCGCAGCCCGATCCTGGGACGGACTTCCGCCGGGCACCCGAAGAATCTGGACAGCGGCAAGCCCTACCGGGGCGTGAACGTCTTCCTGCTGGCCTTCACCGCCTATGCCAAAGGGTATGAATCCAGCTACTGGGTGACCTTCAACCAGGCGAAGGATCGCGGAGGGTCGGTGAAGAAGGGCGAGAAGGCGTCGATGGTGGTGTTCTGGAAGCAGTACGAGACCGAGGACAAGCAGACGGGCAAGGAGACGAAGATCCCCGTGCTGCGCTACTACAACGTCTTCAACGCCGCTCAGTGCGAAGGACTGGAGGTGCCCGACGCACCGAAGTTCGAGCCGATCGACTTCAAGCCGGTCGAAGTGGCCGAGGCGATCGCCAAGGGATACCAGGGGGCGCCGGCGCTGGAGCACGGCGGGAGCAAGGCCTTCTATCGTCCCAGCGATGACAAGGTGCGGATGCCCGAGCCGACGCGCTTTGCAAGCGGCGAGGAGTACTACTCGACGCTCTTTCACGAGTACGCGCACAGCACCGGACACTCCAGCCGGCTCGATCGCAAGCTCGACACCGATCCGAAACCGTTCGGGTCGGCGGATTACGGCAAGGAGGAGCTGGTCGCCGAGATGGCCGCCGCGTTCCTGTGCGGGCACGCCGGGATCAACCCGGCGGTGATCGAGAACCAGACCGCCTACCTGCAGGGATGGCTCAAGACCCTCAAGTCAGACAAGAAGCTCATCATCAGCGCCGCCGGTCAGGCGCAGAAGGCGGCGGATTGGATCAGAAACGAGCGTGAGCCGTTTGCGCCGTGAGCGAGGCGATGGGGGATCGCTTTGGAAGGAGCGAGGTCACTTCTGCCTGGGGGGACGCTGTCACACAGCGAGCGGCATGGCCCCTGCCCTGCCCGAATCATCACAAGACAAAGCACGAGACGCTCTGCCGCGCCGAAGAAGGACGGCCTTACGGCCGGCGGGACGTGAAGTGCGGGAACGGCTCCGGCGCGTCAAGGGCTTCGCGAGAATCCCGGTCTCCGCGGAGTACCGCGGACCCTCCGGGATTCTCGTGCCTTCGGTCCAGCTTCGCTTCCCCTTCGGCACCCTTGACCCGCCTCCGGGCCGCCCCCGCCGTGGCCCTGGCCACGAAGGCAGTGCCGCTGGCCCTGCCTTCAAGCAGGCCGACTCGGATTCTTCCTTCGGCAGAGTGCCGGGGAGCCGAGAGCCAAGCCACACCCCTTCCCGGAGGCCTTATGTCCCGCCCGTCCGAATCCCGTATCAAGGACATCGCGCTCGTCGAGATCGACCGTTCCCGCAACCACCGCATCCCCACGCCCGGCGACGCCGAGCGGATCGAATCGCTCAAGGCGAGCATCGAGGCGTGCGGACAACTCCAGCCCGTCCGCGTCTATGAACGCGGCGAGGATCAGAAGAACGGCAGGAAGGATGCCCCGTATATCCTTGGCTTCGGCTCCCGCCGGTTGGCGGCGGTGGAGTTGCTGGGATACGAGACGATCCGGGCGGTGGTCTTCCCGCCCGCGTCCGACGCCGAAATCGCCCAGGCCCGGGCCGTCGAGAACCTGCACCGCCAGGACATCACCCCGCTGGAGGAAGTGCTGGCGGTGTCGGACATGCTGGAGGCGATCAAGGCCGATGTCGCCTTCACCGGCGATCCTTATGAAGAAGTCGCGAGCCGCCTCGCCCGCTCGGTGACATGGGTGCGGGATCGGGATTACCTGCACCGGCTGACCAAGGCGGTGCGGAAGTTCGCGTTGCAGAGCGGACTGCCCGCCGGTCATCTTCGCGAGCTGGCGAAGGTGGGTGACGCTGGCGATCAACTACGGCTGGCGTGCGAGTGTGCCGGGGCACCGGCGTGGTGCTTCGCGGCCCAGGAAGAAGGGAAGGATTTGGCATCCCACAATCAGGATGTCATCGACGGCTACTTCGCCGAACTCGCCGACGGGAAGGCCAACCGCTGGCCGCTCTCGAAGCTCAAGCTGGAAGTCGCCAAGGTGCAGCACTCGCTCAAGGTGATCCCTTGGGAGTTCGATCGGACGGTGCAGCATCACGGCGTAAAGCTCCGCAAGTGTGCCGGGTGCCCGCACAATTCCGAGACCGATCGCACGCTCTTCGGCATCGACGAGGACGCCGCCAACCCGCGAGGCTACTGCCTCAACGCTTCCTGTTACACCGCCAAGCAGGAGGCGACGCAATCGGCGAAGGAAGAGGTGTACAAGAAGATCAGCGGGCGGGAGGTGCAAACGCCGGAGGCGATCCGCAAGGCCGCACCGCCGTGGATCAAGGAGTCGTCGGTGGTCGGGTATGTCAAGCGGCAGTTGGAGAAGCAGCAGGAGGGCCAATCGCCGACCGAGTCGCGGTCGTCTCGTTCGGAACGTTCGGCGGTCCGCTCTCTCTCGCCGCACGAGCTCGCGTTGGAGGCGTTCCGCGAAGAGCTCGAGTCGTGGCAGGGCAAGTCGCTGGCGAAGGTGCTGCGGAAGGTCAACGCCGACCCGGCGTGCAAGGTCGGCTGGTGCGTGCTGCTGGCGGTCGATGGATTCCTGGAGCATCCCCGCATCGAGATTCCCTATACCAGTATCTACAGCAGCCCGAGCACACGGGAGCCGGTCATTCCCGACATCGACCCGGCGATGGAGAACGTCATCGCCAGGGCGTTCGCCGGCACGAAGTCGGCATGGATGGAACTGCTGGCCGATGAGAAGCCGACGCTCCCAGAGAACCGACGCGGCTACGGCGTGCCGCACCCGCAGGTGTTGGCATGGCTGGCGGCGGCGGTGGGCGTGAAGTTGCCGCCGACGCCGCAGTGGACGCCGGCAGCAATTCCGGAGTCCCTGCCGTCCAACGAGCCAGTGGCCGACGTCGCGGCCTGAATCCCGGCGTCACATCGCAATCATCGCAATCCAAGGGCCGGTCGCCGCAGGTGATCGGCCCGCATTGTTGTCTGGTCGGTTGGTTGTCATCGACCTCTCGTTCCAGGTGTTGCCGAGCGCCGCCACGGCCTTCTTGATGGGCACTCTCAAG
Source organism: Humisphaera borealis (assembly GCF_015169395.1). Lineage (GTDB taxonomy): Bacteria > Planctomycetota > Phycisphaerae > Tepidisphaerales > Tepidisphaeraceae > Humisphaera > Humisphaera borealis. The sequence continues at coordinate 3,331,126 of NZ_CP063458.1, forward strand.
CCCCCGTCGGGCGGGTCAACCTGCCAAGGCCGCTTTCCTGCCGGCGAGCCGGCGGAAGCCTTCGGCCTTTCGGTGGACCCGTTCACGGATCGTCCCGACTCGGGGGGCTTGGCGGGTCGTGCCATCAGGCCGCGGTGGTCGCGGGCTGTAAACACCAACGAAAGGAATCGATCATGACCAACAACTCCCAGGACAACACAGCCGCAGCGGCCTCCAAGACGCCCAGCCACATCGCCTATCAGGTTCGAGACGGCAAGGACAAGGGATTCTTCACGCGAATCGGTGCGGTCTGGCCCCACGCCGACGGCAATGGATTCAATGTGCTGCTCGATTGCGTCCCACTCGACGGCCGCATCACCCTTCGCATCGCCTCCGACAAGAAGGACGCTCAATAAACCCGGCGGGCGGGCTTCGCCCCGCGAAGCTCGCCCGACCCTCAACGAGAAAGGACTCTCCCATGACCCAACGCTCCATCATCAACCCGTTCTTCGCCGCCCGCACGTCGCGGAAGGCAACGTCTCCAGCGCCGCTGAGAATGCCGGCCCTGCTCAAGCCCGAGCAGCCGATCTATGTCAAGCTGCCCCGGGCACCGATCAACGCCAGTCCGGTCCCTCACTTGACGAGCCTCTACTCCAGCCCCGTCGCCGGTAACTACGGCAGCCGTGCCTACCCTGGCAACTGCGGCGGGAACCTCATCAAGGACCTGATCCGCTTCTACGACCCCAAGAGTGTCTTTGACCCGATGACCGGCAGCGGAACCTGTCGAGACGTCTGCCGCGAGATCGGAGTCTACTGCTGGTCGAGCGACCTACACGAAGGTGCCGACGCCTGTGACGCGAGCGCGTTTCCGCGGGATTGCTTCGAGTTCGCCTGGATTCATCCGCCGTACTGGCGGCAGAAGCTCTACACGATGGATTCGAGGTGCCTGTCGCGTACGCCGACGCTGGAGGCGTTCCTTGACCGATACCGGCTGTTGATCGCCAACTGTGCCGGTGCTCTGAAGCCCGGCGGAAGGCTCGCCATTCTCATGGGCGACTATGTCGACCGCGATGCCGGCTTCGTTTCGCTCACCCATCACACGAAAGTGCTGGCCTTTGAGCTGGGACTGCGGCAGTGTGCCACCGACATCATCCGTTTCAGTCACGGGGCGTCGAGCGGGCGCAAAGTCTATCGCTCCAGCTTCATCCCGGGCCTGCACGATGTGTGCATGATCTTCGAGAAAGGAGCGAAGTGAGCATGAACATCCTCGACGACCTGTTCCACGGCTGTGCTCTTGAGGCGTGGCTCGAAATCGCCGAGGCGACGGGCCAGTGGCCGCCGGACTCCGAATCGGTCCGGCGGCGGGCCTACGAACTGTACGAAGCAGCCTTGCGGGAGCGCCACGAAGAGAATCCGGTGGACAAGCATGTCGAACCGTGACATTGGTTCATGCAGATGAACCACACGATCCGGGGAGGATGACACATGCCACATTCACAGCTGATTGACATCGCAGCGCTCACGCCGGTCGAGCGTATGGCGCTGGCCGACATGCTTTATGACAGCGCGATGCAGGAGATTGGAAAGCTACCGCCGGAAGAGATGGCCGAGATGGACCGCCGCATCAGCCGGCTGGTAAGTGGAGAGGACGCGTCGTACCCGTGGAGTGATGTACACGCTCGGCACGCCGGGGCCTGATGAATCGGCCCCGCGTGACCGGTTGAGCGGCCGTCACTCACTCACAGTAGCGCCGCTCAGTCTCGGTCCAGCACGACGCCGTCCTTCACCCGGCTCAGGTTCTTTGCGTTCACTCGCGCCGGCAGGTCTGCGCCGCTCCAGTCAATCTCGACCAGCACCAGACCCGCCACGGCGGACAGGCCTGTCACCTTCCCTCGCGCATGCGGCGCTTCGCCGGTGTACTGTCCGGTGCTCTGCAGGAATCGCCTGGAATAGGCGACCGTGTCGCCTATCTCGATTCCCGTCGCCCGCTTGCTCCATTCCATAGCCCGCCCCTGTTGTTCACAACGCACTCAGTCGTAGCACGATGGTGCCAGGGTGTCACGATCTATCGACCCTCGGCGAGACCGGGAAGACCCGGGCAAGTTCGCACCATCGCACGGAAGAGCAGATCAGTTTTGTGTCAGACGTCTCCCCTTAGCATCGCTAAGGACGTGTTTCACGGTGAAATGGGCGAGAGCGTGACTTCCTGAATGCCGTCGCGACTGCGTGCAGGATGTCATGAATGCGGGCGTGCAGGATTGCGGGAACACCGGATTGTGGTCGCGCAGGTTCGAGAACCGTGATGCGGTCGAGCCCAACCGCATGTAAGCATCCGGTAGGTCGTCGGCTCACTGTGGCTGTTGTGCCACAGTCCTCGACAGAATGCACGGACGACGCACAAACCGCTTGCCAGCATGACGGCAGCCGTGCTATCGCTGTCGAATGATTATCGTCGTTGCAAACAGCAAAGGTGGCGTGGGCAAGACCACGATCGCCGTTCACCTGGCCGCCTGGCTCATCGAGCAGGGCTACCGCGTGACGTTCTGTGACTGCGACGCCCAGGAGTCGAGTTCCCATTGGATTCGGGAAGCGGTGCCGGCGGCGAAGCTAGTCCGCCTCAGCACCACCAACGACATCCTCAATGAACTGCCGCAGTTGGACAAAGAGACCGACTTCGTCATCGCCGACGGCCCCGGCAGTGACGCCGAGCGGGCAAGGGCTCTGTTGCTTCGCGGCGACTTGGCGATTGTGCCCTGCAAGGCGAGCATCCTCGAAGTCCGGGCGCTCGCCGCCGCGACCGAAGTGCTGCGTCAGGCCCAGAACATCCGCGGCGGAATCCCAAAGGCGGTCATCGTGCTGAGCATGATCGGCAAGAACTTTCGCCTCACCAAAGACATGAAAGACGCGGCCGCGGTGTTGAACCTGCCGCTGGCCAATGGTGCTATGATCCTAAGGCAGGTCTATGCCGACGCTCCAGGACAAGCCGCAGTGGTATGGCAACTCGGAAGCAGGGCGGGGGACGCAGCGGCGGAGGTCGAGAACCTCTTCCGCGAGATCCTCCCGGAAGCAGCCAGAACGCGGCTCGTCCGCACCAACAAGAAGCGATAGGAGAACCGCATGGCCGAACGCAGAACACTGGTGGAAGGGCTCACACCAGCGGCGACGCCCACCGAACAGCAGTTTATGAGCGCCGCCAAGTCGAGCAACGGATACGAAGCACTGCGCAAAGCGACGACCGATGCATCGGGAGCCTCACTCAGCACTCGCATCCGGCCGGATTTCGTGGCGCTGCTGAAACGGGCCAGCTTGGAACGCAAGCTCGACGGCATCGAGCCCAATAGCCTGCGGGACATTCTCGAAGACGCCATAGAACCTTGGCTCAAGGCACATGGATATATGAACTAAAGTTCCCACGCGACCGCGAAAACTGGGGGCCGCTAGTGCTTAGCCAGGCGAGACCGCAATCCAGTTGATCGGCTTCCCGCGGATCTCTCCAAATCTGTCGGGGCAAATTCCCGATTCGGTGCGTGTGGATTTCTGCACTGATCTCGGTCGTGGACCAAAGGCACCACGCCTGTTGCCGTCTGGGAAACGTCGCGTGTCGAATCTGATAATTTTTGTTCTCATGTGTTGACGTCTATGGCAGCTTCGGTAGCCTCTCCTTGCGTCGCAAGGGTGGCGATCAGCTGGAAGGCCGTCGCTCAGGGTTGGTGGGATCAATTCAATAAGGGCACATTCGCATGTCCATTCAATCGATTTCTCGTGCTTTTCGTCGGGGATTACGTTCAAAGTCAGACGGCAATCCTCGCGAAACTGTCCGTCGCGCCGTCGCCTCGGCGATCGAACAGTTGGAGGGGCGTGTCCTTTTTACGACGGCGCCCGACGGCTACACCTTGTGGGATACAATCACCGTTGCGACGCCGCAGGGTTCTTCCGCACCGAGCCCTGTTGAATCGAGCGTCACCCTGACCAATGGCGAGAACTACAAGATCCGTGTGAGCGGCACCTTCACCTTGAGCAGCGGCTCAAGCCCGCCACGTGAAGCAGACGCAGAATATGGTCAACCCACCGGCGGCTCGTCGTCCTGGAATAACACAAGCGGCGGTGGTTTCGATTGGGGTATGAAGTTCGGCATGGTGGGCGGATCTCTGGCGAAGCCAACTTCATGGGGTGAATACAGCTCTGCTCACGAATACACGCTCAACGTCACCGGCAGCAATGCCAAAATGCAGTTTCAATACCAGGATGACGTCTGGACGGACAACGCGGGCGCTTTGACTGTCGAGATTTTCAGGCCGGACTATAGTTCCGCTACATATGTACCTCCCATCCCCGCCTTTTCCATTCCCGGATGCCTTCCTTGTGAGAAGTGGACTCTTGGCGGCTCAGCCGGTCCGCTTTGCCCTCAGCCATCTATTGCAACTTCCGCAGGGGGCGTCCGGCTCGGTGACGGAGCTTATACGCACACATCGGTAGACATCTCGTCAGCCGGACTCGGTGAGGCATTCGGACGCGTAAGGACGGTTTCCAATGCCGTGGGTGCTGGGCAATCGGCCGACGGCAATGGAGTTTCGGATGCTCAGCAGCCGACACTTCGCCGGAATGAGGCCGGCGACATCGCGGTTGTCGATGCGGCTGGGGCTGCTCGACAGTTCATCCGAAGTGGAAGCACCTACTCACCCCGGTTCTTCTCGCAGGACAAGCTCGTATATGACGCGGGTGCCCTGAAGTTTTTGTTGACCGATTCGCTGGGCAACATCACCGAGTTCAATGACTTCTCGGAAGGATTCGGAAGCCGCTCTGGCGCTGTCACTCACTACACTGACGCCGCCGGCAATATCACGACGTTCTTCCCATACGTATACACCCAGATTGCCCGCAGCTTTGAAACCGGCGGCGACGAGGGTACCGAGCGGTTGCTGTACACCTATTCCGGAAGCCATGTTGAGTCCGTAACGCTCTCGCGCAGCCTCAATGCTGGTACTGAGCAGACGGTAGGATCGGTAACCTACACTTATTACGGTGACACCGACGCACTCCATGGTTCGAACGGCGATCTCAAGACAGCCGTAATTAAAGATGCAGACGGCAACACCGTCGAAACCAAGTATTACCGCTGGTGGAAATCCGGTGAGAATGGTGCTGGTCATCTCAAGATGGCCTTCGAGGGGCAGGACTTTGACCGCGCCGATGCGGCGATCTCCGGGGGTCTCTTGGCCGCGAGCGATATTGACGCAAAGTTGTACGCTTCGAGTTATCTGGAATACGACAGCAGTAGTCGAGTGACCTTTCAGCTAATTCAAGGATCCGGCTGCTCGTGTGCGGGCTCAAGCGGGCAAGGCCAGTTTTCTTACACTTACTCGGCCGACAGCGGGTTCTCCGACGCTCATAACAACTGGAAGCGATATACGACTGTCTCGATGGAGGACGGCACCAAGCAGATTGCCTATACCAATGCTTACGGCCAGACTATCCTGGATATCACGGAAGCGTCCGACGGGACAACTCGATGGGCAACCTACTATCGTTATGACAGTTCGGGACGGTTGATTCTCAAGGCAAATCCCTCTGCGGTCGCGCTTCCGACAACGCTTTCCAGCATGCACGGGTACGCCGACCTGGTGAATTTCTCTTCCTCTACCTACCTGCAATCGAGTTCCGGGCTGATCGAAACCTGGAGCTACTATGGCAGTGAAACCACCGGCATTGATGAAGACACCGATGGCGGCGCGGTGGGTTACCTCAACGAAACCCACGTTCAGAGAGGCACCAGCGGCACGCCCGTTCTCCAAGCTAAGGCTACCTACTTCAAGCGAGCAACGGCCGGGGCCACTACATTTCCCACCGCTTCCACAGCAGTGTACGAGGAAACAGACGGTAGCGGCAGTCGCCGCACCGACTACAGCTATACCTTTGAAACCGGTTCCACGCACATCGCGAGGATGGACGTTAAGCGGCCCGAGGTGACGGACCTCCGTAACGGCCCGGGCAGCTCCATCCGCGACATCAGCACGAGCGTCTTCGATGCTCTCGGCCGCACAGTCTGGTCCAAGGATGCTCGGGGTGCGATTTCCTACACCGAATACGACGCACTCACGGGCGCGGTTGTCAAGTCCATTTCCGACGTCGACTTATCCAAAACCGTCGACTTCGACTCGACTTATCTGCCCGGCGGCTGGTCTACGCCCAGCGGCGGTGGCTTGCACCTGATCACCACCATGGAGGTCGATGTTTACGGCGATGTCACCTCGGTAACCGATCCCCGCCGCAACGCGGACATTAGCGACGGTAGCAAGTCGTACATCGTTCGACTCCGTGACGACAAAGAGGTTTGGTCATTCCCCGACTGGCACGCGGTCGGCGGGGGCAATTATGACACGACCGGGCCGGTCACAGTCACCCGGGAGAATTGGGCTGCGGGCTATACTGAAACTCTCAGTTTCGACCTTGCTCCCGTCGCCAACGCCGTACCGACCGGCAACTACACCATCACCGGCGCAGACGTTCTGTCGCTGTCACGCAGCAACCTCAGCCTTTCGCGTCAAGTGCTCAGTACGGATATCTATTTTTCGATGAGCGGGCTGACGGGCTACACCGACAGTCAGCTCCGCGTCGCCAATCTTGGGACCGAAGGCGTCAATTTCCACCGCACGCAATACGATTACAACAAGCGCGGAACGGTCCAGAAGACGACCTCGCCGACTGGCACTATCTACCGTACGGTGTTCGACGCCCTGCAGCGCCCCGTCAGCAGTTGGATCGGCCTTGACGACACGCCCACTACCGGAACCTACTGGTCGCTGACAAATACCGGTGGCACCGATCTGGTACAGGTCAGCGCAAATGAGTACGACGACGGCGGCATCGGCGACTCCAATCTTACGAAAGTGACACAGTACCCGAGCGGTGCGGGCAGTCCGTCCGACGCGCGTGTCAGCCAAAACTACTTTGATTGGCGCGACCGTCTGGTTGTTTCACGTACCGGCGTGACGAGTTCAGCCCTCGCGGAGTTCATCAGCTTTAATGAACTTAACAATCTGGGTGAAATCGAAGAGACACTTGTCTATGACGGCAATGAAGGGGGCGGCGTAACGATCACTTATACCAGCGGCGTGCCGGACGAGCCCGCAGACCCCAACAGCGGCACAAGCGATCACGAGCTTCTCAGATCCCGGTCGACACAGGAGTATGATCAGCAGGGTCGCGTCTTCCGTTCCAAGACCTACAGCGTGACTGCGTCAACAGGCGCCATATCTTCGGCCGCACTAACCAGTAACGTCTGGTACGACGCCAATGGAAACGTCATTGCGTCCGCCCAGCCTGGCGGACTTCAAAGCAAGTCGTCGTTCGATTTCGCTGGTCGCACGACGCTCAATTCCGTTACCGACGGCGGCGGCGATTCCACCTACGCCGACGCCAGCACGAGAACCGGCGACAAGGTGCTGGAGCAAGCATCGTACGAATACGACGCCAACGGCAACGTCGTCCTCACCACTGCCAAGCAGCGGTTCCACGACGAAACAGGCACAGGCGATCTGGGTACTGCTACCACCGGCAACAAGGCCCGCGTGAGCTACGTGGCAGGATACTTCGATACGCTCGATCGCCAGACCGATGTCGTCGACGTTGGCACGAACGGCGGCGTTGCCTACGGCAACCCGTTATCTGGGCCAGCGGTCGGGAATGCCAACTTCGAAACGCCCAATCTCGGCGACTACAATTTTCAGTATGAACCGTCGAGCGCTTCGTGGATATTTGGTCCCGGGGCCGGAGTCGCGGGCAACTACAGCGGCTTTACTGGTGCCAACCCCGTTGCCCCCCAAGGCGACCAGGTTGGCTTCCTCCAAACCACTGGGACGATGACTCAATCAACGTCCTGGCAGGCGGGAACCTACGTCATCCAGTTCAAGGCTGCCCAGCGAACCAGCAACTCGCAGAACTTCGAAGTACGGATCGATAGCAACGTCGTCGGCACGTTCACGCCGACCTCCTCTTCTTACGGGCACTACGCAACAGCCCAGTTCGACGTTACCGCCGGCTCTCATACAATCGAGTTCCGCGGCATCAACACCGTCGGCGGGGACAACACCGCCTTCGTGGACGATATTCAGGTTGTTCCCGTCATTGCCACTCGCTCGGATACCCGGCTAGTAACCAGTTACACTTACGATGCCGCCGGTCGGCTGCAGGAAGTTTCAGACCCGAAGAGCATCGAAACACGTTACGCGTACGACCTCGCGGGGCGGACGGTCAGCGTTACAGAAAACTATGTCAATGGGTCGCCAAGCGATACCGACGACCGCATTACCCGCAACACTTACGACGGCAACAATAATGTGCTGACCATGACGGCCGACCTGTCCGGTACCGATCAAGTCACGCAGTACGTTTATGGCATCACGATCGCTGGTGGCAACATCGTAAACTCTAACGATGTGTTGAAAGAGGTCCGCTATCCCGATGCGACAACCGGTGCCGCCAGCACCTCGGCGTCCGATAAGGAGCAGTACACCTACAACGCGCTAGGCGAAACCAAAACGTTAACCGACCAGAACGGCAATGTTCACACGTACACCCGTGATGTCTTGGGCCGACTTACCAGCGACGAAGTGACCACGCTTGGTACGGGTGTCGACGGCTCGGTTCGCCGGCAGGAAGTACGCTACAACACGCAGGGACTGGCCGATCAGTTTACGCAACGTGGCATCACACAATCCGTAAGCAGCCTGACGCGTAGCGGTACGACCGCAACCGCGACGATTACCGCGCACGGCTATGCTGTTGGAGATACGGTTGTAGTCGCCGGCGCCAATCAGTCCCAGTACAACGGCACGTTTGTCATTCTCACCGTTCCCACCGCCAATACCTTCACGTACACGATGGCCAGCGATCCCGGCGCATCCGGCACCGGCACCATCACCGCTCGCCGCCTCGTCAACCAGGTCCAGCGCGAGTTCAACGGCCTGGGCCAGATGAAGACCGAATACCAGCAGACGAACGGCGCGGTGAACACTAGCTCAACCCCGAAGGTACAATATGCGTACACGGAGATGGCCTCTTCGGCCAACCACAGCCGGCTTAAGTCGATGACGTACCCCAACGGCCGCATTGTCCGCTACGAGTACACGTCGGGGCTCGATGCCGACATCAGCCGCGTCAGCTTCCTCGCCGACGACAGTAGCGGCTCGGTGGGGACGCACGTCGAGGAATACAGCTACCTCGGTCTCTCAACGATCGTCGAACGCAATCACCCCGAACCCAGTCTCAACCTCACCTACGTCGCTATCAGCGGCACGGGAGACGCGGGCGACAAGTACGTCGGCCTTGATCGGTTCGGCCGTGTTGCTGACCACCGATGGGTGGATCAGCGGGTGACTCCAGTGACCGGCACTGCCGACAGCGGCACCACCACCACTTTGGTCGATTCGCCCCTCAGCAGCAGTAGCGACACCTACATCGGTTACACGCTGACGATCACCGGCGGCACGGGTGCCGGTCAAACCGCGACCGTGACCGGGTATAACGGCTCGACTAAGACGCTTTCGTTCTCGACGCTGTCCACGGCTCCCAACAGCACATCCACCTACACGCTGACTTATAATCGCGATGTCGACCGGTTCCGGTACGCCTACGACCGCGACTCCAACCGCACGACACGCGAGTGGGATAGCTATCAGATGCCGTCCACCGTCAACTTCGACGAGGCCTACTCCTACGACGACTTCAACCGCCTGACCAAGGCGAACCGGGGCAATGTCGTCAGCGGAACGATCTCGGATGCCAACTCGAACTGGAGTCAGAGGTGGGACGGCTCATCAGTCAGTCCGCCCAGCCCGCCCGCGGTGAGCGGATATGATGCACTGGGCAACTGGAAAGGGGTCTATACCGACACAGACGGAAGCGGCGGCACCGCGGCGACCGTGCAAACGCGGACACACAACAGCCAGAATCAGTTGACGGCGGTCTCCGGGGCCACGACACCGACGTATGACGACGCTGGCAGCATGACCAAGGACGAGTCTGGCATCCAGTACACTTACGACGCATGGGGCAGGACGATTAAGGTTAAGACTAGCGGCGGGACCGACAAGGTCATCTACACCCTTGACCCGTTGGGCCGGCGAGTGGCCCAGGACGTCACCGCGTCCGGCGTAGGCGGTGACACGCAGTATTACTACTCAAGCAACTGGCAGGTGCTCGAAGAACGTGAGTCCAATGGTTCAGGTTATGTCGCCAAGTTCCAGAACGTCTGGGGCCTAGCGTACATCGACCAACTGGCGATGCGCGACACACTCGACGCCAATACTGCTGGTATTCTGGACACCACCTTCAGCAATGATGGCAAATACACCCACTCGCTGCCCGGTACGAACGACTTCGTCCGATTCGTCACCCAATCGGACGGAAAGATCGTCGCCGTCGGCGATTCCGGAAATGATCTCATCGTCGCCCGCTTCAACGACGACGGCACCCTGGACAACACCTTCGACGGCCCTAGCGGCAGCGGCAACGGGATCTTCACCATCAATGTCGGCACCGTCGACCAGGCGCATGGCCTAGCCGTGCAGTCCGACGGCAAGGTCGTCATCGTCGGCTACGTCGACGCCGACATCCTCATGATGCGCCTCAATGCCGATGGCACCTACGACACCACGTTCGACGGCCCGGGTGGGTCCGGCAACGGCAAGTTCACCATTAATATCAGCGGCACAGACAGCGCGCGGGACGTGGAGATCCAGTCGGATGGCAAGATTGTTATCGCCGGCACAAGCGGAGGCAACTTTCTGGTCGGACGGTTCAATACCACCGGAACGTGGGACACCGGTTATGACACCGACGGCCGCCAGACGGTGGACTTCGGGGGAACGGATCGTGGGTTCGAAATGTCACTCGACCACGACGGCAAGGCGGTGGTGGTCGGCGAGACGACGGCCGGCACCGGCGGCGACATCGCGATCATCCGCATGACGACGGCCGGAGCGTTAGATACGAGCTTCGACGGCGACGGCAAGAAAACCATCAGCCTGACCGCGGGTCAGGACAGCAGCCGGGCCTTGGCGATCGACCGACAGAACCGGATCGTGCTCGCCGGATCGGGCGGGACGGACTTCGACGTGTTCCGGTTGAACCCCAACGGCAGCGCCGACAACAGCTTTGACGGAGACGGCCAGGCGACGATCGACATCAGCTCGACGGATGTCGCCAATGACCTGGTGATCGACAGCTACGGCCGGATTGTGGTCGCCGGGTCCTCGGGAAGCGGCGCGGACTTCGCGGTCATTCGGCTTAAATCTTCCGACGGCTCGTTGGACGCCACCTTCGACGGCGACGGGAGGCGAGCGGTGGATTTCGGCAGCGGCAGTGAGAACGCCCAGGGATTGGTCATCGATCCCTTCGGCCGGATCGTACTGGCCGGGACGAGCAACCAGGACGTGGCGGTGGCGCGACTCAGCGGCGGCGGAGCGCGGCACTACATCGTCCAGGACGCCAACTACAACGTGACGGCAGTGGTGGAAGCCAGCGCGACGGTCGCCGACCGGTATCAGTACAGTCCTTATGGAACCTACACGGCTTTGAATGCGGATTTCAGCGCTGACTCGAATAATTTCGGGGAGATTTACCAGGCGTTCTACTTCCAAGGCCTGCGGTTCGATGGAAACAGCGGAAACCTCCATGCCCGTAACCGCGATTACCGGGCGAGCTTGGGGCGGTGGACGCAGAATGACCCGGCGGGATATGTGAACTCATTCAACACCTATGAGCTAAGTAAATCGTCGCCGGTAGTGCTATTGGATCCGTTCGGCCTCCAGACGCAAGGAGCTCCCACGGGACCCAATCGCGCGCAGGCTATACTTAATTCTCTAGAGCCCGCGCCAGGAGGCGCCGCAGGCGGCCCGCTGTATCCGCTTGTCGCGGACCGTGGAACATTTACGATTAACTACGGAAGAGATGATTCCGAGACAAAGTCATCCATGCAAATCTTCTTTACGCCCTCGAAAGACGTCAAAGACGGATGCCTTTGCGATGAGATTAGCTTCGTGCAATACCTTAAAGAGTCGTGGAACTCATTTCCAGGAATGTTCGTTCAAGATACCAAAACTTGGACCTTAGATGGTGCCGACCCCTACGGCGTTGTTGGCGAGACGAGCTTTCCTTGGATTCGCGACAAGCCCGGATCGATTAATGCGGAAATGCGAGATGGCCCGGGGCTCGCGTTCGATTTTCTCTGGTCTACGCGGTCCCTGAAGCAAACTTTTAGGACTTCTGCGATCTGCCGTAAGGGAAAGGAAGCGGGAAAATCTTACGGAACAATTATGTGGTCACATGACTTTACTTGGGGAGGTGACTCCGGAGCCAAAGTCGTGCGGAAAGTGTGGTATGAAGCGGATGGAGTGGCACAGCCAGACACTAAGTCTGGTAAATTGAACGATTCTGGTGTTTCTTTCAAGGCTCAGAACGTTCGACCAGTAGCAAATATCACTACTAATACAGACCCGTAATACTTTACCATGCGGGAGACATAGATGCGGGCGGCACCATGGCGATCCTCTAGAAATGACGCTGTTGTAGCAATTTCGATTGCTTCAGTTTTCACTTCGTTCGCGCTATTGTATAGCGCAACCGCTTTCCTACTTTGGCCTTTGGACATGTTTCCGTCTTGGGCTCAGTTGGCAACATTTCGTCTAATACGAATTCTTCAATCACCGGCTCTTGAATTGTCCGTTGTAAATTTTTTCGTTGCGACTATATGTCCATTTCTCTACCGTGCTAGACGGACTCTCTTTTATGCCGGAATTGCGCTCTCAATGATGGCGATTTCCATTACCTATTATGCGCATATACAGCGAGTCAATCACTTACCTGTATATCAACGCAATCAAAGCCAAACTCAACAGGCCTGCTCGCCCTCAACCTTCGCTGGTTGCAACAAACTTGCAGGAGTCCGGGAAGACAAAAACTCCGCCATATGCTTAAGCACAGTTTTTGCCGCGTAACGGCGAGTGTTCGTCGGGCACTCGGTCGCCAATTTTGGTCGGTTGTAGCGGATCGCAAGACAGGTTCGAGGCGGACGTTTCGACATCGACGCATCCACGCTCGCTGACGGGCGCGGTGGCGGTGTTGAAGATATTGGGTGAATTCATGCCGCGGCGCGATGGTGGTGCTTCAGGACGCCGCCCTGTCGTCGGCGGCAAAGAACCTGCCCGGAGGTCGGCGGTTTGTCCGGCGACGTGACCAAAAGTTGATTCTCTTTGCCTTCATCCACACGGCGGTCGGGTTGAAGGCACACGGCGACAGGAACACTCGCCGCGAAGCGACGTGGAGGAAGACCAAGACGAAACACTCGCGAACGCCGGTAAGCGTGACGATGTGCCGTGAAAAGAAATCGCAATGCCAGAGCGTTTCGGCGTTGTCGGCGCAGCGTCAGCAGTCGCATCGGGAGGATGGCGAGTTGAAGTGAGGGAGGATATTGAGTGGGTTCACGCCGCGGCGCGATTATAGTGCTTCAGGACGCCGCCCAATCGTCGGCGACAGTGAATCTTGCCGGAGGTCGGCGGTAAGTCCGACGGCGTGATCAACAGTTGGTTCTCTTTGCCTTGGTGAGGACGTTCCTCGTGGTAGTGTTCGACGTACTCGCGAACGAGCAGATCGAAATGCTCCTGCCCGAAAATGAGGAACCGGTCGAGGCATTCCTCCTGAATGGACCGATGGAATCGCTCGACGAACGCGTTCATGTTCGGCGCTCGCACGGCGGTTCGCTTGACCTCGCAGCCTGCGGCCGTCAGCGTCTCGTCGAACGGCTTCGTGAAGATACCGTCGTTGTCGCGGATCAGGTGGGATGCGGGCAGGTTCACCGACTTAGCGTGAGCGATGAATGCCTCAGCTTGAGCCTTCATCCACTCGGCGGTCGGGTTGAAGGCGCACGGTGACAGATACACGCGCCGCGATGCGACGTGCAAGAACACAAGCACAAAGCACTGGCGGATGCCCGTGAGCGTGACGATGTGCCTCGAGAAGAAGTCGCATTGCCAGAGCGTCTCAGCCTGTGCCGTGATAAGCTCGCTCCACGACTGAACGCCACGACGAGGCTGCGGGTTGACGCCGGCATCGCGCAGGATGTTGACGATGTTCGACCTCGACGTGGTCACGCCGAACTTGGCGAGTTCGCCGAGGATGCGGGTGTAGCCCCAGGCGTTTTCACGGGCGAGTCTGAGGCCCAGTTCGCGAAGTTCGTTAGCCGTCTTCGGCCGGCCGACGGATCGGCGAATCGACTTCACGACGGCGGCAAGGTTGGCGAACGCCCGAACCCACCGCCGAAAGGTGGAGTAGCCGACGATCGAGAGCAGCAAGGCGACGCCGGCTCCGATCGCCGTTCCGAGGTCGACGAGCTTGCGTTTTTCTTCGCCGGTCAGTCTGAGCGGGCCATGGTGATCGCGGTAGAGTTGGTTCTGGTAGACTACGAACTCCAGTCGCCGTACCAGGTCGGAATCGGGGCCGCAACAGAGCACACGGAGAAGCCTTGGGAGCGAGAACGCCATGTGTCGGATCGTCGCGACAGGTCGGGCGGATTGCCACGTCGGTTGGCGGGCCAATGCCGAATGCCGGGTCGTTACGTCGTACGCAGAGTTTCGGCGGACGGTCGAATGGCCGACAGGCCGGCCGCCTGAGATTTCATGCGTTCCAACGTCAGACCTTCGATTTCAGCGCAGGAACGGGCAAAAAGTTCAACTGGTGTCTTTAGTTCAATTCCGAGGAAGAGCAGCCTGGGGAAGTTGTCGTATCGGGCGTCGTATTGTTGCGTAAAGTGCCCAGGAACGGCCGGCGCGGATAGCGTCGGCCGTTTTCGTGCGCTGGTCGCGGCGACGGTCGCGGGTTGTGGAGTCGTTGGCGTGTCGCGGGCGAGGCGCGTGATTCCTTCAACTCTTATATGACTGGAGGATCCCGATGCGCAACTGGGATCAATTGCTGGATCGGTACATGGAGCAGTACGCCGCCCGCGGCATTGCCGTCGAGACGGTGGCGAACGTTCGGCGGGAACTGGAGCGGCTGGGATGCTGGCTGAAGAATCGCCGGCCTCGGCCCAGGATCGAAGACGTGGGGTCGGATCTGCTGCAGGACTATCTCCAGCGCCGGGGAAGCTGGAAGGCCAAGGCCACGCTCAGCGGCGTGATGAGTACGGTGCGGGGCTTCGGAGAGTTCCTGGTTCTTCAGGGAGCGTGGGTCTCCAATCCGCTGCGCTGGATGAAGGGACCGAAGTTGCGGATGTACGATCGCATCCCCCGCCGAATCGGGGGCAAGGCCCAGCAGGACCTCTGGCAGGAGGCGGCGAAGGTCCGCGAGGAGTATCACCGCTATCTGTGGCTGGCGTCGCTGTCTCTGCTGTACGGGACGGGCCTTCGGCGAGGGGAACTGCACCGATTGAACCTGTCGGACTGGTCCGGCCAGGAAGGCACGCTACGCGTCGACGGCCGTAAGACCCGTCGTGAGCGGAGCGTGGCGTTGCCGGAACTGACCTGGCGTTGCATCGAGAGCTACCTGCCGCGTCGGCAGAACCACCTGTTGGCGCTGGGGATCCGGGAGGAATCGGCGCTGCTGATCGACAAGGACGGCGGACGGCTCAGCGGCGGCGCGATCAGCCGGGGAATCGGTCGGCTGGTGAAGCGGGCGGGAATCGACCATGTCACGCTGCACCAGTTCCGTCACAGCTGCGCGTCGGACCTGCTGGGCAAGGGGGTCAAGCTGCCGGAGATCCAGCGCCTGCTGGGCCACCAGACCGTCAGCACGACGGTGCGGTATCTGCACGTCGCCGATCCTGAGCGTCACGCGGCGGTGGCGCGTCACCCCATCAACCAGATGCTGGGCCTCGCAGGCACTGCGCCCGCATCAGCGGCCGTCGCACGGACCGAAGGAGGATGCCAATGAGCAGCAAGAGTGATTCATCTCCCAAGGTGGTGTTCGATCCGGTGATCGACGGGTACCTGGCGTACCTGGGCGATGTGAGCCGCAAGGCGGCCGGCACGGTGCGGGATGTACGCTGCACGCTGCGGAAGATCATCGGGCAGATGCAGGAGAGCCATCCCGATGTGGCATTGTGGAAGCTGAAGCTGGAGGACTATATCCAGTGGATCAATCAGCGGCGTGTCGCGGGCCAGAGCGGCGCGAGCCTGTGCAAGTACCTCAGCCATGTGCGTGGCCTGCTGGAGTACGCCTGGCGCAGCGGCCGCAGTGATCGCAATGTTTTGGACGGCTTCTCGCTTCAGGATGAACTGCGCCGGGTGCCGCCGGGCGCGCTGACGGAAGACGAGGCGAGACGACTGATCGAGGCCTGCCCGGCGACGACCGTTCCGCAGCGGCGTGACCGGATCATCGTGCTGCTGCTGTACGGATGCGGGCTGCGCACCGATGAGTTGTGCCGGCTGAACCTGGAGGATGTCAGCCAGGAACGTCAGGAGTTGATCGTCTGGAAGGGCAAGGGGGACCGGCAGCGTGTGGTGCCGATCCCGGCGGGCGTGTTCACGGAGCTGCTGGCCTACCTGGGCCAGCGTGGCGGTAAGCGGGGAGCGCTGATCCGGACGGCGGCCAAGTCGAAGCGTACCAGCGCGAAGGACGTCTGCGAGGCGGTGCGCAAGGCGGCCGAGCGGGCTCATATGGCCACACGCGTCACGCCCAAGACACTGCGTCACAGCTACGCCACGCACCTGATGGACCGGGGAGTGGACCTGGCGATCATCTCGTCGTTGATGGGCCATCGCAGTCCGGCCGAGACGGGCGTCTATCTGCACGTGCTGGGGGACAAACCGCGTGTCGCCGTAGACCGGCTCTCCTCCGCGGTTCAGCCCGTCCAGGGCAAAGGGGGTGAGCCATGAACTCGATCACCTGGGACTACTGGATCTGCCTGTATACACAGACGCACTGTGTGGCCAGGGGACTTCGTCCGCTCACGATCGCGGCGTACCGCACGGCGCTGCGGCAGTTCGAGTCATACGTGCAGGTCAAGCTGGAGGGCCGGTCGCCCGATCGCATCACGGCCGCCGATGTTCTGGGGTACCTGGAGCATCTGCGCACCGAACGGAAGAACGGAGACTCGTCGATCAACAGGACGGCGACGATCCTCAAGAACTTCTACCGGGCCATGGTGGGCATGGGGCATCTGGAGCCGCGTGCCAACCCGATGGCGCAGTTCCCGCGTCTGCGTCCACCGACCCGCAAGCTGCCGGTGGTGCTGTCGAGCGAAGAGGTGCAGCGGCTGCTGGAAGCGCCGCCGGGCGACACCGCGATCGGGCTTCGGGATCGGGCGATCCTCGCACTGCTTTATGGCACGGGGATCCGCGCCAGCGAGTGCGCGGGCCTCAATGAAGCGGACGTGGACCTGTCCGAACGCGAGATCCGTGTGCGCGGGAAGGGAGGCCACGAGCGGTCGGTGCCGTTGAACAGCAGCGTGGTGGAGGTGTTGACCTCGTACCGGCAGCAGCGGGGTGAAGTGGAGCCGCGCGACAGGTTCTTCCAGAGCCGGCGCGGCCAGGGCATGAGCCGGGGCGCGATCTACGAGCGGGTGAAGAAGTACGCCCGGCTGAGCCGGATCCCCAAGGAGATCTCGCCGCACAAGCTGCGTCATACCTTTGCCACTCATCTGGTCAGACGAGGCGTGGACCTGGTGACGATCCGCGACCTGCTGGGCCATCGGTCGATCACCAGCACACAGGTGTATCTGCATGTGACGGCCGAAGACCTTCGCGCGGCGGCGGACCAGCACCCGATCGGCGATCTGGCGGGCCTGCTGAAGAATCTATTGCCACAGACGAAGCTGCCGTTCCAGCACGCGCCGCCGCGGCGGCAGACCGGCTGAGAAGAGCCGAAGAGCTGACAAGAGAGAAGATTGTCGTTGAACGAATCCTCGCGATCGAGGATAAGGGGATGTTGTTGTCACACGCGGCCATCTGGGGCCAGGAATCACCGGGCCGGGTGTGAAAAGTGACCTGTATCAGAGCTCCGGCGACTCGGCCAGGGCTCCCCAACCCCCGTCATCACTGTGAGGACATACACCTCCAACTTCCGACGGACTTTTGCGATTCCCGCGAATCGAACTAAATACACGTACGATGTGCTCGGCCGGTCGCTGACGGATGCGGTGACGACTCTCGGCAGCGGTGTGAACGGCGTGGTCCGCCGGCTGCAAACCTCTTACAACACGCAGGGTCTGCCGGAGAAGTTCACGAGCTACGACGCGGCCAGCAGCGGTAGCGTCATCAACGAAGTCCAGCGCGCCTACAACGGCCTCGGCCAGATCATCACCGAGTACCAGGCCCACAGCGGCGCGGTGAATACTGGCTCCAGCCCGAAGGTGCAGTATGCTTACACCGAGATGGTCAGCGGCGCGAACCACAGCCGGCTGAAGAGCATGACGTACCCGAACGGGCGCGTCCTTCGCTACGAGTACAGCAGCGGCATCAACGCCGACACGAGCCGCATCAGCTTCCTCGCCGACGATTCGTCAGGTTCCGTCGGTACGCACCTTGAAGAGTACAGCTACCTGGGATCAGGCACGATCGTCCGCAAGAACCGCCCCGAGCCGGGCGTGGAACTGACCTACATCAAGCAGGGCGCCGAACCCGTCGCCGACGCCGGCGATCAGTACACGGGCTTGGACCACTTCGGCCGAATCGCCGACCAGCGCTGGCTGGTGACGTCCGGCGGCAGCCACACCGACCGCTGGACCTACGCCTACGACCGCAACTCCAACCCGCTGTACAAGAAGAACGAGTTGCAGTCGACGATGTCCGAGCTGTACCACGCCAACAGCGGCAGCAGCGGCGACAACAACACGGCGTATGACAAGCTCAACCGCCTGACCGACTTCCGCCGGGGCACGCTCAGTAGCAGCGCCAACAACGGCAGCGGCCTCGATACGGTCAGCAGCGCCAGCCGCACGCAGGGCTGGAGCCTCGACGCATTGGGCAACTCCACATCCGTGTCGACCAACGGCACACCGGCCAGCCGCACGCACAACAGCAAGAACCAATCGACTGTGGTCGGTGGGAACAACCTGGCGTTCGATAGCGCCGGCAACACGACGACGGACGACAGCGGCAAGCAGCACGTCTACGACGCCTGGAACCGGCTGGTGTCCACAATCGGCGATGCCTACAACGAACCAACGGTAGTGAGCAAATATGACGCGCTCGGCCGGCGGATCGTCTCCACCAACACCACTTTTCCGGCCGAGGAGCAGACGGTCGTGGATGTTGGCGACCTGTACTACTCGACCGCGTGGCAGGTGGTGGAGGAACGCAACACGATCACCGACACTACCCTGGCCAATAGTGAGAACCCCGAGATCGTCGTTACGTTGGCGAATACATCGCAGAACGTCTGGGGCATCAACTACATCGACGATCTGGTGCTGAGGGACAAAGACGCCGACAACAGCAGCGGCACCGGCAGCCTCGGCAAGTCCGGCAGCGGCCTGGAGCAACGCCTGTACGCCCAGCAGGACGCCAATCACAACGTGACGGCGTTGGTGAATACGTCGGGGACGGTGCAACAGCGATTCGTCTACGACCCCTACGGCGTGGCGACGGTACTGGACGCAAGCTGGTCCGGCACGACCGACGGCTACAACTGGCACTACCGCCACCAGGGAACGCGGTGGGAGTTCAACGCCGAGCTGTACGACGTGAGGAACCGATTCTACAGCCCGACCCTGATGCGGTGGATGCAGGAGGATCCGGCGGGGTATGTGGATGGGGCGAGTCTATTGCAGTATGTCGGTGGCAATCCAATTGCATTCGTTGATCCATGGGGGTTGCAAGCCGGTGTCGCAGTTCCTAGCGCTGGCAGTGGTGCTGGCGTCAACCCCAGTTCGCAGACAGGAAACGTCGCAGCTAGAGCAGCTGGGCGGGGAGTGGGCATGTTCCAGATTACGATGGAACTGATGGAAGCAGGAGCATTCAATTCCACGGTCGGCTATGAGTTTCAAATGGCACAACGATTGGGAGCTTCTGGCCTCTGCATTGATAGCCAGCGAGAAGTTTGGGCTGCTTGGCAGAAGTCCATGGAAGCCGGACGTGCGCACGATAGCGCGGTTATCGACGCTGCGTTGAACTGGCGGTCAATCCCAGCGCCAGCTCCAGGTGTAATGCTAATCACGCCGGGCACTCCGGCGGCAGGGAACCAATTTGGAACACTCGTCGCACAGACCACGGCGCGCGATGCGTCGCGTGCGGCAGCAGCTCAGAGGGCGGCTTGTGCCGCAGCTGCCCAAGCCGATAGAGATGCGGCAGAGCAAGCTATGTTCGATCGATGGAGCGACAATTACGTCGCTCGGCTCAGGCGCATGCAAGCAGCCAATAACGTAATCGCGAGTTCGACAGAAGGTTCATCATCAACAGGAGCAAGTGCAGGCGCTTCTGCCGGGTCCGGGGCCTCCGGCGGAAATCCGAGCACTCAACCAACGCCCAAGGGCTCCGCTGCTCTGGATCAACTCACCAGCATCGCAAAATCCCAGAAGCGCCTTTTCCAAGGCGACGAGGAGGTGCCACGGATTATTGATCAGATAACAAAAAGCGAACGGCGTGTCAAGAATCAGTTGGATCGACCTTACGCACCTGACGATTGGGAGTGAAAAATGCTGAGTGAATCGCAAAAGGAATCAATCAACGAGGCGATCGGTTTCTTAAGAGAAGGCAGGTTTCCGGATGCGGAATTGTTGCTCATGGAACTTATTAAGGAAAATCCTTCGGATGGAGCAGTGAACTCTTACTTAGCATGGAGTAGGCACCTTCTCGATCGCGATTCGGATGCAATAGAGCCAGCGCGCCGAGGCGTGCTGCTTGCGCCAAAATCGGAGAAGGCGTCAACGATTCTCTTTCATGTTCTTATGGCTCTAGGCAAAGCGCACGAGGCGTTGCTTGAAATGTGGCGATTCCTGGGCCGAGATTCTCGAGGTGAGTACTTTCAACTATTGTCCGACTTGATGGGGGTCGAGGAACATGCGGACTCTAAGGAAAAGACTGCCATGGATGTTTCGAGCGACTAATGAGCGCGGGGGTTCTGCGCCGCCGACATCGGACGGTAATAATGGAAAAGAAAAGACTGCCATGAATGTTTCGAACCGAAAAAGGGGATAAGTGCATGCATCCAAATGTAGCCAAAAAGTGCCGTCGACGGCGGGCGACCGCATCACCCGCTACCGTAGTGTACAAATATTCCGCCACACGTTTCATCTTCAGTTTTCGCGGTCGCTGGCGAGTATTCATGCGGTCTTTGGCTGCCACTTTTGAGCGGTTGTTGCGGATCGCAAGAGAGGTTCAAGGCGGACGTTTCGACATCGGCGCACGCCAGAACGCTTGTCTGCGTTGGAAGACCAGTGCTCGGTGTTGAGAATGTCGGACAAGTTCACGCCGCAGCGCGGTAGTAGTGCTTCAAGACGCAACCCAATCGTCGGCGGCAGACAATCTCGCCGGACTTCGGCGGGTCGCCCGGCGGCGCGATCAGGACTTGATTCTCTCGTCCTTGGTGCGGGCGTTCCGCGTGGTAGTGTTCGACGTACTCGCGAACCAGCAGATCGAAATGCTCCTGTCCGAAGATGACAAAGCGATCAAGACATTCTTCTTGGATCGATCGGTTGAACCGCTCGACAAACGCGTTCATGTTCGGGGCTCGGATGGCAGTCCGCTTAACCTCGCATCCGGCGGCCTTCATTGCCTCATCGAAAGGCGCGGAAAACATGCCGTCGTTGTCGCGGATAAGATAGGATGCCGGCAGATTGATTGCCTTGGCGCGAGCAACAAACGCTTCTGCTTGAGCCATCATCCACTCGGCGGTTGGATTGAAGGCGCACGGCGACAGGAACACTCGCCGGGACGCGACGTGCAGGAAGACCAAAACGAAACACTGCCGAACGCCGGTGACCGTGACGATGTGCCGTGAAAAGAAATCGCATTGCCAGAGCGTCTCGGCGTGGGCCTTCATGAACTCGGCCCACGTTTAGACGTCGCGACGCGGTTGCGGGCTGATGCCGGCTTCGCGCAAGGTGTTGACGACGTTCGATTGCGATGTCGTCACGCCGAGTTTGGCGAGTTCGCCGAGAATGCGGGTGTAGCCTCAGGCGTTCTCGCGGGCGAGTTTGAGGACAAGTTCGCGAAGTTCGTCAACCGATAGTATTGAAACCTATCGGAATCGCACCTGCTCCAAGATCGGGGCGATGTGTCGGATGCCTAACAGGAAAAGTTCTACTGGTGTCCCGCTGGTTCCATTGAAAATCAGCGCAATCGATGTATGCGTCGAATCAAAATGAATTGAGGCGGCCACCGGAATTGCCCCGAACATTGACTGTCTTTGGCTCAGGGCCAGTCGCCGTATGGTGGGATTGCTGTTTAACAAAAGCTGACCTTTCCTTTTGCTCCATCGAATAGGCTACGGGGTAGGTGTGAACTCAGACATGTTGCCATTTGATCGCCAATCAAATGGGTCGATTGTCACCACGGCAGCCGCTATCGGGGCACCAGTCGATCTCACCGCCACGAATCCAGAAATGGCACCGACAGTCGTTGACCTGAAGGACGGACGGTTCGACCGTTGGCCGATTGAGCCAGTCAATGCTTACACGCCAGCGAGGTGACTTTCGCGCGGATAGATTCAACATGACCTTTTCTCCGCAGCCTCCGGGGCATAGAAAGCAAATCCATTTTTCGACCGGGCCGTCGCGGACGACGACAAGTCGGCCAGGCTTCAGTTGCTCCGGTGCCGGGTGGTCTCGCTGCACCCGCGCGACAAAATCGGGTCGCGGGATGATCCGGCACGCCACAAGAATGAATCGAATCGCTGATCGCATCGTTGTCATCCCGTTCGATCAAGGAACGGCGACATGTCGCCGCGTCCCCAGTAGTGCTGTTCTACACATACGCGGCACGTGCCTTCCCGTGGCCCAGGTCGCTTCTCTCCCAGAAGACGATGCTTGTAGACACGGTGCGGCACCGACCCAGCCGAGCGATAACCGCTGAGGCGATGTAGCAGTTCGTCCACAGCCATGCAGGCCACATGTGTCGTGAAGGTGACGACCGCCGGATTGGGACGGCCTCCGCCACGCACATAGAGCTCGCCGCGCTCACGCAGCCGGTAATACTCGTCGGGATCGCGACGGAGTAGATCGTCTTCCTGGGCGGTCTTGGGATCGACGACCCCGCGGCAGAGAAGGCAGCGGTGGCCGGGGCCGACCACACTTACTCGGCCGTCGGCCATCGTGATCCGCGGGGGCGAGCCGTCGACGAAGTCGATACCGATTCCCATGTCGATGACCGGGATCAGGTAGAAATACGAAAGCCGGTTCAATAGCATTCGACCATCGTGATCGTCGGTGCAGGCGAAGATCACGTCACAAGCCTTGAGTGCGTTCCGGCAGGCCGGATCGCCTACCCAGCCCTTGAATGTTTCGACGCGCGCACCGAGCCCGATTTCTTCCATGCTGCGCTTGAGGATGTCGGTCTTGGCAAGTCCGCGACGCCCGTCCTTGTCACCAACATCGCGCATGGTTGCGCCGTGCAGTCGGTTCAGGTTCGTGAGTTCAGCGGTATCGTCATCAACGGCGAAGATGCGTTGCGCTCCGAGCCTTGCGAGCAGCAGCCCGACGGCGCTGCCCGTGGCACCGCAGCCAATGATGCCGAAACGCAGCGCCGCAACGTCAGCATTGAGCGCCGGGCCAAAGGCGAGCGCCTGCCGTGCCAGCGCCTCGACATCACCGGCATTCTCCCGTCCTTCGAAATCGATGAGCAGGCGATCGCCGATCGATCGGATCATTGAGAGCGGCTTGTGGGTTTTCTTATTGAGCCACACGCGCCCGAACATCCGACGCGGCCCGGCAAGCACCAAGCTGCCCAGCATCTGCTCCGGGCCGTTTCGGTTTTGGGCGAGTTCGATCAGGGCCGGCTCGTCCGCATCATCCTGTGAAGAAAACCGGTCATACCCACCCGGATGTCCGTGGACATAGACGGGGATCATCCCGGTATCTCGCGCGCGTTTGAGAACGCGCGTGAAGGTTGCCGTCCGCGCCCGCACATGGTCGGGCGAACTCGTGATGACATCCTCCGCGGCCAGCGGAATCACCTCCCGCGACAGCAGGCGAAGTTCGCCGTCGCGTTCCCACGGATCGGACTCGATCGCCGATGTGCCGCACAACAGGTAGGCGACGCCTTCATGGCCGCTAGCCGGTAAGACGGCCTTGCGAAGCTCGTGAAGGTGCCGCTCCTGGAGGGTGAGGGTGTGGCGGATCACTTCGTGTCCCTCAGGGCCGCGGAAATCCGCCGGATCATCGTGTGGATGCCGTCAACGCCGGCTCGCCAGTCGCTGTTGTGCCGGCTCCACTGCTGCCACTGCCGGCCGCCGAAATTGACCAAGACATCCGCCTTCTCCGGCCAGCCGGACGCGCCCTGCAGCTTGATCCAGGGAAAGCAGTAGAACATGTCCGGGCAGGCATCCGGATAGCCTGCAGGCAGGATCATCAGCACGTCCGTCGTGGCGTGATCGAAACGGCCGCCGGTGTTAAAGCCCTTGAATACGACTCCTTTCCTCTCGCCGTCGGTCACGGCTTCGACGACCATGTCGTGGTCGTCAAGAAAGCGCTGGTCCGACTCCGGCAGCACAAGGCACCGCTCACCGGCATTCGTGTCTTCCTTGCCGGTGTAGAAGCGTTCAACGCCCTTGGGCTCCAGCGGCACGGTCTGACCATCCGACAGGAGCAAGTCTTCCTGGGCGCGGCGTTCCTGCCACACGCGGTAGCCGGCCGGAATACCCGCGAGCCACCGAAGCTGCGTCTCCGTGATGCTGGCGCTTCCCCAGGGCTGGCGCCGGCCGTCCAACTCGAAGTTGAACGACCGATCGCTGCGGAAGGTAATAAAGATCTTGTGATCCAGCTCACGCAGATTGACCGTTTCCTCCAAGTCGATGTCTTCGAGCTGCCGGTCGGGGCCAAGGCAGAAAACGAGGTGCTCTTCGACCGGCTGCTTGCCGGCGAGGGTGAGGATTTGCCGCCCGGTCAAGACCGGATCGGCCGATTCGAAAGGTACTTTGTCGATTTCCAGCTTCTGCATGACTGTCCTTCCCGCGGACCGGCAAGGTTGCCGCGAAAAACGATGCCCAAGATGAACCGGCTGCGGAACTCCCGCTGCCTGCCGTGCCCGAAAGCCCGGATGCGTTACGGAGATCATTCGCTAAGTTCATCAAGCAGTCAAGTGGCAGTGCTTGAAAAATTTAGCAGCCGGCATAGTGTTGGGGTTGAAGAAGATGGACCGGGACGCGGTCCGCACTTTTACTGAATTGGATGCCATGCCTGATGAGAAGGACTGCAACGCGGCCGACGGATCAAAAGGTCAACCACTGGGTGACTACCTCGCCAACGTCCGCACGGCCAAGCAGATGTCGCTGCGGGATGTGGAGGAAGCCGCAGCCGGCGTCGTTTCCAACGCGTATCTAAGCCAGCTTGAGCATGGCCGTATCAGTAAGCCCTCTCCCAATATCCTGCATTGCCTTGCCCGCGTGTACGGCGTCGCCTACGAGACGCTGATGCAGAAGGCGGGCTATATCGCCGCCGCGGTAAACAACGAGACGGGCTCCAAGCGCCACGGGCGCGTAGCAACATTTGCCAAGCAGAACCTCACGAACGAGGAAGAAGAATCGCTGCTGGAATATCTCGCATTCCTCCGTTCGAAAAAGGGGAGGAAGTCGTGACGCTCGATAGCCTTGACGATGACCAGTTGCGCCAGGTTCGCGATCACGCCCGCAAGGCGCTCGAAAAAGCTGGCGCGAAGGGATGCTTTCCGACGCCGGTCGACCAAGTGATCGCCGCGGCGAAGCACCTCGTGAACGCCCACGAGGAGATCGATGAAGGGTTCCTCGCCAAGGCCCGTAAGAAAGTTGGAGGCGCGCTCAAGCGTGCGCTATCCAAGGTGATGGGCGTCCTCGACGTCACCGCCCGCACAATGCATCTCGACAAGCTGGTGCCGATCCACAAGCTGCCGTTTCTCAAGCTCCACGAGTTGGGACACGGCGTGCTTCCATGGCAGCGCGAGATGTTCAAACTCACCGAAGATTGTGAGTTGACCATCGCGCCTGAGGTCAGCGAACTGTTCGAGCGTGAGTCGAACGCCTTTGCGTCCGAGGTGCTCTTCCAGCTCGACAGCTTTACAGATGAAGCAGCTAGCGACGACGTTCTGGGGCTGAAAACGCCCCTGCGCCTATCGAAGCGTTATGGCGCGTCCGTCTATTCGAGCATCCGTCGGTACGTCAGCACGAACGCACGTTCCTGCGCCGTCATCGTTCTGGAGCCGCCTGTCGCCTGTTCTGGCGATGGCTTCGTCGCCAAGCTTCGCCGCGTTGTCGTGTCAAATCAGTTCCACTTCACCTTTGGCGATATCCGGCTCGCCGAAGAGTTCACGCCCGATGATGAGATCGGCCGCATAGTGCCGGTTGGCGGTAGACGGATGTCGCGTCCCCGCCCCCTCGTGCTTACCGACCGCAACGGGTCGAAGCACGAGTGCGTTGCTGAGGCATTCGCCCACAAATACAACGTGTTCATCCTCGTTTGCCCAAAGGCGACGCTTACGAAAAAGATCGTCCTTATCGCAAGCTAGTTCAGCAACCAGGCGGCACGGTGACACTCATGCCATCGGTCGCAGTGATTGGGTACTCCCCATACTTCTCCGCTTGATGTAATAGCGAATCGCCAATAACAAGACCTGCCGTGCGTGCGGCTGCGGTCTTCGACTCGGGCGATGCCGATTCAACCCTTGCTCCCTTCGCGTGCGGAAGCTTACCGGCCGCGGATGGTTTAGGAGGCAAGTGAAGATCACGATGATGGAGCCAGCGGGAATTGAACCCTAGCCGTTCGTAACGTAAAGGAGGAACGCTGCCTATCGTCGCCGCACGATCTTGTGCCCCGCGTGATCCAGGCAATCCCCATCTGGCACCGTCACCTCAAACCCCTCACGCCGATACCAGCCGAGCAGATCCCGGTTCTCCTCAATGTCCTTCTGCGTCACGCTCCCGAAGATTTCGCGGACACCTTCCGCATCGGCACGCCGGAGGAACCGCCTCAGGACCTCCGTCCCGATCTTGTTGCCCCTCAAGGTCCCGACCTGCTTCAACAGCGCCTTCGGCACCTCCACATCCGGGCGGACTTGCATGTCTTCGAGCCTCAGCCGGTCGCCCTCCCGCGTGCCCAACGCCCGGCACACCCACATGCCATCGAGCGTCGCTTCTAGATTGAAGTCGTCCTCTTCCACATCAAAGTCGAAAGCCAGTTCGTTTATGATCGTCACGGCGGAAGTTTCCCCTTTTCGTTCCCCTTTTCAAATGGGGAACGGTTGCGCGAGGTCCACAAAATCCACGGTGAAAACGGGCGGAAACTGCGGAGGAATTAGCGGAAAAGCCGCTTTTGGGGCGGTGATAGGCGGGAATTCATGTTCGGAGCTGTGGCTCTACGCGGCCCGATTTCAAGACCGGCGCAATCGACCACTCTGCCACTCCTCCGGGGAGTGCTTTGGAAGACTAGCCGCCTCGGGCGGGATCGTCAAAACTGCCTGCCGTCTTGTGCGGCAGGGCTGAGGGCAATCGCATCTCCTTTTGTCGATGGTTGTGTTTTGTACGGGTTGCGCTTTCTAACTTCTCTCGCTATCACTCCTTCACCGGTCGCGAAGCTTCGCTGGTAACAACTTTCATCTCCTGAAACGGAGCTTCGCCATGGATGGCCCTGCGACCAGTGGTACCCTGCGCGCGTTTTCCAACCTCCCCGATCCTCGCGGCTGCAACGTGATTCACAAACTCCACGACATCCTCGTCATCTCCGTCTGCGCCGTCATCTGCGGTGCCGACGGCTGGGTCGACGTTGAACTCTATGGCAAGAGCAAGCTCTCCTGGCTGCGAACCTTCCTGGATCTTCCCCACGGCATCCCGTCTCACGACACCTTCGGTCGCGTCTTCGCCAAGCTCCATCCCGACGCCTTCGAGCAGTGTTTCAACGCCTGGGTCGGCGCGATCGCACAGTCCGCCGGCGGACGACTGATCGCGATCGACGGCAAGGCCATCCGCCGGTCCTTCGAACACGCCTGGGCCAGGAACAACATGACCCACATGGTCAGCGCGTTCGTCGACGCCCACCGGATGGTCTTCGGCCAGGTCGCCGTGGATGACAAGAGCAATGAGATCGAGGCGATCCCGCGGCTTTTGGGCCTGTTAGACATTCAGGACGCGACGGTGACGATCGATGCCGCCGGCTGCCAGACGCAGATCGCCAGACAGATCGTCGATGCCGGCGGCAACTACGTGCTGTCGGTGAAGGAGAACCAGCCGAGGACCAGGCTTCGCCTCGTCCGACGCTGCACGCGAAGGTCAGGAAGCTGCTGGACGAAGCGATCCTGAGCGGCATGAAGGACGTGAGCCACGGCGTCCACGAGGAGTTCGACGCCGACCACGGCCGGCTGGACACCCGCAAAGTGTGGGTGATGGACGAAGTGCACTGGCTCGGCGACCTATGTCAGCAGTGGCCGGGACTGGCCGGCGTGATCGCGGTCGAACGCAAGCGGGAGGTGCTTGCCGGCAAGAGCAGCGTCGAGCGGCATTACTTCATCAGCAGCGTCGCAGGGACCGACGCCAGGGCGATGGCGGCGGCGATCCGCGGCCACTGGGCCATCGAGAACAAGCTGCACTGGCAACTGGACGTGAGCTTCCGCGAGGACGAGCGGCGGATCCGCAAAGGCTATGGTGCGGAGAACTACTCCCGGTTGTGCCGGCTGACGCTCAATCTTCTCAAGCGGGACAGGAGCATCAAAAACGGGATCCACGGGAAACGGTTAAAGGCAGGTTGGGACGAGCACTACCTGCTCCGTCTGCTAACGACCTGAACATGCAATCGCCCTGCGGCAGGGCTGCGGCGGCCAAGGGCTCGGCGGCCCCGGTACCACTACGCTTTCACGCGTTTGACCATCACCTCGCGGGTCCTCGGGCCGTCGAACTCGCAGAGGTAGATGCCCTGCCACTGCCCCAGCAGCATCCGCCCCGCCTCGATCAGGACCGTCACGCTGTTGCCGACCATCGCCGTTTTCAGATGGCTGTCGCTGTTGCCTTCGGAGTGGCGGTAGTACGACTCCTTCTTTGGCACCAGCTCGTCCAGCTTTCTCAGCAGATCGTGCTGCACATCGGGGTCGGCGTTTTCTTGGATGGTGACGCCCGCCGTCGTGTGGGGGACGTAGACGATCACGTAGCCGCTCTCGATGTCGTCGCACAGCCTTGCGACCTCGTCGGTGATCTCGACCATCTGCGATCGTCGCTGCGTGCGGACTGAAATCGTCGTCACTGCGGGCATGGGCTGGGCTCCTTCGCGTTCAGGATAGGCGATCGCGTCGCGATGCGCCTCATGCTTCGCCGCGGTCGTTCATCCCGGCGATCGCGCGGTTCAACGCCGCCCGCAGGGGTTGGGTCAGGTGAACGTTGCTCGCCGGGCGCAGGTTGAGTTTCACGCCGCGCTCCCGGCGGAAGAATCGTCCGTCGCGGACGAACAGTCGACCGACGACGATCCACGTGCCGGGGAACACTTTCGACAGCAGGACTGCCGTCGCGAGCGCTGCCGGCAGTTCCCCCGAGCCGACGCGGGCGATCGCCAGGTATTCGCCGTCGGGGACGACGTGAATCGCCAGCTGCAGGCCGAAGTGCACTTCGGCCGCCGTCGCCACTTGGGCCACGCGGGTTGCGGCATCGCGCGGCCAGGCCTGTTCGCCGGCGGCAAGCTGATGCCGCAGGGCCCGGCCGGTCTG
The DNA here is from genome assembly GCF_015169395.1 of Humisphaera borealis. Classification (GTDB taxonomy): domain Bacteria; phylum Planctomycetota; class Phycisphaerae; order Tepidisphaerales; family Tepidisphaeraceae; genus Humisphaera; species Humisphaera borealis. Next base: position 3,360,903 of record NZ_CP063458.1, read on the forward strand.
CGGCTTGATCAGCGCCTGGATGACGGCCAGTTCCCGCTCCGGCGAGATGCGCGGAATCGCGAGCAGAATCTCAGCCGCCGGCGGGTTACGGCGGCGGCCTTTCAGCGACGGGATGGGGCTCATCGGGCTTCGCAAGAGCCGATGGTAGGCCGCCGATCAGGCCCAAACGACAGAGCCGCCCCGGGGCGGTCGCCCGGAGCGGCTTGTTCGTTTCTTTCGGCACGTCATCACGGGCATTTGCCCGCCTGACATTGTTCTATCGGCTTACGGGATCACGATCTTCTGGCCGACCTTCACCGCATCGGGATTCATGTTCGGGTTGGCGGCGGCGATCTTCTTCCACTTGTTGCCGTCGCCGTACTGTGCACGTGCGATGGACGTCAGCGTGTCGCCCTTCTGAACGGTGTACGTCTTCCCGGCCGCCGCGACGGCGACAGGTTCGACGGCAACGGGCTCGGCCGGAGCGACATACGCCGGCTTGGCGGCAACGCGCGTGCTGTTGGACGCCGGTGCCGGCTTGTACGCCGGGCTCTTGTAGGTCGGGCCGGCGTAGGGTGCGGGCTCGGCCGCCGGCACGGGCTGGTTGCTGACCTGGGCCTGCTGCGGGCCGACGTCCAGCACCGAGCCTTCGGCCTTGGGCTTCTCGGTCGTGCAGCCGACGTTGATCATCGTCAGGATCAGGAACAGCGGGATACCGGGCAGTGCGAACTTCACGAGCAGGCTCCTTCCGTGCGATCGTCCCCTGCGGGGCGATGTGAACACCACCGCTCGTCGGCCCTCCTTGGCCTTGGGCGATACGGGGCACAGAGGTGTTATCGGACGCTTGGCCGACGAATCTTCAGCCTTCTCCGGTCGCAGCGCCACTTTCGATACCGGGGCAGGCGTCAGTGCCGGCCAGAGCGGGTTCTTCGTCGGGGCGGGTGCCTTGTGCTTCGGAACCTCGAACTTCATGTTGATCGGCAACGACATCGAAAGTCCTCCTCGTCCGGAAAAAACCGACGCCCCAACATCATCCGGGACGTCTGTTCTGGAGATCGGCGGGATCGATACGCTGCTGAGCAATTTCGACGGCAGATCTATGCGTGTATTGCGTAGAACCGCGTCAGCACTGACGGGCATAACACCTGTAACGGAAGGGCAAAGTCCGCCGCGACAGCCGATGTCGTCGATCTGGCGGTATAAGATGCCTCGCGCCGGCCGACGGCGCGTGCATGAGCCCCTACCTGTCACTCACCCTTCTGATGCTGGCCGCCGGCGGCTTGCTGCTCCTTGCGGTCGTCCATCTGATGGCCCGCGCCCTGACGCGGCCGCCGAGAATGACCGACGGAAAGGCGATGCACATCCTGCTCCGGCTCACGCCGAAAGACGTCGGCCTGCGCTTCGAGCCCACGACCTTCGAGGTGCGCGACGTCATCGCCGACGGCAAGCTGAAACTTGCGGCCTGGTGGATGGCGGCGGATGAGGCTTCGCAGAAGACGGTCGTCGTCGTTCACGGCTACGCCGACGCCAAGGTCGGCGCGCTCGCCTGGGCACCGGTCTGGCACGAGCTGGGGTTCAACATCCTCGCCGTCGATTTGCGAGCCCATGGCGACAGCGAAGGCGTCCTCTGCACCGGCGGGTTCGCCGAGCGGCACGACCTGGAGCAGGTCGTCCATCAGCTCGTCGCCGGCAAGCCGCAGGAAACGCGAACGCTGATGCTCTTTGGGGTAAGTCTTGGAGCGGCGGCGGTTGCCGGGACGGCCGCGCTGCTGGCGCCGATCGACGGCCCGGCCGCTGCTCCCCCGCTGCTCGCCGGCGTGGTGCTCGAAAGCCCGTTCGCGGACTTCCGCTCGGCCAGCATGGCGCACTTCGACCTGCTGGGTCTGCCCGGGGGACGAATCGCCTGGCTGGCGCTTCGCCACGCCGAACGGCTGACGTCTGCACGATTCGACGACGTTCGGCCGGTCGATCTGATCGGCCGCATCGGCTGTCCCCTGCTCGTGCTGGCGGCGAGCAACGATGCGTATCTGGACGCCGAGGAATCGGCGGACATCGAACGCGCCGTCGCCGCCCGCCCGGCAACGGCCGGGCCGTCCGTCTATCGCCGATTCGAAGGCGTGGAACACCTGATGGCGGTGATTGCTGAGCCTAACGATTATCGCGAAACGCTGAGGAGCTTTGTGGACCGGGCAGATCGGTAACCCTGGCGAAGTTCGGGTGGCATGGGCAAGCGTACTCGCTTGCCCGTGGTGAACGCCATCCGACGTTCGCCACGGGCAACGGGGTACCGTTGCCCATGCCACCCGACATCGGCCCGCCGGCCAGATCTCGCATCGCACCCATTGAGGTGACAACGCCCAACAGAAAAGCCGCACACTTTAAGATGTGCGGCTTCAGGTTTACTGGTGCCACTGAGCTGAAGGTCACGCCTTCACGTTCGGATCGCGGATGTTCACCCACGTGTGGACGTGCGGCGCGCCGCGGAAGTACCAGACCATGTTCGGCCCTTCGACCTGCCAGACGTCCCAGATGCCGTCGTTGCCGAGGTCGCCGGCCTTGAAGAACGCCATGTGCAGGTTCTCCATCCCGCCGGCTTCGACGAGTTTCATCGCCTCGTCGGCGTCGGCCTTGCGGAACGGGGCAAGCAGATCGTCGAGCACCTTCTTCACCAGGCCCTGCTGGTCCTTCGAGAGCTCGCTCATCGGGATGCCCGGCAGGCCCTGCTTCTTGCCGGTCAGCTTGACGGTGTTCGTGTGGTCTTCCTTGCGAGGCGTGTCGAGCAGCGCGATCTTCTGCTGCTTGCCGTCGAGCGCCTTGTACACCTCGTTCGCCCGCAGCGCCTGATACCAGTAGGCGTTCTTCGGGTGATCGGGCTTTTCGTTGAAGCCCTGCGCGGCGTGGCCGTAGAAAATCGGCCCGCCGAACGCCGCCCCTTCCACCGAGTTGCCGTCGCACCGGCGGGTACAGTGCCGCCCGGTCAGGACGAACTCGAACTTGTTCTTCGCGGCGTCGCTCGCCGACGCATTGGGCTCGCCGAACATCGCCATCGCGCACTCGGCCGAGAAGCTGCCCTCGCCGCTGCCGTCGTGCTCGACCTGGTCGAACACCTTCTGCGCATACTCCGGGCTGTGCAGGCCCATGAAGATCTGTTTGACCAGGTCACACTGGTCGGGCGTGAGCGCCTCTTTCATCGTCTGCTTGACGATCGTCCAGTTGTTGTCCACCTTCAGCCGCAGCGGGTGATCGAACGGGAAGCAGAGGATCTTCTTCTGCTCCTCCTTCAGCGAGCCATAGAGCTGGGCGACCAGCGTCTCGCTGCTGGCGACTTTCACGCCGCCGCCGGTCGTCGATGCGACGGCATCGGCTGCGGAGGCGGTCCGCCCCACCACCAGATCGAACAGCCCAGCCGAAGCGGCCGCACCGAACATCGCGGCACCGGTCGCCTTCTTGATCAGGTCGCGGCGGGTGGTCAGAGACGAGAAAGCCTTGTCGGCAGAGGTAACGCGGTCGGTCCGATCCATGGGGGGGTCCTTTCGTGAAGAAGTGTGGGGCGTATTGTGACGTTTGGGGGGTGCGAAAGACAACAGGAATCTGATTCACCAGGCTCGGCAAGCGGATCACCGACGTCCCAATAGCGCCCAACCTCTGGCCTGTCCTCGTGTCTAAGCAATAGTGCCCGCTTCCGGGCTGTTGCGGCGGAAGTGGAATCACCGGAGGCGATCATGCAAAAACGAACCAACGTTGTTCTGGCTTTCGGGCTGCTGGCGGCACTGGTCGCCGGCACGGGTTGCTCATCAGGTGCCGGCAACGGCGCGGTCATTGGCGGCGCCAGCGGCGCCGGCCTGGGCGCGATCATCGGCAACAATTCGCACGGGCGAACGCTCGAAGGCGCCCTCATCGGCGGCGCGATCGGCACCCTCGCCGGCGCGGCGATCGGCGACAGCTACGACCGCGACCAGCGCCAGTCCCGCCACGACGACCGGTACTACGACGACAGCCGTCGCGGCGGCGGCGTCCGCTACGAGCGGTACGAAACCCGCCGCTACGAACCCTGCCCGTCCGACTACTACGAGTACCGTGATTACCGCGGCTATCGCGGCGGGTATACGGAGTATCGGGAGTATCGACGGTACTGACGGCTGTGAGCTGTTGGAACTTCGCGTCGATATCACCATGAGCCCTTGGTACGATCAGGGCGTATGCCTCGCGACCGGTGGCGTAAATTCTTTCGACTGGGGTTTCACCCAACTGACGGGTATCCGTTTCTAGACCCGGATCTTCGCCTTACGCTCGAAAAGAAGTGCCGATCTCGCTTTGATGATAAGCAGCATTTGGGGCGGGCTCTGGCATTCGCAGGGGTGATCGTGGGGAATATCTTACTCGGCGTCTTCCTTCTTCGTCCGCTGGAGAGGCAGGCGTCACTGTCATTTCCAGTATCCGTTTTGCGAGGCATGTTCCTTACAGGCAGCATGATCTGGGTAACGTCCCGCTTCTTCGGAAGTCGACTGAGCGATTACATGAAAGAAGAGATCCGGAACCACGGTTGTTGCACGACTTGCGGATACAACTTATCGGCAACGCCGGACCGATGCCCCGAGTGCGGGACATCGCGATTTGACGTTTAAGTTTTGGGGTCCTTGTCTCACGCGTAAGGTCTCGCTGTCGGAAAACCAATTGCATCACCACGCCCCATGCCCGAAGATCGCGCTAACCTATGACCCTCCCCGCCCGCATCGCCGATTCTTCCGCCGTTGTCGCCGTGATGGGCTTGGGGTACGTGGGATTGCCGCTGCTGGCGGCGTTTCATCGGGCGGGATTGCCGGTGCTGGGGTTTGATATTGATCCGGCGAAGATCGACGCGCTACGCCGGGGGGAGAACTATCTGACCCATTTGGGTAAGGCGCTGGTGAGCGACATGGTCGCCGCCGGGCGGTGTGAGTTCACTGCCGACCCGGCCCGATTGTCGGCCGCCGATGCGGTCATCGTCTGTGTGCCGACGCCGCTGGGGAAGCACCTTGAACCCGACCTGACCTACATCACCCGCAGCACTGATGCGATCGCCGAGCACCTTCGGCCGGGGCAGCTGATCGTGCTGGAAAGCTCCACCTACCCGCGGACCACGCGCGACGTGATGCTGCCGCGGCTCGAGCGCGGCGGGCGCGTCTGTGGGAAAGATTTCTACCTCGCCTACTCGCCGGAGCGCGAAGACCCCGGCCGCAAGGACCACTCGACACAGACCATTCCCAAGCTCGTCGGTGGGATCGACGCCGTCAGCGGCGAACTGGCAGCGGCGCTGTACCGCAAGGCGATCGCGCAGGTGATCCCGGTGAAATCGGCGGAGGTCGCCGAGGCGGCGAAGATCCTGGAGAACGTCTACCGCGCCGTGAACATCGCGCTGGTGAACGAGATGAAAGTCGTGCTGACGGCGATGGGTATCGACGTCTGGGAGGTCATCGCCGCCGCGAGCACCAAGCCGTTCGGCTTCCAGGCGTTCTATCCGGGGCCGGGGCTGGGCGGGCACTGCATTCCGATCGACCCTTACTACCTAACGTGGAAAGCCCGTGAAGTGGGCATGCCGACGCGCTTCATTGAACTGGCCGGCGAAGTGAACCGGGGCATGCCGGATTACGTCGTCCGGCGGACGATCGAGGCCCTGAACACCCGAAGTAAGGCCGTCCGCGGCAGCCGAATCCTGGTGCTGGGGCTCGCGTACAAGCCCGACATCGACGACGTTCGCGAGAGCCCGAGTTTTGAACTGATCGAGAAACTGGAAGACCTGGGAGCCGAGGTCGATTACAGCGACCCCCACGTGCCGGCGACGCACAAGATGCGTAAGTACGACCTGAAGATGGCAAGCGTTCCGCTGTCGGAAGCGACACTCGCATCGTACGACTGCGTGATCGTCTCCACCCACCACTCGGCGTTCAACTGGCAGACGATCGCCGATCATTCGAAACTGATCGTCGATACGCGGAACGCGCTGTCGAAGGTCAGGGGGCCGCGCGAACATATTGTGTCGGCGTGAGATGGATCGTTTAGAGATAACACTGCCGCCCACGGAAGCGGTCCGCGGGGAATGGAAAACCCACGGGCAGCTGTCCGTGGGCGTTCGTTTGCCGATCAGGCAATGCTACCGGTGGTTCCGATCTACCGGTGTTTCCGGCGAACGATGCTCGCGAGCGCCGAAACGAACTCACGAAACGCCGACCGGCGCGGGGTGCCGGGGGAATGGCGGGATTCAAGAATCGCGAGCCGATCGACATTCTTGCGGCGTTTGTCGCGGTGGTACCCCTCGTACGAACGGTTGGGGCGACGATAGACGTTAAACACTCCCTTGAGCGACACGGTGACTGCTCCCTCATCGCGACCCGACCAGCGTCGGGCAGGCGGTTGGTAAAGGTGACGCCTGATCTTAGCACAGGTTCGACGCCGGCCAACGGGAGAATCTCCCTCGCGCCAGCCCGACACGCAATTCAAGGGTGTACGGGAACGGCGCGCGGCTCGGTGCCGGCGGGCAACGCGGCGGCGGATTCACTTACGCCGGCGGCGGCTGTCGCGTTCGGTAACACGACCGGCCCGCTCTGGGCAGTCGCCAGCCCGGCATCGACGAGCTTGCCGCGCGGCCAAGGCTGCCGAACCAGATCGAGCACCAGGCATACCGTGACCTTGATGACATAATACAGCCCGTCGAAGAGCCTGATGCTGCTCTGCCCGGTCTTACGGTGCCGCATCTGTACGCCGAGCTCGCTGATGCGATAGCCCGACCGGTGCAGCAGCAGGATGACTTCGGGTTCGGGGTAGTCTTCGGGGTACCAATGGGCGAAGGCGCGGATCACCCGCCGATTGGCCGCCCGGAAACCGCTGGTGCAGTCGGTGATCGGCAGGCCGGTGAAGGTGCGGATCACGCCCCGCAGAAACCATGCCCCCAGCGCCCGCGACGCGGTTTGCCGGTAATGCACCTTACCGAGGTAGCGCGAGCCGACGACAAAATCGGAGCCGCTTTTGGACAGCTCGTCGATCAGCCGACCGACTTCGCGCGGCCGGTGCTGGCCGTCGCCGTCCACCTGCACGGCGATATCGTATCCGTGCAGCGCGGCGTAGCGATAGCCCGCCTGCATCGCCCCGCCAATGCCCAGGTTGAAGGGCAACGTGACAACGGCGGTCCCTTCGGGCACCTGGCGGACGGTGTCGTCGGTGGAGCCGTCGTCGATCACCAGGATATCGCAGGTCGGCAAGGCCCGGCGCAGCCGAAGAACCAGCCGGCGGACCGAGGCACCTTCATTGAATGCAGGGATGAGCAGCAGACAACGCGACCCCGGCGGCACGCAAAGCGGATGCGGTCGCAGCCCGGGCGAAGTTGTCGGGGAATGGCGCTCCATGGACGGCGGCAATGCCTTGCCCGACATCTTACTCGATGAATCCGGACGCGACGAGAATGAGGCTAACGGTGCGGAAAATGCACGACCACCACGGAGAGCGCTCCTTCGCTGGCGGGCCTGAAACTGCCGTCATGAACAAAAGACCGCCGCGGGAGTCCGCGGCGGTCTTGCTTGATTCGGGGTGGCATGGGCAAGCGAGTACGTTTGCCCATGCCACCCAAACTTTGCTACTCGATCTTCGTTCCGTCCTTCGGGCAGAACTTGGCGCCCGCGGGGACTGGAGCGCCACACTCGGGGCAGAACTTCTTGGCCGTCACCGCGGCCGGAGCCGGTGAGGGCGTGGGTTCCGGCGTTACGGCCGGGGTCGGCGCGGGTGCAACGGCCGGTTGCGGTTCGATCGGCGTCGGGGCAGCGGCCTTTGGCGTCGTCGGTGTCAGGTTCGCCTTGGTGACCTTCGCGAGCTTCGCGTCGAGGTCGGGCAGCATCTTCTTGATCGCGTCATCGAACGCGAGCCGAAGCACGCGGCCGCAGTCGTCTTCGGTCACCGTAATCTGGGCGTCATTCTTCGTGCCAAAACCCATCACCTGGATGCCCATCGAATCGGCCGAGTCGGTGCGGTTGAACTCGGAAAACTGGCTGCACAGGATCTTGCCGGTGGTCGGCTCGACAATGCGGATGTCCACACCGATCTGCGTGTTGATCGCGACGTTCTTCTGATCGAAGCCGGTTTCGCCGCCGCCGAACTTGTTGCCGATGAGCGACCCGAGGCCGCCGGCATTGACGCCGGTCTGCGTCGCGTCCTGCTTGATGCGGAAGCTGGTCACTTTGCCGATCAGCAGATACTGGGCACCCAGCACCTGTCCGGCCTTGGCCATCTGGTCAGGGCGGACAATGCCTTCCATGTTCTGTTCGGCGAGCAACTGCTGGACCTGGGCACGCTCGACCATTTCGAACCGGCGCGTCTGATCGAGCAGCGTGGTGAGCTGGTCGGCGGCGACGGCGGCAAGCTGCTGCTTGTCTCCCTTGAATCCGCCGGGCGTCGTCACCTCAAGGAACGGCGGCACCGCGCCACGCGGGACGGGAGCGCTCGACGGCGGCGGCGGGTAAATGCCCACGTTCGCGGTCAGCGTATCGCGGCCGGCCGTCTCGCCCGTCTTGGCACATCCGCTGCCAATACTCAACAAAGCCACGGCCAAACCGCACGACAAGTTCCGGAAAGATCGCTTCATGACAGACTCCTTGTTTCCCTCGCCCTGGTTCCCACGCTGACGTGGCAACAACGCCGTCAAAGTGTACCAGATGTCGGGAACCCGGTTAACCGAAGTCGGCGCTCCACTTCGCTTGTCCGTCCCCGGTCTTGCGCGATCATGGCTTGGCCGACGATCCGCTCAGCGGAACGGGCGAGAAACCTTTGATCAGGTCCCCGGTCTTGGCGTCGAAGAGCCGAACGGTGCCGTCGAACCCCGCGGCGGCGATCGCCGAGCCGTCGGGCTTCCAAGCGACGGCGTAGACCGGGCCGGAGAACTCGTCGAGCGTCAGCAGCTCCTTGCCCTGCGACGGCGGCGGCGGACGCGGGGCGCGGCGGCCGGTCGCCGGGCGGGCAGCGGCGGGCTTCTTCATCGCCGGGTCGGCCGGCTTGCCCTTGGCATCGTAAACGTGCACGCGATCCAACGTGCCCAGCGCCACCTGTGTGCCGTCGGGGTTGAACGCGACCGCGCTGATCGCCGCGGGCAGGCGGTCGAACTGCATCAGCAGGTTGGTGTCGTTGCGGCCGGCGGTGCGGCCCTGGTTGTCGGAGATCTTGTAGATACGGGCGACGCCCAGGTCCCCGCCGTAAACGATCTGCTCTTCCTTCGGATGGCGTGCGACGCACAGCACCTGTTCGACCGGGTTGTTGATGTCGTCGATGAATCGGCCAGTCTCGACATCGACCAGCTTCATCGCCTTATCGCGGCCGCCGGTCACCATCTGCTTGCCGTCGAGTGTGAAGGTGGTGGCGAGCACCCAGTCGGCGTGGGCGCGGAAGTCGGTCAGCACCTTGCCGGTTTCGATGTCGATCCGCCGGGCAACCTTGTCCGCCCCGCCGACGCCGACCGTTTTGCCGTCCGGCGAGAACGAGATTCCGTAGAGCGAATCGGTCGCCGGCTGGAAGACCTTTTTCACTTTCAGTGTTTTGGCATCCCAGATCTGCACCTGCCCGAACTCGCCGGGCGCGCCGCCGGCAACGCCGATGAGCGATCCGTCCTTGCTGAACGCGACAGACTCGATCCGCGGGCATTCGCCGATCAACCGCCCGGCGATCTTCGTTTCGCCCGACGTGCCGACGTCGTGAACGACCACCTCGTGATAACCGCTGACCGCCAGTTGCTTGCCATCCGGCGACCAGGCGATGGACGTCACCACCGGCGGGACGGTGTAAACGGGCGTGGCAATCTTGGCCATGCCGGGGGCGATGGTGTCGTCCTTGGCCCCCTGCTTGATCCACCGTTCGATCAGCGAACGCTCGTCTTTGGTCAGCGGCTTGCCTTCGCCTTGCGGCGGCATCTCGGGCTCGTCGCCGCTGCAGACCTCCAGCAGCTTCGACTTGGCCGGTTCGCCGGGGACGACGATCGCGCCCTTCTTGCTCCCCTTCATGAGCGACGCGTAGGTCGTCATGTCGAGGTCGAACTTGCTCTTGTCCGGCTTGTGACAGGCGTTGCAACTGGCGTTGAGAAGCGGACGCAGGTCTTTCGTAAACGAGACCGGCGCGGAGGTATCGGCCGCGCGGACGGTACCAGCCACGAACATGAGGGCGATCAGTGTCGTTTTGCGGATCATCATTACTCCGTATCGCGCTTCTGCTGGTCGCGTTCCGTGACACGGGTTTCCAACCCGTGCTAGCGGCGCACGAACGTCAGTCAGTTTTCATCCTCAGTGAAAGCTCTTCTCTTTTGCTTCAACCAACCCGAAGAAAGAAGGCTTCACAGAAGATGGACGGCTTATTTACTACCACGCACCACGCACGGCTTGGAAAGCCGTGTCACGGACAGCTTTCACGGTCAGCCACACACCGCCGCTGCTACTTCTCCACCACAGTGATCGGGAACGCGGGGCTGTACTGCACGTAGGTGTCGTTCCCGACCGTTGCCTCGGCTCTCAACACCACCACGCGCGTGCCAACTTCGGCATTGGCCTTGGCCTTGATCGCCAGCTTTCCGAAGCTCTGCTCCGGCGTCAGTGTCAGTGGTGTGATGTCGAAGTTCTTGCTGATCGGCGTCGGCATGCGCGTCGCGGGGTCACGGCCCGCGCTGAAGCCTTCCAGCGTCACCTTCACCGGGCCGGCGAAAGCGCCGGTTCGGCTGATGGGTACGGGAATCGTCGTATTGCGATTACGAACGACCGAAATCGGGAACTCCGGCAGCTTCGTCTTCAGTTCCGCCAGCCGCTGCCGCGACGGCTCCAGCGACGGCGCGATCGTCCGGAAGTATGCCGCGACCTCGTCCTTCTGCTGCGGCGTACGCTTGTCTTCGGCGATCTTCAGGACATCGAGGATCGATCCCGGCACGCTCGACGTTGCCGCCGACGCATCGGCCGTCCCCAGTGCCCACAGCCGGAATCGGCCGAGCGTAAAGCCCTTGTGCACGGGGTGGGCGAACTCGAGGTTGATCGAGAGCTGTTGCGCGTCGCCGGCGGCGACGATCGGCAGCTTCGGAAAGAACGTTGCGGTATGCGCCATCCCCGACATTGGTGCGATCGCCCAGCCGGTCTCGGGGTTGTCATCGAGCACGCCAGCGATGCCATAGCCGTTCTGCTCGTGGGTGGCGCGGGCGTCGCGCAGTTTGACCGGCGTCGATTCGCCGGGCTTGGCACCCGGGACGGCGACATCGATCTTCGTCAGCACGAAGTTGCCCTTGTTTTGCCCGGGGCCGCTCGACGGATACCGCTCGTCGGGCAGCGCCTCCAGCCGAATGGCGGTGATCGCCTTCAGCGGCGAGCGGGCGGCGATCTGGTAGCTTTCATTGGCCGGCACGGGGCCCGACGCCGCGACCGAGCCGTCCTTCTCCCGCGTGAGCGTGGTTCCGCCGGTGCCGCGGGCACTGGTGACATCGATCGGCGTCCAGGCGAAGCCGGCGGCGACCGTCTGTTCCCATTCTTTTCGTTCGGCATCCAGCGCCGGGCTGCCGGCGGCAAGTGCCGCCTCGAGCCGGGCGACTTCGGCGATCGGGCCGATGCTCGAACGAAGCCCTTCTAGCTTCGCGCGATCGGCCTGCAGTTCCGGTGCGATCGATCGGTAATACGCCGCCAGCTGCGCCTTCTGCGGCTCGGTCCGCTTGTCGGCCGGCGTCTTGAGCGCCGCGGCGACGGCGGCGGGGGCCGAGTCGGTCTGGCGGTTCTTCACCTCGGGATCGTCGGTCAGCGCGATCCGGAACCGTCCGATCGTGTGCTGCTCGCCGTAATACTGAATCATGGTGGCGGTAACGATCACCTCGCCGGCCGGGACGGGCTCTTCGGGGAAGAACCACGCCGTCTGCGGCTTGCCCGTGCCGCCGAAGATGGCCCAGCCGTCCTGAAGGTTGTTGTTCGCCGCCCCGATCACCGCGTAGCCGTCCTGTTCAAACGTCGCCTTGGCGGCGGTGAACGCGACCGGCCTGGTGTTCTTCGGATCGCTCTTGGCGGCGACACTGACCGCGAACGAATGAAGGACGAAATTGCCCGCCGCACTGCGACCGGGGCCGTTGTTCGGTAGCGACGGGTCCGGGATCACTTCCAGCCGCACGCCGGTCACCTGCTTCAGGTTGGCCGTGCCGATGATCGTGAACGTGTCCTTGTCCGGCAGTTTTCCCGATTGAAGAATCGACCCGTCCGGCTGTTTCTTGAGATCGGCTCCGCCAGCCGATTCGGTGCTGGTGACGTCCACCACCTGCCACTGCTGGGCACCCTCGTACTTCTTTTCCCACTCTGCCTGGGCCTTGTCGATCGCCGGCGACGGCGCGTTGAGCCTGGCGTACAGCGCCTGCACCTGGTCAGGATAGTCGGCCAGTTGCTGGGGCGAGATCTGCGCCAGCGAGTCCACGCCGACCGGCGCCGCCGGGAGAACCGTCAGGTAGGTGCCGCGCACGCTGCGGCCGTCGTCCTCGGCCTGCCCGAAGCGAACCGCCTGCTGCGCCCCGGCCGAGCCGACGGCCTTCAGGCGGATCGGATAGTTGCCCATCGCCGCATCCGCCGACGCCGACAGCGTGAAGATGCCGCTGGTCTTCTCGCCGATCATCGCCGGCCCGCCACTGACAGCCACGCCCGGCGGCAGGCCTTCGATCGTGACGGCGACATCGCCCTTGTAGCCGTTGAGACGGACAATTTCGCACCACAGCTTCGTGTTGCCACCGCGACTGAGCCGCGGCGTATCGGGCATGAACCGAACCGCAAAGTCCGCCGGCACGCCCGCAGACTGCACGAAGCTGACGCGATACCGATGGCTCGTCCCACCGGCAAACGTCAGGTCGCGAATGCTGACGATGTAATCGCCGGGATCGAAGTTGCGGGTGAGCTTGGCTTCGGATTCGCCCGCTCCGTTGTTCTGGTCGAGAACCGCACCCTTGGCGTCGCGAAGCGTCAGCAACGCATCGACCGGCGAGCCATCCTGGCGGGCGATCGCTTCGATCGTGATCGGCTGCTTCGTGGGGACGGTGAATCGATAGAAGTCTTCCTCGCCCGACCGGCTCAGAATCCCCGACACCTCCGCCGGCAGGCTGACAGGCATCGCCTTATCGATCGACGTATTGGTCGGCGTCTCGGCGAGCGGAGCGACATCGGAGACGGCGAACGGGACGGCATTGGACCAGCCAACCGGCGTCTTGAAACGCAGCGGGATCTCGCCGCGAACCTCTTCGCTCGACGACCCCGTCGCCGATGCCAGATCGACCGTCTGCGTGGCGCTCTTCCCCAGGTTGTAGCCGATCGCGGTCACCTGTACCGACGTGCCGCGACGGCCGCTGGCCGGCAGCAGCGATTCGACGAACGGAATCTCGCCGGCGTCGATGCGATACGTGTAGGTTGCGCCGCCTTTGTACTGAAGGTCGCGCACGTGCAGCGTGTACGCGCCGTCGGCCGGCACTTCGAAGACGACCGTGGGATCGGCCTCGGCGGTCACCGTCTCCTGGCGATACGAGATCTTCCGCGGCATCTCCCGACCCGAGGCGTCGAGCACCGATACCACCGGCTGTAACGCCGACCCCAGCCGGGTCGCGTACAGGTCGAAAACAAGCGACTGCCCCTTCTTTGCCTCAAAGCGGTAGTCGTCCAGATCGCCGCCGGCATCCAGCCGGCCGACGATGCTCGTCGGGAGAACAATCGACTGGGCTTCCTTCGGCGAGTTGTTGGGCTCGGCATCGATGGTCGCGCCGTACTGCCCCACCGTCACAGGGATCGGCCGCGTAACGCCCGCAGGCGTCGCGATGCGCAGCTCGCGAACGCCCAGTTCAGCACCCGCCGCGGCCGAGAGCTTTACCTTGACGGCGGTGACCGGCTGCTTCTTGCTCTCGGCAGCCTTGTCGACGATCAGCTCGGCCGAGAGACCGGCGGCGTCGGTCAACAGAACCTGCGTCGCGCCGGCAAGGTTCGATCCGCCCAGCGTGATCTCCTGCGACTGCCCCTGCTTCAGGTAGAGCGGCGCAGACCCCGCAAGTTGGGGCGCGGGCTGGGCGAGGGAGACGCAATCTGCGAAGCAGAATACAGATGCAAAAGCGATAAGCGGAACGGTAATGCGCATGGGTGTGGTTAGAAAGCGGCTCATCAGTGACACGGGCTTCTAGCCCGTGCGCGCAGCGATGGAGTCGAAAACGCTTGATACGAAGATCGGACCTACTACAAACTCGCCAGCACGGGCTGGAAGCCCGTGTCACTGATGAGCGTCCCATCCTCGCTATATGGCACTCCACTCCCCGCCAACGATCAATTCACGCTGGTTAACTGAACAACTTCAACACCGGGTCCGCCTGCACGAGTTCTCTCGGCTGGCCGAGGTGGTTGTTGACGATCGTGTGCGGATGGATGCCCATCGCGTGATACACCGTCGCGAGCAACTGCGTCGGGTGGACGCCGTCTTCCTGCGGCGCGCTGGCGGTCTTGTCGCTCTTGCCGAAGACCGCGCCGCGGGCGATGCCGCCGCCGGCCATCAGGCTCGTGTAGCAGTACGGCCAGTGGTCGCGGCCGTCGGGGCCGTTGGTGTTGCCGCTTGTGCTGACGCCCAGCTTCGGGCTGCGGCCGAACTCGCCGATCGCCAGCACGATCGTGTCCTTGAGCAGTCCGCGTTCTTCCAGGTCGGCGATCAGCGCCGGCAGGCCGCTGTCGAGCTTCGGGCAGTGCAGGTTCTTGAGCGGGCCGAAGTTCGCCGCGTGCGTGTCCCAGGCGTCCACTGTCGGGTTGCCGTTGGCGACGGCGGGCCAGTTGACCTGCACCACGCGGGTGCCGGCTTCGATCAATCGTCGGGCGACCAGCAGGCTCTGGCCGAACGTGTGCATGCCGTACTTCTCGCGCGTCTCTTTCTTCTCTTCGGTCAGGTCGAACGCCTTGCGGGCCCGGCCGGAGATGACCAGTTCCAGCGCCTTCTTGTCGTATTCGCCCAGCGCGTGCTCCTCGACCGCCTTCTCGATCTCGGGCATCTGGCTGTTGACCTTGTCCAGGATCGTCGCCCGACGGCTCATCCGCTGGACCGACACTTCCTGACGCAGCGCCAGGTCGGTGATGTTCAGTTCCTTGGCCGGGTCCTGGAACAGGTAGTACGGGTCGGCGGCGGCGCCCAGGAAGCCGGCCGTGCCACCCTTGCCGACGACGCCCGATTCCTGCAGCGGTCGCGGCAGCATGACGAACGGCAGCATCGGGTCCTTCGGCGGACGGATCTTGCTGATCTGCGCACCCATGCACGGGTAATCCG
The DNA here is from genome assembly GCF_015169395.1 of Humisphaera borealis. Taxonomy (GTDB): domain Bacteria; phylum Planctomycetota; class Phycisphaerae; order Tepidisphaerales; family Tepidisphaeraceae; genus Humisphaera; species Humisphaera borealis. The sequence continues at coordinate 3,376,170 of NZ_CP063458.1, forward strand.
CCCGGTTCGGCGGCTCGAGCTGGCCGCTCGGCGACACCTTGTCCGGCGTGTAGCCGGTCATCATCTGGTAGATCGCGGCGGTGTGGTTGAACAACCCGGCCGGCGTGTAGCTGACGGAGCGGATGAGCGTGGTCTTGTCCATCACCTTCGCGAGGTTGGGCATGACTTCGCTGACGTATTCGCCTTTGATCGCGGTCGGGATCGGCTTGAACTGCCCGCGGATGTTGTCGGGGGCATCGGGCTTGGGGTCCCAGATGTCGATGTGGCTCGGACCGCCTTGCAGGAAGATGAAGATGAAGTTCTTGGCCTTGCCGAACCCCACCTGCTTGTCGCCGCCGGCGATGGGGGTGATGGTCGGCGCGGCGGCGCTGGCGGCCGATTCGAGCTTCAGCAGATTGGCGAGCGAAACGCCCAGCAACCCCGCCCCGCCGACGCGAAGCAGTTCGCGCCGAGAAACGCCGTCACAGGTCCAGCCGCGTTGTCCAGGGATTGAAAGCATGGTTCAAATCTCCGTCTTTGGTCGACTCCGTCAGTGACACGGGCTTCCAGCCCGTGCGGGTGACGTTGGAGTCGAGTTGTCTGCTTCGCAAATCTTCTCTACTACCAGCTCGCTCGCACGGGCTGGAAGCCCGTGTCACTGACGGGCCGTCTCATTCACAGATCACCGGTTGAACAAAAACGCCGGGCTGTTCATCAGCGCCCAGGCGACGTCCTGCGCCACATCCAGCCGCTGCTTGGGATCGGTGCCCAGCTCGTCGGCGAGTTTCATCTCTTCGGCCGTCGGCATGCGGCTGAGGGTGCCGAGGTAGATCTCCTCGACGACCTTCCTGTTGTCCTTTTCCTTCTCGACCAGCTTGCCGATGCTGCTCGCCGGATCGGTGACCGCACCGCTGATGAGCGGACCGTTCACCAAGTTCAGGGCGTGTGCCAGACTCATGTTGCTCGTGCGTTCGCACTCGCACGCCGTCTCACGCTTCGGCCGGCCGAAGAGTTTCAGGAAGTCGCTGCCGGTGTCGGTCAACCCGTCGGCGAGATACACCGCCCGCATGCCGTCGGGCAGGCCCTGCACCTTCGGCTTTACGCCCGCGGCGAGGCCGACCGCGTCCATCATCTGCTCGGCACTCAGCCGCCGCGGCAGGAAATGGCTGAAGTTGATCTTGTCGTCGTTGTTCCAGTGATTGGCGACGACCGACGCTTGGTACGTTCGGCTGGTGACGATCGTCCGCACCAACTGCTGCATGTTGAACCCGCTCTTGACGAACTCGTCCGTCAGCGCGTCCAGCAGTTCAGGATTGCTCGGCGGGTTGCTCGCCCGGATGTCATCGACCGGGTCGATGATGCCGACGCCGAAGAAGTAGCTCCACGTGCGGTTGACGTAGCTCCTGGCGAACAGCGGGTTGTCCTTGCTGGTCATCCAGCGGGCGAACGCCTCCTGCCGCACGCGGGCGTCTTCCAGGTTCGGCTGCTCGCCGTAGGGGACGTGCGGCGCGAGCGCCATCGTGGTCTTCGGGTAGATGTTCTCGCCGCCGCGGAAGTTGGTGTAGACGATCTCTTCCCCGGCGCGGGTGCCCGGCTTGAACGAGACGCGGGCGAAGAACGCGCCGAACTCGTAATACTGCTGCTGCGTCCACTTCTCGAACGGGTGGTCGTGGCACTTGTTGCAGTTGAACCGCACGCCGAGGAACGTCTGGCTGATGTCCTCGGTCATCTTGTTGGGCGTCAACTGCTTCTTGTCGTCGAGGTCCTTCAGCGCCCGGTAGTAGTTGACGGCGGGGTTCGTCAGGTTGCTGCCCTGAGCGGTGATCAGCTCGTACGCGAACTGGTCGTAAGGCTTGTTCTGCGCGATCGATTCGCGAATCCATTCGCGGAACGCCCAGACGCCCTTCTCGCCCAGCGCCTTCTGGTTGCACTGGAGCAGGTCGGCCCACTTGTTCGACCAGATCGCGACGTAGTCCTTCGAGCCGAGCAACTGGTCGACCAACTGCCGGCGTTTCTCCTGGCTGGGGGACTGCGACGTCAGGAACGCCCGAGCCACATCGGCCGTCGGCGGCAGGCCGGTGAGATCGAGGTACACCCGACGGAGGTAATCGGCATCGGTGCACTCTTCGCTGGGGAGGATCTTGCGCTTCTCGAGCTTCGCGTTGACGTGCTTGTCGATGAAGTTGTATTCGGCCGTCGGTTTGAACGCGAAGCCGGCGCGATCTCCCATGATCGACACCCCGACGGCAGCGTAAGCACCTTCGTACCTCACGAGCACCGCGGCCTCGCCGCGACGCAGGCCGGTCACCTTCGCGCCGTCCACCTGAACCGCCTCGATGTTGCTGGCGGAAAACACCGCATCACGCGTGACGTCACGCGTCGAACCGTCGGCGTAATGGGCAACAACGACGATCCGCTGCGTGCGGCCTGCAATGTCGAGTGCCACCATCGCGGGGACGACTTCGATCTTTGTCGGTTTGGCGGTCTTAAGTTCGGTTTCGGGCTTAAGGCCCTGGGCGATCCAGTCGCGAATGATGTTGTAGTGGCGGTCGCCGGGCTTGATGACCTGCTTGCCCTCGTGCGGCACGATGCCGGCGGGCTTCATCAGCATGAGCGACTTGTCGGGTTCCACACGGTTCACCCGGCGGCCCTGGAGGGCGTTCACCAGCACGTTGTAGTCGTAGTCGGCGTCGTAACCGCGGAGGGATAGCTTAAAGCCGTTCTTCCCCTGGGCGGACCCGTGACAGGTGCCCATGTTGCAGCCGGTGGAGGCGAGCACGGGCATGACGTCTTTGCCGAAGCGGATGTCGGGTGTGTCGATGCCGGCCACCTTGACGGGTAAGGCGATCGACTGACCGGCGGCCGAGACCTTGACCTGGGTGTCGCCGGCGGCGACCGGGGCGATGTATCGGCCGTCAACGATCTTCACGCCTGAGCCGGGCTCCAGCGTGGCGATGTCGGTCAGGTCGTACTTCTGTCCGTCGGCGGCGATGCCCCAGACCAGCACCTGCCGGGCGTCGGAGGCATTGGCCAAACCGAGCGACGACGGTTGGAGTTCGATCTTACGGATCTCGGGCAAGGCGGCCTTGGGCAGCGCCGAGCCACCGACGGCCGGTGCCCCAGCCAACGCGGTGCCCGCAAGCGACAGCAAGCCAAAACCCAAGCTTAGAAAAAATCGATACTTACGATCCATCAGAGGCCCTTCCTCGCTGGACATCGACCGTGACATCGAACCTGGGAACCGCCCGATCATCTCAAAGGCGATCCACAAGCCGACCTACCGAACACGTTCTCACGCCAAACGAAATGCGTTGGCGCAACGCGGGCTGCGCCAAAGTCAGATGATGTTACCTCGTAGCGGGTGGGATGTTCGAATGATTTTTCCAGCCGGGGTCGATTCGGAAATTCGCTTGACCCCCAAGGCTGAAAACCTAAAATATGGCGAACGCAGTCGCTCCCTTGGGTGGCGGTCGTCAGGACGATCTTGTTGTGGACTCGCCTGGCTCAGGCCGTTTTCGCGTTCTCCGTCTCCGGCTCTGAAACGACAAGGGATGAACGCCAAGACGTCTTCAACGGCGGGGAACTCCTGGCTTCTCGGCGCCGTTCGGTTCAATCGTGGCGCGGCCCAAATTGCACTATCTTGCTGAACGCCCAGTGGTCTGCAGTTGAAGGATTTGGCAGGTTGTCCGGGAGCGAGTGCGCAAAACTACGAATTTCCCAAATCAAAGCCATTGCCGACCGTCGAAACCGGCCGCCTGGCGCGAGCGGCCCTAAACGTCGCACGGCGGACCGACACAACAGGAAGATCAGATTCATCTTCATCTGGAACGAGGACTAACCATGCGATCCATCTCCGGCCTGCTCCGATTTGTCTCCGGCGGCGCTCTCGGCGTAACCGTCCTGTTGGCGGGAACCGCCGGGGCTCAGCAGCCTCCGGCTCAGCCGCAACCTGGCCAGGCCCAACCCGGCCAGCCCGCCCCCGCCGGTGACGAGCGACCGGACTGGCAGAAGCGGATCGAAGATTTCCGCAAGCGCGCCGACGACCGCATGAAGACCCTGCTTCAGGCCAGTGATGAGGAGTACGCGGTCCTGAAACCCCGGATCGAAAAACTGCAGGGCCTGCAGATGTCGAACGACTCGCGCGTGATGGGCTTCGGCATGCTCATGGGTGGTGGCGGCGGCGCGCAATCCTGGCGCACCCGCGCCTCTGAAGTCCCCGAAGGTCAGCGGCAGGAACGCAAACCCGATGAACCCGGCGCGGCCCGCCCGGCCGGTGGACCTCCCGGCGGCGCGGCCGGCGGACTGATGGCGATGTTCGGCGTGCAAAGCAACCCGGCGATGGACAAGGCCCGCGAGATTCAGCAGGCGTTGGAATCCAAGGAAGCAACCGCCGAGACACTTAAGACCAAGCTCGCCGAGCTGCGAGCCCTCAAGAAGCAGGCCAAGGAAGAGATAACCCGGACGCAGGAAGAGCTGCGGCAACTCTGCACGGTGCGGCAGGAGACGGTGCTGGTGTTGATGGGGGTTTTGGAATAGCGGCGAACGATGTCTTTGCTGCGTTCTCTGGAACTCGTTCGAAACGTCGGGAACCCAGCCAGTGATTCGGGAGACCGAGTACACCGAGCGGGCCGTCGGATACAATACAGCCGTGGACGTGCCGACTCCGACAGATTCTCGTTCGATTGACCGGGAGCTTCTTGAGTTCCTGAACGGCCCGCCGCCACAGGATGAGAACGGGATCGACCTGAGCATCATTCGCGAGAACCTGAGCCTCTCGATGGAAGAGCGTGCAGAACGTCACTACCAGGCTCGCTTGTTCATCGAGAGGTTGAACCGATCGCGGGGCACGAATGGACCCTTTCCTGCAATTGATCAAGAGACTGAGTGATCACGACGTTCGTTTCGTGCTGATTGGGGAGAAAGGGCGGCGATCAACGGATGACCAAGGCAAATCGTGATGTCGATCCCATCTCCCTCAGATCGGCCCCACATCCTCGCCACGCCACAAACGCACGGCGTTTCTCGCGGCCGCCCAGGCGAGCGATCCCGGCAGCGCCAGACATAGGAATGAAACCACCGCAGCGGGAATCGGCATGGCCCCTTTCACGAATGCCGCCCAGACAAACACAGCCAGCATTGAAAGCGTCAGTACTACGAAGAACACTGTGTAGAACACCGCACGGCACAGGCGAAACCAGCGGATCGGTGTGCGCTGCTCCTTGCCGTACTCCAGGACGGGTGCTGGGGTCGGCTCACGCGGTTCGATCTTCGGTGGAACTTCCATTGAGCTCCGAGCCGTGTCTCACACAAGCCGCTCGGCGATCTGCACGGCGTTGGTCGCCGCGCCTTTGCGGATCTGGTCGCCGCTGACGAACAGGTCGATGCCTTTGCCGTCGTCGCGGCTGATGTCCTGCCGAATTCGGCCGGCGTAAACCAGGTCCTGGTTGCTGGTTTCCAGGGGCATGGGAAAGTAGTTGTTCGCCGGGTCGTCGACGATCTTGATGCCCGGCGCCTTGCTCAGGATCTGCCGAACCTGGTCGGCGGTGATGGGGCGCTCGAACTCGACGTTGATGCTCTCGCTGTGGGCGCGGGGGATGGGCACGCGAACGCAGGTCGCGGTGATCATGATCTTGGGGTCGCCGAAGATCTTGCGCGTCTCCAGGACCATCTTGTTCTCTTCCTCGTTGTAGCCGTTGTCGGCGACCTTCGAGTTGTGCGAGAAGACGTTGTTGAAGATCTGGTGCGGGAACTTTTCCTTCAGGATCGGCTGGCCGGCGGCGAACGCCTTCTGCTGGGCTTCGAGCTCGTAAAGGCCCCATGCGCCCGCGCCGCTGACGGCCTGGTAGGTGCTGACGATGACCCGCTTGACCTTGTTAACCTTGTAGAGCGGCCAGACGGCGACATTCATGATGATCGTCGAGCAGTTGGGGTTGGCGATGACGCCGTTGTGCTTGTGGATCGCCTCGGGGTTGACCTCGGGCACCACCAGCGGCACGCCTTCCTTCATGCGGAACGCCGAGCTGTTATCGACGACCACCGCACCGGCTGAGACCGCGGCGGGGGCGAACTCCTTGGAGATGCTGCCGCCGGCCGAGAAGAGCGCGATCTGGACGTCCTTGAAGCTGTCCTTGGTCAGCTCTTCGATCAGGTATTCCTTGCCGTTGAAGGTCGCGGTCTTGCCCGCGCTGCGGGCCGAGGCCAACAGCTTGAGGTTCTTGATCGGAAAGTTCCGCTCCGCCAGGACGGTGAGGAACTCTTGACCCACAGCGCCGGTGGCGCCGACGACGGCAACATTGACGGACATGGCGACCTCTGAAGTTTCGGTCGATCGTCTCGACCGAGGAAAACGCAGCCCTTCGGGCTTGCCGCTGAAAGGACCGGCTTAAAACAAAAATGCCACAGACTCACCGACGGGACCTCAACGCAGCCGAACGACCAAAACTCACAGAGCCCTCGAGACGCGCGCTTAGTGCGTCGTCGTGGCTTTGCGGGTTTTGAGTTTCGTTCGAGAAAGCTGCATGGGTGCGTCTGGCAAATCTGTGGCTTTAACACGTCGTATACGACGCTCGGTTGAGATTTTGAGCAGTGGTCGCCGCGAATGCAAGAGGATTTGAATGATTTCTCGACCAGGCAGGCTCGTCCAATGCCGTCCGCGCCTTGGCACACTTTTCACAGGGTGGCATGGGCAAATGTACTCGCTTGCCCGTGGCGGCCGACGTCCGAGACGGCTATCGGAGTACCGTTACCCACGCCACCCAATCCTCATTCTTATCCACGACAAAGCACTAAATGTGCTGGCGTCCTTCCAACCCTTGTACGACGGCCTGCCGCCGGGCGGGGCGCGGCGAGCCCGCTTTGTCCGCCAGGTCCGATCGATGCGCCCGGGCAATATCGGCCGCGGCCTTGGACCAGTCGGGGAAGTCAAACTCGAACCCGGCCTCGAGCAGCCGGCCGGGCACGACCCGGCGGCTTTTGAGGAGCAGTTCGGTCTCGGTCCGCAGGAAGAACGCGCCGACCTCCAACATCAGTTTCGTCGCCGGCAGGCCGATCTTCACGCCCGCCGCTCGCCGCAGGATTCGCATGAACTCGCGGTTGGGAATGGGGTTCGGCGACGAAAGGTTGATCGGGCCTTGGATGTGCGAGTTCTCGATCAGGAACTCGATCGACCGGCAGAAGTCGACCAGGTGCATCCAACTGACGAATTGCGTGCCTTTGCCCAGCGTTCCACCCAGGCGCTTGCGGACGATGTTGTAGAACGCCTCGAAGACGCCCCCGGTGCCGGGGCCCATGACCATCGCGGCGCGGAGGGCAACATTGCGCGTCCTGGGAGTGTCGGCGGTGAAGAAAGCCGCCTCCCACTTCTGGCAGACGTCGACCGAGAAGCCGTTGCCGATCTCGCCGGTGGCCTCGTCCATCGGGCGGTCCTCGGCGTGACGGTAGATGGTGGCGCTGGCGGCGTTGATCCAGAGCGGCGGCGGCGACTTGGAGCCCGCGATCGCCTCGCCGATGACACGCGTGCTGTCGAGCCGGCTGGCGTAGATCTCCTGCTTGTTCTTCTCGTTGTACCGGCAGTTGACGGTGCGACCGGCCAGGTTGAGGACGACGTCCGCGCCGTCGAGTTCCGTCGTCCACCTGCCCGGCGTTCGGCCATCCCACGGCAGGACGCGGGCAACACTCGATCCGGAAGGGCTGCGGCTCAGAACGGTGACGTCCCACCCCTTGTTGCCGAACCATTCGGCCAGATGCCGGCCCAGGTAACCGTTCCCACCCGGTATGATCATGCGTCGGGTCATCGGAGCGCTCCTTTCAATCGGAGCATACGGAATGTTTCACCGGCTGCTGAAAGTTTCATCGGATTTGCCGCGACAGCGTTTAGACTTCGGGAAGGTTTCGATCGGCTTTGGAAACTGGAAATCGGGCAGAGTGCACCCAATGAGTTTCTAATGGGCCCGAAAGAGCCAGGGGAGTGCGAGTGAAGCTCTGGAAATTGGCTATCAGCTTTGGTGCAGGATTCCTGGTGGCGACGGTCATCGGGCTGACCGCGGTTGTCCCGGTCCTTCAGGACCAGTGGGAGATGAAAGTCGGCAGCGATTACTGTGCTCCGCTGCGTTCTATCCACAGTGAAATTGAAGTTACGGCAGCCGAGGAAGGTGCATTTCGCACGCGGGCTCAGCTTCAAGCATTGAATAATCAGTTCACGTCGTTCACCGTCGGTGGGACAACGCCGCATGACTGGGAGCCTGCGATTCAGGCGGCTGGGAAGTCGGCGACGAAACCTGCGGGGCCGGCATCGCGGCCATCGCCGTGATTGATGAATCGCTGCTTGAGTGTTGCTCTTGCTTTATTACCCCTTAGATTGCCCTCATGACACGCGCTTTGATCACCGGTGGGGCAGGATTCATCGGCTCGCACCTCGCCGAACGGCTCATCCGTGACGGGCGGGAGGTGACCGTTCTCGATGATTTCAGCACCGGCCGGATGGAGAACCTGGGCGCACTCGTTGGTAAGCCGGGCTTCCAGATCGTTCGCGACTCGGTGGAGAACAGTCATACCGTCAACACCCTGATGGCGGCCTGCGATGAGGTGTATCACCTGGCGTCAGCGGTCGGCGTGCAACTGGTGCTCGACGAGCCAGTGCGGACGATCCGCACGACGATTCACGGCACCGAAGTCGTCCTGGAAGCCGCCAACCGGTTTCGTCGGCCGGTGCTGATCACCAGCTCTTCCGAGGTCTATGGCAAAGGCGCGAAAGTGCCCTTCAGTGAGGACGACGATGTGGTCATGGGGCCGACCGTGACCGCGCGCTACTGCTATGCGTACTGCAAAGGAATCGACGAGTTCCTCGGCCTCGCCTACCACAAGCAGTACGGCCTGCCGGTGACGATCGTCCGGCTGTTCAACACCGTCGGGCCGCGGCAGGTGGGTCGCTATGGCATGGTGCTACCACGCTTCGTGGCAGCCGCCAAGGCGAATGAACCGCTGAAAGTTCATGGCGACGGCACGCAAACGCGCTGTTTCTGCCATGTCGGCGATGTGGTCGATGCGATCGTGCGGCTGGTGGCGACGCCGGCGGCGCAGGGGAGAGTCTTCAATCTCGGCGGCGAAGAAGAGATATCGATCAAGGAACTGGCAAGCCGCGTCATCGCGGCGACAGGGTCGTCCAGCCGGATCGAGCATCTGACCATTCGAGAGGCGTACGGGCAGCAGTTTGATGACATGCCCCGCCGGGCACCCGATCTTCGTCGCATCCGTGAGGCGATCGGCTTCGCGCCCCGACATTCGTTGGCGCAGATCATCGCGGCGGTCGTTGCTTCGCCTGCTTAGAAGGCTTTCCAGGCCGAGCCGAACCTCGGTTATCAGACGGCGGTATAGCAGTTGGTCATCTTTGTGACGTCCGCGGCACTTAGGACTGCCTTGGCCGATGAAGTCTTAACAGCACGCGAGTTGGTTGCGAATCGAACAGGGCTTATGATGGACCGTCCGGATGTCGGGCCATTAGTCGGGGGTGGGTTGCCGACCGTTTGATCCATCTATGTTCTGCACGCTCGCCCAATTGTCACCCCGGGTTTACGGCATCGATCAGGTGCTGTCGCCCTACGTCTACGTCTTTTACGCCTCGTTCATCGTGGCCTTCGTCTTTACGCCGATCATGCGGATGGTCGCGATCCACTACAACATCGTCGACAATCCGGATCGCCTGCGAAAGATGCACCAGTCCCCGGTCGCGTACCTCGGCGGGATCGCCATTTTCCTGGGGTTGCTGGCCGGACTGGCGATCAGCCAATACCTGAGCCTGCATCGATCCGAGCCCGGCTGGCCGAGTCCGCATCCGGGCATCAAGTTCAGTATCGTGCTCGGTGCCTTGATCATTGTGCTACTCGGGCTTTGGGACGATCTGCTGGGGGTCCGCCCGACGGGGAAGATCATCGGCCAGGTGGCGGTCGCAATCCTGCTCCTTCTGGACGACGTCGGCTCGCAATGCACCCGAAGCCTGCTCGAAAACCTGTTGATGAAGATCTTCCAGCTGATCGGACCGGTGGATTCATCGGGCGCGGCGATCGGGCCGGATCTGGTGAACTCCACCTGGTTTCAGCCGCTGGTTTATGTCACCAGTAGCCTGCTGGTGGTCGTGGTCGTGGTTGGGTGCTGCAATGCAACCAATCTGATGGACGGCCTGGACGGTTTGTGCGGCGGGGTCACCGCGATCATCGCTTTCGGATTCGTTTTCATCGCCGTTCACCTCGCGATGTATGGCGGCGGACTGAACACCAACTGGGATGCGCTTCGCGTGATCCTGGGGCTGGCGATTCTCGGCGCGGTGCTCGGCTTTGTGCCCTACAACTTCAACCCGGCGTCTATCTTCATGGGCGACGCCGGCAGCATGCTCCTCGGCTTCGTCTGTGCCGTCATGATCATCCTGATGGCACAGGAACGCCCCAAGTGGTTTCTGGCGGCGATGGTGATGTTCGCGCTTCCTGTGCTCGACACAACCCTTGCTTTCGCCCGACGCTGGATCGCCGGCCGACCCTTGTTCTCCGCCGATGCCCAGCACTTCCACCACCAGCTCGTTCAGCGTGGATTCACGGTCAAGCAAACCGTCCTGATCAGTTACGGGTTGGCGGTCTTCTTTGCTCTGCTGGGCGCGACGATCGTTTTCATCCGAACGCGTTACTCCGTCGCGATCTATCTCGTGACGTTCGGTTCGATCGTCGTTGCTGCCTACAAGATCGGCATGGTTCACGAACGCCCCCGCGGCGGAAGACCCAGCACGCTCGAAGATGCCACGACGAATCGGAACACCGAAGTCGTCAATTCGGGTGAAGCGTTCGAGGTTCAGGGTAAGACTGCCGTCACCGCCGATACCGGTGGTATCGGCAGTGGCGGTTCCGAAGCGGGGTCTGCGAGCCGTGATACAGCCGACCCGGCCGTGCATCGGCAGGCGAGCATTCCTCCTGCTGCGTAATGCAAACCACACGTCCACGATGCTGCCGCTCTGATTCCCGCACTATGTTGCCAAGTTGATAATTTGGGTCATATTTGCCGGACCTACCGTTGCTTGAATCGCGTGTCAGAAGCAAAGATAAGTCGGACGGCGTTTTTGCCGATTCTCACCAAGGCTGGCGTCCTCATGGTCGCCTGAGCAGGGAGGCATCGCCTCCGGCCGCACTCGATCGAAGTCATCAGGAAGGTTTCTCATGGACGTTGCAATCATTGGCTGTGGTTACGTAGGCCTCGTCACCGGTACCTGTCTCGCCGCGATCGGTCACACCGTGAAGGGTGTCGAGAAGGATCCGAGAAAGCTCAAGACGTTGCAGGACGGGCACTGCCCGATCTTTGAACCCGGTCTGCAGGAACTGCTGAACGAGAACTATGCCTCCGGGCAGATCCAGTTCACGGGCAACGTCAAGGACGCCGTCCGCGACGCCGAGGTCGTCTTCCTCTGCGTCGGCACGCCGCCCAAGCCCGACGGCACCGTCGACATGAGCTTCCTCGAAGGCGCTGGCAAGGAAGTTTGCGACGCGCTGGCCGAGATGAACAGCGAGTACCTGGTGACGATCGTGGTCAAGTCCACGGTCCCCGCCGGCACCAACCGCAAGCTTTACAACTTCCTCCGCGAGCAGACCAAGGCTCACGTGCAGGTCGTTTCCAACCCCGAGTTCCTCAAGGAAGGCACCGCGGTTCAGGACTGCATGAACCCCGACCGCATCGTCATCGGCGGCGAAAGCCCCGAAGCCTTCCGCATGATGCGCCGGCTCTACGACCCGCTCATCAAGCGCGAAGACAACTTCATGACGATGAACTGGGAGTCGGCCGAGCTGACCAAGTACGCCGCCAACAGCATGCTCGCCGCCCGAATCTCGTTCATGAATGAGATGACCATCCTCTGCGAGTTCTACGGCGCCGACGTCGAAGACATCCGCAAGGGTATCGGCAGCGATAACCGCATCGGACCGGCGTTCCTTCGCGCCGGCTGCGGCTACGGCGGGTCCTGCTTCCCGAAAGACGTTGCCGCGATGGAGCACATCTCCAAGGCCGCCGGCTACGAAAACTTGTTCACCAACGCGATCCAGACCGTCAACAAGAATCAGAAGAAGCGGTTCGTCGACAAGATCGAGGCCAAACTCGGCCGCCCGATCGCCGGCGCGACGATCGCTGTCTGGGGCCTGGCGTTTAAGGCCGACACCGACGACATCCGCGAGTCCGCCGCGCTGGACGTCATCCAGTACCTGCTCGACAAGGGCGCCACGGTCCGCGCCCACGACTACAAGGGCATGGAGCACATGAAGCAGGTGTTCAAGGACCAGGTCGAGTGGTGCACCGATCCGGTCACCGCCGCCGCCGGTGCCGACGCCGTCGCGCTGACGACCGATTGGCCGCAGTACACCACCCTTCCGTTCCGCAAGATCGCGGCGACCATGAACCAGCCGATGATCTTCGACGGCCGCAACTGCCTGCACCGCGACGTCATGCGGGAGAACGGTTTCCAGTACTTCCCGATGGGCCGCCCGCCGGTCGAGAACAAGCTGCGGTTGAAGAACAAGGTGTAATCGCCGGAACCTCTACCTGAGCCAAATGGAAACGCCCACGGACTGCTGTCCGTGGGCGTTCTCATTGCGTTTGCTTCGTCGCGTCAGCGCATCCCTAATCGATCACCTGAACCCACCGGCAATCACGAGGGTCTCGCCGGTAATCCATGCCGATTCGGGAGACGACAGGAACACCACGGCCGGGGCGATATCCCCGGGTTGGCCGATACGACCCAGCGGGGTCTGGGCTTCGATCATCTTGCGGAAGCCGCTCTCGTCCGCGGTGATGCCTGCCGTCGCCGTGCCCTCGGTTTCCACCATGCCGGGGTTCACGGAGTTCACACGCACCTTCTTGGGCCCGAGCTCCTTGGCGAGCGTACGGGTGATGGCGTCCACCGACGCCTTGGACGCGGAATAGACCGCAGTGCCGGCCGGGGTGTTGGTCGATACCACTGAGCTGACATTGACGATGCTCCCGCCCGCGTCGCCAAACAACTTGACTGCCTCACGAGACGCAAGCAGCAGGCCCAGCACGTTCAGGTCGGTGGTCTTATGGAAGTGCTCGGCGGTGATCTGGTCAAGCGAGGCGAACTCGTAGATGCCGGCATTGTTAACGAGAACATCCAACCGACCGAAGGCCTTGCCGGTCTCCCCGAAAAGCCGAACTACATCGGTTTCCTTGGATACGTCCGCCTGGATCGCAACGGCCTTGCCGCCGGCGGCGACGATCTCTTGGACGACCTTGTCGGCCCCGCCTTTGCTGCTGGCGTAGTTGACGACGACCGATGCGCCCTCGGCCGCGAGATGACTCGCGATCGACGCGCCGATTCCCTTCGAGGCTCCTGTAACGACAGCAACTTTACCTGCGAGTTTCTTCGACATGATGGGTCCTTTCGTGTCCCCGATGTGGGGTGTTTCACCGTTCGATGCCGCAATCGCGGCGATGTGACAACGATCAGAAATTACCGCAAACATTTCACAGAACCGGCGCGGTGACGCCCGGTTTCTTTAAATCCGTTCACGTTTGTTTCCTGCGGCGGTAGTCAGGGGTGCCAATGTCTTCCCCCGCTGCTCCATCGAAAATCCGCCTGCTGATCGTAGACGACCATTTCATGGTGCGTCTCGGGCTTGCCAGTGCGCTGAATCTGGAAGAGGACATGGAGGTCATCGCCGAAGGCCGCACCGGTGCCGAGGCGGTCAGCCTGTTTCAATCGCTGCGGCCAGACGTCGTCGTGATTGACTACCAATTGCCGGAACTGAACGGCGCAGAAGCGACGGCGGCCATTCGCGCGATTGATCGATCGGCCCGGGTGATCGTGCTGTCTGTCTTCAAGGGAGAGGAAGATGTTCACCGCGCCGTGCAGGCCGGGGCCTCGGGTTATCTGCCCAAGGCGAGCGAGCCCGGCGAACTGATGGACGCGATTCGTGCCATCCATGCCGGTGGAACCTATTTCCCGCCGGCGATCAATGCCGCGCTCGAGACCCGGGCTGGCCGCGGGCAACTGTCGGATCGCGAAATGCAGGTGCTGGAGGCGATCGTCCGCGGCCGAAGCAACAAGGAGATCGCGATCGCGCTGGGGATCAGCGAAAACACGGTGAAAGTTCACACGACGCGCGTGTTCGAAAAACTAAACGTCGCCGATCGGATGGAAGCGATCACCGCCGCGATCAGCCGGGGAATCGTGCATCTGGCATGAGCGCGATGACAGCCGGGGGAATTCGGCGTACAACGCCGGCCACCCATGACCGCGCCATCCGAACCTTCGCCACCCCAGGCCGACCGCCGTGTTTCGCTTCGGTCGCGCGTTTCAGACGATCTGGCGTACATCCTTCCGTTCTTCGCGTTCATCCTGCTGACGTCTCTCGCGGGGCAATTCCCCGACGCATACCCTGTCTTTTATGCGATCAAGGCCGTCGTCGCCGCAGGATTGCTCGTCTGGCTCTGGCCGCTTTTCACGAAGATCAAGTGGGACTACTGGTGGCTTGGCGTCATCGCCGGCGTGATCGGCATCTTTCAATGGGTGCCGATGCAGCTTTGGCTGCAGGCAAACTTCGCGTTCTTCAGGCCGCCGCCGCCCGACACCGTCTTCAACCCGTATCAGAAAATCCAACCCGACTGGCTCTGCTGGGCCTGGATTGCCGTCCGCATACTCAGCGCTTCGCTGGTCGTTCCACTGATGGAAGAGCTCTTCTGGCGCGACTACCTCTGGCGGCGGATCATTGCCCCCAATGATTTCAAACTCGCTACCGTCGGCGAATGGGATTGGCGGGCGTACGTCGGTGTCTCACTGGCGTTTGCCGTCGTGCATGGCAACTGGTGGCTGACTTCCATTGTCTGGGGCTTTATGGTCGGCGGACTGCTGCTCTATACGCGCAGCCTGGGGGCGTGCATCGTCATGCACGCGACGACCAATGCCCTTCTGGCGGCGTACGTGCTGTACTACCAGGACTGGGCGTTCTGGTAGGACTACTCACGTCGCTCCAGTCCCAGGAGCCGCGCACGAAGTGTGTTCACGCGAGTAAGCGGAAATGGACCCCGAAGCGTTGCGGTTCCCGCTTACTCCGTGAGTACACTTCGTGCGCGGCTCCTAAATTTCTACACGCTACACGTTCGACCCCTCCTCCCCTATCATCTGGCGTCCATTTGCAACCCCTGACCCGATGACGCACCCGAATCCGGACAATCCCACGTTTTCCCCCCGTCGGCTGTACCTCGACAACGCCGCGACGAGTTTCCCCAAGCCGCGGACCGTCACCGATGCGATGGTCCGCTACGCCACTCAACTGGGCGCCTCCGCCGGCCGGGGTGCGTACCAGGAGGCGATCGAGACCGGCGCGCTGATTCACGAATGCCGCCGACGGCTCAATCGGCTCTTGAACGGCGAAAAGGCCGAGCATTTCGTCTTCACGCTGAATTGCTCCGACGCTCTGAACCTCGCGATCAAAGGCCTGATCGACCCTGCCCGCCAGCCTGCCCATGCGATTTGCACGCACATCGACCACAACTCGATCCTGCGGCCGCTGAACGAGCTCGAGTCCCGCGGCTGGATTTCACAGACGCAGGTGCCGGTCGATTCGGCGACAGGCCTGGTCGACCCTGACGACATCCGCCGGGCCATTCGGCCGGAAACGAAACTCGTCGCGATCACGCACGCCAGCAATGTGACGGGCACCGTTCAACCGATCCGGGAGATCGGGCGCATCTGCCGGGAGCGGGCGGTGCCGTTCATTGTGGACGCGGCACAATCCGTCGGACATCTGCCCATTGACGTGCGGGCCGATTGCATCGATCTGCTAGCCGCCCCCGGCCACAAGGCGCTGCTGGGGCCACTGGGCACAGGGTTCCTGTACATCCGCCCGGGGCTGGAAAAGTCACTGCGCACCCTGCGCGAAGGCGGCACCGGCTCGGTGTCCGAACTGGCGACGCAGCCGGACTTCATGCCCGACAAGTACGAGCCCGGCAGTCATAACGCGATCGGTATCATCGGGCTGAGCGAAGGCGTGAAATGGGTGCTGGAGCAGGGCATCGAGACCCTGCACGCTCACGAGATGGACCTGGTGCACCTTCCTCGAAGGCGTCTCAGACATCGACGGCCTCACCTACTTCGGCCCCCAGGGCGTACGAAACCGCATCGGCGTATTCGCCATCCGCATCGACGGGTATGACCCCCAGGAGCTGTCGGCGATTCTTGAAACCAGCTACGGCATTCTCAGCCGATCCGGCATCCATTGTGCCCCGCTCGCCCACCAGGCGATCGGCACCGCCGCAACCGGCGGTGCGACGCGGCTGAGCTTCGGGCCGTTTTTGAGCAAGCAGGATGTGAAGTTCGCGACCGACGCGTTGTCCGAAGTCGCCGCGAGTCGGCCGGTCATGTCGCGGTGATCGGCAGACGTAACCTGGAAATGATTAGCGGTCGCACCGTAGGTGCACTCCTAGGTCTTAGTCCCGGAAGAGTGCACCTACGGTGCGACCGCTAATCGTTGAAGTCAGCCCAGTGTGCTCAAACCCAGTGTGCTCAGCCCAGGATCTTCTTCAGGAACGCCAGCCCGTCGCTCGCCAGCGAATCCTGCGTGGGAGCAAGCACCCGCCAGATGGCGGCGGCGGCGGCGATGCTCTTGGTCTTGGGGGTAAAGCTCTCGATCACCGCGTCGCTGTCGTAGCCGATTTCCTTCAGCGCCTTGGCGGTGCCTTCCCAGTCGATGTTCTTGCCGCTGCCGGGCGCGCCGCGGTCGTTCTCGCAGGTGTGGAAGTGGAACAGCCGGCCCTTGGCCCGCTTGATGGCCTCGTAGGTGTCCTTTTCCTCGATGTTCATGTGGAACGTATCGAGGTGGAAGCCGACGTTCTTCTCGCCGATGTCGTTGAGCAGTTTCTCGCACTGCTCTGACGTGTTCACCAGGTCGGTCTCGAAACGGTTCAGCGGCTCGACGGCGATCCGCACACCCAGGTTCGCAGCGCGCTTGGCGGCTTCCTTCAGGCCTTTGACGGCCAGGTCCCATTCGACCTTCTTCTGTTCCGGCGTCACATGCCGACGCTTGCCGACGGCCGAGTAGCTGGGGCCCGCCAGCGTGGGGCAGCCGCTCTTGGCGCAGATCTCCAACGCCTTGGTGATGTAGTTGAGCGAGTTTTCGCGGATGCTGGCGTCTTCGTGGGTCAGGTCACGGTCGGGGCCGAACGCGCCGCAGATGACCAGCCGCAGACCGGTCGCCTGGGCACGTTCCTTCAGCTTGGCCGGGTCGACGTGCGAGGGGTCTTCGAGGCCGAACTCGAAGCTGTCGAAGCCCATCTTCTTGGCCTTGTCGAGCAACGCGAGCGACTCCGGATCGCTGGTGGTGAAAGGAGAGGTCCAGATCCACGCGTTAACGCCGATTTTGATGCTCATAGTCACTTTCCTCCGACCGGTCATTGAGAGAACAATTGGGAACGGAAAGGTAAACGCCGGGGCAGGTTCTGGCAATGTGATTCGACGGTTGATTGTCGGCGGTCGACAGTTGATCGTCGGGAAGGCCCGACTTCGACAATCCACACCCCACCATCGACGAGCGACACTCAACTTTCGACAATCCACGCTCAACCTTGCTTCCCCTGCGCCCCGTCCTTACATTTCCGCGTTCGATTCGTTCCGCTTTCGTGCCGTGCTTCGGATTTACTCATGACCCAAACGTCGATCGGGATCTGTCTTCTTGGCTGTGGCGTTGTCGGCAGCGGCGTCGTCAAGTTGCTGCGCGAACAGCGCGAGCTTCTGGCCCGTCGAACGAATCTGGCGTTTGATATCCGCCATGTCGTCGTCAGGGACGTGGCCAAACATGCGGCCGGCGAGGGCAACCTCCCCTACACGTCGAACGCCGCCGCTGCGATCGACGACCCTGCTGTTCAGATCGTCATTGAAGTCATGGGAGGGCGCGACCCGGCGCTGGCCCATATCGAACGGGCCCTAAAGCTCGGCAAGCCGGTCGTCACCGCCAACAAAAGCCTGCTCGCCGAGCGCGGACCGGAACTGTTTTCCCTCGCCCGCAAGCACGGCTCGTGCATTGCGTTCGAAGCCAGCACCGGCGGCGGCATTCCGATCATCGACGCCATCTCCCGGGGCCTGGTCGCCAACCGCATTGACGCGCTTGTCGGCATCGTCAACGGCACATGCAACGTCATCCTCACCCGGATGACCCGCAACGGCTGGAGTTACCACCAAGCGCTGACCGAAGCCCAGAAGCTGGGCTTTGCCGAGGCCGACCCCACGCTCGACGTTTCCGGCCGCGACGCGGCACAGAAGCTCGCGCTGCTGTCGGGCCTGGCGTTCAACGCCCGCGTCGCCGAGAAGGACATCCAGATCGAAGGCGTCGCCGACCTGCAATCAGCCGACATCAAGTTTGCCGGCGATCTGGGTTACGTCATCAAGCTGCTGGCGATCGCCGAGCGGCAGCCGGACGGGCGACTGGCATTACGCGTCCATCCCACACTCGTAAGCAAATCAGACGTCCTGGCCGAAGTGAGCGGGCCATTCAACGCAATCAGTGTCTACGGCCACGCGCTGGGCCACGCTCTGTTCTACGGCCGCGGTGCCGGCCAGATGCCGACGGCGAGCGCGGTCGTTGCCGACCTGGTGCAGACGGCAATCGGCGTGGTGCCGCTGGCGTTCAAGAAGCTCAACATCTTCCCCGACGCCGCCGAACCGGCACAGATCCTCCCCGCCAACGAGATCACCAGCCGATACTACCTGCGGCTGAGCGTGAAAGACCAGCCCGGCGTAATGGGCGCAGTGAGCCAGGTGCTCGGCCAACACGGCATCAGCATCAGTGCGATCCTACAGCACGAAGTCGCCGAAGACGCCGACGGCGTGCCGATCGTGCCGATCGTTATCACAACGCACCGGGCTCAGGAAGGCGCGGTACGGGCGAGCCTCAAGCAGATCGACGCGCTATCGACGGTGCGCGCGCCGAGCGTGTGCCTGCGGATCATCGATCAGCCGAAGGAGTTCGCGTAGGGCGCTAGCCGCAGGTCAACGATCTGCGCGACATCAGGAGGACGACAGTGCGTCGTCGCTCACAGGCCTGCATAGATCGCGTTCTTCTCGCCAATCGCTCACAAACGGAATCAAGGTATCCCCGGCGACATCGATGTAGATGACTTTGTCATTCGTGAGGGCGAGCCCCCAACCCGGCCAGTGATCCGACACTACAACGTCGACAACCGTCTCGCCACAGCATTGCTCGGCCCTATAGACGGTCTTGTACCGAATGCCCGTGTCAAACTGCACGAATTGGAAACTCGGGAGATGGAGTGTACGACCGTCCGCCAATAAGACGAGGCAGTCGACGGTTCCGATGGAATAGTCAGAGTGGCACACCATCGGCATCTCCAGCACTCGGATGACTCTAGCGCCAATGATGTCGTCTCGCCGCATATCGATACCCGTTAACCGTTGTCTTGAACTCGTCGTACTCGTAGTCTAGCCCCGCAACGTTGGATTCGTGAGAGAGACGCCTATTGCCATGAAATACGCCATCATCATCCCCGACGGCGCGGCCGACGAGCCGCTGGCCGAACTGGGCGGGAAGACGCCGCTGGAAGCCGCCGCCACGCCGAACATGGACCGCATCGCGCAGATGGGCCGGATCGGTTTAGTGCGCACCGTGCCCGACGGGTTCGAGAGCGGGTCCGATGTCGCCACCATGTCGCTGCTGGGCTACGACCCGGCCGTCTACCACACCGGCCGGGCACCGCTGGAAGCCGCGGCTCAGAGCATTCCGCTTGATCCGACCGACTGGGTTTTCCGCTGCAATCTCGTCACCACGCGTGGCGGCTTGATGAAGGACCACTCGGCCGGCGGCATCAGCAATGTCGATGCGCGGCAGCTGCTGGTGGATCTGGCCGAGGTGCTCAAAGAACCGGGCTTCGAGATCTACCACGGCGTCAGCTACCGCAACCTGATGGTCTACCGCGGGTCTCAGGATTTCGAACTGAAGACCAAGCCGCCACACGAAATCCCCGAGGAGCCGGCCGAGAAATGGCTGCCGACCGGGACCGGTTCCGACATCCTTCGGCGAATGACGGAGACCTCGGCGAAGCTGTTCGCGAATCACCCGATCAACGTCGCCAGGCGTCAGGCCGGCATCAATGAAGCGACGCAGATCTGGCTCTGGGGCCAGGGCCACGCCCCGGCGATGCCGAAGTTCGCCGAGCGGTTCGGCGTCGCCAAGGGGTGCATGATCACCGGCGTCGATCTGCTCCGCGGCTTGGCGTCACTGTTGGGCTGGGACTGCCACGAAGTGGACGGCATGACCAGCTTCCACGACACCAACTACATCGGCCAGGGCATCGACACGGCGAAGATGCTCGACAAGTACGACCTGGTTCTCAGCCACGTCGAATCGCCGGACGAGGCGAGCCACCAGGCCGACTGGAAGACGAAAATCGAAGCGATCGAGGCGATCGACAATCACGTCGTCGGCCCGGTGCTGGCCAAGATGCAGTCCTACCCCGACTGGCGGATCATGGTTCTGCCGGACCACCCGACCAACATCAGCACCCGAAAGCACGGCTACGCCCCCACGCTCTTCGCAATCGCCGGGACCGGCGTGAAAGCCGCCGGCGCCAAGGCGTACAGCGAGCCGATCGCCGACGCGAGCGGGCTGAAGCTCGACAAGGGGCACGAGCTGATGGAGTTCTTCCTGCGCAGCAGCGGGGGCTGATCGCGGCGGCTCGCCGCACTCGAGGGATTGTCAGCAGACGGCAAGCACTTCGCGCAACCCCAGGAGAATCTCGCTCGCCGCCCAGGCCTCCTCGGGGCCGGCGGAGCTGACGAATTGCTCCCAGTGCGGCAGACCGATCTGGATGAACTGGGCAACCGCCGCCTTGTCGTCGAGCAGCGCCCCGAGCTTGGCGATCGCCATGGTCTCTGACGCCCGAATCCCCCGACGCGACACGCGCTCGCCGGTTCGCCCGTAGTAGTGCGAATAAACTTTGCCGTCGCTGGCGAGCTTGTTCTTCACGAAAGCCAAGACCTTCCGGGCGATCCCTGATTCTCCCTTTGCGATCGTGGCGGCGGTGGTGCAGGCGTTGTTCGTCTGCACGATGTCGTTCGGGGAAAACACCGACACATCGATCCCCCAGTACATCGTCTTGAGTTCCGGCTGCACCAGGTCGTACAGCAGCCCGCACGGCGTCGGTGTACGGCGCATCAGCTCGTAGCTCCTGGCGGCCAGGTCGGCGATCGGCTTGTGTGCCGCCGGATCAGATTCGCGAATGTCGTCGGCAACCGCATGCAGAAAGTCGGCGTCGTAATCGATGACGTAGGTGTTGTTGGCAAAGGATCGACTGCCGAAGCTGAAGTAATTACGGATCAGCCAGATGTCCTGGTCGATCGTGTAGTGCCTGCCGTAGCCGTCGAGGATCGTCAGCGCGAGCGACTTGTCCTGCGGCCGATTCAACACCTTGCCACTGGCCCAGAGCGCACGGGCCATGCGCAGGCCCTCGGTGGTGCCTGACGCATCGGGCTGCACCTTGATCGCCCGCCGCCAGAGCACAAATCCCGTAGTGAATGGGTCGTCCGCCTTGTCGATGATCACATGTTCGACGGCGAACTGGCGGAGCTTCAGGTAGGGTTCGAGGTCGCCGGCGCGGGCGAAGTGCTCCATGAGCTGGGCGAGTTCGACGGTGTAGACGAACGTATCGCTCGGCGACTTTCCCGGACGGGCCACCGTTTCGGCGCCGCCCATCGCCCAGACGCGGGCCTTGTCGTGCAGTCGATCGCGCAGGTCATTCAGGCGCGGTACGTAAGGAGCCAGGTCGGCCGCGTCAGCCTGCGGATGAGTTTGCGGGCTGAGGCTTGTAACGAACCCCGCCATGGCAGCGAGGGCACCCGCTTCCAGGCATTCCCGACGCGAGGGAACGCGGTCCATCAATCGCCTGAGGCGCGAACGTGGTTTTACAAGTTTACCCGGCTGCTGATCCATGCAGTGCCCTCGCACCGGCGGCGACTGTAATAAGCCGCCGGCGCGAGGGCAAACCGTTGCGTTTGCTACTTGGTTCCCAGGATGCAGACGGTGCTCGGCTTTGCTTTTGCGGCGATTTCTTCGGCGCTTAGCGTTTTGCCGTCGGTGGTTCCCGGTTTCAGCGTCACGCTGTTCTTCGCGAGGAACCGCCGAACCATGCCGGCGCTGATGCCCAGTCCGTAGCTGTCTTCCAGCCGCGATGCCACCGTTTTCATGCTGACGATCGCCATGACATTGCCGTAACGATCCAGGATGGGCCCGCCGGAATTACCGGGGTTCACCTTGGCATCGACCATGATGTCAGGGCCGTTGGCCTGCTTGGCCGCGGAACTGACGATGCCGCGGGTGATCTTCACGGCGGCCCCGAGGCGGTCGATCATAGGGAAGCCGATCACCGTGCATTCGGCGCCATCGCCGGGCGCATCGGTGGGGGCCAGTTGCATGACCGTGAGCGTTTGTTTGGCGTCTACCTTGATGCGGACCAGGGCCAGATCCTGCTGGTCGTCGATCACCACGACCTCGCCCGACCGCTGCAGGTCTGATCCGCCGGGCCCTGCGCCTTTCAGGATGACCATCAGCGTCTTGGCGCCTTCGACCACGTGACGGTTGGTCAGGATCAGCCCGTCGGCAGCCACGATGAAGCCCGTACCGCTCCACATCGCTTCGTGCTCGGCGCCGCCGCGACCGCCGCGGTTCTCCTTCATCAGCGGGACGATCAGGTACGAGTCGCCGGGGCCGGACAGGTTGTACTTGCCGGCGAGCAATCGAGCGGCGCCTTCGGCCTCCTTGATATCCGCGCGACGGCGCAGCACCTCGGGCGCACTCGAGATGGCGGTAATCAGGTTGTGAACGATCTCCCTGCGGTCCCCCTTCTGGAGGGCCTTGGTCATCAGCGGGATGCCGACGTCGTATCGGCGTTTGACGCAGTGCAACAGCCCCTGGTTGGCGAGCACTTCGGGCGCATCGGGGCGGATCGCCGAGGCTTTTGCGAACCACTCCGCTGCCTTCTTCTCGTCATGTTGGATCATGTAGATGTAGGCGAGCTGAAAGTTCGACTCGAAGCTGTTGGGATAGACCGCCGCCGCTTCCTCCAGCTTCTTGACCGCCTGGAGGGTCTGCTGCTGTTCGATGAGTTCGTCGGCTTCCTTCTGCAACGCCGTCGCCTTGGCGAGGATCGCCTTGCGCTCGTCGCCGCCGATCCACTTGCCCTTGATCTTTTCGGCGCTGCTGTCGGCAAGCGCCTTCCACTTGGCATGCTCTTCCCGCGCGGCGGGCAAGTCGGGGCTGTTCTCGGGGGCGTTGTCCAGGAATTGTTGCCACAGCGTGACGGCAGCCAGCGCGCTGTCGACGACCGTGCACCGGGACTTGGTCACGTTGAAGTTGACGGCGATCTTCGGAGCCGCGCCTGGGGAAGCCGGCGTCGTTCCGGCGGCAGGCGTTCCCGCCGCCGGCGCAGCGGCCCCCTTGTCGATCGAGACCACTTCTTCCTTGGTCAGTTTGTAGGTCTGTCCGTCACTACTGCGAACCCAGTAGCCACTGCCCTGGGGAATGACCGTCCCCTCAATGACTCGGCCGTCCTTCAATTTCACGCGATCAGCCGACACCGACGAGGCCAAAACCAGCGTCGCCGCCACACCGAGAAGTGTCCCGATTCGAAACTCGTTCAACATGTGCAAACCCCGACGAATTGCCCCGGCGCAGCAGCACTCCCCAAAAAGCGCGTGACTGGCGAAGGTTGGCAAAAGTCTACCAACTTCGTCATGGAATTGCGCCGGTTATTATCACAATGATAACGTCATGTAGTCAGACCGCGCAGGAGTGCCGAGCTCATCCGCGTCCGCCTTCCAGTTCCTTACGCGTGACAGCGTGCCGGTGGCGGAACATCGACTCGAGCTGCCGTCGAACAAACATCCAGTCGGCCACCTTCCCCAGCGGCCCGAGGGGCACCCGATAGGTGACGATATCAATCAGCCTGGAAGTTCCAGGGCCCGTCTCTTCCATCTGGTGCTCGTGCCGCCAGGCCGCGAACGGCCCCGAAAGCTGCACATCGACAAATCGCGCCTGCCGCGAGTCGTTCTGCCGTGAGGGCGGCTCGAACTCGATGATGCTGGCGACCCAGTTCAGACGCTTCCCGAGCGGGCCGCGCACATTCATCTTCACCTGTTGCCCGACACGCGCCGGCAGGTCGGCCGCGATAATGCGCACGTCGCTGCCGGGCGGCGACAGCAACGGAAGCGCCCGGCTCACGTCCTGATGAAACGCCCAGAGGTCATCCAGCGACGCGGCAAGTGTCAACTCGAACTTAAGGGTCGGCATGACCGCAATCGTACGCTCAAACCATGACGCTTTAGCAACTTTACAGATCGATGAACGTCTTTAGGGTTGACCGCCCGGTCGAATCGTTCGAGGTCACTATGACGACATCCGCCAGCGACACCGACCCGCGCGGAAACCGACGCCGCCGGCACCTCGTGCGCCAGATCATGGTGTTTTTGGCGCTGGGGCTGATCTTGAATATTGCCGTAGCGCTGATCCTTTCCATGGCGATCGATGCATTCGCGGCGCCGAGCACTTCGCTCACGACCTCGACCGGCGTCGATGAAAAATGGACGGTCAGCCGGTACGAATCGCCGGGTTCGACCGCGGTCATCTCGGAGCACGCCGCCGCCGTCAGTTGGAGCTACCGCCAGGCCTGCGGCGCGCCGGACACGCCTTTCGCCGGCGACCAGGTCACCGCCTGGGCACCGTCCAGCACGGACGCGGCGATCGAATGGCTCGAACTCGATTTCAAGACCGCTGTCACTCCCGCTTCGGTCAAAGTCGTCGAGACGTACAACCCCGGCGGGCTGTTCAAGGTCGAGGCGTACCGACCTGATGGAACATCCGTCGTCGCGTGGGAAGGAACCGACCCGACACCGCCCGGATCCGGCATGGGAACCAGCGAGGTGCCGCTGAAGATCGACTTCCCCACGCGAACCGTGCGCATCTGGATCGACTCACCAAAGGTCGCCGGCTGGAACGAGATCGACGCCGTCGGGCTGGTAGACCAATCGGGCAACGTCCAATGGGCGTCGGCAGCGCGTGCCAGCAGCTACTACGGGCAAAGCGGCTATCAGTCCGCTGCGATCCCGGCTTCCGGCAGCGGTTCCTACACAACGAGCGGCCCCAAGCCGGCCGATCTGCTTCCTTCATTCGGCGGGCTGGATGCCAGGAGCACTGCGGTTTCGGACGGCAGTGCCAATCTTGAACGCCGCATCGTCGTTGGTTACGGCTGGCCGATGCGATCGCTGTGGATGGTGTATCCCGACAGCGCCATCGTGCCGACTCCGACCTACCTCAACAGTTACTCGACCCCGACAGCGTCCTCTGTGCCGAAGCGATCGGTCCTGCCGCTCCTGCCGGCCTGGCCGGGTTTCGTCGTCAACACCCTGCTATATGCACTGATCCTGTGGGCGTTCTACGTCATCGCGGTCAGGCCCCGGCGGTTCATCGTAGAAGTCGGTCGCATTCGCCGCGGCGCATGCCTTCAGTGCGGGTATAACCTCGGCTACGACTTCGTCCGCGGATGCCCGGAGTGCGGCTGGCGACGCGACCACCGAACCAGCGGGCCTTCCCATCACGCCTAGGCCGACGGACATTCCGCAGAACGCACGGCACGCATAGTGGCAACGCCGAGAGAGTCGATCCATTCCTACTTCTGTGCCCGACCGTCCACCGTCCAGAAGATGGCATTCTTCACGACGTTTTGTGCATACCGGTTCTGAAATCCAAGGATGCCCCACACGTTGGTGCCGAGTAAGCCGCTGGTCAGGTCGAGACTCGTCACGATCACCGCACCCGGATTGGGCCCGGCTTTGTCCCCCGGTTTTGCGGAGGTGGCCGGCGTCAGAATCTGCAGGGTGCCAATCCCCCCGCCGAGCCGTTCCAGCGTGTACCCACGCACGATCGTCTTGCCGACGTCTTCCATCCCGGGCGCCCCGGCCGACATCAGCGGATGGCCGGGGTCCAGCAGCCTTGCGAATCGGTCGGGAAACGCCTTGACGAGCAGTGTCTCACGAACCTCTGTGTCGAACGCGTTCATCCCGCCGGTCGGGTCGATCAGTACCACGCCGCCGGCCTCTACGTAAGACCGCAGCGCGGCCGCGTCGGCGTCGGTGAAGCCCACCCGCGCCGTCCCCGTCAGGTGCGCCATCGGATGGCTGAAAACGGTGTCGGCCTTGAGATCTCCCAGCTTCACCGGCTGGATCTCCAGCCGCGTGCCTGTCGTCTGCTGGAACCAGTTGCCGTAGCGTTCCCAGGCGCCGGGCTCGGGATCCCAGTTTCCGCCGTATTGAATGCGGGCGATCCGGATAGTGTCGACCGGTGCCGCGGCCGGCCGTTCGATCCAGGCCGAGTCGAGGCGGTTGCGAAGGTCGCGTTTGCCGGCGGCGTAGACGAACAGGTTCATGCCGAAGTGGAATGACGACAGCATCCGCGTCTTGGTCTCGGAATCGGGCGCGACCACCGTCGCCGGCCGGGCCGGGTCGGGCCTCGCCTCGAACGCGCGATCCGCCCGCTGTTGCCACTTGAGCGTGATGTCGCTCGGCGAGTGCACCATCAGCAGCCGGCTGCCGTTCGAAACGCCCAGCAGCGCGGGCCGAGCCGTCAGCTTGTAGACGCTGCTCCAGATCGCATGGTTTTCCGGCACATCGGTCAGTTCATAGGGAAACAGCTTGGCCGCCAGCTCGCGGGCCCACTTGTCGAACGTGGGTGACCCCGCGTCGGCATGCGTAAAGATCATCCCGCCGGATCGCACGAAGCTCCGCAGCTTTGCCAGATGCTCGTCGGTCAGCTTCGGCGGCTCGTGGCTCGCGATGTAGAGGATCGGGCTGTCGGTCCAGTCGGTCCAGGGGTTTTCGACATTCACCACCTGCCAGTTGATCGGCCGCTCGAACTGCCTGCCGGCAAAGCGGGCCATGTTCGACGCATCGCGTGGCCGGTTCGACCAGTAGCCGTCGAACCGGAGCTTGTTCATGAGAATCGGGTGTCGTCCGCGCGAGAGGAACAGCACCGCGTAAGACGTATCAACGACGCCGTCGCCCCAGGAGCCGTTGGTTAACTGCTTCTTGACGATCTGCTCGGCCAGTTCGCGATACCAGTCGTGCGCTCCGAAGTGCTTGAAGCCGCTGGCCAGGCCGACGCGCTCGATCCCGTACAGGGAATAGCCCCACCAGTTCCCGTTGCGGACTTTCACCGAATTATCGCCGCGCTCGAACCATTCCAGACCTTTGCGCAGCGCCGGCGAGAAGGGCTCCCGTCCGACCGTGCCGCTGGTGGTCGGCGGTTCCAGGTATTCGTGGGCAACGAACAGTGATGCCAACCCGGCACAGGTCATCGTCAGCCGCCCGGTGCCGCTTCCACTTTCGACGTATCCCCACTGTCCGTCGGGGATCTGCGTGTTGGTCCAGTGGCGATCAACGGCCTTCCAGAAGGCCATCGGCACTTCGATGCGAGGGTCGGCTTCGATACCCGACCAGACTCCCAGCAACCCGTACTGGCTGTTGGAGTTGTCCCAGGAACCGTTGCGCGAGGGAAAGTTGCCCCGCTGGACCAAGTTCCGGAAGTCGCCGCTGTATCCGAAAGCGCCCCCGTCCGTGGTGCCCAGGAGCCAATCAACATCATTGGCCATGACTTTGAAGTCTTCCGGGCGGTTGAACAGCGCGAGGCACGTGGCGCGCAATCCGCGGGCGTAGGTCTGGTGAGCGCCTTCGATCGGCAGCGCGCGAAGGGCCTCGAGTCGCGCCCGCATCTCGGCTCCGCGATGGCTGATGCGCGGGTCGTCGATCGCCTGGCCGGCCTGCAGCAGCGCGTAGACCGCCAGTGCATCCAGCCCGGCGAAGTACGCCGCGTCGCCGCCGCGCTCCCGGCCGATGACGAG
Source organism: Humisphaera borealis (assembly GCF_015169395.1). Taxonomy (GTDB): domain Bacteria; phylum Planctomycetota; class Phycisphaerae; order Tepidisphaerales; family Tepidisphaeraceae; genus Humisphaera; species Humisphaera borealis. Next base: position 3,404,082 of record NZ_CP063458.1, read on the forward strand.
GTTCGTTTTTCCGTCGAACTGCTTGAGCAGGTAGTTCACACCCGACTGGATCGATTCCCCGATCTCCGCGTCGGTCAGCGGCGCATCGGCCGCACGCCTGACGGGTCGCGGGGCGGGTCGCGTGCGGGCCGGCGGCGACTCGCGTCCGACGCGCGGCTCCGTGACCGACGCCACCTGCGTGGACGGTGCCACCCGCGGGTTCGGATCCACTCCCGTCCCGACCGCCGGCGGACGAACCGTCGTGGTCGCCGTCGCTCCCGGATTCGCCTTGGTGCCGGGCTCGGTCACCACCGCCTGCGTGGCCGGCGGCGGCGGAGCGACCACCACGGCCGGCTCGGCCAGTCGGCTCAGCAGCAGTCCGTAGACGCGCTTGGCATCGTCGCGCGCCGACTGCACGATCTCCCGCAGACGCTCGTCGTGAACCTCGCGCCCTCCGATCAGATCGTCGATCTTCCGGTAGCGGTCGTGAGACTCCTTCAATGCCCCGCGGACGGCAAACGCCTCGGCCTCGGCTTTAAACTGCGCGACGGTCGGGTAGGCCTGCTTCTCCCACGAGTTGAACCAATTGACCTGCCCGGTCCACACCAGTGCGATCAGAACCACCGCCGCCGCCGACAGCATGCCCAGCAGCGCCCACCAGAACGGATGCCCGTGGCGGTGATGGCCTTCGACGAGCTTGAGCTGGCCCGCGCGATGCGCCGCCAGCACGGTGCGGATATCGTCGTCGGTCGGCATCCCTCCCGCCGGCATGACACCCCGCGGCTCTTCTCGAATTGCCGGCTGGATGTCCGTGTCGGCCAGTGGGTCATGCCGCTGGTTTGCCGCGACTGGGGCGACGGCAGTCGGCGTGACCTGCTGCACCGGTTGCGGCGGCGGGATCCACGGCGGCGCCATCGCCAGCCGCTGCTGCTCCAGATCGGGGTCCGGTGGCTCGATTCGTGTCGGTACCAGGCGTGGCGGAACCTGGCGAGGCGGAGCCGCTGGGACAGCGGCGGCGGGAACGGGTGGAGGTTTCGTCGCCGGGATTGCCGCGACCGCCGCCCAGGGCGGCACCTCCGAATCGTCGCCGGGCAACTCGGCTGATACGACAAAGTTCCCCTCGTGGCCCTGCGTCGGCTCGGGTACCGGTTCGAACGCCGGCTGGGGAGCGGCGGGCTCAGGCCGATCGATCGCCGCAAGGGGAACGTTGTCCGGGGACGGCGGCGTAGAAAGCGGTGCTTCGCGCTGGACCTGCACCTCAGGAGCCAGAGGCGTCAAAGCCCCTTGAGGCTCTGGAGCCCGCGCCGTGCCGTCCCCCGAAATCAGCAGAGCCTCCAGAACCGGAATCGCGGAAGGATCGTCCACCACCGGTCCGAGCAACGGCGGCGCGGGCATCTGCATGCGAGCGCCACAGGCCCGACAAAACACCTGCGCCCCAGGCTCCACGTTCTCGACCCTCAGGCCCTTGCCGCAGGCGGGGCATCGCACTTTGAACACGACCGCTGCGGCCATCAAGCGTCCTCAAAACAAAGGCCGTCGTCCGTATCTCGGAAGTTCACTCGGGAACGATGTCATTTCAACGAGTCTTTACGGAACTCACAACCGGTAAGTTCCGGCCGCCAGGCGATGGATTGAACGCGGCGCGGCCCGGGCGACCGTCCGGTCCGCCTACCTTACAGCCGCCCCGCCAGTTCGTGCCCGTCGATCTTGACCGTCTGGCCGTTCGCCTGCGCGTCCTTGAGGTCCTTCTCGCTGTAGACCAGCACTTCGTCGCTGGCAGGCTTGTTCGTGGTGTGATCGATCTTCTGTAATCCGACTTCCCCGTTCTGCTGGCTGACGGGAACGTAGTAGTCGTCTTTGCGCTGGCGAGCCGCCTGGCGGTCCTGCTCGGCGACGCGGGCGGCTTCCTGGCGGGCGCGGGCTTCCTCGGCCTCGCTGGCTTGGCGCTTGTACTTGGCGTCGGCGGCGAAGAAGGTTATCACGCCCGCCGCCACACCCACACCCGCGGCGATCCCCGCCGCCGTCCCCGTCTTCACACCGGCGGCCTTGAGTCCGATAAACGTCAGCGCACCCGCCCCCGCCCCGACGAGCCCGCCATCCGCGGCGGCATTGCCGGTGCACCCACTCATGAACATCGATCCACAGAGCAGCAGCGTCGTTCCGTAAACGCCGGCACGGCTTTTGGGGGTTGTGATTCGCTTCATGGCATTACCCAGCGAAAGATTAAACGGAGTACCAGGCTATCGGCAGCCCGTCTCAGATCCGTTTTGCAACGCAAAGCCAACGGGCCCGACATCGCCGAACCCGTTCCTGACGTCAAAATCAACGTTCAACGGGGTTGCCGTTGGGTTTGATTTGGGAAATTCGATGTTTCTGCGCCATACGTGTTCCGGACGCACAGTGCGGCCGAACCGCAACGAAAACGAAGAGAACGCGAAGGCGCGAAGCCGCGAAGAAAACGCGAAGAAGGATCGGCAGATATGTGCCGTGAGCTCTCACTTGGCCGACAATTGATTCGCCGACCTTCGCGGCTTCTTCGTGCCTTCGCGCCTTCGCGTTCTCTTCGTTTCGGGGGACGGCTCGGTCGCGCTGTGCGCCTCGGTGAAATCGATGGCCCAATCGCTTGGAGTGTTCCAGCGACCGGCGAGAGCCACCCTATTCACGACTCTCCTGTTCGTATTTTATTAGGACAACATTGCCGTGGAAGCTTTTCTTTTCGCGCTCACGGCCGTCTGCCCCCTTGGACACTGCCGATGTCGATAAGTTGGCCCGCCCGGATCAGGTCTGTTGTTGAAGGTGCCGTCCGACGCGACAAGTACGACTTGCGACAGCATCAGCCGGATGGGGCATCCGCCAGCCGCACCCTGGGGACGCCAAACTCACAAGTTGTTGTCCCCGAATAAGCTGTCACGTTGTAAGATAACCCCGCTGGCAAGACCGGCCGAACCGCCCCGTAGCGCTCCGTAGTTCTCTTGATCAGGACGCTTGTCCGCCGTGCCGGACCTTCCGGACAACGGGGGACAACAGATGGACGAACCTCTCATGGCAAGCGAATACCTCCCCACCATGGCTGGAACCACCGCGCCGGGCATTACCGCCCCGCCGACTTCCGGCAGCCAGACGCTCCGCGTGATCCATCTCACCGGCAGCAACGCCGGCACCACGCAGGAACTCGCGCCGGGGCAGGTCCAGGTCGGGCGGCATCCGGAGAGCCGGGTGCGGTTTGATCACACCGTCGATTTCCTGGTGTCCACCCGCCATGGGCAGTTCTCGTTCGAGCAGGGGCAGTGGTACATCATCGACACCAACTCGACCAATGGCACCTGGGTGAGCGGCGCCCGCGTGCAACGCCAGGCATTGACGCAGGGCATGCTCGTCGTGCTCGGTACGCCAGGCGCGGCCGGAAGCGCTTCGTTCAAGGTGGATCTCGACGGCACGGCGACAACTGGCATCCCCGACGGCGAAGGCGCGTTCGCCCAGGAGCCGCCGTCGTCATCCGAGATGGTCCGTTTCGTCTGCCAGAGTTGTGGCGCGATCGATACCGCCCCGGCGGTGGACATCGGTCAGAACGTGGATTGCGGCGTCTGCGGCAAAAAGACCAAGGTCGTGCCGATGTCGCCGACGCAGGGCAGCCAGCGATCGGCCGGTGCGCCGCCGGTCGCGTCGGGTCCGCCGCCTGTCATTCCGGGCAGCGCCGCACCAGGTTCGCAGCACCCCAAGGCGATCATTCCCGAGGACGCCGGCTTCTTCGGCGGCATCATCGGTAACGTCAAAGGCGCCATCCACCGGATGAAGGAGAAGAAGGAGCTCAACCGCGACATCGCCGCGATCGAGCAACAGATTCCGGCGATCGAGTCGGCCCTTCAGCAGGCGGCTACTTCGCTGGGCGCCGAGCTCTGGCAGTCGGCCGGGGCGGCGACGGCGGCGTCGCACGAAAAGATCAAGCCGTTCCGGGCGACCGACAAGCTGGCCGCGCTCGATGCCTCCGTCGAGCAGGTGAAGGAACGTCGCAAGGCCGCCGAGGAAGAGGCGTCGAAGCACGCCGCCGACCACCAGCACTGGCTGGAAGAGTGGCAGGCACGACATGCCACGCTGGAAGGCGACCTGGCGCTGGCGGTGCAGACGCTCGCCGACGCCCGCGCCGAGCAGGCCCGCGCCCGCCAGGCGGTCGCCGCCACCGCGAGCGAGCGGTCACCGGCAATGGCAGCGATCTCCGCCCGGCTGACCGAGCTCTCCACCGAAGCCGCCGGCGAACCGAAGGACGACTTCGCCAGCCGATACCAGTCGGCGATGGAGGAACTGGAAACGTCGTTGGTCACGCTCAAGGCGCCCCTGGCGGACTGGGCCGACAAGGTCGCCGCCCGCACCGCCGCTGCCGAAGCGCTCGACCGATCGACCCAGGCCCACGCCGAGGCGACGGCGAAGGTCGCCGCCTCGAACCAGGAGAAGTCGGCGAAAGAGGCGGCTCGCGCCGGGCAGGAGCGGGCCCATCAGCAGGCATTGCAGTCGCTGTCGGCGGAAGTCGATCGCATTCGCCAGCAAGCCCCTGCGTTGCACGCCGACCTCGGCCGGCAGTTTGTCGAACTTCAGCAGGCACCGGCGATCGACCCCCCGCCGGGTTCGCTCGCGGCGGCCAAGGCCGCCCTCGACCGACTGAAACAGGCCCAGGCGACGATCGCCGAGAAGAAAAAGCGGTTGACGGAGTTGGAGGCGGGATGAGAGAGGTGTCGGGGTGGACCTCGTCCCCAATTGCCCCAAACAGGGCTATGAACTTATGACTTTCTGTTCTCTCTAACCCCGGGACCCTTTTCGCGCGTTGTCGTCGTTGTCCATGGCCATCTCGCCGTTACAAGATCCTTACCTTCGCGACGTGCCGACGGTCGACGGGTACAAAGTACTCGAGCCCGCCGTCATCGTGGAGAAACTGCCGGAAGGCGGCATGGCCGCCGTCTATCGCGGCATGCACCTCGATCTCAAGGTCGAGGTGGCGGTCAAGGTGCTCAAGCGCACCGGCGAGAGCGCCTACAGCGCCCAGGCCGTCGCACGGTTTCGCCAGGAAGCCGAGCAGGCCGCACGGCTGAACGACCCCAACCTCGTCCGCATCTACGATTTTCCCGCCAATCGCCTGGGTCTGCTCTACCTGGTGATGGAGTACATCGACGGCGAAACGCTGGAGAGCCGCATCCATCGCAAAGGCCGGCTGCACCCGCACGAAGCCGCCACCATCGCGATGCTCGCGACCCGCGGCCTGCACAACGCCCATAGCGAAGGCGTCATCCATCGCGACATCAAGCCGCCGAACATCCTGCTGAGCAAGAAGGGGAAGGTGAAAGTCACCGACCTCGGCATCGCCAAGGCACAGGACTCGGCGGCAATGGGCATGACGCAGGAGATCACCCTCCTGGGCACGCCACAGTACATGTCGCCGGAACTGTGGCGCGGGGCACGGTTCGCGTCGGCGGCCAGCGATGTGTTTGCAATGGGCGCGACGCTGGCGTTCATGCTCACCGGGCGACACGTGCTCGACGGGCAGGACGCGCAGGAGATCATGCACCGCGTGCTTACCGAGGGGTTCCCGGACCTCGGCAAGATTGCCGCCGACACACCGCCGGCACTGGTCGAGATCACCCGACTGTGCACGCTGACGGACCCCCGGCAGCGCATTACCGTCGAAGCGCTGCTGGCCCAGTTGGGCACCGTTATCGCAGGCTACGGCGGTGAGTTTCCGCTGGCCGACCCCAAGGCAGGCGCGACGGTCCAGCCCCTGTCGCCCACCCGGTTCCCCAGTCGCGGCGACCTGGAAGTCATCCGCAAGAAGATCGATGAGATCGACGCGGCATTGTCCGAGCCCAAGCCCGTGCCGCGGACCATGCGGGTGACGGACGACCCGTCGACCGCCGCGGCGGCGATGCAGGCATTTCTCGGCGAGCAGCAGAAGCCCAAGGCGCCAGTCCCGCGCACGCCGCCGCCCCCGCCGGCGCCACGGCAGGTCATCCAGCCGCAGCAGCCGCCACAAACCAAAAAGCCCGAGCCCGCCTACGTGGCCCCGGCCAGCTATCCGCCGACGTCGCAGCATCCGCCGGCCCAGGTCTACTTCGGACCGGCCGGCAAGGGCCGAAAGCAGAAGAAAAAGAGTGGCGTAGGCGGCGCGCTGTTCGTGCTGCTGCTGCTGGCGCTGATCGCCGGCACCGGCGTTTTTGCGGTGCAGGAGGGTTGGCTGGCGCAGCTGCAGGCGTATCTGACGAAGAACGACCCGCCTGCCACTCAACCGACCACACAGTCCGCCACACAGCCGACGACCCGGACGGCGTTGTGGGACCCGGCGACGCGGCCCGTCAGCGCCGCCACGCAGGCGATCGCGAATGCGGCCACACAGTCGGTCGCAACGTCGCAACCCGCCGTCGCGACGACGCGCCCGACAATTCCGGCCACCCAACACTTGGTGGCGACTACCCGACCCGTCGCGACACAGCCGGTCGTCATCGGCCCGGCCACCCGGCCGGAAAACCCGCTCGGCAAAACGCCTGACCTTGTCGCCACCCGACCCGCGACGACGCGCCCGATCGAGGTCGCCACCACCAAGCCCGTCGGCCCGGTCGTGAATCCGCTCGAGAACAAGAACCCACCGGACAAGCCGGTCGTCGGCATGACGGCGTACGAGGTCTCGAAGAAGGCGATCGCCGATGACGTCCGCCAGGGCAATTGGAACTCGGCACTCACCCGCCTGGCCGAGCTGCGCCGGCTCGCCGTGCTCGAAAGCAAAACCGCCGACTTCGCGACCTCCGCCGACAGCGTGCTGACGGCGTTCCGTGCCGACCAGTCGATCCTGAGCCTCCGCCGCAAGAACTACCCCACGCTCGAAACGCTGATGCAGCCGGCGTTCGCCGAGGGGTCCAGCGTCGCGGCGCTGTTGATGGCGGAGTTCTGGCTCGACTACGAAGGTGCCGGGGCGACCAAGCGGCTGCGCGCCCTCGACGACACCAACGGTTTCGCCCAGGTCGTTCGCTTTCTCGAACAGGTCAAGCCCGCCAGCCCGCAGGCGGCCGAGGCGAAGAAATACCTGCACGATGCGCGCCTGCGACAGGTCGATCATCTGGCCGACAAGAAGAACTGGGCGGGCCTGGTCGCCTGGCTGTCGGAGATCCCGGTCGACGAACTGACCAAGATGCGCGACGCCGGCCAGAGCGCACCTTACGCTCAGGCGATGCAGACCGTCGGCGACCAGTTGCAGCGCCTCTGGACCGAAAACAAGGACCTGGCCGAACGACAGCAGATCGTCCGCGACCCGCGACCGCTCGCCCCGTTCGCCAATGCCGGCAGCGTTCCGGCGGCCATCCTGCTGGCCGAATCGCTGCTGCGCTACCAGGGCGAAGGCCCTGCCCGGCGGATGGTCAGCACCGACGCCGAAGGCAGCTTCGCCCGCATTATCGAGCTCTGCGTCAAGGCACAGGCCAGCACCGACCCGGCGATTTCCGCCGCCGCGGGCGCTTATCTCTTCGACGCTTATGCCGCCTCAGTCGCCGATGCGGGTTTGAAGAAGAACTGGGCCACCGCCGTGGACAGCCTGGCCCGGGGCATCGTGCCGCTGACCGGCGATCAGCGGACGGCGTGGATGAAGCTTGCGGAAAAGACGCTGATGGATTTCCGCGCCGACGCCGCCGACCTGGACAAACGCCGGGAGACCTACCCGGACCTGACGAACCAGCTCGAGCCCTTGGCTCTGGGCAAGGTGCATGCGGCGATGCTGGTGCAGTCGGAGCGGTACATGAGCTTCGACAAGGCGACACCACCGCGGGTATCGCCGGTGGCCGGCGATCCGGAGTTCCGGCTGACGCTGGACCTGCTGTCGAAGGTGATCGAAGCCCCCGCCACGCCGGCCGATGTGCGGGCCGCCGCACTGGACCGCCAGTGGGACGTCTACGCCTACTACGCCCGCAAGTCGCTCGATGAGAAGCGCGCCGATCGCACGCTCGACAAGCTGAAGCTGGTCGCCAAGTGCGATGCGACCGAAACGCGTATCAGCGATTACGCCGCGCTGGTGGATGAAATCTGGCCGCCGAACGAACCGAAGGTGGCACCGCAGCGGGTCACGCTCGCCGAAGACCTGATGCAGATCAAGGAGAACGAACGCGGAACAAGGTCGGTCGGCGAGAAGCGGCCGGCGATCCTCGGCGGCATTCGCGCGCTGATGATGAAGACGCGCGACTCGGTCGATGCCAGGAGCCGGGCCCGCGCCAACGGCCTGCTCGGCGAAGTCACGCTCGCCACGCCGGGTGCCAAGGCCTCGGAGGCGTTCGCGTTCTTCAAGGACGGCTGCCGCGTCGAACGCCAGGGCGAACTGGCCGACCCGATCGCGCTGATGGGCCTGGCGCTGTTCTGGTCGCTGAACGATCAGGAACTGGCGCACGCCAACTACGCCGACCCGCTCTTCGAAGAGTTGCGACAGGTTCAGGCGCTCCAGCGGACGCTCAAGACGCTGGCCCTGTACCGCGAGGCGGCCCGATCCACCGACAAGTACGCCAACTTCCTAGCCGGGCAGTACACCTGGCTGGCGTTGAAGCGTTCGCCGACCAACACGCAGCTGACCGAGACCTACCTCAAAGCCGCGATCGACCGCGGCCACGTGCGGGCCCGGGCGTATCTCAACGTGGTGCGTTCGGGCGGGGAATGAAGGTCTTGGGTGTCCGTCCTGCCTGCCACCTGACGTTCCGCTTCAACACGAAGGTCGCGAAGGCGCGAAGGACACGAAGAAGATGCAATTTACGAGCTGCTGTCGGCGGCTGTTCCAAGTAGCAGATGTTTCTTTGTGACCTTCCCGGCTTCGTGCCCTTCGTGTTGAAGTAGACTTCCGGAACGATTCGATTCGCGCACTGATCGGCCGCTCGAATCGCGGTCATCCGCTGTTGCTACTTCACCCCGGTCGGCCGGGTCGGCGGCTTCTCGATCGCATCGTCCTTCCCCTTGCTCGCCAGCGGACCGACGTCCTTCACGACCACGTCATCCCACAGAATCGTGCCCGGCGACAGGTACGCATACAGGTCGACACGCAGTGACTCGACCGCGAACGCAGGGTGATGCGGATTGATGTCCGCGACGGCAGTCCGCCATTGGCCATCGGTCGGGCCTGCGGGCGGCACTTGCGTGCGGAAACACTCGCGCTCGGCCTTGCCACCCTTGAGGTCTTCACCGGTGGTGTACCCCTTCACGAACACGTGGGCGGTCGGGCCGTCGCTCTTGTAGCGGAAGCTGATGCGGTACCGCCGGCCGGGCTTGATCGCGATCGGGCTGGACAGGCAGGCCAGGCCGGTGCTCTCGGCGGCGTTGCGCGAAAGGACCATCGCCAGAACGGGGTTCGGCTTTTCGTCCTTGCCTGGGGCAAGGGTATGGATGTTCGCCCGGTCGGCCGCCGGCAGCGCCTTGGCGGGCTCAACGCGATCCTTCCGAGCCTCAAGGATGGCGTGCCACTCCCCGCCGCCGGAGAAGTCGCCGTTGGCGATCAGGTTGGGGTTCGTGGTCCAGAGCGCTTTGGACGTTTCGTCGTCGATGACTTCGTTCTCGTTCGGCCGCCGGATCGGGCCGACGCCGGCAACGGTCTGGACAATCTCTTCGACGGCAAACCGCAGGTCGGTGGGGTCGGCAAGCTTCTTGACCACGTCAGTCGGTTGAGCGCCCGCCTGGCGGAGGTCGAGGACTTTCAGCCGGATCGTCGCACCGGCCACGCTCGTGGGCGTTCCGCCGACCAGCTCTCCCCAGATCAGGACGGCCGGCTTTTCGTGATCGATCAATCTGCGCAGGTCTTCGGGCCTGGCGGCAAGGGTGACGGCGGCACCATCGGCGACGGCCTCGGCCATCGTGACGCCATCGATGGATTCATACGTGCCGTCGGTCGCGAACTTACTGCGGATGGAAAAGCCGACTTTCTCGCGCACGTCGGCGGCGGCGTCGCCGGCGAGTGGAAAGACCGCGATACGCGGTTTGGCCGGCTCGGCAGTGGCAACGACCGTCGGCACGGACGACAACAGGAGAATCGCGAGGAGGACAACCGTCGATCGCACCACGCAGTGCTCCCGTTTCGCAGTTCTCCCGAGCTGAGGCCTCAACCGCTTACGCCGACCCGCCGATCATCCGGACCTGTTCGATCGTCATGTCGCGTGCGGCGACCGCGGCGGCTTTGACGTTCGCCGGCAGATCGGTCCGTGCGGCCAGTTCGGCCAGCACCAGGCTGGCGTCGCGCTGGTCGCCGTACTTCACGCCCTGCATGTACCGCATGCGGCCGAGCTTCAGGATCGCTTCGACCTGCCACATCGGCTCCTTGCTGTTGAGCGCGACATCAAAGATGTCGCCCGGCAACGCCATCAGCTTTCCCTCTTCCGGAATCCCCGTGATGACCTGGATGGCGGTCAGGTAGCGCTCCAGGCTGATCTGCTGCGAGAACAGGTCGAGCTGGTCTTTCTTGGCCGCGTCGTAGTTGCCCCGCTTGGAAAGCTGCTTGGCCGCGTTACCCATCAGGTCGACGCCGATGCGGTACTCCTCAAAGAAAACCCGCTCGTCCGACAGGAACCGGCCGAGGTGGAAGATCGCCTCGAACAGCTTCTGCGCCTTGGCGGGGTTCTCCGGCTTGCTGTTGGGCTTGCTGCTGTCGGGGGTCGCCCACATGCCGGCGACGCTGAGTGCCACCAGTGCCGTCTGTTGCAGTTCCGGCAGGATCGGCTTGCGGTTGGCGTAGTTGATGACCTCGGTTGGCTTGCTGGCAAACAGGTCCATCTTCGCGCACTCGCCGGCCTCGATGAGCATGTCCATCTCGGCCTCGACGGTCTTGATCATCGCGCGCTTCTTGGTGCCCTGGGCGCGGACGAAGTCGCCGTCTTTCAGGTCGTACACCCGGCTCTTACCCTTCACGGCGGCGGCGAGCATTCGGTAGACTTCGCCGGCATTGGCATCCTTGGTCCCCTTCGGAATGAGCGTATCCGGCGACGGCTGCACCGCCGCCGACACCATCGCCGCCTTCAGGCTGCCGGTCGGCTTGGATCGCCCCTCGGGCTTGCCCTTCCAGACGATCAGCCCCGCCGTCAGCGCGATGATGACGACCGACGCGATCCAACCTTGCATGTTTCCGAACATGTTGACCTGCTCCGCGATGCGACGTTCGATGTCTGATGAATTACTTAACCGTTACCGTTTTACACCCCGGGAGGGCATCTAGAAAGAGCTTTCCGTAGCGCTTGGTCTTCACCCGGCTGTCGAGGATGACGACGATCCCCGTATCGGTCTTAGACCGAATCAGCCTTCCGAACCCCTGTTTCAGCTTGATGACCGCCTCGGGAACCGAGTATTCCATGAACGGATTGCCGCCGGCCCGCTTGATCGCATCGAGCCGGGCCTCGATCACCGGCTCGTCCGGCACGGCGAACGGCAGCTTGGTGATAATCACGTTCCGCAGCTTATCCCCCTGCACGTCGATCCCCTGCCAGAAGCTGGACGTCCCGAACAGCACGGCGTTATCGATCGACCGGAACCGCTCCAGCAGCACCTTTCGCGGCGCACCCTGTCCGTGAACCAGCAATGGCAGGCCCAGCGAATCAAAATGCGGCTTCAGCCGGGCCGCGGCCTCGGCGAGCATGCGGTAGCTGGTGAACAGCACGAACGCCCCGCCATAGGTCTTACGGACGTAATGCAGAATCCGGTCGCACGCGGCGGGCAGGAACCGGTGGTTGTCGTTGGGATCGGGGAGATTTTCTTCCAGGTAGAGCGTCGCCTGCGAGGCGTAGTCGAACGGCGACCCGACCTGAAGGGTGCGCTCGTTGATCAGGCCAAGCCGAGCGCGGACGTAAGCGAAGGGGTCAGGGCCGGATGAGGGACTGCGCGGCCGGATCGCCCCGTCAGTGACACGGGCTTCCAGCCCGTGCGAGGTGCGCGATGCGACGGATTGTTCTGATACGGCGGCCTTTTTCTCTATCCCACGCCACTCCCAATCGGTCCATCCAGCCTTCTCAGGATTCTCCCACGTGTACTTGATCGCGTGATCAAGATCCGCTTGATCGCGTATCAGGTGATCGTAAGACTCGGCCATCCAAAGCGTACCAGACTTCAGAAGGCTCTTGTTAATCGCATTAGCGGTATAGCTCTTCCACGAGTGCAGGATCGACTCGAGGCTGTGCGTACCAAGGGGCTGAACGACGACGTGGACATGATTGGGCATGACGCACCAGGCGATGAGCCTGTAACGCTGTCCGTCAAAGTGTTTAAGTGCCTCAGCGACGACCGCCGCCGCTGATTCATCTGCGAGTACGCATTCGCCATGACCTTGGTCCAGAAACGCCTCGACTCGTTCCGAAAACAGGACCCGCAAGCGATCTCGCTCTGTTTCAGTCAAGGGGCGGTGCTGCTGCCTGGCGTTGACGAGGATGTCTTCACGTTCTGCGATCCAGCCTTCCAAAACATGTTTAGGAAGAGAATCGGCGAGACGAAAGTTCACTGCATAGGTGGCAGCGTCTTTGTTCCAATGCGGGAGATAGGCACCCTGGCGTATGCGAAGTCCTTCGACGCGGGAAGCACCTTGCACGGGCTGGAAGCCCGTGTCACTGACTGGACCGTTCGGCATTACGCCTCGGGGAGTGATCGCGATTTCCCCGTTCCCCGTGCTCAGCGTCGCACTCGTCAGCACCACGCTCTTGAGCTTCTCGAACAGGTGCATCCGCAGCCCCTCGGCGACGTTCACAGGGGCGGCATTCAACGTGACGCGGCGTTGGCCCGTCATCGCGCGACCGCGGACCTGCGCTCCGGTCGCCGGCTGCTCCATCCAGTAAACCGCCCCTTCCATGCTCTGGTTGACCAGCGCATCCACCGTCGATGCCAGCGTCGCCACCTTCTCCGACTGGCTGGTCAGCTCGCTCAGCTCTTCTTCGTTTTTGATCTCCGCCAGCATCGCCTTGAGGTGCATCGCCAGGTCGTTCAACTTCGGCGACAGGTCGTTATCGACAAAGCCCGGCGTATTGATCCGCCCGTTGGCTCTGCCTTGGGTTTTCTGCCAATCCACGCAGCGGTCGAAAAAGTCGTCGACGAGGTGGGCCAGATCGACCACGTCCTGGATCGCCGGGTTCGCCGATGAGCCGTGGGTGCTCAGCATGCCCTTGCCCTTGCGCGGGTCGTAGAGCGTGCGGAGCTGGTGGTTGATCGTCGATTCCGACACCTTCAACCCGAAGTGACTGCCGGCGACGTCTTCCAGCGTGTGGGCCTCGTCGAAGATGACCGCGTCGTACTTCGGCAGGTACTGCACGCCGGCGGCGCGGAGGGCGAGATCGGAGAAGAACAGGGCGTGGTTGACGACCAGGATCGTCCCGCCCTGCATCCGCCGTTTGGCCGCCTGCCAGTGGCAGCCTTCGTAGAAGCGGCACTTCTTGCCGAGGCAGTTGCCCTGTTCGGCGCACACCTTGTCCCACACGCCGGGGTAGGGCAACGCCGGCAGATCGGCGAGCGAGCCATCGGTGGTGGTGGCGGCCCATTGTTCGATCTGCCAGAGGCTTTCGACCTGCCGTTCTTCGTCGAACATGACCGCCTGCCGCTGCCGCGTCTGGTCGAGCCGCCGGCGGCACAGGTAGTTGCTCCGCCCCTTCACGAGGACGGCGGTGAACTCTTCGGGATAGACCGCGCGGATGAGCGGGATGTCCTTGTCGATCAACTGCTCCTGCAGCGAGATCGTGTGGGTCGAGATGACGACTTTCTTCTTGTGACGCGTCGCAAAATCGATCGCCGGCAGGAGGTAGGCGAACGACTTGCCCACGCCAGTGCCCGCCTCGGCGACCAGGTGATGCCCCGTCTCCAGCGCATCGGCGACGGCGGCGGCCATCTCGAGCTGCTGCGGGCGGTGCTCGTAGCTCTTGCCGAGCCGGCGGGCGATCGCGCCCTGGGGGCCAAGGATGTCGTGGAGGGTGGTGGGCATGCGGGTATCTAGGCCCGCAATTCTAGCAGATCACTCGAGGCAATGGATTGATCTGGCGCGACCGTTTAGTCCGGCGGCAGGCGCAACAGTGTTCGCAGTTCGGCAGCGAGCGATTCGGCAAACTGTTGGTCTTTGCCAATCGCATACATTCGGCAACCTTTCCAAATGGATGCTCCGAACTCAACACGAATAACCCACTGCGGCGACCACGACACGAGCCAACTCCTCCGGGCACTGATCCTGGCGGGTGCCTGCTGATTCTTTGACCTGTGCGCAGATGAGACAAATGCGATCCGCACGCGACGCGGAAGGCGCCCTGACAAACGGGTCCGAAGGTCCAATCCTGAGTGAACGGCGGCGAACGAGGACAACGCTAGGAACGAGCCGGTGACAAAGACGCCGCGCGCCCGTTGTACGAAGCGCTCATCCCCGGAGATAAATCCAAAGGCAAGCGCACCTGTCCAGACAGAAAACATGAGAGCAAAGATGGCCGCGAGTGAGAAATCGAAGACGACAGAGCGAAATGTCGGCAGAGGCAGTACTAGATCCGCACCGACGTCGGTGGGCTCCACAAATGCCTCTGGTCCACGTTCGATCTCGTACGACAGCATCGTCTTCATGAGCGCATCGCCAGTTGGCCGACGGGACATCGTAAAGCTGCGTTGAGACAGTTGGCAATCCAAAGGGCGACTTGTGGCGGATGTCCCGGCATCACCTCCAAGATCGTTTTGCCGGTGATCTGAATATGCAGTCCATGCCCCAGAAACTCCGATGCGGTCCACGGGACCGGACCGGTGCGGATGTCGCCGATATGGGTTCGATCCCAAGACCGCGTTCGCGGTCGGCCTCTGCCGTCGTGATCGTGAATAGTCAGCCAGTGATCACCGAGTTCGAAGACAGTGCGCTGTCCGAACAGCCGCATGCATTCTCGTATACCGATCACAGTGGCAAGAACAAAGGTAATGCCAAGGAAAGCGTGATACGCGACGGCAAGTTCCCAGCCGAGCGGAGGTCGAGGTGAATCGAGCAACTGGATGATGCCAAATGCAGAACCAGCCGCATAGAACAGCAGGAAGCACGGAATCGCCAGTTCACTTAAACGATAAAGCAGATGTCGGGACCAAGGGACGACCAGCCGCGCATGACGGCCATTTGATTCATACGCGATGCCATACCGCGTTAGGACGTCGGCGGCGTACGAGATGACTGGAATGTGGGGCGAATTTGACACCCCGCCCTCCCGTATCGATGGCTTACTTGCCAATATCCTCGCTCCACAACTCCGGATGCTCCGCGATGAACTTCTTCATCATCTCGATGCAGTCGGCGTTCTGAAGGTCGACGACGTCAACGTTGTGCCGTCGCATGAACTCCGGCCCGCCGGCGAAGTTGACGCTCTCGCCGACGATCACCCTCGGCACGCCGAACTGCACCACCGCGCCGCTGCAAAGGTAGCAGGGCATCAGCGTGCTGTAGAGGACGGTGTCCTTGTAGCTCTTCTGGCGGCCGGCGTGCGTGAGGCAGTCGATCTCGGCGTGGGCCATCGGGTCGCCTTTTTGCACCCGCTGGTTGTGGCCTCTGGCGACGATCTTGCCGTCGCGCACCAGCACGCTGCCGATGGGAAGGCCGCCTTGCGACATGCTCTTGCGCGCCTCTTCTATCGCTGCGAGCATAAACTCGTCGGCCTTGGCCGGCGCGGGTTCGATCTTGCCGATGGGAGCGGGAGACGGGCCGCTTAAGTTCGGGATGTCGTTGGGCTTCACCTGCGCGGCCGACTCGTTCTCTTTGCGGATGGCGTCGTAAACTTCCTTACGATGGACCGAGACCGTGCGCGGCGCGTTGATGCCGAGCCGCACCTTGTCGCCGCGGATGTCGACGACCGTCACCTGGACGTCGTCGCCGATCATGACGGTCTGATCGCGTTGTCGGGCAAGAACGAGCATGAAGGGGTCATCCCAACGAGAGCCGAACAGGCGACGGTTCACCTCGCCTCGAACGATTATAGATCAGCACTTAGAGACAATGACGTGAAAAACGGCTCGTGGTGAGTCCGATAGTCCAGAAACTGGTTTGCCCCTTTTCGGCTTCGGTTTCAACCCGGTTACAGGTGTTTGCCCTTGGTCACGGTCGCGGACCGCGGGTATATCGGCGGCGTAATGCCTCGCTTGGCGACTTTAACGATGACGTGGTTCTGCGTCTGGGGCAGGCTGATGGGCTCGATCACCGGCACGTCGGCGTTCATGCGTTTACAGGCGCTGGTGGCCTGTTCAACCTCCGCCGGGCCGCGTTCCCCCTTCATTGCCAGCAGAACGCCGCCCTTCTTCAGCAGCGGCATCGACCACTCCACCAGCCAGGGGAGCAGCGCCACCGCCCGGGCGGTCACGACATCAAACGTCTCCCGGCGGTCGGTATGGCCGACGTCTTCCACCCGACTGTCCGACACCAGCACGTTGGTCAAGCCCAGCTCCGTCACGGCCTTCCGCAGGAAGGCGGCCTTCTTCTTGGTGCTTTCGACGAGAAACACGCGGACGTCGGGCCGGGCGATCGCCAGCGGAATCCCCGGAACCCCGCCGCCGCTGCCGAGGTCGGCCAGCGTGTGAGGCTTTTTCGGGAGGAAGGGCAGGACGGTCAGCGAGTCGGCGATGTGCAGCAGTTCGGCCTGGGCGCGGTCGGTGATCCGCGTCAGGTTCATCGTCTGGTTGGCTTCGATGAGCAGGTCGAGGTAGCGCGACAGCAGAGCGTGTTGGGCTTCAGACAGCGGCAGTGCGGCACGGGCGGCGATTTCGGTCCAGAGTGGGTTCATGAGTGGCTTGTGGGGCGAAACAGGTTCGCCAGGAGGCGACGTCATCAGTGACACGGGCTTCCAGCCCGTGCGTGCGAC
Organism: Humisphaera borealis; assembly: GCF_015169395.1. Classification (GTDB taxonomy): domain Bacteria; phylum Planctomycetota; class Phycisphaerae; order Tepidisphaerales; family Tepidisphaeraceae; genus Humisphaera; species Humisphaera borealis. Next base: position 3,420,881 of record NZ_CP063458.1, read on the forward strand.
GCCGTAGTTCAATCAATTCTATCAGCAAAAAGCCGGATGGATTCTTCGTATTGAACGCCGATTGAAGCACGACGCACCTCGCACGGGCTGGAAGCCCGTGTCACTGACCGGGCTTCCAGAAGTCACGTTCACGGCCGCGTAATCACGTAATACAGCACATCGGGCAGCAAGTCGATTCGCACGCCGCCGGCGGTGGGCTTGGTTGCCACCTTGGCGGCTGTGGCGTAGCCGTTGGAATCGACCGCCGTCACCTTCGCCGCCGCCCCACTGCCGGCGGAGAGCAGTTCGATCGAACCGGCGACTTTCCGGATGCCGAACGGCGCTGCCCCCAAATCCTTGACCACGCCGCCTTCGGCCCGGAATCCCGTCGGCTGATCCTGCGTCATGACCTGCACGAGCACCTTGCGGCTCTGCGCGATCGGCAACCCGTCGAGCGATACGACCGTCGCCGTGCCATAGTCGTTGGCCATCGCCACGCGGACGTTCGACGTCGCGATCGTCCCGGCGGCCGCCAGGAAACCGGCCGCGCCCTGGGCGCACGGCGTGTCCATCACCGCCAGCCCTTTGCCGTAATCCCACCGCAACTGACCCGTCAGACTGGCGATGGTCTTGGCGTCGCGATTGAGATAGCGCGGCAGGTCGCGCTGGGCACTCTGCGAGGCGTCGGGGCCGTAGGTGCGGACGATGGGGCCGATGTAGCTCGTCAGGCTGTCGATCTTGTCCACCTGGCCGGCGATCGCCGCGCCCGGCGGCACGTCCTTGGCGCGGAACTGGTCGAGCGCATCCTGCGACCAGCCGAAGCCTCCCTTCATGCCCCACAGGTCAGGCAGCGGAACGGCCTGGTGAATCGCCGGGTCGGCCTCGGTCACATCGCCTCGGCGATACGCCAGCGCCGCCGCCGGAAACGACTGGACGAACGCCGGGCTGGCGACCTGGAACTTTTGAATGCTGGCATCGAGAAGGTAGTTGCTGCCGACGGCGAAGAAGAACATGCCGTCGACGCCCTGCAGCGCGCCATACGCCGACGACAGGAACACCGCATCGGCCCGGTACCGATTCGGCTGGGTGAAGCCGATCTCGGAAATGATCTGCGGATAGTCGGCGACCTGCTGAAAACGCAGGGGAAGCAGCGAGGGCACGGTCACCGGCGCGATGTCCTTGAACGTATGCCCCACCCGCACGGAGTAGGCCGAGCCGTCGCCTTTGTGATCGGCTTCAAAGTAGCCGTGGGAATCCATCACGTCGCCGGCGGTGTAGGTCCAGCGTTCGGTGGCGTTCAGCATGGCGGGGTCGGCCACGCCCCAGTTGCTCGCGACGACCAGGCCGCCGTACTTCAGGTCGTTCTTGATGTATTTGGTCGCAGTGTCGTAGAAGCCGCGTTGCAGCTCGGCGAGGAACTGCACCTGATCGCCGACGCGTTTGCGCTTGCCCGAGCCACCCTGGTTCACGCCGGCGGCGGTCATGTGGTAGGCCTCGTAGAGCGCTGGCCGATCGGCGGCGTCCCCAGGGGCGCGCTCGCCGTTCCAGGCCTGCATGGCGGCGGCGGTCGATCCGTACTTCTTCGTCAGCCATTGCGCGTAGATCGCTTCGAGCTGCGCCCACTGAAACGCCGGCACGCTCTTCTTGCTGAACGTCCAGAAGAAGAGGGAGTCTTCGTTGATGATCTCGACCATGCCGATCGCGGGTTCCTGGCCGAGGGGCGTGCCGGCCGCATGCGGATTGGGGCTCGTCAGCATTTGGCGTAACCAGCCGCGATGGATCGACTGCAGCTTGGGGTTGAAGTACAGCAGCGCGAACGGCTTTTTGTCGGCGACGCCGTCGAAGCCTTCGAGGCCGAGCTTTTGTCCGTCGGCCCAGACGGGGAAGTAGAAGCTGAGGGTGGTGTAGATGCCCTGCTTCTTCATCGCCGCGACGAAGTATTGCAGGGCGTCCAGTTTTTTCGGGTCGATCTGAGTGGGGTCTGCATCCGACCAGAGCGGGCTGTGGAAGCGGACCATATTCACGCCGAGCTTGGCCAGCCGGCGTGCGAGGTAATCGACCGAGGCGCGGTCCTGCGTGGCGTTGGAAAGCCCGACGTTGACTGCCCAGAAACGGGCAGGTTTCGTGTCGCCCCCGGGTTGTTTTCCCAAGGTAATATCTTTTCCATGACGGCTCAGAAAGCCGTTCTGGCCGGCGACGGGCTCGTTCAAGAATCGCAGGTCGAGCAGGGCATCCGGGCGAAAGGTGTCACTGTCGGGTTCGAACGCAAAGTAGCCGTCATCGGCCTTGCCCGTCTTCACGCCGGGCCTGGTTTTCCCGTTGGGCGTGAAAGGGCCCTTCGACAAAACAAAGCAATCGAAGCCCGCCCCCCAATCCTTGCCGTTGCCGAGAATGAGTTCGACCTGGAAGGTTCGAGCGCCCTTGGGCAATTGGACCGAGCCCAGTGAAACCCAATTTGCATTGACGAACTTTTTGAGTTGTGTGTCGTCGGCGAGCGCGGCATCGGGGCCGCATTCCCGCCATTCGCCGGCGGGCATCGAGTCGAACCGCCATTTGAACGGCCCGTGCTTCCAGAACTTGCGTACCCAGAACGCGTAGTCGCCGTCGGCGGGTACGACGATCTTCCAGGATGCCGTCGGCGGCTGGATACCGGTTTTCCCGTTGGCATTCAGCCAGTTTCCGCCGGACAGAAGCTGCGCATTGGCACCGAGCGAAGCGGGCGAAAACGGGTTGTTCTTCGGGAAGGTACTGGTGGCGAAGTCTTCGCCTTCCCACCAGACGTAGTCGGATCCGCCGCACGCAGGAGATGCTGAGACGATCAGGACGCATAGGCCTGCCGCGAATAGTACCGGGTTAAGGAGGCGAAGCGGTCTCATGAAGAAAAGTCCCTTTCCTACATTCTCAACACCGGTGTGAATCTGAGCGAGATGCAACGCTCAAAATTCGCAAAATTCTACTGGATTAGCGGCTGAATTAGCGTAACTTGCTTTACACCCACTCAGGAGCCAGACGAATGATCCCCTCTCGGACCTCGAAGAAGGCTAGTCCTTCTGTCGCCGCTCATGTTATCTGCGAAACGCTGGAAGATCGTGTGCTTTTTGCCCTTGCGGGGACGGGCAGCCTCAGCGGGACGCTTTCGAGCAACTTGTCCATCCGAAAGCAGCAATTGATCTGCGACCCGCCGGCACCAACCAAGGGGTCCACAAGCCTGCTTTATGACGCCAGCAAGGTGACCCTCGCCGATATCATCCCAGGGCCCGGATACGACAACCAAGGGTTTATTGGATTGGTGGAGCTTCGGCTCAAGAACGGCAAGACGGCGTTGCATCCTTTTTCGTCCTTCCGCAACGATCCCAAGCTCGGCGTCGAGACCGGCTACGCGCAGGTCATCTACAAACTTCAGGGCACGCCCGGCGATATGTCAGCGGCCCCCGGCTACGAACTCATCGAAGAGTACGGCGACGAAGCCGGGGTGGACACGCACTCCTTCTTCTTCACTCTTAAGCCCGGTGTGAGCAATGCCGAGCCATTTGCGTACCGAGTCTACGCCGAACGGGCTGGCGTCCACAGCGGGAATGTCGAAGACGGAATTACGGATGCAACCGGCGCGACGCTCGGACCGGACGACATCCAGGACGCGACTGTCCGCAGCGACTTCAAGCCGGAAATCCAGACCATTACGGTTCCGTCCACCATCGCCGAGGGCAACAGCCTCACCCTGTCGGCGTTCGCCACCGACAAGGACTCCCCCGCCTCCAGCCTGACTTACTTCTGGGATGTCAACGGCGACAATGTCGTCGACGCCACCGGCGCAACCGCCACCCTCACCTCGGCACAACTCAATGCGCTGGGTATCGGCGATGGCGCGGGCACGGCAACCGTGCGGTTAACCGTCAGCGACGGACCCAAGAGCGATACCGCCCAGGCGACGCTTTCGATCACCAACGTCGCTCCGACCGCCGGTGTGTCGGCGACCACCGGTTCTGTGGTGGTGCCCGTTGCGCTGAACCTGACTTCAAACGATCCTTCTGATGCAGACGATGCCGCCGGGTTTGACTTCCTGGTGGATTGGGGTGACGGCTCGCCTCTTGAGGTTGTCGAAGCCTCTGCCGGGAACGGCGCAGGAACCAACCTCACCCATCAGTACGCCCTGGGCGGAACCTACACGGTCACCGCACTTGCCACTGATAAGGACGGCGGCACCAGCGCATTGGCATCGACCTCCGTGCTGGTGATCAACACACCGCCGGTCATTGTCTCCAACGGCGGCCCGTACTCGATCAGCGAAGGCTCGGGCGTGACGCTTTTGGGCGTCGCGACTGACGCCGAAACCCCCACCACGCTCACCTATGCGTGGGACATCAACGGCGACAGCGTCGTCGACGCCACGGGTGCCAATCCCACCCTCTCGGCCAGCGCGCTGATCGGCCTGGGTCTTGGCGATGGCCCGACCACGAAGAACGTGACGCTGACCGTCAGCGACGGCCAGAACACGGTGTCGTCCGCGACAACCATCCTGGTCAATAACGTCAATCCGGATGTCACCCTGACGCCAACAACGGCGGCCATTCTTCTGGGCGCGTCCGTCGCCTTCTCGACCACGATCACCGATCCTTGTGCGGCCGACACGCACACCTACGCCTGGAGCGTGAACTCCGTCCTCACCGGCGTGACGACGTCCACATTCACCTTTAACCCGGCAACGGACGGCGTTTTCACCGTCAAGGTGGTCGCGACGGATGACGACGGCGGAACCGACGTGGCGACCGCAACGGTCACCGTCACCGATCCCGATGCAACGCCCACCGCCAGCATCGGTGCCGACCCGGCCAACCCCGGGAAGAATGCCCTGTTCGTCAAGGGAACCAAGTTCAACGACCTGATCACCTTCTCGAAGTCGGGAAACAACACCGGTGTTAACGTCAGCACGTCGACCAATACCTTTGCCCTCGGTTCATTCACCGGATTCGACCGGTTGATCGTCCGTGGCATTGGCGGCAACGACAACATTCAGCTCAACTACACCTCGGCGAGCGAGGTGCTGATCTTCGGCGGCGACGGCGACGACACGATCAATGCCGGCAACTACCAGAGCATCCTCATTGGCGGTGCAGGCAAAGACACCCTGATCGCGGGCAACTCCAAGGATCTGCTCGCCGGCGGGGCCGGTAAGGATTCTCTGTCGGCGGGCGCCGGCGATGACCTCCTTATCAGCGAGCGTTCGGTGTACGACGCCGGCAGCGGCAACACCGACATCATCGCCTGGACCCAGATCATGAAGGAGTGGACCAGCGGCAGCACGCTGGCGTCTCGGCAGTCGAACATCACCGGTCAAACCAACACTGGCGTGAACGGCGCTTATGTGCTTCGAGCAACTGCCAACACGCTGGGCCCGGCGACCTACTTCAACGACGCCGAGGTCGATGTACTCGACGGCGGTACCGGCAAGAACTGGCTGCTGTAAGTCGGCCACGGCTATCCATCCGTATCCAACGCAAAAGCCTGCTCAAGTGATTCTTGAGCGGGCTTTCTTTCGTATTGGCTTTAAGCCGAAACCCCCGGTCTAGTCATTATCTATTGGGGTCGCAGACATAATGTCCATAGTTCTCGACTTTCGCGTAAGCACTCGTTTCGCGCTTCTGCATCAGTCACTATGGGGAATGAGGATTCCTCAACCCCGGTAGTTCCATCTACATAATTTTTCGTGGCAATATTTCGATCAGCACATTAAGTTTGATAGACAACAGAACGGCAATCAGGGCTGCCGAAGCACTTCGTCGCTTCCCCTGCGTGGTGACACGCTGGTTGGTACGGCCCGTGTCGTCGTGTTGAAAAAGGAGCGATTGTGTTCGGTAAGATTCGTCGTCGTGGTTCCAGTTCTGCCCCCACACCCGCCAGCATCTGCAGCATCGAACCGCTGGAAGATCGCGTTCTGTATGCGCTGGCGAAGACAGCCGGCGGATCGGGCTACAGCGGTACGCTCTCCACGAACACCGCGATCAAGAAGCAGCAATTGATCTCCGACCCGGACGAGCCGATCGCCGGTTCCACCAGCGTGCAGTACAACCCGGCGCTGGTTCACCTTTCGGGCGCGATCCCCGGACCGGGCTACAACAATTCGTACTTTAAGGCCGTCGTAGAAGTCTCCGTCAAAACCAAGTGCTGCGGGCATGACGACGACGATGATCGCCGTCGCAACTCCCGGCACAGGCACAACGACAGCTGCTACACCTACAAGAAGATGCTGCAGCCGCTGACCAGCTTTCTTACCACTCCGTGGGGGACCGAAACCGGGTATGCCCAGGTCAGCTACAAGCTCACCGGCACTGCAGGCCAGATTGCTCCGCCGTCGGGCTATAACATCCAGGACGAGGGTGGCGTCAGCGGCGTTGATACGCACGCGTTCTTCTTCGACGTCAAGACCACCGTTCCGGCCAATGCGGTGATGGACTATCAGATCTTCGCGGCCGTCCAGAACACCTTCTCGAACAACACCCAGGACTTCCTCCAGACCGCCGACGGGACGATCCTCGGCCCGAACGATCTGACGCCCGCCTTCGTCTCGACCCAGACGGCACCCACGATCACCACTACCGGCGGACCGTACTCGATCTCCGAAGGTTCCGGCGTCACTCTGTCGGCGACTGCGACCGACGTTGAGACTCCCGGCTCGCTCACGTACGCGTGGGACCTCAACGGCGACAGCGTTACCGATGTCACCGGGGCCAACCCCACGCTTTCGGCATCGGCACTCGCCGCCCTGGGTCTGGGCGATGGTCCGCTGGTCAAGACGGTGACCCTCACCGTCAGCGACGGCCAGAAGGACTCGACCGCCACCACGACGCTGACCATTGGCAATGCCAAGCCGACGGCGGGTGTGACATCAACCGCCGGCTCGGTGGTTGCCCCGGCCGGCGCAACGTTGACCGCGACCGATCCCTCGGCCGCCGATCAGGCCGCCGGGTTTACCTTCCTCGTCGATTGGGGTGACGGCACCGATCCCGAACTGATCGCCGCATCGGCCAACAACGGCAGCGGAACCAACGCGACCCACCAGTATGCCCTGGGCGGCACTTACACCGTGACCGCGCTGGCCACCGACAAAGACGGCGGCCTCAGCGACGTGGCATCAACCACCGTCACGGTCGCCAATGAAGCGCCGACCGTCAGCAACAACGGCGGCCCCTACTCGATCTCTGAAGGCGACGGCATCACGCTCCTGGCCTCGGCCAACGACGCCGAAACACCGGGGTCCCTGACCTATGCCTGGGACATCAACGGCGACGACGTCACCGACGCAACCGGTGCCAATCCCACGCTGTCGGCGGCAGCCCTTGCGACGCTGGGCCTCGGCGACGGTCCGACGAACAAAGCCGTCACCCTCAAGGTGAGCGACGGGCAGAACACGGTCACGTCAACCACGACGCTTGCCGTGAACAACGTCGCCCCGACTGCCGGCGCGACCGCGACGCCTGGCACCATCATCGCCCCCGCCGGACTTTCCCTGACCGCTTCTGACGCGGCGGCGGCGGACAACCTGGCCGGGTTTACGTTCCAGATCGACTGGGGCGACGGCTCACCCCTCGAGACGATCGCCGCCAGCGGCGGCAACGGCAGCGGCACCAATGCCAGCCATCAATACAACCTGAGCGGCACCTTCACCGCTTCCGTGACGGCGACCGACAAGGACGGCGGCACCAGCCTGCCCGTCACCGCATCCGTGCTCGTCGTGAATACCGCGCCCACGATCACCTCCGATGGCGGCGCATATTCGATCTCCGAAGGTGCCGGCGTCACCCTCCTGGCGGCGGCGACCGATCTGGAGACCCCCGGGTCGCTGAACTACTTGTGGGATCTCAACGGCGACCTCGTGATTGATGCGACCGGCGCCAACCCGACCCTCTCCGCAGCGGCACTGGCAACGCTGGGGTTGGGCGACGGCCCGACCACCAAGGCGGTCCGCCTGACGGTCAGCGACGGCGAGAATGTTGTCACCTCCGACACCACCATCACCGTCAACAACGTCGCCCCCACGGCTGGCGCGAGCGCGACGAGCGGCTCGTTGTCGACGCCGGTCGTCCTGTCGCTGACCGCGACCGATGCCTCGCTCGCCGACCGTGCCGCGGGCTTCAAGTTCCTGATCGACTGGGGTGATGGCACCCCCGTCCAGACCGTGCTCGCGAGTGCCAACAACGGCAGCGGCATCAACGTCGCCCACGCTTATGCCCTCATCGGCCCGTTCACGGTCAGCGTGACAGCGGTCGACAAGGACGGTGCCAGCAGCACGCCGACGACCACCGAGACCGGGGTCTCCGGTGCCCAGCTGCGCCCCGATCCGTCCAACCCTTCAGTCAACGCCCTGTTCGTCTACGGCACCAACGGCAACGACAACATCAGCTTCTCGCAGTCGCGGTACTCGACGATCGTCTACATGAACGGCCAATCCCTCGGCTCATTCAACAACTTCTGCCGCATCATTGCCCGTTCCATCGGTGGCAACGACTGCATCAGCATGAGCTACTGCGCTTCGACGCCGATCGTCTTCTACGGCGGCGACGGAAACGACAGGCTCATTTCCGGCAACACCAATGGCATCATGGACGGCGGTGCCGGCGACGATTACCTCGACGCTGGCAACGGCAAGGACCTGCTCATCGGCGGGCTGGGCGCCGATACGCTTTATGGCGGCAACTGTGACGACATCATGGTCGCCGGGCGAACCAGCTTCGACGCCGGCACCGACGACGACATCCGCGCCGTGACCAAGCTGCTCAACGAGTGGATGGGTTCGCAGTCCTACGAAACCAAGATCAGCCGTCTGACCGGCGTCACGACCGGCGGCCTCAACGGCACCATACTGCTGAAGCCGGGCGTCACCGTCTTCGACGATGGCGTGGTGGATAAGGTCTACGGCGGCAGGGGCCGCGACTGGTTCCTGGTGAATCGCACGGGCGGCGGCGTCCTTGATATCGTCGACCTGGCCAACAACGAGACCGTCACCGACCTGTAACCGGCGGCCGATACTTGTCTGACGTTCAAAACCCGGGATTGCGGAGCGAACACTCCGCAATCCCGGCTTCTTTTGGGGCCGCAAGTTTCCAGAATTGATCTTCTGACAGTCCGGCGAGCACGCACTTTTTATCGGACGCAATCAAGCTTCCCGACCGCTTCGGCCGATGATGCCTCTCGAATCGTGCTGTTTTCCCGTGCCCGGAGCGATGTTATGTCAGTCACCGTGGATCATGAGAGTCTTGCCGCCGAATCCCTGGGACTGACGACCATTGGCCATGTCCTCTCGCATCTGCAGCGCGACAACCGCCTGGTGATCAACCTGCTGATCGACGGGCAGAAGCCGGATCTCGGCCGCTTGGGGCAGATCCGTGCCGCGCCGCTGGACGGACACACCTTGTTCATTGAAACCGCCGAACCACAGGAAATCGCGCTCGAAGTTCTCGGTGAGGTCGATGCCCAGTTGGAAGACGGCGACCGACTGAAAGACGAGGCGGTTGACCTGCTTCAGCAGAACAATCCCGCGGCGGCGATGGAGCGTCTCAGCGGTTGCTTCACCATCTGGAATGCCGCCAGGGAATCGATCCAGAAGACGACGCAGCTTCTTCGCATCGACGTGGAGAAAATCGAAGTGGGCGGCCGATCGCTCGGTGATCTGCTCGTGGACTTCACCGACCAGCTCCGGCAGATCAAGGCATCTCTCGAAGGACGAGACTTCGTCTCGCTCGCCGACATCCTTCAGTATGAGATGACGCAAACCACCACGCACTGGCGGGAGGCCGTTGCGTACGTCCGCCGGGCTGCCGGCGGCGAGTGAACGCAGGTCCTGAAGAAGGTTCTCTTCCCGTCTTTCCGACACCACCGCCTGAGAACGTATCTACTGACCTTGCGCCGCCTTGGGGTCGAACTGGGGGTTAGCCGTCGGCATCTTCGCGCCTGTCTCCTTGAGATACGCTGACAGCACCGCATCAAGTTTCGCGGTCTGCTCGGGGTTCGCTTTGGCCAGATCGTTTTTCTCGTAAGGGTCGTCCTTGAGGTTGTAGAGCTCACGATGGCCGTCTTCGTAGAAACGGACCAGCTTCCAGTCCCCTTGCCGCAGGCTGGAGTTCGGCGTCGCGCCGCCGGGGTGATAGTGGGGGTAATGCCAGTAGATCGTGTCGCGGGCGAGCTTGCCGGACTGCTTCAGCACTGCCGCGAAACTCTCGCCGTCGCCGCTGGCGGCTTTGGGGGATTTTGAGCCGGTCAGGTCGAGCAGCGTGTTGAAGAAGTCGTAGCTGATCACGGGCGTAGCGTCGGTGACGCCGGGCTTGATGACGCCGGTCCAGCGGACGATCAGCGGCACGCGTGTGCCGCCTTCCCAAGGCGAACCCTTGCCGCCGCGAAGGGGTTCGTTGTTCGTCGGGCCCAAACCTTTGGCATTTCGCATCGACAGGCCGCCGTTGTCGGAGGTGAAGATGACGATCGTCTTCTCGGCCAGCTTCAGGTCGTCGAGCTTCTTCATCACCCGGCCGACGGATTGGTCGGTGCTGTCCACCATCGCCGCGTACGCCGGGTTGTTCTGGCCGTCGACGGTGGTCTTGGCGGCGTACTTGCCCTCAAGGTCCTTCTTCGCCTGGATCGGCGTGTGCACCGAAAAATGAGGGAAGTAGAGGAAGAACGGCTTGTCCTTGTTCGTGTCGATGAACGTCTCGGCTTCGGTCGTCAGCCGGTCGGTCAGGTATTCGCCTTTGGGGCCTTCGGGAAGGGTGTCGATCTTGTAAGGCGCGAAGTAGCTCGGCGGCTGCCCCTTGTGGGTGCCGGCGATGTTGACGTCGAAGCCGTTCTTTTCGGGATAGAACTCCGGCCCGCCGAGGTGCCACTTGCCGATCGACGCCGTCACATAGCCGTCGGCTTTGAGCGCCTCGGCGATGGTGACTTCCGAAAGCGCCAGTTCGTTGTGGATGTCGGCCCCATTCAGCGGCTTGCCCTTGGGACGCTGGCCGGGAATCCAGTCGGTGATGCCGAGCCGGGCCGGCGACTTGCCGGTGAGCAGGGCCGCGCGCGTCGGCGAACAGACACAGCACGCCGCGTAGGCCTGCGTAAACCGCATGCCTTGCGAGGCCAGCTTGTCGATCGCCGGCGTCTCGTAGTACTTGCTGCCGTAGCAGCCGACGTCGCGCCAGCCCATGTCGTCGATCAGGAAGACAATGACGTTCGGCTTGGCGGGCGTCTGTGCCTGCGCGGCGGGCGCGAAGAACAAGAGCAAGGCGACAGCGAACCCGATGGTGGACCTCATGGCATTCCTCCTGTGACCGAAGAGAGCACGAAGGCGGATAGTTCGCTCTTTCCTTCGTGTGGCCTTCGTGACTTCGCGCCTTCGTGCTCTCGGCGGCTCAATCAAAAATGTCCTGGCCGGCCGGCCGACTTCACGCCTGGGACCAGGGCCGTTCACTCAAGGCAATCGACGCCACCGTCGGCGGGAAAGCCTCGCGCTTGTTTCGGTCCGCCGACGGTGGCGTCGATTGCCGAAACGAGCAACGGGTCTGGGGTTGCATGGGTAGCCGACCGCGACCACGGCGGAACGCCGCAGAAAAGGTCTCGGCCGGCCGGACCAGGGACAATTGTGCGACCCGTCAACGCAGCGGCGGCGCGCCAATCGCGCCGCCGAGCCGCTGTGGGTCGAGATACCTTAACGCCATCATGTGCCGGCAGGGGCCGTTCTTGAGGCCATACCTGCGAAACCAGCCACAGAGACACTTGCCGCGTTTCACGCGGCCGTCGAAGTCGACCAGCACCTCGACGTCGTGTCCCTGCAACAGCACGCCGACGCCCGGAATTTCCGTTCGCGAGTCGATCTTCGTCCTGCCCGAGGCCAGCACTTCCCGCAGGCCGCGCATCTCGTCCGGCTCGGGCCCGACCTCGGCCTCGCCCAGCGGCTTGGGCATGATCTGCCGCCAGCGGTACACGCCGGCGTGCAGGTCGTAGATCACCTGCCCGGCGTTGGCGAGCTTCGACAGCGCGGCCCGCAGCGGCGGTCCTGCGCGGTCGACGCCTCGCTCGATCTCCGCCAGCGTTGCCGAGCGCGACTGCCGCAGATACTCGGCCGTCATGCCCACCAGATGCTGTGTGGCGACGCCGGACGACTGAAGCATCTCCAGTGCGCTGGCCCGCGTCCAGTCGTTGGCGGTCCAGCCGGAGAAGCCGAGCGTGAGGCGCATGTCGCCCATCTCGGCGACCCAGAAGTGCGGCAGACCGTTGCCCAGCAGGTGGACCGTGAACCGATCGACCAGCGGCAGCAGCCGGGCCATCATCAGCAGTCGGCGGACGCCCCAGACGCGGATCGGCGCGACGGGCGGACCGTCATACACAGGGCCATAGGTTTCGATCTTCTGTTCCCACGGCTCCAGCACCAGCCGCGGGGCGAAGCCGGGGATCAATTCGAACCGCAGCGCCCGCGGGCTGGTGGCAGCCCGGTGACGTTTGTGCCAGGCAAGCAAGGCGTAGACGGCCTCGCGGCCGAGGGTGATACGCGTCGCCGGCAGGCCCATCGCGACCTGCAACTGCATGAAGCCGCGGAGCCAGCTCGTCGGCAGGTCGATCTTCTCTTCGCGGTGCTCGCCGCCGCCGCCGGCGGTGGTCGATTCGAAGCCATGCGGATCGAGGCGGAAGCGCGTTTCGCGGTAGCTCCGCAGGGTCTGGAAGTGGTGGTAGAGGTCCCACGAATAATCGACGTTGGTCGTGCCGAACTGGATCTCGTCCGATCGGCCGAAGGCGGCTTCGCGATCGACGCTCAGGCAGCCGTAGCTGCTCTCGTCGCCGCTGAAGCATTCAAAGAGGCAGACATCGGGGGCGACGGTAATGACGGGGTCATACGGCACGAGCTTGCGCCAAAGCTCCGGATCGGCCTGGCGGAGATGGCGGTCGTAGGCGTTGCGGGCGTTCCAGTATTTCTTGCGGGAGGCGTCAAACTGTTCCGCCAGAGCGTCGGGCAGTGGCTGGTTCTGCGCCTGCTTGAGGCGCTCATAGACCGCCGAGACGTTCTGGTGTCGAGCGCGTGCGGCGAGTTCCTGCTGGTTCTTCTTCCAGGCGATGTACCCCGATTTGTCCTTCTTCTTGAAACGCAGGTCGGAGATGACGACATCGTGCAGGGCGCTGATCGCTTCGCGAAAGCGGACGGGCTGGCGCAGCGGCGCGTCAAACGCGACCGGCTCGCGGGCCAGGTTCGGCGCGAACGCCAGCGTTTGCCCCGAGGCGGTCGGCACGACTGCGGAACGGAAGTTGTATTCGAGGGAAACGTTCATTCGCTCGTCCGCAGCACGGGCTTACAGCCTGCGACTTCGGACACACACCCGAAGCCTGTGCCACGGGAGCATTGCAACGACGAATGGCCGACTGCGTCAAGGCGTCTCTTTCTGTTTGATGTTCCGGACCCCGCCATCGGCAAAATCCTTTTGGCGTTGTACTCGGACAGCCGGTAGTCTTTCGGAAGACCCTTTCGAATCCGAGCGCGGGTCGCTTTGGTGCCGGGCGTATCAAGCCCAATGTTGCCCAGTTTCAACACGAAGGGCACGAAGGCTCGAAGCACACGAAGAAAAAGACCAGTAAACACGACGGTCGGTTCACCCTACATCGACGCTTCTTCCTGTGCTTCGTGCCTTCGTGTTAAAGCCGAACACCCATGGGCCTGATTCGCGAGGCTGCGCCCGTCAAGCGACGCGCTCCGCTTGCCAAGCGAGGCCGGCGCGACTAACTCAGAAACACCTCTGCCGGAGAAAACGATGCCGATTCAGCTGCCGCCAATCTCTCGACGACAATTCCTGGGTGCTTCGCTGGCCGCGCTGGCCGGCGGCGCGTTCATTGGTGATCTGCGGGCCGACGGTAAGCCGGTCGATCCGACCCGAGTCGCACTGTTTTCCGATACACACCTCGCCGCCGACGCCAAGGCCATCAGCCGGCAGGTCTGCATGTTGGAACACTTCGAGGCCGCCCGTGCGAGCATGCTCGCGATGCCCGCGCTCCCCGGGGCGATGCTGATCAACGGCGACTTGGCGTTGAACGCCGGCCTTCCCGGCGACTACGTAACCATCACCAACGGGCTCAAGCCGATCCGCGAAGCAGGCATCCCTGTCCACCTGCTGCTCGGCAATCACGACGACCGCGACAACTTCTGGAAAGCGCTTCCCCCCGAAGACGCGAACAAGGCCGTCGAAGGCAAGCACCTGTCGATTCTGAAATCGAAACACGCCGACCTGATCCTGCTCGACTCTCTTGAATTCGTGAACAAGACGCCCGGCCTGATCGGCGACGTTCAGCGTGCATGGCTCGCCAAGGCACTGGACGCACGGGCCGACCGTCCCTGCGTCGTCGTCGTCCATCACAACCCGACCGACCCGGCCAATTCGAAAGTGGCGGGAATCAAAGACACCGACGAGTTGATGAAAGTGCTTCTCCCGCGAAAGCAGGTCAAGGCGCTCGTGTTCGGCCACACGCACAAGTGGGTCAAGACCAGCATCGAAGGCATGCACCTGGTCAATCTGCCCCCGGTGGCGTACCCCTTCAAAGCGACCGATCCATCAGGCTGGGTGGACGGCATATTCACCGATAGCGGCGCAAAGCTCACCCTGCGCTGCGTAGGCCCCAGGAACCCCGCCGACGGCGAGGTGTTCGATCTGAAGTGGCGGACCTAGTTCAGCCGTCAGACGATTTTTCGCGTCCTCCGTCGTTGCAAAGCAAAGAGCCTGGAACACGCTCAGTCGCGCGTTCCAGGCTCGATGTCGCTTTGGCAATGGCCTGCAGTACTTACTTCGCCGGCTCGGCCGCGAGCGCCTTCTCGAGGACGTCAATCACCTTGGCGTCGTCCGGCTTGGTCTTGGGGGCGATCCGCGCGATTGTCGCGCCGTTGCGGTCGACGATGTACTTCTGGAAGTTCCAGGAGACGTCGCCTTCCATGCCCGGCGTGCTGGTCAACTGCTTGTACAGCGGGTGGATGCCTTCGCCCTTGACGACAATCTTGCCCATCATCGGGAACGTGACGGCGTACTTGCTGCTGCAGAACTCCTTGATCTGCTCGTTCGTCCCCGGCTCCTGCTTGCCGAACTCGTTGGCGGGGATGCCCACGATCACCAGGCCCTTGCCCTTGTACTTCTCGTAAACCTCTTCGAGCTGCTTGTACTGCGGCGTGTTGCCGCACTTGCTGGCCACGTTCACGAACATGACCACCTTGCCCTTGAGCTTGGAAAGGTCCGCGTCCTTACCTTCGATGTCCTTGAGGGTGTGGCTCAGCGGGCTGTCCTTGGCCGGGGCCTGCGTGGGTGCCGTGATCACATCGCCGGCGGCGGGCTTCTTGGCGGCGGGCTTTGCGTCGGCGGCGATCGCCGAACCGCCCAGGACCAGCGACGACAGGGCAACCAGGCAGGTTCGCAGTTTCGACGTAAAGATAGACATGGACCAATCTCCGGGAAGTTAAGGGTTGGGATGCCGCACGCCTCAGGCGAAACAACGTCGCTGGGGTAAGGTATCGGCGTCCGAGGAGTCTTACCGACGCGGGAGAGACCCGTTTATTTCGACGCTTATTCCACGACGCCGCGCTCCGCTTCGCGTCGCGGCTAACCCGGGCATCTGTAGACGCGGGGCGTTCTCGCTTAGAATCCTAGCCCATGAAGTCCTATGAGGTCATTCGCGATGCGGTTGATGAGCCCGGTGTGAAAGCCGTCGCGGCGGCGATGCGCGTCTCCGCGGCGCTGGTCTACAAATGGTGCGAGCCCCCGGCCGACGCCGCCGACCCGGACAACTCCGGCGCCCGCAACCCGCTCGACCGCGTCCGTGAGCTTTACGTTAACACCAAGGACCGCAAGCTCATCGACTGGCTCTGTCACCAGGCCGGCGGTTTCTTCGTCGCCAACCCCGACCAGGACGCCAGCATCGAACTGGACGAGCGCGTCTTCACCGAAACCCGAGGCATGGTCCGCGACTTCAGCGAACTGCTCGACACCATCACCGAATCACTCGAGCAAACCCCCGGAATCGACAAAGACGAGGCCGACCAGATCCGGGAGAAGTGGCAGGATTTGAAGGCGTCGGTCGAGCGGTTTGTGATCGGGTGCGAGAAGGGGTTTTATCACGTGCCGCATAAGAAATGAGGGCGAAGGCACGAAGGCAAAAAGGCACGCAGGCACGAAGGTGGATCATTCCCTTCGTGCCTGCCTGCCTTTTTGTCTTTGTGCCTCTCCTACAGACTGCACGCCACGATCGGCTCCGCCTCGCCGTCGCCGCTGTGCAGCCAGCGGCGGCCGTCGAGTTCGATGAGCTGCATCGATTCCTTCGGCCCCCAGCTTCCCGGCGTGTAGGTGCGCGGCGCGAGCTTGCTCTTACGCCAGCCTTCCTGGATCGGGTCGATCACCGCCCAGGCGGCTTCGACTTCGTCACCGCGAATGAACAGCGTCTGGTCGCCGAGCATGGCGTCGTAGATCAGCCGTTCGTAGGCTTCGGGCGGTTCGACGTTGAAGGTCGTCTTATAGAAGAAGTCGAGGTTCACCGGCTTGATGTTCATCGTGCCGCCGGGCACCTTGCCGTTGATCCGCCATTCGATGCCTTCTTCGGGCTGCACGCGGATGATCAGGTCGTTCGGATAAACCGGGCTGTCGCATTGCTTCTGGAACAGCGTCAGCGGCGGGCTGCGGAAGCGGACGACGATCTCGCTCAGCTTCTCGTCCAGGAACTTCCCCGTCCGCAGATAGAACGGCGTGCCGCTCCAACGCCAGTTGTCGATGAACAGCTTCATCGCGGCGAACGTCTCGGTCTTGCTGTCGGCGGGAACGCCCTTTTCCTTCAGGTAGCCGTCGGACTTCTGCCCGGCGTGCTCGCCGGCGGTGTACTGGGCGCGGACGGTGAACTGATCGACCGCTTCGGGCCGAATCGGGCGGACCGACTTATACACCTTGGTCTTCTCGTCGCGAATGCTGACGGCATCGAGCGAGGCCGGGGGTTCCATCGCGACCAGCGCCATGAGCTGGAACATGTGATTCTGGATCATGTCGCGCGTCGCGCCGCTCTTGTCGTAGTACCCGCCTCGACTGCCGACGCCGAGCGTCTCGCTGACGGTGATCTGCACGTGGTCGATGTACTTGTAGTTCCAGATCGGCTCGAAGATCGAGTTGGCGAACCGCAGCACCATCAGGTTCTGGACGGTTTCCTTGCCCAGGTAATGGTCGATGCGGAAGACCTGGCTTTCCTTGAAGTGACGGTGGAGCTGGCTGTTGAGTTCCTTGGCGCTAGGCAGGTCGATGCCGAACGGCTTCTCGATGATGATTCGCTTCCAACTGTCGGTCTTCACTTCTCCGACATCACCCGCCCGGCGGCCGAAGCCGGCGGTGTACTTGCCGAGGTTCTCGATGATCGGCTCGAAGGTTTCCGGCGGTGTTGAAAGGTAGAAGAGGCGGTTGCCTTCGGTGCCATGCTTCTTGTCGATGTCTTCGAGTTTCGTCGCCAGCGCGGCGTGCGCTTCGGCCGAACCGTAGTCACCCTGATGGTAGTAGACGGCCGACAGGATGCGCTGGAGCAGCGTCTGATCGACAGACGACTTGCTGCTGCGGGCGAACTTCTCGACGGCCTGCTTGAACTCGGCGCGAAAGGCCTCATCCGACATCTCGGAGCGGGCGTAGCCGACAAGGGCAAACTTTTCGGGCAGCAGCTTTTCCCGCCCCAGCTCGTAGATCGCAGGCAGAAGCTTGCGCTTCGCCAGATCGCCGCTGGCACCAAAGATAACCAACGTTGAAGGACGTGCTGTCGCCATACAAAGCCTTTCTATCGCGGCAAAACCCGGCAATTCGCAGGACAAAGACAAGCAATCGTTTATTACGCGGCAGAACGGGCAGTGTAAAGAGGGGTCAGGGCGATTGGATGGAGGGGCGCTGAGATCGCAGCCGGCGACAGAGGCGCTTGCTTCTCAAGCAGTGATCCGTGTCGACTCACGATCTGGAAACCCGTCCACCTACACACTGCGACATTTCCCCTTACGACCCCATTCGTATTTCGAGAACCATATCCCGGGGCACCCAGATTTCAGTGCCGTTTTCGTCAATGACGACCCAGTCGCCGGTCACCTTTTTCAGGATGCCGCTTCGCTGCTTCTGCAGCGGACCGCCCGCGACGGTCACCGGGCGGTACTCGACAGTGGCCTTACGTCCGGCGGCCGAGGATTCTTCCGATCCGCCGCCACAACCGGCGACGGCTGATACGATGATGGCCGCCAGCGCGGCGACCTTGATCGAATAGTGGGTCATACCCGCAAGGGATACCACGAAACGGCCTCAGCCTCCATCAACCTCCGGTTAGGGGTGTGGCCATTTTTCCGGGCGGCCATTGTGGTGCGGGCTTTCGGCCTGCATTTCCGCTGCACAAACATCGTTTGTTCCATACCGCCCGGAAAAATGGTCACGCCCTCCGGTTAGCGACCGCTAGATTGTCGTTTCGTCGACTCTTGCGGCGAGTTATGCTGTCCGTCGCTCGTCGGACCCTTGTCCCGAGCGCGACCCGCTGGCGCTCGTCGGCGGCGACCCTCTCTTTCGCGGAAGGAAACGATCATGCGACGCTTGCTTAAACTCTTTGCGCTGTCGAGCCTGCTTTCGGTCACCGGGTGTCTTGAACTGATGCAGGCCTACACGCTGAACCCCGACGGGTCCGGCAAGGTGGTCATCGACACCGTCACACCCGCCCGCAATCAATTCGCTCCGCAGGACAAACCCCAGAAGCCTGAAGACATCGTCAAGGAAGCGATCCAGGAACGGATTTCCGGCGGAGCCGGAATTGACGCCTGGTCGGACATCTCGTGCGAACTGACCAAGGAAGGCAAGATTCACTTCCGTGGCACGGCCTACTTTTCAGATATCAACGCGCTCAAGGCGGACAATGGCGGCGGTGGCGGCGACCTGTCATGGACGAAACAGGGCGACGCCATGGTCCTGATGATGAAGAGCAAGAACGAGGGGCAAGCCGGCCAGCCCGTGCCGGATGCGGAGGTCGATCAGCAGGTTCAACAGGAGAAGATGCAGTATCAGCAGATGAAGCCCATGATGGCAGCGATGTTCGACGGCATGAAGGTCGAGATCTCGGCCCGGCTTCCCGGCAAGGTCGCCGAGGCGAACATCTTCACACAGAAGGACAACGTCGCCACGCTCCAGATCACCGGAAAGCAGATGATGGCTGCGATGGAAAAGATCAACGGCGACGACAAGCTGCTCAAGGCCAAGATCAAGGCCGGCAAAGGCAAGGGAGAAGACGACTTCATGTTCGAACAAATCTTCGGCAAGAAGGGCCCGGCCCAGGTCAAGGTGACCGGTGCCAACGCCCCGCTGTTCGACTACAAGGCCGAAGTCGCCAAGGCCAAGGCCGGCGAGGCGGCGATGTTCAAGAACCTGGGTGTCACGCCGCCGGCGAAGTAGCCGGACTGGCCCCGGGGCGATCGCACCGCAGTTGAACCTGCGGTGCGATCGCTCATCGGGTACGCCCTTTGGATGTTTCACTCACCATCGAATCGTCGTCCAGAATGCCTGACCCGCACATCCCCGTTCAGATTCGCCCCGCCACGCTGGCCGATCTACCGGCCATCAATGACATCTATAACCACTACGTCATCCACTCGACCTGCACCTACCAGGAAGAGCCCGAGACGATGGAATCGAGAATCGCGTGGTTCCATCGACACGGCGTCAGCCATTCGATTGTGGTCGCTACCGATGATGTCGGGACGATTCTGGGCTGGGGATCGTTGTCGGCGTTCCACCCGCGTAGTGCCTATCGGTTCACGGTTGAGAACTCGGTATACCTCCGCCATGACGTCCGCGGGCGGGGTCTCGGCAAGGCGATTTTGGCCGAGTTGATTTCGCGTGCCCGGGATCTCGGCTTTCGTTCGATCATCGCCTTAATCGACGCCGAGCAGGCGGCGTCGGTGGCACTTCACAAGCGTGCCGGATTCACTCTTGCGGGGCGGCTCACCCAGGTGGGGTTTAAGTTCGGCCAGTGGCTGGATGTGGTGTACATGCAGTTGACGCTTTGAGAGTCAATGGTGCGTGGCGATCCATTCCTCCACGTCGGACATGGAGTCCAAGTCGAAAAGTGCCAGAGCCAAAGACTGTAAGTTCTCCTTGGACAGATGCGCGATGCGATCAAGAAGGTCGCCCGGAACTTCACCAAACCGGTGCGAAATCTGAGCCGTTAACAAGGTCACGATGCCGCGTGCTTCACCGCGTGCTTCCCATTCATTGACAATCTGCATAACAACCTCGCGTTCCGGCGACGCAATCGCCTGCAGCTCCCTATCGTACACCTGCATCTCCGCCGTACTCAAGCGGAGATAGGAATCCATGAAATCGCGAATGAGCGCCTGCCGCGATTTGTCGAGTTTCAGTGTTGCCATCAGACGGAGGCATTCGAGTTTTACCTTGGGCCGGTCCTCGGCCGCGATCTGCATTTTCGACATCAGCGCCGCGGCTACCGGGTTGGCCTGACGCATGTAATCCCGCCAGTTCAAGCGATTGAGTTGGATGGCGCGGAATCTGAACAGTACTACATCCAAGTCAGGAAACCGCACTTGAAACGCGTCTGGCTCGGGTCTGGCCGGCGCGTCGTAGGTGAACAGGCCGATGGGATAGACCGGCATCGCATGTTGTTCCGTCAGCCGGGCGAAATACCGAAACATCCGGGCGGCAAAATCGCTCTGAGCGCCCGACTGCGTTTCAACATGAATGAGAAAAAAGGCGTTTTCACCGCGGAATCGACACTTGGTTACGAGATCTACCTCGTGGCGTTCGCCGGCGGATAGATCGGTAAAGACCTCCTTGTCCAGAAATTCCAGCGATCCCGGCTCAAGGTACTGCGTTACCTGGGGCAGGAAGAGATCGAGGAACTCAATGAAGAAGGTTCGAAGAAGTTGCTTGAAAAGCCTGTCGTGATCCACGGCGTCAAATCGTACCAAGATCACCACGACGAGGTCTATTTCGGTCCGTCAGTCCCGCTTCGACCGTCCACCGATTCAGATCGCCGAAAGGATCTCAGCACCAACGGCGTCAGAAGAAGCAGATTGATACCGACCACGATCACCCAGAACTGCCATCGTGAGACCCAGTCCGGCCTCGCGCCGGCCGCGACCCAGCCGGCATAGACCGGAACGCCACCCAGCGCGGTGCCGATTGCGATATCCCGTCGTTTGATGCCGGTCAGACCGAAGAGATAGTTGCTCACGCCGTAGGGAATCGGATAGCTCAGCCGGCAGATGAAGACGACGAGCAGACCGTTGCGGCCCAGGAGTCCGATTGCCTTGTTGAGCCGCCGGGCCCCTTTCCCGTCGCCGATGATGCGGGATCGGACGAAATCTTCACCAAGCCAGGACGACACCGCCGCCGTCGCCAGTGCGCCGGTGGTGGAACCCAGCATCACTGACCCGATGCCCGCGACAATGCCGAAAGCAAACCCGGAGATGATCTGCAGCCACCAGACGGGCAACAGCAAAACGGCACAGACGATGTAGGCAACCACGAACATCAGTAGGAACGAAAGTGGATTGGCCTGCACCCATTGCCTTGCAGAATCTCCGAGTGCGGCAAGATGTTCCCGGTCCAACAGTCGCCGACCCTGCGCGGTGCCGAACAGCCAGATGCTCGCGGCGATGACGGCAACGGTGAGCAGGCAAAGGATGACGAGCCTTACGCGGGCGGCCGCTGGCGAAACGGCTCGCTCGACGGCTACCGCCGTTGTCGCGATAGCGTCTGCGCCCTCTGAAATGGATGCCGCCGGCTCGTTCATCCGTTCAATTCAATGCGGCCGAGACGAAATGTCCATGAAGGTTTTCAATGCAACACGTTAATGTCGAAAGCTTCGGCTCACTTGTCCCCCCGCCCCCATTCCCATAAAACCCCGCGATGCGCCGACTCTTCCTCACCGATTGTGCCGCCGGCGACGTCATCGAAGACGTCTACGTCGTCTCCAACAAGCAGCTCGCCCAGGCCGCCAACGGGACCCACTACATCAAGGCGTTCGTCTCCGACCGGACGTCGCAGATCTCGGCGCGCATGTGGAAGGCGACGCGCGAAATCTTCAACGTCCTGCCCGACAACGGCTTTGCCCGCATTCGCGCCCGTGTCGAAAATTACCAGAGCAATCTGCAGTGCATCATCGAATCGGTCGGCATCGCCGCCGAGGGAACTTTTGACATTGCCGACCTGCTTCCGGTGACGACCAAGAACGTCGACGAGATGTTCGGCACCCTCTCGGCACTCATGGGCTCGGTACGAAACAAGCACGTTCATGCCCTGCTCCAGGCGTACCTGAAAGACGAACGACTGATGGGTCTCTTCAAGCGGTCGCCGGCCGCCCAGAGCTTTCATCATGCCTGGATCGGCGGATTGCTCGAGCACACCCTCAATGCATGCGAAGTCGCCAACGCCGTCTGCAAGTTCTATCCGACGCTGAATCGCGACCTGGTCCTCGCCGGTGTCTTCCTGCACGACATCGCCAAGACGTGGGAACTGAAGTACGACGCCGCATTCGGCTACACCGATGGCGGGCAGCTCATCGGACACATCGTCAAGAGCGCGATGTGGCTGGAACACAAGTCCGCCGTCGCCGGCCAGAAACTTGGTGAGCCGATCCCCCGTCCGCTGGTCGATGTGCTGCAGCACATCATCCTGAGCCATCACGGCGAGCTCGAGTTCGGCAGCCCCAAGACGCCGGCCACGCCAGAGGCGTTCGCCGTGCACATGATCGAGAACATGGACGCGAAGCTGACGCTGATGCTCGGCATCTGCAGGGGCGAAGGCGCGGCGACAGACGGCAACTGGACGGAATACGTCAAGGCGCTCAACGGCCGGCTCTACCGCCCGGACGTCGCCCCGCCGTCGGACATCAACGCCGGTCCCGAGACGCCCGAACAGCTGTCCGCTGCTCCGGCGGCCAGCCCAACGGCCGGACCGTCAGCGGTCTCCGCACCTGCCGCCCCGACATCACCCGCGGTCGACGACGCCGGTGAACCACCAATGAAGATCACCAACCCGCTGTTCGAGTCGGCGAACCGAAAGCGGTAGCTTTGTTCGAGGGTCGAGCGGTTACCATGCCGCCATGGACCCGCAATCCCGCACCATCGCCAGCTTTCAGAAACACATCTTCGACAAATACGAGGCCACCGATCGCGCCCGCGGTACGCCGGCGACCTGGCTCTGGTTCTGTGAAGAGTTCGGCGAACTGGCCCGCGCCCTGGCGCGCAAAGAAGATAAGAAAAACATCGAAGAAGAATTCGCCGACTGCATCGCCTGGCTTTGCACGCTGGCCAACATCAACGACGTAGACCTGTCGGCGGCGATCGAACGCAAATACTTCTCGGCCGAGGCCAAAGACGGCGTGAAGTAGCCGGCCGTCGCCGGCCGCGTCTTGCCCCAGACTTTCCCGAAGCTACCGCCCGACCGCCCTGGTCAGCGCGGCGAGCGTCGCCAGGGGTTTGGCGCGGCCTCCACCCGGCAACGGCGGAAGTTCGACCGCGTCGATGAGTTCGAGAAGTTCGGCGCCGATCGAAAACACAGTGCCCAGCGACCGAGTGCGAATGACCGTGTAGCGAATCCGCATCAGGCTTCCGCTGCGTACCGCAAGGCGAATCTCGAACACAATCCCGACAGGCAGCGAGGCACTGCTGGTCAGCCCGATTCCCTGGAGCGAGAGGTCCTTGACCCAGACCTCACGCGGCTCGAGGTAGGTCAGACCAATGCGATCCGGGTAGATGGTCGCCTTGGCTCGCAAGCCGACCCTGGGAAACCGTCGTTGCTCGCGACCACCGACATCGGCGCGAAGCGTCCGAATGACTTGCTCAAAGAGGCAGGCGGTGAGTTCCATGACCTCGCTCCTAGTCCACCTTGGGATCGGCGATGTCGTGTTTACCCTTAATGCTTTCACTTAATCGGCCTGACCCGCCAACGCATCACACCGCTCGCGGCTTGATTAGGGAAACCCAGTGCTTTCAAAGGGTTCCGGCGTTCGCGACGCTCATTTTGGCTTTGCAGGGGCGGGATTATCATGCCCTTCGGTAATCGGACGTGGCTCAATCATATCGATATTCACCAATTCGACGATTGCGGCTGTAATTCTGGTGGGGCAAGCGCATCATTGAAATGTCACGCTGCGCCGACCGTTTCGCACCTATTCCGCTCGCCCGCTTCACCGCGTGTCTGATGCGGATTCGGGCCGGAGCATCTTCGGGTTCTCCGGTCAGGCATCGCCTGGGACCGAAAGCCAACGTTCGGTCCTGCAAGTGGTAGCAATGTTGCGCCGGATGGTGCGTCATCGCGGTCGATGGCATTGGATCACGCCTCGTTGATCTGCGTATTCCCCTGTTCCCCCTTGGGAGGCTCCCCTCCATGACTGCAATTCCACAATCCCGTGTCGTCCAGGACCGACTGGAAGCCCCGCTCAAGCACGTCGCCCGACGGCAATGGAGCGTTCTGGCAGCCAGAGGCGTCATCCAGACGCTGCTCGTGAGCTTGGCGATCATCCTGGCGGCAATGCTGGTCATCAGCTTCCTGCCGGCGCTGCCCCTGTGGGGCCGGGTTACCGCAGCGGTTGCCGTCTGGGGCTCGGTGCTCGCCGCTGCCATTTACTTCCTGCGCCCGGCGATGAAAAAGCAGAGCCTGGTCTCGACAGCGATGGACGTCGAGCGCGCCATGGCCGCTGGTCAGATCGACACGCACGAGCGCATCACCAGCTCCCTTGAACTGGCACAGGAAACGAACCAGACCTTCGCCGGCTCGCAAGCCATGATCAACCGGCTGCACGAGCAAGCCGAGGCCGATGCCGCTGCGATCGTTCCCGAAAAGCTCATTCCCGCCGGCGCGGTCGCCAAGCTGGGCTTGCTGCTGATCCCCCTGCTGGCCGCGTGGCTGTTCCTGGCGTTTTACCTTCCGCCGAGCAAGTTCCTTCGCCCGCTCTTCAACCTGCTGATGCCCTGGCAGGAAACGCCGGCCTTTCTGTCCGACATCGTCGTGACGCCCGGCAGCTTCACCGTTGCCCAAGGCGACCCGATCGAGATCAGCGTCAAGGTGAACCCCAAAGACCAGGAAGACAAGAACCGCAAGGTCGAACGGGCCGTCATCACGATGAAGGACCTGGTCAGCGGCCAGGTGAGCACCGTCGCCCTCGGCCGCGTCGGCCCGCGCGACTTCAAGTTCACCCAGCCCGCCAACCGCTCGTTCAGCTACCGCATCAACACCGATGGCGGCGACAGTGCGAGCTACACCGCGACGGTCGAGCCCGTACCGGCGATCGAATCGCTCGCCATCCGCTACGACTTCCCCGCCTACACACAGCTCCCGTCGCGCGTGGACGTCAACAAGGACGATGGCGCGATTGATGCAATCCAGGGCACGAAGGTCACGCTGACGATCACGTCGGCAAAGGACCTGACCGCCGCCAGCCGGGTCGTCGTCACCGAGAAGCTCGTCGACGCAGGCGCCGACCCCGCAGCCGCGTCGGCCGTCGCCGCCGAGGCCACCAAGCCTGTCGAGCTGCCGCTGACCAAGGTCGGCGACGGACTCTACGAAGCCTCGCTGAAGGTTCACAATGCCGGCACCTACGCCGTCGAACTCATCAACCCGTACAACCGGCCGAACCGCGAGCGTCAGGCCCGGCCGATCACCGTTCGCTTCGATGAAAAGCCGAACGTCGCGATCACCTCGCCGACGGCCGAGCTGGCCGTTCGCCCGAATGAAGTCGTTCCGATCGCGTTCCAGGCCGGTGACGACTTCGGCCTGGCCAAAGTCGAACTAATGACGCAACTGGACGGCGGCGACGTCAAGTCGTTCCCCGTCACGGTTCAGGGCAAGTGGCCGCGCAACCTCGCGATGGCCGCGCCACTGAATGTCACCGAAGTGCTGTCGGCCGCCAAGGCGACCGACGCCAAGCGTCTGTCGTACTGGGTGCGGGTGACCGACAACCGCGACCCGGATGGCCAGACCGCCGAGTCAACCCGGCAGTCGCTGCGGATCGATGCCAACGTCGAAAGCCTCGCCGCCCGCCAGGACAGGCAGGACGCCAAGGACTTCACCGAAGCGATTCGCATTGCGATCCGCCGGCTGGAGCAGGCGCACCCGATCGTCGATCGCGTCCGGGTGATCGACGACGACCGCTCGATCCTCCGCCCGGATGAACGCCGGGTCGCCGAAGAGGGCAAGGCTCTTCTGGAAAAGACCGCGAGCGATCTGACGAAGGAAGCCAATCAGAATCTGCAGGGACCGTTTGCCGCGATGGCGGTGGCGGCCAAGCAGACGAGTGAGACTCGCATCCTCGTCGCGGCGTCGCTGATGGCGAAGTTCGACCTGCACGCCGATCAACCGTCGCTGCGAAAGCAGGATGCGACCGACGGCCTGAAGGAAGTCTCGACCGCGAAGAAGGAACTCGAGGCACTGCTCAAGAAGGTGGAAGAGCAGGCCAAGCTGGTCGATGCCCAGCACAAACTCGAAGACCTCGCCAAGAAGCAGGAGCAGCTCGCCCAACAGATGGCCGAGCAGAAGAACCCGCAGAATCAGCAGAAGCAGGAGCAACTCAAGCAGCAGACGCAGCAGGTCATCAACGAGACGCCGCAGCTTCAGAACAAGGAAGCCCAGCAGCAGGCACAGGCGCTCAATGAACTGATCAACGAGGTCAAGCAACTGCAGGAGAAGCAGGAGCAGGCGATCCAACAGAACCAGAAGCAGGCCGAGATGGCCGAGGCCGCCGAGCAGGCCAAGGACATCGCCGCCAAACAGGAAGAGTTGAACAAGAAGGTCGAGGAGTTCGCGAAGCAGGAGCAGAAGCCGCTCGAGCAGGTGGCCGCCAAGCCGCCGGAGAAGCCGCAGCTTGAGAACATCGTCAAGGATCTGAACGCCGCCAAGTTGCAGCAGGCCGCTCAGCAGCAGATGGAGGCCGCGAAGAAGCTCGAGCAGAACGCGCAGCAGCTCGAACAGCAGGCGGCGATGAAGCCCGAACAGGCCGCCGCCAAACAGCAGCAGATGGCGCAGCAGGCCGAGGCCCAGGCGCAGCAGGCGCAAGCCGAGGCCAAGAAGTCCGAAGCACAGGCCCAGGCCGCGAAGGACCAGGCCAAGGCCGCCGACGACGCCGCGAAGCAGGCGATGAACGCCCAGCAGCAGGCCGCCAAGGCAGAGCAACAAGCGAAGCAGGCCGCGGCCGACGCGAAGAAAGCGGCTGATAAGCCCGACGCTGAGGCGCAGAAGAACGCCGCCCAGAAAGCTGCCGACGCCGCCAAGAACGCCAAGAACCTCGCCGATCAGGCCGAGCAGATGGCCAAGAACGTTCAGCAACAGGCGCAGGCCATGCAGAACGACCAAGCGAAGCAGGCGGACAAGGCGATGCAGCAGGCCGCGAAGAAGGCCGGCGATCTCGCCAAGAAGGCTGACGACACCGCCGACGAAGCCCAAGCCGCCGCCGACCAGGCCCAGGCCGCCGCTCAGCAGGCAGCCGACGCCCAGAAGGCCAACAACGCCGAGCAGGCCAAGAACGCCACGAATGAGGCAGCCAAGAAAGCCGCCGAGGCTGGTATGAAGGCGCAGCAGGCGGCGGCACAAGCCGCGCAGGCGCAGCAGGCTTTGGCTCAGGCCAAGCAGCAGCAGGCGCAGCAAGCCCAAGATCAGGCTAACGCTCAGCAGCAGAAAGCCGACGCCGCCCAGCAGAAGGCGCAAGCCCAGAAGGCCCAGGCCCAGCAGGCGATGGCCGACCAGCCCAAGAATGCCGCCGCTCAGCAGCAGGCCGCCCAGCAGGCCAAGGCGCTCGCCGAAGAGCAGAAGGGTCTGGCGCAGCAAGCCCAGCAGCAGGCACAGGCCATGGCCGCGGCCCAGCAGAAGGGTGCCGTCCCGCCTCAGCAGGCCGCCGCCCAACAGCAGCAGCTCGCACAGCAGGCGCAAAAGGCCGCCCAGAAAGCTCAGCAGTTGGCCCAGCAGGCCGACAAGGCCGCCAACCCCCAGCTCGCCCAGCGGGCCGAGATGGCCAAGGAAGCACTGAACCAGGCGCAGCAAGCCCAGGGCGAAGCCGCTCAGGCCCAGCAGAAGGGTGCCAACGAAGAAGCCGCCGGCGCTCAGGAAGCTGCGCAGAACGCCCTGGCTCGAGCCGAGCAGGCGTTGCGCGGTCAACAGCCGATGGCCGAGGCGCAAGCTCAGAATCCCCAGCAGGCCCAAAAGCCGGGCGAAGCGCCCAAGGGTGGCGAGCCGGCCGCCGGCGAACCCGCCGCGGCGGGTGAACAAGCCGCTGGCGAAACGCCGGCCGGTGAAGCAGCACAGGCCGATGCCGGCAAACCGGGTGAGGGAAAGCCAGGCGAAGGCAAGCCCGGTGAAGGTAAACCGGGTGAGGGCAAGCCGGGGGCCGGAAAGCCCGGCCAGGGCATGCCCGCACAGGCCGCCGCCGCCGAGCCCCATCCGGGTGAAGCGGGGATGGCCAACGCGCCTCAACCGGGTCAGGGTCAACCGGCGACACCGCAGCAGGCGGCCCAGCAGGCCGCACAGGCCGCCGCCGAGGCGACTGCCGCTCAGGCACAGGCCGCGCAGGGCAATCAGGCAGCCGCCCAGCAGGCCGCCCAATCGCTCGCCCAGGCCGCGCAGGCTTTGGCCCAGGCCGCCGGACAACCCGGTCAGCCCGGACAGGGTCAGGCCCAGGCACAAGGCCAGCCGCAGCCCGGCGAAGGCCCGCCGTCGGATATGCCGTCGCCGGTGCCCGGACAGGCCGGCGACCCCAAGCAGGGTATCGCCGCCCAGCAGACCGGTGGCCCCGAAGGCACCCCGCCGGCGATCGTCGAACTCGGCATCAATCCCAGCGACTGGGCCAAGCTCGGACCGCTGCAGCAGAAGGAACTGCTCAACGCCGCCCAGCAGGCCGGCCCGCCGGAATACCAGGCGATGATCCGCAACTACTACGTGCGCCTGGCCCGGATGCAGAGCAAGACGGCGAACTAAGGTCGTGGCTTCACGTTGGATTCGTCAGTCATCCAGTCGATAGCCAGACTTGGGTGCGTTTCTGATAACGAAAAACGCTCGGCCCATCGGGGCCGAGCGTTTCTCGTTCTATCCAGTCCATCCAGGCGTTTACAGACTGGGCATTACTTAGCGACTTCAGTCCTTCGGCGCCGACGTCCCGCCAAAGCCGTCAGCATCAGGCCCGCGACCATCAGACTGCTCGGCTCGGGCGCCGTCAGAACGCCCGAAAGCGCGTAAAGACTGTAGGGGTTGCCAGAATCAATGTTGCCAATCCGCGACCAGGAGTTGGGATCGCCGTTCGCGGCAAGGGTGCCGCCGGAGTAGCCGTAGATGGGGTTTGCTGCGGTTCCCAATAGTCCGGAACCTGATTCCGACCCGTTGGCGTTGCCACCGGTCCAGACATTTCGGTTTACCGTTGTGCCCAGTTCTGTAACGTTGATCGCGGCAAGGTGATTCGCCGAACCGGAATAGAAGGGGTTTGTCCCGCCGTTGGCAACCTGCACTCCATCAATCCGATAGACTTTGACGGTCGCGGAAGCCGGGGCATTCGAGGCGGCATTGCTGGAACCAGATCCCACGCTGACGATCGCCTTCCATGTCAGGCCAACGGACGTCCCAATCGAGGCGTTATTGGCAGCGGTCTGAACGAAATTGTTGTACGTGCTCAGCGAAGCGCTTGAGCCAAACGTTGTGGAATTGGTGACGAACACGAACTGGTATTGCTCACCGTTTGTCAGACCGAGCGTTTCCGGCAACGGGAGTACGGCAGCGTTCGCCGCTGTCCCGCTGGCGAGCGAGGCAAGGAGAGCGACGACCGCTCTGAATCGTTTGATAGAGATTCGAGGCACAGGTTATCCTTTACGAAATAGGCACTTGCAGGATCAAGTCGCGCAAGGCTCCCTGCCTTGAACACCGAGCTCATCCCTCATGTTCATCGGTGTATCAGGAATTGTGTATTTTTCAACACTTAATAGCACGGAGCCGCAAGGGTTTAACCTCTTTCTAGTCGATGTTGCCCCATCGGTCGGTCCGCTTCTTCGAGTTGTTTTCGAGTCGCTGATTGCGAACGGCCGTCGTCCGCGTGTGTACTGTTTTTGCACACTGTGTCTGCCCATCGCCCCCCCGGCGATCGATCTGATTCTTCCACGGTCTTGAGCCCTATGACGCTTTCAACAACGAGAAGCTTGTTCGCTGCGTGTACCGCACTACTGGTGCTTGTGGCGGGAACGCCGTCGGCTTTTGCCGCCGACGAGGACGAAAAGGTCCCGCCGCGCGTCGAAGCCGCGATCGATAAAGCCCTTTCCTGGCTCGCTAAGAACCAGAAAGAGGACGGCTCCTGGGCACAGGGTTCCAGCACGACAGCCGTCCCGGCACTGGCGGCCAAGGCGTTCCTGGCTCGGGGGCATATCCCGGGGCAGGGCCCCTACGGCGACCACATCAACAAGGCGATCGATTACGTCCTGTCCAAGCAGCAGAACGACGGCCTGCTTTCGGCCGCCAACGGCAACGCCAGCATGTATGAACACGGCATCGCCGCTGCCATGCTGGGCGAGGCGTACGGCATGGTGGACGATGCTCGCAAGAACAAGATCGAAAAAGCCCTCGCAAAGGCGGTCAAGCTGACGCTCGATGCACAGGCCGTGCGGAAGGACGCACTGAACACCGGCGGCTGGCGATACAACCGGATGAGCCCGGACTCCGATATCTCGGTCACCGGCTGGCAGTTGATGGCGCTCCGCGCCGCCGCCAATTGCGGCGCTTACGTCCCCAAGAGCGCGCTCGAATCCGGGCGCGAATACGTCCGCCGCTGCTCATTCCGCGGCGGTAGCGGCTTCACCTATCAGGCCGGCCACGGCACTCCCGGCCCGGCAAGGACCGGCACTGCGATCGTCTCACTGGAAATGCTCGGCGACCACCAGTCCAAGGAAGCCAAGGCCGGCGGCGATTACCTGCTCGAGAACCCCGTCACCAATGCCAACGAAGGGTTTTACTACTACAGCGTCTATTACATCGCCCAGGCGATGTACCACCTCGGCGACAAGTACTACGACCAGGGATACATCAAGCTTCGCGACAGCCTGCTCGCCGGCCAGGGCCCCGAAGGCACCTGGCCCGTTGGCAGCGGCCAGGAACAGGAAGCCGGCGAAGCCTACCGCACCAGCATGTCGGTGCTGGCGCTGTGCGTGCCGTATCGGTACCTGCCGCTGTTCCAGAAGTAAGCGGCAGGCGGCAGGCCGTCGATTGAACCGAGGATCTGAGATCTGAGATCTTAGGTCTGAGACTTGAGATTTGAGATTTGAGATCTCAGATTCCAAATCGGACATCCTAAACAAAAAAGGGCGGTCACGAATTGCCGTGACCGCCCTTTTCAATTTCTGCCTGCTGCCAAATGCCTACTCAGCCTTGGCGGCTTCCTTGCCGATCTGAACCTTCACCTCGGGCAGCGGCCCGACCGGAAGAATCGGCTGATGCAGATCGCGCTCATCGGCCAGGCTGGGTCCGGGGATGATGCCCAGTGCCCGCAGCCCTTCATTCACCTGCGGGTCATCGGCCAATCGCTTGCGATAGTTGATCGCATACGCCCGGCGGAGCTCGGCCGAGGCGAGGGTGCGCTGATTGAGCTTCGCCAGGTACAGGCCAAACTCCTTGGCCAGCGGCTGGTTCTCCGGGTCCATCTTGGCGGCCTTGGCGTACTCGACCAGGGCAGAGTCAATGTCGCCGTCCAGCTTGCGGACCTTCGCGATGACCCAGAAGTCCTCGCCCGTCGCCGGGCCGCTGGTCTTCACAAACGCGGCCTGTTCGAGGGTGGCGTCCTTGCCGGCGGAAATCGCGCTGGCCAGGCCGTCGAGCGTCTTCAGCCGGAACTCGGTATCGGTCGGCCCTTTGAGCGAGTTGTCCATCATCGTCAGCGTGGTCCGGTAGTCCTTGACCGCCTGGTGGAACGCGCCCATCGCCTCGTGCGTGCGGCCGAGGTAGTAGTACGATTCGTAATCCTGCGGACGCTGCTTGATAGCGCTGTTGAACGAGCCGGCAGCCTCGGCGTAGTGCCCCTCGTTGTACAGCTTGATGCCCTGCTGGCGGGCCTCGCCGGCGTACGTGACGATCTCGCCGCAGCCGGCCGACAACCCGGCGAAAGCGGCCGACGCACAAAGCAAACCAACACTGGCAACACGGGAAATCGAACGGTAGGAAGGCAAATTCACAGCTACCTCCATGTAGCAGCAGGGTTCGCCCGGCAGCCGCGGCCCGAAAGTCCACGCGCAGAAATTGCCGAACTCCCCCGCAAAGCTAGCGAAACCCGGCGGATTTGCAAGTTTTGCGTCGGTTCCGAGCCATCCTTAAACGGCGGTCCACAGTAGTCACCAGTCCCTCGGGTTATGGATAGCGTTCCGAGACGAACCAGAAGATCAGGATTGTACGCGCTGAGCCACCCTGATACCGTCCGTGTCGACCGCCAAAGCACCGGGAGAATGAATGAAGTTCAGGATCATCGGCCGGGTATTGCCCTGGTGCGTCTTATTGGCGCTTGGCCTTGCCGTCGGCGTTGCCTACGCCCAGGATCGGCCCAAACAGCCGACGAAAGATCTCTTTGACCTGGGTAAAGACCTCGGCCCCGGCGGCAACCCGGCTCCGGGACCTGCAACCACCCGCCCCGCGAACCCCGGCCCGAAGCCCGCCGCAGACAAAAAGGCCGAAACGGCGACATCCATCATGATCGTCGCCGACGATTTCGTCGCCGACATCTTTCACAACGGAAAGCTCGTCCCCGCCGACCGTCGATCGCTGCGGGCCGAAATCTTCGGCGCGCAGGTGGAAAAGGTCACGCTGACGCTCAAGCCCGGCGACTGGGTCGTCTTCAACGTCGTCAACAACCGCCTGCGCTGGAAAGGCTCGTACTACTTCGCCGCCGCGGCCATGACCGGCGACGGCACGCCGGTCTACTGCAGCGACCTGCGAAGCGGCAACTGGAGTGCGTGCGACGACCTGTCGAAGGCCCAGCGCTTTATCGATGATCCCGACTTCCTGCGCGACCGCAAAGCAGAGGCGGTTCGCAAGAAGTGGGGCGACGGCGACAAACTGATCCGCAAGAACTGTCCCGGCTTCGACGGGGAAGCCATCTGGGGTGCACCCGATTCCCGCAGCACGTGGATCAAGTTTGTCGTTCCCGGCGGCAACCGGTAGCCCGGCCGGGCTTGGGAAAAGCTGGGGGCAAAGCCGGGCAACTTTCGATTCAATTGATCGGCGGTTGCTCACAGACTTCCGATCGCTACCATCTACCGGCCCTCGAAGGTAGCACTATGGCTTTCACAGAACCCGTCCTCCTCAAGCGCATCTCCGACGATCCCTCCAAGCGGCATACCGTCTGGTACGACGAATACGTCGCGACCGGCGGCTACGCACAGTTGCGCCGCGCGCTGGAGATGTCGGCCGACGACATCATCAAGATCGTCATGGAATCCGGCCTGCGCGGTCGCGGCGGCGCGGGATTCAGCGCCGGGCAGAAGTGGTCCTTCATCCCGAAGGAAAAGAAGGGCCCGCACTACCTCGCCGTCAACGCCGACGAGAGCGAACCGGGCACCTTCAAAGACCGCTACCTGATGGATTACGACCCGCACGGCATGCTGGAAGGCATCGCCATCGCCGCCAAGGCGACTCAGTGCGACGCCGCGTACATCTTCATTCGCGGCGAGTACCACAAGTCCGCCAAGATCCTCGAAAAGGCGCTCGCCGAGGCCTATGAGAAGGGCGTCTTCGGGCAGCAGGGGATGTTCGGCTCGGGCTACAAGCTCGAGTGCTACGTCCACCGTGGCGCGGGTGCTTACATCTGCGGTGAAGAGACGGGCTTGCTCGAAGCCCTCGAAGGCAAGCGTGGCTGGCCCCGCAACAAGCCGCCGTTCCCGGCGATCGCCGGCGCGTTCGGCAAGCCGACGGTCATTAACAACGTCGAAACGCTCCAGTGCATCCCGTTCATCCTCGAGCGCGGTCCGGCCTGGTTTAAGTCCATGGGTACGCCCAGCTCCCCCGGCCCAAAGCTCTACGGCATGAGCGGACATGTGAACCGTCCCGGCGTGTACGAAAACGAGCTGGGCATCACGCTCCAACAGTCGATCGACATGGCCGGTGGTATGAAGGGCGGCAAGCACAAGGGCACCATCTGCGGCGGCATCAGCATGGGCGTGCTCGGGCCCGATCAGCTCGACATCAAGCTCGATTTCGATGACGTCCGCTTTCGCGGCGGCTGCCTGGGCCTCGGTACGGCGGGCATGATTGTCATGAACGAGCACACCGACATGGTGAAGGCGCTACGCAACTGCGTGCGGTTCTACGCCCACGAAAGCTGCGGCCAGTGCACGCCCTGCCGCGAAGGCAGCGGCTGGATGAAGAAGATCCTCGACCGTATCGTCGACGGCATGGGCCGTGCGAAGGATCTTGAGATGCTGATGGAGCTCGAGAAGACGATGGGCATCATGCCCGGCACCACGATCTGCGGTTTGGCCGATGGGACCGCCTGGGCGACGCGGACGTTCATCAACAAGTACTACGAAGAGTTCGCCGCCAAATGCCCCGAAGCAATCGAGGCGACGGTCCCGGTAAAGATCTCCCGCGGCCGGCTGAACGTGCTGACGCCGATGGGGAGTAACACGCGGTGATCTGCACACAGTATCGAGCTGCACACGATATCGGCGACAACACAGCACCCTCAGGCGCGCAATCCTGAGCACGCCGGTTCTCACCACAAGAACGACAAGCTACAGCCCCGGGAACAGTTTGCTGCCTTCCTCTTTCTTCTGAGCAGGGGCTGGAGGCGTTGCCGGTTTTGCCTCGGGCTCGACAACTGGAGCCGCGGGTGCGAGGTCGGGGGCCGGTACAGGGGCGGCGGTCTCGATCATCCGGGGCGCCTCGGGTTTCTTCTCGAACATCTTCTGCACACGCTCGACGACATTCACCTGCACCCAGTACTCCGGCGTGCCGGGCGTGCGATCGACGCTGTTGTAGCGATAGATCCCCGCCGCCGACGCACAAACCAGCAGGCCGAGCACAGGCCAACCGGCCCGTGTCCGGCCGAGCAACTTCCGCCAAAGCAGTGCCCAGACGGCGAGACCCGCTCCGGCGGCGGCGACGTGATACGCCTGCACCTGGTAATCCTTGACCTGGTACAGGTACTGCGACAACTGGCCCATGTCGTACTTGACGAACGGCAGGTATCGGTGCGTCAGCCATTCGCTGATCTGGTCACGATAGACGACGGCCAGCGCCGCTCCGCCAGCGACGACCGACAGGAAACCAAAGAAGCTCCCTCGCCGCGGGCGGTGCTTCTTCGTCGTTGAAGGCTTGTCATCCAGTTCGTCGAACTCGCTGTGGCGTGCCATAGACATACCCTCACTCGTTAAGATCGGAACGGCATCATTCTACAGCGCAGAGGTGGCAAACCGCGTTACAAACTGCGTGAGCTTCTTGATTGTGCCCACCCTCAGGCTCGCCGACCGGCTTAGCGATTCAGAAGTCCTTCCCACGCATCGGGATGCACCTCGAGATACCACCTTTCGCCGGATCGCCTCACCTGCACCGGACATCGATAGACTGCCGAGAGCACCTCCGGCCGAATGACCTGCTCGGGCGAACCCAGCATTGCGGGGCGTCCGTCGGACAGCACCAGGATCTGGCTCGTCGCCGGCGGAAGTTCCTCGACGTGGTGCGTGATCATGACCGTCGTCGGCGGTGGCTGCCCCGCGCCTGCTTCGAACATCCGCTGAACCGTCGCCAGTACCTGCTCGCGGGCCAGCAGATCCAGACCCGCGGTGGGTTCATCCAGGAGGAGCAGCCTGGGGCGGACGACCAGCGCCCGCGCGATCAGGGCCCGGACACGCTCGCCACTGCTGAGTGTCGCGTAGACATGGTCGGCGACGTGTGACAGGCCGACGTGCCGAAGCATTCCCTCGGCCTTCTCGCGCATTGACGGGGTAACAACCTCATAGAGTCCGATGGTGCTGAAGAAACCGGTCAGCACGACTTCCAGGCAGGTGAGCTCGGCGTCTACGTCATAGGGGCCGGCGGCCTGAACCAGGCGGATGCGCTTGCGGAGCTCGGGGAGAGACGACTCGCCGAAGTGCCCGTCGAGCACCCGCACATCCCCTGCCGTCGGCCAGAGATGGCCCGCGAGAATGCGCGTCAGCGTGCTTTTGCCGGAGCCGTTGGGACCGAGGATGGCGACACACGCGCCGGCGGGTATCTCCCAGTTGATATCGCGAAGAATCCATCGGCCGCTTCGCTGAACGCCGACACCCTTGAGTTGAATCACCGGATCAGTCATCGCCCCCGATAGTAGCCGACGACGCCGAAAAAGGAGGGGATGCAGAGAGGTGAGTTCGGTCGGCCGGCTGATGCTAGATCAGCACCGGCGCAAAGTACTTTGCCGCCATCGCCGCCAGGAGTCCGGACATCGCAGAGCTGAACCTCGGCGGCAAAGCCGGGTCCGCGGTGGCTGCCGCGGCATCGGCCAATAGGGCTTCAATCGCGGATTGCGTGGATCGCACCGCCCCACTGCCGAGGAGTT
Organism: Humisphaera borealis; assembly: GCF_015169395.1. Taxonomy (GTDB): domain Bacteria; phylum Planctomycetota; class Phycisphaerae; order Tepidisphaerales; family Tepidisphaeraceae; genus Humisphaera; species Humisphaera borealis. The sequence continues at coordinate 3,457,394 of NZ_CP063458.1, forward strand.
CCTGGCGAAAGGCCTCGGCCATCGCAACGGCGTGTACGCCGGCATCCTTAATCTGTTCGACGCGCTGGTCGAAGCCAACCCGGCGATCTTCGGGGGTCGCCAGTCGGGCCCGCAGGAGCGTGGGCGTGCGCTTGCCCTGGACAAGGTCAGAGCCTTCGTGGGCCTCGGAACGCAAGTCCAGGAGGTCGTTGTGAAGCTGGTAGGCCTGACCGATCGCCATCGCGAACCGCGAAACGGCCGCCAACGCCGGCTCGTCGAGCCCGGCCAGAATCGCGCCGCTGAGCATCGGCCCTTCAAACGTGTAGGCGGCGGTTTTCCAGTCGTAGCCTTTGAGGACGACTGCTTCGTCCACATCGCCGAGCGGGACGTGCGACTGCACGATGTCGATCGCCTGGCCGAATCCTGTTTCGCACGCCACTCGTGAAAAAAGCCGCAGTAGTCGCTGGTATGACTTGGCCGAAAGAGCAGGTTTAGCGGATTCCAGATCCAGTTCGTGCAGCAGACGCATTGAGCCGACAAACAGCAGATCGCCGGCGACAATGCCGAGGTTGGCACCGAAGATCATGCTCCCGCCGTCAAGCGACGCCAGACGATGGTGCAGCGTCGGCCGGCCCCGGCGGCGATCGGCCCCATCGATAATGTCGTCGTGACAAAGAAGGAAGGTATGGAACAACTCCCAGGCGCAGGCGACATCTGAAGCGATCGCCGGCGGCACGTCCGGATTCTCGCCATTTCCGCTCGCATGACGATAGGACCAGAGGCACAGTTGCGGCCGAATGCGCTTGCCCCCTTCCAGGACGAACTGGCGCATCAATTCGACCATCGGCCTGCGGACGCTGCCGGGCACATCGCCGTCATCATCGCAGAGCACCCGCCCGACCACGTGGTCGAGCCGGGTTTCGAGATGTTGCATGGTTCGCCGCGAGATCAGTTCCACGAAGGCTCCTTACCTCGGTCCTCGGCGACAGCCGCCGGTGCTTCCACCGAGCGGGATTGTTCGGTATCACATGCAGCGATTTCCACGCTTCAAAAGTGCTGAAACCGACTGGCAAACTGGACACTTGTGAAAGCCGACGCGGCGTCTGCTAATCCTCCCGCCTCAGAAACGCATCGGCATCCCGCAGCACCGCCCGCGCGTTGGCATAGGTTACCCTATGCAGTGCCTCGGCGGCGAGAAGCCAGTCGTGACCAACATGCTCGTCACTCAATATGACCTGATCGGTCGCGCTCTCGGCAAGGAAGAAAACGACCGATTTTTGAACCAGTCCCCGCTTGCGATGCCGGAAAAAGTAGCTGATCTCCCTGGCGAATCCGGGCACCGCCGCCACCTGGCGGATGTGCGTTTCTTCCGCCAGCTCCCGAAGGGCGGCCTGCATGTCCGATTCGCCCGGCTCGACGTGACCCTTGGCAAAATCCCAATGCCCGCCGTAGTCGAGCAGCAGGTAGCGAACCTCGCCATCGGCGCCCTCCGACTTTCGGTGAAACAGGATGAACCCGGCGCTGCGTTCGGTCGTCGCGGGCATAGCCGGTCCTCCTGGTCCACAGTTCAGTTCCGCTGGATCGTCGGCCAGAGTGCCACGGTACAGAGTCGATGACCGATCCGCTCGGTGATCGGCACGCTGCGAACATGGCGATAGCCGGCAAGCACTTCCTTCCGTGCCAGCACATCTTCGAAGAGTTCCAGGTCCTTGGCGAGCACTTCCTGCGATTCGTTGAAAACAATCAGCAGCAGACCCGCTTCGTGGATCAGAGGCTCGGCCTCCATCTTTCTCAGGTCCTCGACCACGGCCTGTCGCCACTGCGGGCCGTATCCGCCATGGCGTTCTCCGCCCTCCTTGAATTGAAATGCGACCTTCAGTTCCAGCCAGAGGCCGTCGGCGGGTCCGGCTTCGTCGGGCGGGTCGAAAAGCGTCGCGGGTTTGCTGTCCAAACGCAGTGGCCGGCCCTTTGGCGTCAATACCAGGTCACAACGCTGACGGTGCGTCAGCCGCTTGCCCACCGACGAAGGGTAGTGAACTTCCCGGCAAACCTCGTAGTAGGCCCCCAGCCGACCCGCCATCATCGCTTGCAGCGATTTTTCGTCGCGGGCGTCCAGCCCGTACACCGCCTGCTCCAGTTGCAGTTCCTGCTCGGCAGCCAGCACCGAGGCGGCAAGGTGATCAGCGACCGTGGAGAGATCCCAAACCAAGTGAGGGCCTGAAGGCAGGTATCAGCGGGAGAAATGGCCGATTCTAAGCGGCTGACTCGACCTTCGCCTCTTCGCCCTTGCGATCGCGGGTGCTGGGCGCGCCGCGCAGGGTATAGACGAAGATCAGGCCGACGCCAACGCACAACAGCATGTCGGCGACGTTAAAGATCCATGGGAATATCTCGCGGCTCGTGCCAGGCCAGGTTCGGCCGGGAAGCGCATAGATCATGTCCCGCACGTAGCCGAAGGTGATGCGGTCGTACATGTTGCCGATGACGCCGGCTAACAGCATTCCGAGCACAAACTGGTAGAACCGATGATTTCCGCTCGTCGCGAACAGGTAGCTGATGAAGCCGATCGCCAGCACGGAAACGGTTACGAAAAGCCACCGTTGCCCCTGGCCGATGCCAAAGACCGCACCCTCGTTCACCATCGCCATGAAGTGAAGCCAACCCTCAGCGACAGGCACGATGATTGGGTTGTTGTTGGGACCGTGATCGACCTGATGCCGCGACGGCGTGACGGACGTATTGTGAATGACCCCGTAGGGTGCCAACTGCTGAAACGCCAGTTCCTTTGTCCACAGGTCGGCGCCCAGCCCCAGAATGAAAGTCATTCCGAAGGCGAGCAATGCCGGGGCGGAGCGAAAGTTACCAAGATCGGAACGGCTCATGTCGCGGGCATTGTAGATGGGAGACGAGACGATGACCAATCGATGCCACGCCCGACATGGCGACCGAGCGCCGCTTCGCTGACTTCGCGGCACCCCACACTTGCCCCTGCCCGGCCGCAGAAGGACGACGAACCGCTATCGCCGGATCGGCCCCTTCTCCTGAAGACGGGCAAACTCGATCGAGAAACGGGCCCAGGGTTGGGCCTCGAGGCGGACCTTGCTGATGGGCTTGCCATTGCCCTCACAAACGCCGTAGCTGCCGTTCTGCACTTTGGCCAGGGCGTGGTTGATCTCGCGGAGAAGAACGCGGTCCTTCTCGACCAGGCCGAGCGTAAACTCCTGCTCGTAGTTGTCGGTGCCCATGTCGGCCATGTGAATCGGCAGGGTGGACAAGCCCGAATCGCCGGACTGCAGCGCTTCGCGTTCCATCGAGCTCATATCGCCGACGAGTTCGCGCCGCTTGGCCAGCAGCAGATCGCGGAAGAACTCCAGTTCCTTGACGCTCAGACCCGCCTGGTTCTTTTTGGGCTTGCTGTCGCCTGAACTGTTGGCCTGCTCGAGAATGTTCATCGGGCGGAACGGTTCAGGCTTGGTTTCGATCCGGGGGGTCTTGTCCTTGGACTTGACGGCCGCGGGTGCTGCGACCGGGGGCTTGACCACCACAGGCGGCGAACCGGCGGGCCGGGCCGGCAGAATGATCGTCTTGACCGGAGGCATCACCATCTTGGCCTTGGCGGCAGACTTGGCCGGTGCCTTGGCGACGGGCTTATCGCCGGCCGGCTTGTCGGCTGCGACGGGCTTCGCTGCCGCCTGCGGGGCTTGCGGCGCGGCCTTGACGGCAGCGGGTTTTGCAACGACGGATTTGGCGGACGCCGGGGCGGCTGCTGCGGGCTTCACAGGACCCGATTTCGAAGGGGCCGACTTCGCCGCCGCCGGCTTTGCCGGGACAGCCTTCACCGGGACAGTCTTCGCCGGGGCAGCCTTCACCGGGACCTGCTTGCCGTTAGCCGCCTTGGCCGCAACAGGCTTGGCACTCTTCGCGGGTTTCACGGGCCGACCATTGCGCGATGACGCTGAGGCCGTTGACGCTTTGGCAACGGGACCCTTCACGACGCTCTTCTTCGATGCGGTCTTGCCCACGGTGGCCCCGCGCTCCTTTCGGACCAGCTTCCTTCCCCGTTTGGGAAAGAAGTTCCTCCAAGCGTTCGGCCGCCTAAATTGGTCGAGGGGCCGTTGTCTTCACGACACGCCGCTGTCATCGCGGCGACGCAATAAAAAGACGGGAAAACCCGACCCGAACACCCACTGACACCCTGCCGTAGCAGGCGGGAAGGCAAGGGGGAGTCGAGTCCTGCAAGAATAACGCCAAAGCGCAATTCCCGTCAAGCGAACCGGTTGACACGCCCCACCTTGTCACTAGATTTTCGCGTTGCTTGGCCGGCACCAACGCGGATGAACCGGCCAGATCGGATCACTTGCCCGAGTTCACTGCGGTCGTGTAGGTCGATACGCCACCGACGACGTCCGATAATGACTTAAGCACAGACCGCAGGGCCATGGCGTGACTCACCGCCTCGACTTGACCGAACGGACCGCAGCATTATGAAAATCGCTCTCAAGTGGCTCGCCGACTACCTTCCCGGTCCGCTGGACGCTCAGGCCGCGGCCGATGCGCTCACTCATGGCGGCCTGCCGGTTGAAGTCATCGAAACCGTCGCCGACGACACCGTCATCGACGTCGAGGTCACCAGCAACCGCGGCGATTGCCTGAGCCATGTCGGCGTGGCCCGCGAATTGGCCGCGCTACTGAACCGTCCGTTCAAGGACGTCATGCCCGCCTGCGCCGAAATTGCCGCCCCCGCGTCGGCCGAAGTCGCCGTCCGCATCGAAGCGGCCGACCTTTGTCCCCACTACACCGCCAGACTGATCAAAGGCGTGAAGATCGGCCCGAGCCCCGCCTGGATGCAAAAGCGGCTCGAGGCGATCGGCCTTCGGTCGATCAACAACGTGGTCGATGTGACCAACTACGTCATGTTCGAGCTCGGCCAGCCGCTGCACGCGTTCGACTACGACGTCGCCTGCGGCGGGACCGGCGGCAAGCAGATCGTCGTCCGTCGGGCGACCGCCGGTGAGAAGCTCACCACCATCGACGGCAAGGAAGCGACGCTTCAACCCGACTATCTGGCGATCTGTAACGCGACGACGCCGATCGCGCTCGCCGGCGTCATGGGCGGACTGCACTCGGAGGTGTCGGCAAAGACCGTCAACATCCTGCTGGAATCGGCAAGGTTTGATCCGCTCGCCGTCCGCAAGGCGGCACGGGCAATCGTGCGGTCCGATTCGTCGTACCGCTTCGAGCGCGGCATCGACCCCCTGCTGCCGGAAAAGGCCAGCCTGCGGGCGGCGCAGCTCATCGTCGAAACGGCCGGCGGGCAACTGCTGTCGGGCGTGGTATCGGCGGGCGCGACAGGGCATACACCGAAGAATCTCACCCTTCGGCTGGCGCGGCTGAAGCAGGTGCTGGGCGTAGAGTTCCCGGTCGAACAGGTGATGGAGGCACTGTCGCGGCTCGGCCTTGCTCCGGTGCTGTCGGCGTCAAAAGCAGAGGTCGCCGTCATCGTGCCGAGCTATCGGCTCGACATCAATATTGAAGTCGACCTCGTCGAGGAAGTCGCCCGAATCATCGGCTACGACAAGGTGCCGGTACGGGACGAGATCAGCCTCCGTATTGCCCCACCCGACCCCAAGGCACGGTCGATCGAGATCATCCGCGACGCGATGGTGGCCGGCGGATACTTCGAGGCGGTCACGGTCGGCTTCGTCGCCGACAACCTGGCGACCGACTTCCTGCCGCCCGACGCGGACAAGTCCAACCCCTTGCCGAAGGCTTCGGTCGTCACGCGCAAAGAGAACGCCGCGCTGCGTCCAAGCATTCTGCCGGGATTGCTCGAATCCCTCCGCCGCAACGAGAACGCCGGCGTTCGCGACGCCAGGCTGTTCGAGATCGGATCGGCGTTCCACTACGCGACGGGCGGCAAACTCGTCGAGCAGCAGAAGCTCGGTCTCGTCGGCTCGACCGACCTGCGCGAAGTGCGCGGCGTGGTCGAAGCGATCCTGGGCAAGCTCGACGCCAATCGTGAAGTGAAGGTCGTCCCCGAACCCCGCGCCGGCTACGGCCGGGGCGCCAGCGGGCGAGTCGAATGGGGCGGCAAGGCGATCGGCCATTTGGGCAAGCTCGACAAGGCGGTCGCCGACAAGCTCGGCCTGCGCGAACGCCCCTGCATCGCCGAGCTCGAAGTGCTGCCGCTGCTCGCCGGCGCGCAGCACGTGCCGCAGCTCAAGCCACTGCCGCAGTTCCCGCCGGCGGAGCGTGATTTGTCGCTGGTGGTTTCAGAGTCGGTTCGCTACGAAGCGGTCGAGTCGCTCGTGAAGGCGGTCAACCCGCCGAACCTGGAGTCGGCCAGCTTCGTCACCACGTACCGCGGCAAGCCGCTGGAGAAGGGGACCAAGAGCGTGACGCTGAAGCTGATCTTCCGCTCGCCGACGGGAACACTGACCAGCGATCAGGTGGAGCAGGCGGTGAGCGCGGTAGTGGAGAAGGCCAAGGCGGAGCTAGGGGCGACACTGCGGGTGTAGCGTTCCTTTGGTGCGCGACGTGGAGGACAGACATTCTTTCTTGTCTGTCACTCGGGCTCACAAGGACCATTCGGACGCCAACCGGCGGCTCTGGGTGGGGCAGGCATTCTTGCCTGTCTCGGGCGGATGTACTCGTCCGTCCGAAACCAACCTTGAATGTCGCACCTGTGTTCGGCCACGGCGTACCGTGTCCGAGGCAGACAAGAATGTCTGCCCCACCGAAGAGGCCAGCCACCTCCGGCGCGGGCAGTGGCCGCCCTACATAGAACTAGGGCGCGATCGTCGCCTTCGACGCCGACTTCCCCGCACCGACCTCCCACACCGCAGGCTTTCCCTTTCGCTGCTTTTCGAGCCACATCAGTCCCGCCTCGGGGAGAATGTTGTGGCCGCCCTGGAAGATCGTCACCTGCGCGTTGCCGCTCACCCGGCGGAACAACGGCTTGTTCTCGCCATAGGTCGGATCGACGATCGTCTGCAGCAGCGTCGCCGGCATAACCGGCTTGGCTTCCATCGCGGCGATGTCAGCATCGGACACCTTGTCGGCATCGGCGGCGACGGCGTTGAACGCGCGGAGCGTGTGTCCGACCGGCACGCTTCCCTTGTGGCCGTCCTCGATCCCCGTACTGATCGTGAGGTTGAGACCCTTCGCTGCCGGAAGATGTGTGAGCGGCGAGCGATGTTTGTACTGGGTGTCGATTTCGGGCGACGTGCCCGGTGCCCCGCCACAGGCTTTCTCCATCATCTGCCAGTACTTGTTCCCGATCCGCTTGCTGTCGGCATGCCAGCGGGCGACGTCGGAGATCGGACACCACGCCGACACGCCCGCCCAGAGTTCCGGTGCTCGGCCGGCCATCTGCAATGACATATGTCCCCCGCCACTGCCGCCTATCAGGTAAATGCGATCAGGGTCGATCTTCCGCTGCGTTTTTGCCCAGGCGACGGCTGCAATGACGTCCTTCACCGCCAGTTCCGAGCCCAGCGCGGCCGGTGTGCTGTTGGGGCCGCGGAAGTTGGGGCGAACCATCGCCCATCCCTTGTCGATACACCAGTCGGCGTAGAACTTTTCCGGCGTCAGGTAGTTGCTGCTCCAGGTGTGCAGGCAAACCAGCAGCGGCACCGCATCGGCCGTCGCCGGCGAATACCATAGAGCCGGCTGGTCGGTGTTGTCGGCGTCGGAACGGTATAGCACCTCCGTCACGCCCGGCGACCAACCCTTAGGCGGCTCGGCGGCGGCAACCATCGCACCGATCGCGAAAACCAGCGAAACAACGAGAAGTCGCGGCATGGGGCGTATAGTAACGCGTCGGGTCAAAGGATGAAGACTGAAGACTGAAGGATGAAAACGCGAGGTCGCTTCAATTCAGCCGTCAGCCGTCATCCTTTGACGCCAACGGTTTGACGCTGACCAATGACGGAAATACGATTGCGCGATCGCGCTAGCGCGATTCGACGGAGGCAGCACGCTGCATGAAATGTGAAAACTGCAACAAGACCGCCACCGTTCATCTCACCGAAATCAAAGGCGGCAAGAAGTACGAAAAGCACTTGTGCGAGCAGTGCGCCGCCGCCGCCGAAGGGTTGCCGGTCAAGAGCCACATGCCGATCAATGAGCTGCTGACGAACTTCGTCATGGCCCACTCGGGCCTGCCGGCGAAGGAGCAGTCGCTCACCTGTGAGCACTGCGGCATTACTTGGGCCGAGTTCCGCCAGAACGGTCTCCTCGGTTGCCCCAACGATTATGTCGCGTTCGAGAAGGAGCTGACGCCTTTGCTGGCTCGCGCCCACGACGGTGCGACGCACCACGTCGGCAAACAGCCGACCCGGCGAGGCGGATCGGGCGTGCCGATGAAACGCCACGTCGATATCGCCCGGCTCCGCAAAGACCTCCAGAAGGCAATCGAAGCCGAAGATTATGAGAAAGCCGCGAAGCTTCGGGACCAGATCAAAGAGGCAGAAGGATAGTCATTGGTCACTAGTCACTTGTGACTAGACGGACGCAGACGACGTGGTCGACATCGTGACAAGTGACAAGTGACAGTTTCGATAGGAACTATGAAACTCAGCGATCTCACCCAGCACGCAGGCGAATGGCTCCGAGGCAGCGGGCCTCGAAGTGAAGTGGTGATTTCCTCGCGCATCCGCCTCGCGCGGAATGTGGCGGGTTTCAACTTCCTGTCGCGTTGCACGCGCCACCAGCGCCAAGTCCTGGAACAGAAGGTCCGCCAGACGATCCTCGACGCCAGCCTCGCCCCGCAGACGCTGTATGTCGATCTCGAACAAGCTCCGGAAGTCGACCGCCAGCTCCTCGTCGAACGCCATCTCATCAGCAAGCCGCACGCAGCCGCCGAAGGCGCACGCGGCGTGGCGATCGGCAAGGACGAGACCGTTTCGATCATGGTCAACGAGGAAGACCACCTCCGCATCCAGGTGCTGCGGTCGGGACTTCAGCTTCAAGAGGCGTGGGACCAGATCAACAAGGTCGACGACCAGCTCGAATCCAAGCTCGACTTCTCTTTCAACCCGCGTTTCGGCTATCTGACGGCCTGCCCGACCAATGTCGGCACGGGTATTCGCGTCAGCGTGATGCTGCACCTGCCGGCCCTCAAGCTCACCGGCGAAATCGAAAAGGTGTTCCGGGCCGCCAAGGATCTGAAACTCGCCGTCCGCGGGCTCTACGGCGAAGGCACCGAAGCCACCGGCGACTTCTACCAGATCTCCAACCAGTCCACCCTAGGCCGAAGCGAAGACGAGATCATCGAAGACTTCGGCGACTCGATCATTCCCAAGATTATCGATTACGAGCACCACGCGCGCAAGACACTCATCAGCGAAAAGGGCGTGGCGCTGGACGACAAAGTCTCCCGCGCGTTAGGCCTGCTCCGCTCGGCCAGGCTGATGGCGACAGACGAGACATTGCTGCTGTTGAGCCATCTGCGGATGGGCGTTCACATGGGCCGGGTGAAAGACGTGGACCTCGGGACCATCAACGAGCTGTTCCTGCTGACCCAACCAGCCCATCTGCAGAAGATCCAGGGGAAGAAGCTCGAAGGGGATGTCCGCCGGGCGGCGCGGGCGGATTACATTCGAGCCCGGCTGAACGGGCACTGAATAGTATTTAGTTGAAGGTGCTGAGTGCTGAGTGAAGTGACCGGAGCAGATTTCGCTCTCCGTACTCTTCACTTTCGTCTCAGCACTCCATCGGTACCTACGGCTTCTTCTTCCCCACCTCGTTCAGCGCTTTCTCGATCATCGGGTCCATCTTCTCGGCGGACATCTTTAATCCGCCGTTGGGGCTGAGCACGACCGTGTAGATGTACCCCTTCTTGAACTCTTCGCGGAAGCCGCTGGAGCCGTAGGCGAGCTTGACGCCCCATTCCTTGCGGAACTCGGCGTCGTCGGCCAGACGCCAGAAATCCTTCCAGAGCTTCTTTTCCATATCCGCCAGGCGGGGGTCGGCACCCTTGTAGATGTCAGGGATTTCGCCGGGGGAATCGATCGCAAAGCCGCCCGCGGGCGTCTGCTTGTCGCCGAAGATGCGCTTGAACAGCGCAATGCTGTGGCCTCGGAGTGGTTCGTTTTCTTCGACGAACTTGCCGTCAAACTCGATCACATAGGCGTCCAGGTGAGCGCCGACGCCCTCGATGACAAACCGCTTCTCCGAGCCGTCCACGTAGGTCGAGCCGTCTCTGCCGTATTCGCCGAAGAGCAACGTCGTCCAGGTCTGGCCGTTTTCGGTGGTCTGGTCGGTGACGATGATGCGGGCCACGCGCTTATCGGTCTGGAAGCGCTTCACCACGCCTCGGAGCATTTCGTTCTTGAGTTGCTCGGCCTTGATGATCTCGTCCTTCTTGGCGAGCTGCCCCTGGTGACTGCTGTCTTCGTAGAAGCGCACGCCGATCCAGCCGGCGACAATCGTGACGATGAGGATGGCACTGCGAATGAGGTTACGAGCCATGAGCTTTTAGGGTCGAAGGTCCCGGATGGTTGTCGCGGCCGCCGAAATGACGACTCGGCGACCGTCTCGATCGGTACACCCGATCTGAAAGTGCCTTCCGACCTCACTATCGTCCATCGCCCCTTCATCGAGCGAGGTTGGTGGCCGGCGGATTTGCACGCTGGCAGGAAGTCAGGTTATCGGAACCGGATCGAGCAGGCTACGCACATTTGCACGCCGAACTTTGGCCGGCACCTATCGAAAGAATCGGTCACGATCGTATGTGTTTGGTGGGGGCCCGTTTCCGTAAGGCCGATGCAGGAAATTACCTATAACGGGGCAAGCCACAACGGACGATGACCGGAATGAGGTGCAAGGGGTCGGGAATCCTATGCAACTCACGGCAAAAATGTTTGAGCAGGTCATCAAGGGGCTGAAGGGCGATCCGGGGCGGGGAAGCCGCGAACTGCGTCGCCAGCCTCGGGTGGGCATTCGGTCGCGCCATCTGATCTTTCCGGATCTGTTGGAAGACTATGCCAACGACGGGCTGATGGTGCGCATTCGCGACCTGTCGGTGGCGGGGATCGGCCTGATCAGCCCCCGAGTGCTGCCTCGGGGCAGTAGTTTCCTGATGAAATTTACCACGCAGGAGTACGTCAACGTGCGTCTGTACTACAAAGTGATGCACTGCCCGGTGATCGGGTCTGGGCAGTTCAATATCGGGGCTCACTTTGAACGCCTCGACCACGACGGCGACCCGGCGCAACTGGGCGATCTGGCGATCCTTATTTCAGAGAAGTCCAACCCAAAATCGACTGCGAAAAAGCCTGCCGCTTAAGGCTGGTCTTTCTTCAAGGCATGCCAATACCGCTTGCCGTAGGGTTCGCTGGCGAACGAATGCCAGCCGGGAAGGCTTGGAGGGCGCTGGTTCTCGCGCTGCAGCATGACAATGATGTCGGGTTCGTCGTCCCCGCGCCGGCGAACCGCTTCAAGGGGTCTTACGACACGATTCAGATAGATCGCCAGGTCAGGAGGCATCGGCTTGCCACCGGGATCGTGGTACGCCACCCGGGTACCGGCGGATTGGGCGATGATTCGCTCGGCGATGGGGCGCATTTCGCTTCGGCCGGCGGGGGTATCCTTGTAACCCCACAGCAGCAGCGCGTTGGCGGCAAGCATGAGCACCGCAGCGATGCCCACGCCGGCAATGACCGATCGCCGTGGAGGACGAAACATTGTAACGGTTGCCGCAATCGCCAACGCGAGGCATGGCAACCCGAGCCGGGGCTCGTACCAGGCCCCTCCGCTCGCGCTGACCGGCCAGGCACTGGTCAGCGACGCCGGCAAAGCCTGTGGCGAGATCACGCCTACGAGCGGCAGCACGATCGCGATACCACCAACCAAAACAAAATGACTGGCCAGCCATGCGCCGGCGTCGCGACGGCCGCGTCGCATACCGGCAATCATCGCGAGCAGCCCCCGCGCCGCGAGAATCGCCGCCGGCGGAAGCAGCGGCAACAGGTACCGCTCGTTCTTATCCTTGAAGAGGCTCATCACCAGGATCGGCACGGCCAGCCAGAGCATTGCCAGCAGGTAGCCGCGATGCCGTTGTACCTTTGTTCGATGGATGAATCTCACAGACCTTGATGACCGAAAGCGGAGCGTCAGCAACATGCCCAGCAGGAACGCCGGCAACCAGGGAATCAGGTGAGGCAACAACGTGAGATAGGCATAAACCGGATCGGGTGCCAGCGTCGTCGCGTCTTTCCGCGTAATCTCGCTCCACCAGATCGCCAGGGTGCCTTCGTTTGACGTGGCGACCATGATCGGCCAGGGCAGCGCGACGGCCAGGAACGCGACGACAGCGACGAACACCTGACGCCAGGGGATCGCACGTCGCGCCGGCACAGGCTCGGGTGCCATGGGCTGCGACAATCCGCTACCCGTGGCCGTTCGCCGTCGATGCAGCAATGGCAGGAGCGCCACCGGCGCGATGGTCTGCAGAATCGCGACCGGCCCTTTGCACATGAACGCCAGTCCCAACGCCAGCCCGAACGCCGCGATGCATCCCCGTTGCCGAAGAAGGATCGCCCGGGCAAGCAACGCGTTGCCGACGGTCACCCAGAGCGCCAGATGGACATCGGTGCTAGCCAGCCGCATGTAGCGAAGGAACAGGAGGCTCGTGCCGGTGAGAACGGTCGCCGCCAGCGCCGCTCTTCGACCGGCGAGAGTCTTTGCCAGGTCGAACGTCGCAACGAGCATGAGGCAACCCGCCAGCAGCGCGGGCCAGCGGATTTCCCAGGCCAGCCGGGAGAACGCGCGGTCGCGGATCACCGGGTCGGTCGAACTGGCGCCGGCGACGGTAGCATCGGTCACGGCAAGTGCGCCAATCCAGGCGGGCAGGGGCGGCTTCTTGATGCGGAGCGTGCCGTTGAGGGTGGGCATGATCCACGACCCGCCGTCGCGCCGCATCTCCAACACGGTCGCGGCGTGCAGCGTCTCGATGCCGTTGGCCAGTTCGAGCCAGCCCAGCGTCGGGGCCATCGCGACGAACACGAGAACGGCAATCGCCCAGCCCGCCCATCGGGGGATTCGGCGCGGCGGTGCGGAAATGAGACCTGTCGGCGGGGTCACCGGGGGCACTCTACGGGAAGGGTGTTGGCGGACAAAGCATGAGCATACCGCTTGCCTCATCCGGGAACGCTTCCCTACTCCGCGCCCTCCGCGTCCAGCAGTTCCTCCGGCTCGGCCGCGTCCGGCAACTCGCCGCTGCCGAGGATCGGCAGGGAAATGTGCGTACTGTGCGGACTTTCCGGCCCCGGCGCCTTAAGTAGCAGGTCGTCGTCCGCCGCCTTCGGCAATGATGCCTCGTACTCGGCCTTCTTTTCCTGCGGCGACTTCTTCTTCCGTGCCGCTGGCGGCCGGCGGCCTTTCTTAACGTCTTCTTCCAGTTGCGACTTTCGCCGCAGGATGTGGTGATAGTGCTGCGCGAACCGATGCGCCTCGTCGCGCACGTATTGCAGCAGCTTCAGGCCCAGGTGATTACGGGGCAGCTTCAGCGGCTCACTCTTGTCCTGTACGTAGACGAGCTCTTCCTTCTTAGCCAGCGAGATCACCATCGGCGGCTTGACGTCCATTGACTTGAAGACGTCCAATGCCGCGTGCAACTGCCCGAGCCCACCGTCGATCAAAATCACATCGGGAAACAGTTCGTTGTTGCTCCCGGCTTCGCGGTACCTGCGGTCGACCACTTCCTGGATGCTGAGGTAGTCGTTGTTCCCCTGCCCGTGGCGGATCTTGTACCGCCGGTAGCCGTCCTTGAACGGCATGCCGTCGATAAAGCAGACCTTGGAGCCGACCATCTCGTCGCCCTGCAGGTGGGCGATGTCGATCCCTTCGACAATCCGCGGCGGCTCTGCCAAACCGAGCATCTGGCCCAGCGCCGCCAGCCCCTCTTTCGGGTTGACGATAAACGCCTCGGGCTGCCAGAACTCCTGTTCGCCCTTGGCCCCGCGCTGGCCTAGCGCGGTGAGGGCCTTAATCTCGTCGCGCAGCCGGGCGGCCTTCTCGAAGTTCAGGTCCTTGCTCGCCTCGATCATCTCCCGTTCCATCTGTGACAGGACGGATTTCTTATTGCCGTCGAGGAAGGCAATCAGGCGTTTGATGTCTTCGCGGTACCTCTCTTTATCCACCTTGGCGGCGCACGGCGCGGTGCACTGTTTGATCGGGTAGAGCAGGCACGGCCGAAAGAACCGCCGCTTGTCGTCGTCTTCGCGGATGTCGAGGTAACAGGTACGAAACTTGAACGCCTTCTGCAGCAACGTGACGGCTTCCTTCAGCGAATAGACGCTCGTGAACGGGCCGTAGAGCTTCACACCCTTCTGCCGCGGCTGCCGAGTGACGAACACGCCTGGGTAGTCTTCGTCGAGCGTGATCATCAGGTAAGGGAAGGTTTTGTCGTCGAGCAACCGGGCGTTGTACTTCGGCTGGATGTCCTTGATCAGCCGGTTCTCGGCGAGCAGCGCTTCGACCTCGGAATCGGTCTGGATGACTTCAAAGTCGACGACATGATCGAGCAGTCCGATCTTCTTGTGCTCGAGCTTGGTCGATGCCTGAAAGTAGGAGCCGACACGATCGCGCAACGAAGCCGACTTGCCGACGTAGATGACAAGACCCTTGGCGTCCTTCATCAGGTAGACGCCGGGGGCCTTGGGCAAGGTTTTGGCTTTTTCGGAGAGTTTTTCGAGGCGGTCGTCCATGATCGCTGCTTGGATTGGATTCTAGCCCGGCTCGCGGAGATTCGCTCGGTACGTTCTTGCGGTTACTCTTTCCTCCCGATGGACTTTCGCCCGGAAAAACTGGACCCGCCTGTCGGACGGATCGAAGCGACTCTGACCGAGTGGGTGTCGGCGTTGCCGCCGCACCGGCGGCCGGCCGTCGAGCGCTGGCTCGGCGACGCTGCGGCGCTGCGATTTCATCTCGCCCACGGCCTGCGCGGCGGGAAGCGCAATCGTCCGCCGCTGGTGGCGATCGTCGGCGGGACCGGCGCGGGCAAGAGCACGCTGGTCAACCGGCTGATCGGTACCAACCTCACGGCGACCAGCTTCCGCCGAACCTTCACCGCCGGCCCGGTGGTGATCGTCGCCCGCGCGCAAGACCTGCCCGACCAGTGGCTCGGCTGGGAGCACTGGACGGCAAAGGCCGAAGACCTTCCCGTGCGGGGGCAGGACAAGACGCTGATCATCGTCGTTCGCGGGACAGAGGCGGCCGGGGACGCCCGTGCCGCCAGCGGTGCCTCCACAGCCATGCCGACGCTCATCGATACGCCGGACCTGGACGGCGACACACCGGCGCACCACGCCGTCGCCGACCGCGTGTTTCGCTGGGTGGAGGCGGTCGTGTTCGCCGTCACCCCTGAGAAGTACCAGATGACCGAACTGCCGCCCTACTACCGGCTGGCAAAGCGGTACGGCGTTCCGTCGCTTTTCGTGATGAACAAGTGCGAGGAAGCGGTTGTCGCGGAGGACTACCAGCAGCAGTTGGCAACGCAGGGCTTGGCGGGCGTTGCGGGGGAGAGCCCGCAGCGTGTCTTCATTATCCCGCGCGATGAATCCGGTTATGAGCCTCCCGCGCCGCAGGGCCTGGCCGCGTTCCGAGCTGCGGTCACTTCGCTCGACCCCGCCGCCCAGCCGATCGAAGGGTTGCGCAACCGCGCCGGCGACGTGCTGAACCGGCTGCGCGACCAGGTGCTCGCGCCACTCAGTGAAGATCGCAAGGAAATCGATCGTCTCATCTCCGCACTGCACGGCATGGAAGCGCCGGTGGTCGGCGTGAACGTCAACCCGATCACGCAGCAACTTCAGCGGCGGCTCCAGCAGCGCAGTGTGCTGTACCTCATCGGCCCGCAGCGGGTGCTGGAGCGCGTCCGCCAGGCGCCGGCACTGCTGGCGCGACTGCCGCGAACTGTCTGGGATTGGTTCCGCACCGGCGAGCTGTCCGGCGATCTGCTCAAGGCGTCGTCAGGCGACAAGGCGAATCAGCCGCCCGATTTCAATGCGGTTTTGTCGGATCAATTTGCGGTCGTGCAGAGCCGGATTGATGACATCGTCCGCGGCAGCCCGGCGACGGCGAAGTGGATCGATGCCAAGACCGCCGGCGCGGGCTCATACGCCGCCACGCGGTTCGACCCGCGCGAGGCCGGGAAGATCGCCGAGCAGGAGTTGGCCGATCTCAAGGCCTGGCTGGAAGCCCGCTGGAACGCCAATCCGCGCGACACGCGGATGATCCAGCGGCTGATCAACCACCTGCCCGGCGGCAAGAAGCTGGCGCAGTGGAGCGAGTCGGCCCCCTACCTGCTGACGATCGTGCTGGTCGCCAAGGGTGCGGTGTTCGGCCATCTCGATTTGATCATCCTCGGCGGCTACAGCATCGCGACCTGGATCGGCGAGAAAATCAGCAACGAAGTCACCGGTCGCGCCAAGGCAACGAACCTGAAGATCGAACAGCGGTTCGTCGAAATGGCGTCGGAGCAGATCCGGCGAGTCACCCAATGGCTCGATCAGCAGGCACCAAGCCGGCGATCGATCGAGGCGCTGGAGCAACAGGCGGAAGACGCGGCGACCATTTTGGGATGACGACCGCGGGCAAATTTGTGATCCTGAGCGTGTGACTTTTTGAGGAGCCGCGCACGGAGTGTACTCACGAAGTAAGCGGGAACGGTGACGTTAAGCGGGAACCGTGACGGTTCGAGGTCGTTTCCGCTTACTTCGTGAGTACACTCCGTGCGCGGCTCCTCAAAAAGTCGTACGCTCAGGATGACAAGTGGCGCAATGTGCTCGTCCCCTCTATCTTGAAGCGACTGCACTTCTGACTTAACCATGGCCGACAACCGCCCCATCGATTCCGAAACCGAACGGATGAAGGAAGACACAGCCCGCGCCGCCAACTGGAAGCGCTGGGGGCCGTACCTCTCTGATCGGCAGTGGGGGACCGTTCGCGAGGACTACTCGGCGGACGGCAGCGCGTGGGGTTACCTGTCACACGATCACGCCCGCAGCCGGGCCTATCGCTGGGGCGAAGACGGCATCCTCGGCATCTGCGATCGCGAGTGCCGGCTCTGCTTCGGCGTCACCCTGTGGAACGGCAAAGACCCCATTCTGAAGGAACGCCTGTTTGGGCTGACCAACCCCGAAGGCAACCACGGCGAAGACCCCAAGGAACTCTGGTGGCACCTCGATGCCACGCCGACGAGTGCTTACCTGAAAGGCCTCTATCGCTACCCGCAGGCGGCGTTTCCGTATCAGGATCTGATCACCGAGAACGCCCGCCGTGGAAAGCACGACCGCGAGTACGAGATCCAGGACACCGGCGTCTTCGACGACGGGCGGTACTTCGATGTCCTCGTCGAATACGCCAAGGCGGCCTCGGATGACATCCTCATCCGCATCACGGTGACCAACCACGGCCGCGAGGCCGCCGACCTGCACCTGCTGCCGACACTCTGGTATCGCAACGCCTGGAGCTGGGGATGCACACACGAAGGGTGCTACCTCAAGCCGCTCATGAACCGATCGAGCGATCACGGCGTCCTGTGCGACCACATGACACTGGGCAAGTTTCACTTCGAAATCGACCCGGCCAACATGGCCGCGGATTCGTCGACCGCTCAGGCGGGTGCGTCCGCCCCGCGCTGGCTCTTTACCGATAACGAGACCAATACCGAGCGCATCTTCGGCGAGCACAACTACAACCCCTATGTGAAGGACGCGTTCCACGAGTTCGTCGTCCACGGCAACGAGAAAGCCGTCAACCCCAAGTGGCGCGGGACCAAGACTGCGCCGCACTACAAAATGCGGCTGGCGCCCGGCGAAAAGCGCGAGTTTCGCCTGCGGCTGTTCGCCGAAGACCAGACGCCGAAGGAACTGTTCGGCCCTTCGTTCGACGCGATGTTCGTCGCCCGGACGTTCGAAGCCGACCTGTTTTACGAGCGGCGCATCCCGACCAGCCTGCCGGCCGAGGAGCGCCGGCTTGCCCGCCTCGCATACGCGGGGCTTCTCTGGAGCAAGCAGTTCTACCACTACGTGATCAAGGACTGGATCGCCGGCGATCCGAACATGCCGCCGCCCCCGCCACAGCGGAAGGACGGACGCAACAGCGACTGGGGGCACCTGTTCAACCGCGACGTCATCTCGATGCCCGACAAGTGGGAGTACCCCTGGTACGCGAGCTGGGACCTGGCGTTCCACATGATCCCGATGGCGCACATCGATCCGGAGTTCGCCAAGGACCAACTGCTGTTGTTCCTGCGTGAGTGGTACATGCACCCCAACGGGCAGCTGCCGGCGTACGAGTGGGCACTGGGCGACGTCAATCCGCCGGTGCATGCCTGGGCGTGCTGGCGTGTCTACAAGATCGGTGCCTGGCAAGGCGGCCGCGACAAGCTCTTCCTGCGCCGCGCATTTCAGAAGCTGCTCATCAACTTCACCTGGTGGGTGAACCGTAAAGACGTCAACGGCAAGCAGGTCTTCGCCGGCGGGTTCCTGGGGATGGATAACATCAGCCTGTTCGACCGCTCCGCCCCGCTACCCGATGGCACGCAACTTTCGCAGGCCGACGGCACGGCGTGGATGGCGTTCTACTGCAATGTCATGCTCGACATCGCGCTGGAACTGGCCGCCGACGACCCGGCTTACGAAGACGTCGCCAGCAAGTTCTTCGAGCACTTCATCGCGATCACCGACGCCATGAACACGCTCGGCGGCACCGGCCTGTGGGACGACGAAGACGGCTTCTACTACGACCAGCTTGCCGCCGACGGGCAATCCACCCGGCTGCGGGTCCGCTCGATGGTCGGCCTCATTCCGCTGCTGGCGTGCCAGGTGCTCGACGGGCAGCGACTGGAGCGGTTCAAGGGATTCGCCAAGCGCACGCGCTGGTTCATGGAGCATCGCGCCGACCTGGCCCGCTTCATCGCGTACATGGAAAAGGCGTCGCCGGATGGATCGCCGGGCGGGAATCGGTATCTGCTGGCGGTGCCTTCGCGCAAGAAGCTCGTCCGGACACTCAAATACGTGCTCGACGAAAACGAGTTTCTATCCCCGTACGGCATCCGATCGATGAGCCGGTATCACCTGGATCACCCGCTGACGGCGAATGTCCACGGGCAGGAGCTGTGTGCCCGCTACGTGTCCGGCGAGTCGGAGACGACGCTGTTCGGCGGCAACAGCAACTGGCGCGGGCCAATCTGGTTTCCGACCAACTTCCTGCTCATCGAAGCACTGCAGAGATACCACCATTTCTACGGTGATTCATTGAAAGTCGAGTGTCCGACCGGGTCCGGAATCCTGATGAATCTTGAGGAAGTGGCACAGAATCTGGAACGGCGTCTGGTCTCGATCTTCCTCCCGGACGACGACGGCAAGCGACCCTGCAACGGCGGATGCCCGCGTCTGGACGGCGTGCACGACAAATCCTTCGGCGAGCTCGTCCACTTTCACGAGTACTTCGATGGCGACACCGGTCGCGGAATGGGCGCACCGCACCAGACAGGGTGGACGGCGCTCCTGGCGCGGGTCATTCGAGACGTGGGCCGGCGGAACCGCCAAGGGGAAGTCAGCGCCGCCCCGCGGGCGACCCCGGAAACTTAAGTTGGAGCCGTGTCCAGCGGCAAACGCGATCAGGGGGACTTGCCGCCGCGGGAAGCGCGGGAGGCTTTCGGCGTGGCGGCCGAGCCCGTGGCACCAATGCGTGCCCGCAGCGAAGCCGACAGATCGGCGTCGACCGTCGAATTGATGTTGTTGAGTACGGCCGCCTGAACCAGTTGCGGCTGACCCACGAGCCAACCCACCAAACGACTGGCGAGTTCGGTCTGGCTCATGCCGTGGCGGCTCGCCTGGCGTTCCAGAGAGGTCTTGGCGTCTTCGGCAATTTGCAGCCGTAGAAATGTTCCTTCGGACTTCGCTGTTTTCATCTCAACTCCAGGCTCGACCGTCTCAGCAACGGAACAAATCTGGTTCCGTCAGCTCCAGGCAAGCACGACATAATTTCTCGGCCTACCCGGCTATTTCGTCGCTGTGTGCAATTGTAACTCAAGTTGACGTCCCGCAACCGGCAAAACGTTCGAAAATACCAATCCTTGGCGTTCTTATTTGCATCCAAGCACGTCAATTTGTCGCAACTCTCCTGCTTTCGAATCGATCAGAACCGAAACCTTGACGTAGCGACGGCAGACTCCTGATTCGCTAAGTTTCTTTCGGTGCACATGACCGACCTCACGCATTTCGATCCTCTTCGCGACCTGGACCAGATGTCACAACTGGTCGCGGACGCGTCTGGCGTGACGGTTGAAGAAGCGCACCGACGGCTGCTGGCGGAGCAGGCCCGGCCAGGAACCGCGGTTTCCGAAGATTTTGCCGCCCGCGGCGGACGTCGCTACGAGCCTGGCTCGGCGATGGACGCGTTCTACGGTTCGACCGATGCGTTTCTTTACGAGCTTGCCGTCTGGAACCGCAATCGCCTCAAAAGGGGCATGCGAAAGTGGATCACCCGCCACATGGACCGGGTCTCAAGCATCATGCAGAAGTCGCCCCTTGAGGTGCTGTCCATCGGCGACGGCATGGGGTTCGACTGCCTGCACTGGGCGCGGCACGGCCATCGTGTCACTTATTTCGAACTGCCAGGCGACGGGCCGCGTTTCGCCGAAAGGCTTTTTCGGGGAGCGGGGATCAGCATCCCGATGCTGACCGACCCGGCATCCATCCCGACCGGGCAGTTCGACGCCATCACCTGCCTGGACGTCCTGGAGCACGTGCCCGACGTGCCCGGACTGGTCAAGACGCTGGTGTCGTACCTGCGTCCCGGCGGCGTTCTGTACGTCAGTGCACCCTACTTCCTGATCCTGCCCTGGTACCCAACGCATCTGCGGCAGAATCGCCGGTACAGCGCAAGTCTAAGTCCCTACCGGGAGGCAGGACTCAACCTGATCGGCGGTCGGCCGGGGTGGGATCCGATCGTGCTTCAGAAGCCGGGCGGGACGGCCAGCCTGAGGTCGTCGCTTTCCGTGGCGGCCGTTCGCGGCGGAAGTCTGCTATGGCTGCCCGGCCGATTCATGGCGTGGCCTTATGCGCCACTGCATTACCTGCGGAAATGGACCGGGCAGAAGTTCGAGTAGCTCACTTTTCTGTTGAACCTCGCCCCGCCGCATCGTTAAGCTTGCACTCGACACGTCCAGGCCCGCAGGGCTGACGATCATTTCGCGGTTCGTTTGTTTGGCCGACGCGTTGCCAGGCAACCAGACACCTTGTCTCCAACACATCGTGTTGCTGCCGGCACCGGAACATCTCGGACTCGGCCGAGGAGTATGACAAATGACTTCACGTTCGAATTCGGTGGTGATGCGCCCCAATGTCGCCGGCTGATGTCGCCGGGAGGGCTCGGGTCAGGTACGTCCGGCATGAATGCCGGCTTGACACCCGGCCCCGGTCCGACGACACCAACGCCGGTATGCCCATTGGAGCCGAAACCGCCGTGCCGAACGCCGTCAGCGTCGACTGTCCCGCGAAGATCAATCTGCACCTGCGCATCGGTCCGCCCCGGGCGGACGGCTTTCATCCGCTGATGTCGTGGATGACGACGGTCGGGCTCTTTGACACGTTGACGATGCAACTTTGTGGCGCAGGCGTCCCGCCTGCGGCAGGCGAGACGCCTACGCCACAATCGCTTATTGACCTCACGTGCGATCCCCCGATCGTGCCGAACGACGACCGAAACCTCGTCGTGCGGATGATCAAAGCGTGGGCGCAACGCCGGTCCGACGCCGGGCAGGCGGCCGTAGCGGGCATCCGCGCGACGCTCCTCAAACGAACACCCGCCGGCGCGGGTCTTGGCGGCGGGAGTTCAGATGCGGCGTGTGCGCTGCTGGCGGCCGAGCGACTGATCGCCGGCGAGCCGCCCCTGACAACCGACCAGATGGCCGAAATCGCCGCGACACTGGGCAGCGACATTCCGTTCTTCTTCAGCGCCCCCAGCGCCGTCTGCACCGGCCGGGGAGAGATCGTCCGGCCGATCGCGCCGCCGGCGGCGAAATGGGCCGTGCTGATCCTGCCGCCGATCCACATGCCGACGCCCGATGTCTATCGCAAGTTCGACGCGATGGGCCTCGGGCGGCAGAAGGATGTCGAGACCGAGCCCGACTGGGCCGCCTGGGCGAAACTGCCCGCGGCGAAGCTGATGACCATGCTCGTGAACGACCTGGAGGCTCCGGCGTTTGCGATCCGCCCCGAGCTGGAGGCGATCCGCCTGAAAGCGGAACGAAAATCCGTCCGCCCGGTGCGCATGAGCGGCAGCGGGTCGAGCCTGTTCACGCTGTTCGGCGATGAGCGCACTGCGACCGAAGTCCGCGACTATCTGCGGATTCATCTGCGGGAGTTCGGGATTGAGGAGCAAGCAGTGATGGTTGTCGGGGTTGGAGTGCCGATCATCCCGTCTTCGGCCTGAAGGGCCAAGGTCGCTCAGCCCAGGGCAACGCCCTGGGTAAGCGAGTGCAATTCAATGCGGACTGAAAGTCCGCGATCCCGGCCTGGCGCGGTTCTATCGCGGCCCTTCAGGCCGTGTTGGAATCGATCATACAAACCCAGGGCGTTGCCCTGGGCTGAGCACCCCCGGTCTGTCAGGCCGGAAACGTCGTCCACATCGTCCGTGTCTCGAAAAACCTGTGATCTCTTCACCTCTGCCCCTTTGGAGATCCGTTATGCAGTTGACCGAAATCCGCATCAACCTTTGCGCCACCAGCCACGAGCCGGTCGTCGCCCGTCACGGCCATGGCAGCCGACTGCGGGCGTTCTGCTCGCTGACGTTCGACAACACGTTTGTCATCCGCGACGTCAAACTGATCGAAGGCAACGACGGGCTTTTCCTGGCGATGCCGTCGCGCAAGCTCTCGGACCACTGCCCGGATTGTGGGGAGAAAAACCACCTGCGAGCCCGATACTGCAACCAGTGTGGCGGCCGACTGAACGAGGACCGCTATCTTCAGTATCGCCAGGGCAACGGCACGACGCGCCTGAAGCTGCACGCCGACGTCGCGCATCCGATCAACGCGCGGTGCCGCCAGCAGGTTGAGAAGCGGGTGGTCGATGCGTACTGGTTCGAAGTCCAACGCAGCAAGCTACCTGGATATGTGCCGCCGAGCCTTGACCACGAGGACTTTGATATTTACGATTCTTCCCTAAGTGCCCCTGCGCGAGCGCTTCCCGTGGAAGGCCTGCAGCAAGTTGGCGCGGTGCATTAGGCACACGATGAATCCGGTTCCCATGGGTTATCTCCTTCGCATTCCTCGACTTATTAGACGGCTACCGGGCACGGTGGTCGTACGATAGGTCGGTACCGCTGGCCGCTGGATTCGAGCAAAGCAATCCACACCGCGACCGACCCCCCTCCGACCGATAAGCCCGGTAGCCGTCAAAAAACGCTTTTCCCGGCGTATCCAGAACTCGCGTTTTCACTACAACTTGTGAACATTTAGGTTGCCGACCGGTGCCGTTGGCGGGTATCTTTCCCGCCCCTTGCGACCCTCGGGTCGTGGCGCTGGCGGAATCCCAGCAATCGAACCGAAGCGAAGTCGGCGGCGACCTTCAGGCTCCCGACTTCCAGCTTCTGACTCCTGACTTCCGAGACCACCATGACTCCAAAAACCGAAACCGCTCCGCAGACCTCCACCGCCACCAGCAAGCCCAAGTACAAGGGCAAGATCGGCGCCCAGATCCTTCACGAAATGCTCGTCGGCCCCCACAAGGTCGACACCATGTTCGGCTATCCCGGCGGCGCCATCCTGCCGATGTTCGACCAACTCTATAACACCCCCGCCAAGTTCATCCTGAACCGCCACGAGCAAGCCTCCGGCCACTGTGCCGACGGCTACGCCCGCGCGACCGGCAAGCCCGGCGTCTGCATCGTGACCTCCGGCCCCGGCGCGACCAACACCGTTACCCCGCTCGCGACGGCCCAGATGGATTCGGTGCCCATCATCGTCTTCTCCGGCCAGGTCGCGACCAAGGCGATCGGCAACGACGCCTTCCAGGAAGCCGACGTCACCGGCATCACCCGCCCGTGCACCAAGTGGAACTACCTCGTGAAGGACGTCCGCGATTTGCCGCGCGTCGTGAACGAGGCGTTCCTGATCGCCAGCAGCGGCCGGCCCGGCCCGGTCCTGATCGACCTTCCGAAGGACGTGCAGGTCGCCGTCTGTCCCGACGAAGTCGATGACAGCCCGCGGTCGCACGTGGTGTCCAAGCGACGCTTCGTCGGCACGCACGCCGGCCATGACAAGCAGGCCCAGGATGCGGCCGAACTGATCAACAAGGCACAGAAGCCGGTGCTGTATGTCGGCGGCGGCGCGATCATCAGCGGCGCGTACCAGGAAGTCCGCAAGCTCGCCGACCGGGGCAACATCCCCTGCACCACCACCCTGCTGGGCATGGGCGCGTTCGATGAACTTGACCCCAAGTCGCTGCACATGCTGGGCATGCACGGCTCGGCGTATGCCAACTACGCCGTCCAGGAGTGCGACGTGCTGATCGCCGTGGGCGCCCGGTTCGACGACCGCGTCACCGGCAACCTCGCGACCTTCGCCCCCAAGGCCAAGATCATCCACGTCGACATCGACCCGAGCAGCATCGGTAAGAACGTGGACGTTGACGTCACCGTCGTCGGCGACGCCAAGCAGAGCCTGGAACTGATGCTCAAGTACATCGAGCACCGCGACCGCAACGAGTGGTTCGCCACGATCGACGCCTGGAAGAAGAAGTACCCCTTCCGCTACCTCGACGACAGCAAGAACGCCAAGCCCCAGTTCGTGCTGGAAGAGATCAACAAGCAGACCGGCGGCGACGCGATCTTTACGACCGGCGTCGGCCAGCACCAGATGTGGGCGGCCCAGTTCATCCGCTGGCGCTACCCGCGACAGATGATCACCAGCGGCGGCCTGGGCACGATGGGCTTCGGCCTGCCCAGCGCCATGGGCGCGGCCCTCGGCCGGCCCGGCGAGCTCGTCATCGATATCGACGGCGACGCCAGCTACATGATGACCTGCTACGAGCTGGCGACGATCGCCGAGTACGACATCCCGGTGAAGATCTGCATCCTCAACAACGACTTCCAGGGCATGGTCAAGCAGTGGCAGGACCTGTTCTACGGCAAGCGCTACAGCCAGACGGTGATGAAGAACCCCAACTTCAGCAAGATGGCCGAGGCGTTCGGCATCCGCGGCATCCGCTGCGACCACAAGGCCGACGTGGCCAAGACGGTCAAGGAAATGATCACCCACAAGGGCCCGGTGGTGGTCGATTTCTACGTCGAGCCCAACGAGCACGTGTACCCGATGGTTCCGAGCGGCAAGGGCCTGCACGAGATGGAACTGGGCACGCTGGCGTAACCGCTGTCAACAATCTCGACCGACACGAAGGCCATTCGACCCCCGTCGAATGGCCTTCGGTCTAGATGGGGGTGGGATCATGCAAGTGTTCAAGATCATTCTGCTCTGCATTGCGGCGGCCGTGCTTTACGGCATCCTTCATGACCAGATCACGGCGCGCATCTGCGTCGAGTATTTCACGATAGGTCACCCGCCAGTTTTCGCGACGAAGGACCCGACGCTCCTGGGTCTTGGTTGGGGCATCATCGCGACCTGGTGGGTGGGACTGGGTCTCGGGGTTCCATTGTCCATCACTGCTCGGGCAGGCTCCTGCCCAAAGCTGAGCACATCGCAACTCGTTGCCCCACTTTCGATCACGCTGGCGATTGTCGGTGTACTGGCGATTGTCGCGGGTCTGGTTGGACGCTCGGCAGCGTCAGGCGGCTCTGTCTGGCTTTTGGAGCCTCTGGCGTCACGCGTCCCGGCCGACCGGCACGTCGATTTTCTGACGGCCCTCTGGGCTCACTCGGCAAGCTACCTCGCAGGATTCATCGGGGGGATCGTGCTGTGCGTCTGGACCCTGATTGTGCGATCGCGCGCGAGCCGACGAATCGCTCAACCACCGCGGCCGAGTTAAGCGGGTGCGATTACGACGATTCCCTTCCCGCCGACCGGCACTCGTCCAGCAGTGCCTGGCCAAGCTTGGACCGATCCCCACTACGGTGCCGACGCAACATCCTCATCGGACTTCATGACGCGTTTGTATCTCGCAACGCCGGACCCGCCGAAATGTGCGTAAACGAGATACTTATCATTTAGACCGGCCACGATCAGCTCTTCGGTCTTGCCTTCAAAATCCGGGTTATCGGACGACTGGCACTTTAGGAACAACCTCGGCGGCATAGCGTTCCACCTGACCTCCCAGGTTCCGCCAAGGGTGTTGCCGCCGGGCGTGTAGTATCGCCGTGCGAACGTTCCGTCCGGCGACAAATCGAGTTCGCCCATGCACGGCCCGCCGCGCCAGGTCCCCTGGATCTTGCGGTCGAGGTCGGAAGGCACGCCTTTGCCAGCCGCCGGTTGGTTTGCGGTGCGCAACGCAACGACGACAACGAACAAAAGAGCCAAACTGAATGCTGCGAAGCGAACCATGAAGCGAACTCCCGAACGGGCGGCCTCCATGACCAGTCACGCCGACCCGACTTTGAGACGCCACGTCAGTCGAATAGTTTCCTTCGGTCGAACGGTCACGCTTGTTCTGCAGGTCGAAAGGGCGACAAAAGGCTTGCACTTTTGAGTCGAACCTAATAAAATACTAACTAGGTAGGTGTGGCCGCGAATGGCAGTTGCAACAAGCCACGACCCTGAGGGAGCGAAGATTTGGCGCAGCCAGACCCTTCTTGCGAACCGGAAAAGGCGGCTGGCTGCGGCGGCCGACCGGTCCCTGACCGTCGTGACGCGCTACTGAATGGGTTTGCCTTGGCGTGAGACTGTGCCCCGGAAGTGAGCGACGTTGCCCGCTTCTTTCTCGCGGGCAAGGAATTGAGTGTTTCCCGCGCGACGATTGATCCGTCAGTCGATGAGCGCCACAGAAACATCGAATTTCCCAAATCAAAGCCATTGGGAAACCGCCGAACCTTGATTTTGATGTCGTAAACGCGTTCTACAGAGTCAAGGACGTTGGCTTTGAACGGTTGAATGGGCGTACTCGGTCGCTCGAAAAGCTTTCAGGATCGCCCCGCCCACGTGCTATACTGCCGATCCGCCGGAGGGCGATCGCAATCCCTGACGGTATGTCTCCCGGCGGGTTTCCATCAGCGTCGTTACCCCACCCGAAGTTTTGAGGATCTTGCCGATGCGCCCAACCCACTTCCGACGGGCCCTTCAGTTGCTCGCAGTTGCCACCTGCAGCGCCTTCGCGACCGTCGGTATCGGACAGTCGGCTCCGTCGGACCCTCCCGTCAGGGGCGAACCGGCGCTGATCAACCCGATCGCGCCGTCGGGACCGGCATCGGCAGGTCCGGTGCTGCCCGGCGCGCCGGGGTCGAACACACTTCCGCTGGGCAAGGCTTTCGAGCGTCCCAGCGCCGGCATCTCCGTCCGCCCGCCCGCCGGGTGGACGGCGATTGTTGAACCCGACCGGGAGGAGCTCGTCCGGTTCGTTGACCGCCTGGACAACCCCGCCAAGGGACAGCGGACCGACTGGAGCCTCTCTCTCATCCGCCGAAGCTTCCCCAAGCCCCAGCACCTGTTGCAGACGCAGGTGGAGAAGGACTTCAAGAAAGTCTGGGAGCCGGGCATCGTCGAGAACACGCTGGCGGCGCTAAACGAGCAGTTGCCGGGAGCCAAGATCCTCCGCGGCGGCGACCCGACCAACATCGGCAAGTATGACGTCGGCATGATCGTGATGCGCTACACCAAGAACGGCGAACGCCGGCTGGCGCAGCACGCCATCATCGAGGCCAATCCGCGGCTGTATTTCCTGCTGTCGTTCAATTCGCCGGGCCGGAAGGACGTCGCCGAGGACGACCGCAACGAAGAAAAGACCGTCGACCCGACCGAGTCGCAGGCCGTCGCGACGTTCCGGTCGATCATCGACAGCGTCCAGTTGCTGGACCTGGAGAAGATCAAGGCCGATCAGGACGCCCGGCTGTTCCGCACCCGCGGGCTGTTCGTCAACCTCGACGGCCGAGCCCTCAACAGCAAGCTGATCCCGCAGCAGTTCATGCGAATCATCCGCGATGGCAAGGACATCGGCTACAGCTATGTCGTCGAGCGGCCGGACGTCGATCCCAAGGGGGGCAACGACGGCATCTCCATCGACGTACGAAGCCGCCTGATGACAGAGATCAACGCCGCCGGCCAGGTGTTGCCGTTCCCCCGGGAGGAATCCGAGGCGTCGATGTTCACCACGCTCGACCGCCGGGTGGAAAACTGGACCAAGATGATCGTTTTCGACGACGGCAAGCCGAAGGATGCCAAGAACCCCTGGAAGAAGCTCAACGAAGTCGGCGCAACGCAGTTCGAGCAGCGCCGCGTGTTGGCGGCCGATCCGAAGGTCCCGGGGAAGCAGTTCCAAATCGGTGAAAACGGAGACCCGAACAACCCCTGGGTGAACGTGCGGGAGTCCTACAGCCTGAAGGTCGAGTTCTTCGGCGGCAAGGCGAACCTGGAACCCGTCGTCCGCCCGCTTCCGCCGTTCTATCTGCCGCAGGCACTGGTCTCGATGCTGCCCCGGCTGATCCCGCCGAACGAGCAGAAGGGGTACATGGTCGCGACCTACGTGGGCGACCTTCGGCAGGTGATGGCTCGTTACATCGACGTCGAGGCCGAGACGGCGACGCCTTCGGTCATCTCTGGTTCCTCGGGCAAACTGCGGGCGATTCCGATTCGAGATCGAATCGGCTACGAGGGCGCGCCCACGCTCCACTGGGTAACCAACAAGGGCGAGTATCTCGGCAGCACCATCGAATCGACCAAGACGTCGATCGTCCCGACCGACGAGCCGACCATTCGGCGGATCTGGAGCATTCCCGACGGCGAACGAGTTTTCGACAAGATCCGCGAAGCTGCCCCGGCGACCGTCCCGGCCCGCGGCGGCAGGCCGGGCCCGACAACCCCGTCACCGACAGGCAGCCTGCCGCGCGACCTGCGACCGAACGGGAACTAGCCCGATAGGGGGCCGCGCGATCACGCACAAGCGAGTTTATTTGCCGCTGCCACTCCCAATCCTGGCGGCACGGAGCGTTCTCATGCGAAACACGGTTGTTGCCTTTGGCGTTGTATTGTCCATCGCGCTGATCTCGCATGCCGACCCGGTACCACCGGCCAAGCCGCCAGCCGAGGCTGCAAAGGTCGATGCGCCCCGCGCCGCCCGCTCGGTTCACCTCTGGTGGAACGCTCCGGAAGGCACCGACTTCTACAACGAAATGTCGATCGAGCATTCCACCCGCGGCAGCTACTTCATGGCGTGCGGGTTCGGCCACGGCTACTTCGGCATGCAGGAACTGGCCGGCAGCAAAGGTGTCGCCGGCGACGGTGGGAAAACCGACAAGGTGGTCCTGTTCTCCATCTGGGACAACTACAAGGGGGACGACGTTAAGGCCGTCCCCGCCGACAAACGCGTTGAAGTGCTGCACCACGACCCGGATGTCCGGCTCGGCCGCTTCGGCGGCGAGGGGACTGGCGGCCAAAGCTTCTTCAGCTACCCGTGGAGGATCGGCGAGACCTGCAGGTTCCTCGTCCGCGCCAAACCCGAGGGGAATAAGACAAGCTTCAGCGGCTACTTCTACCTGAACGACAAGAAGGCGTGGAAGCACCTGGTGACGTTCCGCACGATCACCGGCGGCAAGCCACTGGGCGGTTACTACTCGTTCGTCGAAGACTTCCGCCGCGATGGCAAGAGCGTGAACGAGCGGCGCACCGCCGAGTTCGGCAACGCCTGGGTGAAGTCGCTCGCCGGCGAATGGGCGGCGGTACCCAGCGTCCGCTTCACCGGCGACCGCACGCCGCTGGACAACTGCGACGCCGGGGCCCGTGACAACGGCAAGTTCTTCCTGACCACCGGCGGCGAAGTGAATCAGAAGACGAAGCTGAAGTCGTCGATCGATCGCATCCCACCGAAGGACAACAAGCCGCCGACAGATCTGCCGCCGCAGTGAATACCCCCGATTAGCGGGATGCCTTTCGGGATTTCAACGCGTCAGTAATCCCGCCGGCAGAAGACCCACGCCGCTATGCCGAGGACGACCACCTCGAACGCCAGTGACGTGCCGATCACCCAGACGGGAGATCGGGTCAACGCCTCGTGCTGCACGCCCATCTGAGCTTCGCGTTCGGCGCGCATCCTCAAAGACATCTCGTTATCGCCGATGCGCGGCCGGCGGGCGCGGCGCTGATTTCGCATCTCTTCGTCGAGCGAGGCCAATTCATCGGTCTCGAAGAGCTTGCGGTCAAGAAGCGACACCGTCTCGGATGTTTTTGGGAGCACCGTCTTGGCGGCGAACAGGATGTCGTGCCACCTGTTCCACGACACCGCCGACTCGCGCAGCTCTTTGCCCTTCTTCACGGCCAACTCGCGCTTCTCGCGAACGCCGGACTCCTGCGTGCCGAACATGTTCAGCACCGACTTTCGCTCGCGAATCTCGACCAGTTCGGTATCGGCATCGGCGACAAGCTGGTCCTGAATTGCGGCCGATGCGTTCAACTGCAGCTTCATGTAGAGCACGCCGTACTCGGCAAAGTGCAGACCGAACAGCAGGAGCCAGAACAGGATCGTCAGAAGCAGCGCGGCGATGGCCGACCGCGTCCACATGCCCAGCAGAACGCAGGCAGAGTAGAGGTAGCTGTAGAAGATCGTGATCAGCGGAATTGCCAGAAAGAGGCTGGGCTTCCACTCACCGGCACGGATACCGACCACGAAGTAGGCACAGATCGAAAAGATCGTCGCCTGCAGAATCACGAACAGCAGCGCCGCGAGATACTTGGTCAGAAACAGCCGCAGCCGTCCGATCGGCCGCGACAGATAAAGATCAATGGATCCGCTCGCGATGAAGTCGGGGAAGATCGAGGCGGTCGAGACCAGCGCGAGGATGACGGCTGCCCAGGTGAGCCAGATCGTCACCAATGCCAGCTTCAACAGATAGACCTTGTAGAAGGTCCGGGCCATGGGCATCGGCCAATCGAACCAGAGGAACGACAGCTTGGTTTCATCGGCACCGAAAAGCGCAAACGCCCCAATGAACAGCCCCGACAGGATCACCGAGATCCAGAACATCTTGCGGGCGTTGAGCTCGCGGTAGGCGTCGACAAGTATCGCAATCGTCTGATTCATGGCATCACCCCGCCGCTCGTACGAGCCTTCGCCTTGCCCGCGCCGGGCGCGAATGCCTGGCCTGTGGTCGGGTCGGTGACCGCTTCCATGAACAGGTCTTCAAGGCTCTGGCGAACCGGCGTCACCCGGCGGATGGTCAGGCCCGCCTGTCGCAGCGCGTCGAGCACCGGCTGCACCTTTGCCGCCTCGGCGGTGCCGATGCTCAGCACCCCGCCACGCAGCTCAATCCACAGCCCGTCGGTAAGCACGCCTTTGTGCAGCGGTGTTTGCAACGGCGGCGGACGCGCACCCGGCGGAAGGGGCGCACCGACCGGTATCGCCGGCAGCGGAGCCGGTGCCTGCTCGAACGCCACCCCCAGCCGCGCGCCAAGGGTACCCGGCAACCCCGGCAGTTCGTGCGGCGGCACTTCCACCTCAATGTCATACCGCTGGCTCTTGGCGGTCAGGTCGTTGATCGTGCCCTGCCTGGCCACCTGCCCCTGCACCAGGATTGCCACGCGGTTGCACATCATCTCCAGTTCGCTGAGCAGATGGCTGTTGATGAAGACGGTTTTGCCCTGCTCGCGGATGCGGTTGAGGACGTCGCGGATGTCGCGCCGCCCGACGGGATCGACGCCGTCGGTCGGCTCGTCGAGCACGACCAGATCCGGGTCGCTCATCAGCGCCTGGCCGATGCCAATCCGCTGCATCATGCCCTTGGAATACGTGGACACCTTGCGATCGGCCCAGTCGCGCATGCCGACGACTTCAAGCAGCTCGGCTGACCGCTTCCGCAGCGTCGGCCGATCGACCTTCGCCAGCCCGCCGAAAAACTCCAGCGTCTGCCGGCCGGTCAGGTAGCGGGGGAAGCGGTGGTTCTCGGGCAGGTAGCCCACGCGGCGAAGGGTCGGCTTATGGCCGACAGGCTGGCCGAGAATCGTGCCGACCGCCCGTGTCGGACGGATGACGGTCATCATGATCTTGACGAGCGTGCTCTTGCCCGCGCCGTTCGGTCCGAGCAGGCCGAAGACTTCCCCGCGGGCGACGCGCATCTCGATCCCCTGCAGCGCGTGGACCCGCCCTTTGTACACCTTGGCGACGTCGTGAAGGTCGATCGCGAGATCCATGTCGCTCCGATGTCCGCAGTAAGAGTCCCGACAAAAAAGCCCACGGACCGCCGTCCGTGGGCTTTGTATGAGTGAGACATCCTAACCGCGGGGTTTAGAACCGCACATCCAGCGCGAAGCGAATATAGGGCTCGTCGCTGACGTCGGCGAGCAGTTCACTGTCGCTCTGATCCCAGCCGGTGCTGAACTCCGTATTCCAGGAGTAGCCGATTGCCGCGGTCAGCTCGATATCCGGCTCGTCGATATGGCTTGACTTGCGGTGGTAAGTGACGCCGATTTCGGCGTTGCGCTCTTGCAGGAGCAGGCGTTCCTTATTGCCGTCCAGCCCGTCGAGGAAGAACGCACCGCTTCGCTGCGCGGCGAGCCCGAACACTTCAAACCCGCTGAAAACCTCGTAACCCACTCGCGCCGTCACATTATCCACCAGCAGATAGCCGAACTGCACACGAAGCTTGTCGATCGGCTGCCATTCGATGCTCGTCACGGGAATGCCCAGCGTCAGCAGCAGCCTTTCGTCGACCCGCTTGATATAGGCGAAACCGGGAAGCGGAAGGTCCGGCCGAAACGTTCGGTTGCCGTTGTAATCGATCGCGATCGCGATGGTGTCGGTCGGCGAGAGCTGTTTGAACACACCGATCGCCGCCTTACCGTAGAAGGCATCTCCGTCGCCAAAGAAACTATCGCCGGCATACCCCGCCGCGACGGAGAAACCAACGATCCAGCCGTCCTGCTGTGCGATAGGCATAGCAAACCCGATCGACTGGTTGACCAGGTGTTCGGGCATGCCGGCGATCGAGCTGTCGATGTTCAGGTAGCTGAACGAGTAGCCGATCCGCGGACTGGCGACATCGCCGGGATTCAGGCGGAACCGACCCTGGGTTTCAAAGATGTCCAGGCGGAAGTCGGCATCAGTCGCCTTGTCATGGCCGGTGTCGCGAAACCCGACATACGCATTGGCGTCGAGCTTCAGCTCTTTCGGGAACGGCGCGAGCAGAAGCTCCGGCCCGGTCTGAGCCAGGGTGTTCGCCGAGCCGGCAATACACACCAGCAGGAACGCGGGGACGAAGAAAAGCGACGGGGCGTAACGACGGGTCATGAGATTGGTTTTCGGCACAAGTGCTCGAACAACTGTTGTCGACCGTACGACGGCGCGACGCGTCCGAGATTCTAGTGCCGGGCGCACTGGTGTCACCGTGCAAAACTCCGTCACCCACGGATCGCCGGACGTCAATCTGATGCGTCCTTGGCGGCCTTCTTGCCGCGACGGGCCCCTTCCGGCTTGGCAGAAGGGTCGTAGGCGGGATTCTTCTGCGTCGGGAGCAGCGCATCAGTCTGCTTCATCCAGGCGAGCATCGCGGCGACCAGTTCGTCGCGCTTGGCGGGGTTCGAAGCCGCGAGGTTGGTCCGCTCGCCCGGGTCTTCGATCAGGTTGTAAAGCTCAACGGCGTTATGGGTCGCGATCTTGTCCGCCCCGCCATCGAGTTGCCATTCCTCGTGATAGAGCAGCAGCTTCCACGGACCGGTGGTCATCGCCGACACCGGACGGGTGCGGAAGACCGGATCGCGGCCGCGGATGACCGGACTGTCGAGGTACCCCGGAAAGTGCCAGAAGATCGCCTGGCGCGACAGCTTGTCGCCACCTTTGAGCAGCGGCAGCAGGCTCGTGCCGTCGAGCAGTTTGCCTTCCGGCGGCTTGGCACCGGCGGCTTCGAGAAACGTCGGGTAGAAATCAATGTTAATCACCGGCACATCGCTGGTGCTGCCGGCCTTCGTCACGCCCGGCCAGCGGACGATCATCGGCTCGCGAATGCCCCCTTCGTAATAGCACCCCTTGTTGCCGCGCAGCGGCTCCTGCGACGACTGCTGCGTGCCGCCGTTGTCGGACGTGAACACCACCAGCGTGTTCTGCTCGAGCCCGAGGTCGGCGATCTTCTTCAACAGCTGTCCGACGGCATCATCGAAGTCGTACAGACACGCGGCGTAAAGCGGGTTGCTGTGCTGCTTGCCGGCGGCCTTCTTCTGGAAGCGCTCCAGCGTTGCCGCCCGTGCTTCCAGCGGGCTGTGAATGCCATGGTGCGGCACATAGCAGAAGAAGGGCTTGTCCCTGTTCTTCTCCATGAACTCGCCGGCGAGCTTTGTGAGGGTGAACACGCCCTTGGGATCGTCCGTGTTTTTGCCACGTGCCTTGGTGCCCGGATCGGTCGCGGCGTCGAATCCCTGCGACGCCGGCGGTGCGCCGTCCGGCCCGCCAAGATGCCACTTTCCGAATATCCCGGTAGCGTAACCCGCCGCTTTGAGTGCCTCGGCCATCGTGACCTGCGACGGGGCCAGGCCGCTCTTGTTCGGCACCGGCACCATCCGCATGAGGTTCTTCGGTCCGCGGTCGGTCGAATCGACAGCGTAGACATGGTGTCGCGGCGTGTACTGCCCTGACAGCATGCACGCCCGGCTCGGCGCACAGTTGCCCGCAGCCGCATAGGCACGGTTGAACACCATGCCCTGCTTCGCGAACCGATCGAGGTTGGGCGTCTCGTAGAAGTCGGTGCAGTTGTAGCCGACGTCTTTCCAGCCCAGGTCGTCGGCGAAGATGAGGACGATGTTGGGCGGGCGAGAAGGCGCATCGGCGGCAATCGCCGAGAGGGGAGCGATCAGCAGCGAAAGAAACGCGGGTACGGCGAGTTTCATGAGTGTCTCGGAGTGAGAATTTGTTCCAGCGTCAGAGCCACCGTCTGGGTGCCATGGGCTGCGGTACTCCGCTGCCCGTGGCGACGTCCTGCAGGCATCGCCACGGGCAGACGAGTACGTCAGCCCATGGCACCCGATGCATCTACCTCGGCCTTTCAGGCCTCTATGCCTATCGATGCACTACCCAGCCCTTTGGGCCTGCATGACTTCCTATGCATGTCTGCCGGTACGCGACTTTCGACTATGTCGTGGTCGGTGCGATCCGGCCCATCGCCTCGGCCAACGGCTTCGCCTGCTTCGGGTTCACCATGTGGACGTATGCAATCATCCCCCGCAACCACGCTTCGAAGTGCGGAATATTCTCCCGATTCTGGGCGGCGAGTCCTTCCTTGCCGGCCTTGTGCAGGATCGCCCGCAGCCGACGGACGACATCGCGCGGAACGCCGGCGCGGTCGTTCACAACGATACCTGTCACCTTCTGCGCGACGTGTGGCCGCTGGACGCGCGTCTTTTTCTCGTTGACCGCGAAACCTTCGTCATCGGCGATGTGCCGCACGCGGGCGAGCAGGTAGCCCACCTTGTCGTTCAGCGCCGCGTCGCCGCTGAAGGTGAGGTCGTCGGCGTAGCGCGTGTAGGTGAAGCCCAGCTTGCGGCAGATGCCGGCGAGCCGCGAGTCGAGCCGGCGGCTGGCCAGGTTGCTGACCGCCGGGCTCGTGCACGCCCCCTGCGGCAACGCCCGCGGCCCGGTCGCGACGTGAAACGTCTTGCCGGCGTAGACGACTTCCTGCCGCGGGCTTTCTGTGCAAAGAAGCGCGAAGATCGTCGCCACCGCTGGCGAGTAGCCGAGCTGCTTGAAGATCCCACGGACACGGCCGAACGAGATCGTCGGGAAAAAGTCGCGAAGATCGCAGTTGATGACGAGCGGCTTACCGACGTGCGGCATGGCATTCGTAACCGTGCTGCGGCCGGGCACGAAACCGTGTGCGGCATCGTGCGTCGGCACGCGCGACAGGACGTTGGCCAGGATCCACTGCTGCGTCTCGGCGAGCGAGTCGTGCGGGGCGGCAAGTTGCCGCGTGCCGCCGCTGCGCTTGGGGACGGTGAAACGAACGTAGTGGCTCACCGTCGCGGCGTCGGAGTGGTAGGCGAGCCATCGCAGGCGGGAGACGGGCAGATCCATCGCCGCCGCGACATCCGCCGGGGTCGACAGCGCCGGCAAGCCGATCGCCGTCAGCTTCGCGACGTCGCTCACCCGGTCGTGCAACTGGTTCGACACGCCACGACCGAGGAAGATGATGTCGGCCTGCTTCCGCAGCGCGACGGCCTCGGCGTGCTTTCGCTTTCGCTCGGCGGCCTCGGCCTGCTTGCGGGCCTTGCGTTCGGCGCGTTCCTGTTCGGGCAGTGTCACCGCGACCTGCGCCTTGGCCAGCTCGACTTGCAGGTCAGGTCGCGCGGCATCGTACGCCTGGCCGACGGCGTGGATCTCCGCCAGCTCCTGTGGTGTCAGCAGGCCCTCGGTGATCATTGCCCGGTCGATCAGCTTGGTCCGCGGGTCGTCGGCCGGCGGAATGCGATTGCTGCGGCCGAACAGCCAGAGGTTGTTCCAGTTGTTCTTGAGCCGATCAGCGCCGGTTCGCAGATCATCGGCGGAGATGGGCGCAAACGGGCCCAAATCGTAGTCAAAGCTTTCGGCCGGCGACGGTGACAGTCGGTTGGCGGGTGCGGGCGGAACGGCCGCTCGCAGAGCGAGCGAGGCATACGGGATGGTGCTCGCGGCCGCCGAGTTAGGCGTGTTCGTCGCCGAAGACGGGGCCTGACCCGTACTGATCCAATTGGCCGGAACCTTGACTACGGTAGGCCGCTGAGGTGGCACGGTCGGCGGCTGATTCACCGGCGGCTGCGAGCCCTGGCCAGCCAGCAACCCCGGATCAATCGTCTGCCCGAACTCGCGCGCCAGATCGCTCGCGGATTGGCCGCCAGATGGTCGCCCCGGCGACTTTCCGCTCACGAGCTTCTTGATCCAGTTCAGCAGGCCCATGCATCCGCCGCGTACGAATCGAGGTTCTCGCAAAGCTCTACGTTGACTGACTCAAACCGTTTGCCGACGGAAATCGTCACCGACCCTTCGGGTCGCGATCTTGTGGACCCCAATCGCCGCGAGCTGGCGGTCGGGCAGAGAACTCGCATGCCATGTCACGTGCCGTTGAACTACCTCCAGTTCCACCAATTGCCCCTGAAGTACGGGCGGATCTCGTTGCCGCGCTTGGTTTCGACGTGTCCGTCGGCAAACCCCAGGTTGATCGAATGGATCTTGTCGCCGTTGCGGTGATTGGTGATCGGGTGAAGGCGGTACGGATTGCCGTCGGCCGTCAGGTCGGCGTTTGCGGGAGGATTGATGCTGCCTTCGCTGCCGACGATGTCGGAGATGATCGGGTTACGGATGCCGCGCTCGTCGGCCATGTTGGCGGGCCCTGCGAACGTTTCGGTCGGCCTGGGATTGACGATCACAAACTTCGCGCCAGTGTAGGTGGGTGGCGGAGGAAGTATGTTCAGCGCGTTGCTGCCGTTCTGTCTCGGAATCCAGACATTGTAGTTGAGAATGTAGAAGCCCTTGGCCCGGTCGAAGCCGGCTTCCAGTTGCTCAGGTTCCTGGTGCGCGGCGGGGCAGATGAACGCCGAGTGCGGCACACCCTGCTTCCTGAGAACGTCGTAAAACCCGAAAGGCACGTCCCAGAGATTGGCGCCGGTCGATGGCATGTCGAGGGTCGGAAACTTCCCCTCGTGCTCAATCGCGAAGGCATTCACCGCGATGGAAATCTGTCGGAGGTTGGATACACAGGTGGTGAGGCGGGCCTTGTATCGAGCGGCGCTGACCGTCGGCAGCAGGATCGACACCAGCAGCACGAGAATGCCGATGACGACGAGCAGTTCGATCATTGAGAAACCAAGGCGATGGGAAGCCGCGCTTTTCGCGAAGCGACGCTGGAATGTGCCCGGCATTTGCGTTCCTGGGTCGGTGGTGCGATGTCTCGAGATGATCGACAAGTATATCGCGTCCCCACCCCGGCGGGTATCGATTTCTGCCCGCTACCCGCCCGGCAGGCCCATGCTCGTACCCCGCCCAAGGCACGGACAATTCCATCTTGGGGCGATCACCGACCAGGCGCCGGCTTTGTCGCCGGCAGTTCGGGAAACGCCAGCGTCTTCAGGAAGAACTCGACCCGCGTCGCGGCGGCCTTGGCGTCGGCGGCGGGATAGGTCAGCCGAAACTTCACGAAGGATCGCCCGCTGACGAACAGGTATGCCTCGGAGACCAGGTCCTGCTCGACGCCGCCGAGCATGCCGCGCAGCTGATACCGCGCCCGCAGCCCTTCGTAACCGCGCTTGCCGTGCTGGATGGTGATCGACCCGTCCTCGGCTAGCTTCGCTGTGCGGTTGACCTGCGTAACTTCGGCCTTGGTCTGCTTGAAGTGCACGTCGAGCGGCAGGCCGTTGCTGAGGTAGACGTAGACCGTCAGGATGATCTTGAGCGACGGGTCGCTGTACCCGACGGACAGGTTCTCGCCGGCGTCGTCGAAGGTGTACGCAACGGCCCTGCGGAACGCGCCGACGTTGAAGGGGAACTCAAAGCCGCTCGGTGCGTGAACCAGCGGCTTGCCGGGGTCGAGGGTGAGCTTCTTTGGGGCTGTGGGCGCGGACGGGCGAGTGGCCGGGTTGGCAC
Organism: Humisphaera borealis; assembly: GCF_015169395.1. GTDB lineage: Bacteria > Planctomycetota > Phycisphaerae > Tepidisphaerales > Tepidisphaeraceae > Humisphaera > Humisphaera borealis. The sequence continues at coordinate 3,496,075 of NZ_CP063458.1, forward strand.
CGGGGAGTGCCGCCGCCAGTAGCAGAGTAAGCATCGCCGCGAGAATGACCGGGCCTGGCTTCGACAAGACATTCCCCTTTGCAGCACGACCTGCGACCAGGTCAGATCGACCGCACCGGATCGGCCGACTTCCGCTTCTCGTTCTTCAGGACGGTGATGACTTCCTGATAGAGCGCGCCGTTGGTGGCGACGGCGTCGGGGCCCCAGATGGTGTCTTCGCCGGCCCAGGTGGTGAACCGGCCGCCGGCTTCGCGGATGATCGGTGCGATCGCCGCACAGTCCCACGGGTTCATCTTCGGGTCGAGCATGATCTCCGCCCGGCCGGTCGCGACCAGCACATAGCCATAGACGTCGCCCCAGCCGCGGCTGATGCGGGTGCCGGCCATCAGCTTCTCATAGGCATCCGATCGTTCGAGGCTGCCCTGGAAGCTGCTGGTCAGCAGGCAGGCGTCTTTCAGGCGACTGACATCGGAGACCTTCGCCGGCCGGCCGTTGTGCGTGACGCCGAGCCCTGTCGCGGCGAGGACCAGTTCATCGGTGCCGGGCAGGTAGACCGCGCCGACGGCCGGCTGGCCGCGGACTTCGACGCCGATCATCACGCCGTACATCGGCACGCCGTGGATGAAGCTCTTGGTGCCGTCGATGGGATCGATGATCCACTTGTGGTCGGGATCGCCGTTGGTTTCGCCCCCTTCTTCGCCGAGGATCGCGTGGGTGGGGTACCGCTTGGCGACGATGTCGCGAATGAGCTGTTCGGCTTCTTTGTCGGCGCGGGTGACGGGGCTGTCATCAGCCTTGATCTCGACCTCGACGCCGGTGTTGAAGTAGGCAAGCGTTCGACGGCCGGCAAGGTAGGCGGCGTCGGCGGCGACGGTGAGGAGTTCGCGAAGCGACGGGCTGGGCACGCGGCGAGTCCTTTTCAAGACACAGAGAAAAAGACCAATAGACGAACAGACGGAGTGGAAAAAGCAGCCAACTGTTCTTCCACTCCGTCTGTTCGATTCTCAGTCTCTTCGTCTCTGGTTTTCAGTTCAAGTCTTCGGGGTTGACGTCGTCCCGGCCCCGACCGGCGACGGTCGAGCCGGTGCGGGTCGTGCAGTAGCCGGCCGAGGAGGCTGTGCCGACGCCGGTGCGCCGACGGGGCCCGCCGGAGGCGCGCCCACCGGACGAACGGGCATCGGGCGGGCCGGAGGAGCGCCGCCGGGAGCGGTCGTCCCGGGACCGGTCGAAGGTGACGCCTGACCAGCCGGGCCAGCCGGGCCAGCCGAGGTCGGACCACCTGCCGCCGGAGCGGCACCCGGACGCTGCGGAATGTTCAGTCCCGCGCCGGCCGTCATCGGACCGGTCGGCGGAGCGCCAGCGGCACCGGGCTTGACGCCCGGCTGCGGTGGCTTGGCGTTGGGGTTCTTGTGATCCGGTTGAAGGACCAGCGTCATCCGCTTGCCTTCCATCTTCGCGTCGCGCTCCACCTTCGACACCAGCCACAGTTCCTTCTTCACCTTGTCGAAGAGATCGCGGCCGAGGTTCAGGTGGGCCAGCTCACGGCCCTTGAAGCGGAGCGTAAACTGGACCTTGTTGCCTTCCTTGAGGAAGTCGCGGGCCTTGTTGATCTTGATCTCAAGGTCGTGCTCGCCGATACGGACCGTATCGACGTTGAGCATCTTCAGCCGGCCGCCCTTGTGGGTGGTCGCCTTGTGCTCCTTCTTCTGCTGCTGATAACGCCACTTCCCGTAGTCCATGATCTTGCAGACCGGGGGACGGGCGTTGGGGGCAACTTCGACCAGATCCATCTGCGCTTCCTGCGCGCGGCGCTGAGCCTCGGCGAGCGACGTGGGACCAATCTTGTTGTCGTTCTGATCGATCAGGAAGATCGGCGAAATGCGGATCTGATGGTTGTGGCGGAAATTCGTAGAAATGGCCTAGGCCTCCGAAAACACAAGTCGATGCGACCACCGAGAACACCCCGGCAATTCGCAAATGGAACAACAATCCGGTGGCCCGAAATGCCACCATTCGCCTCCGCTGAGAGACGACAACGGCGCGGGCTTACGTTGTACGGTAGCCCCGCGATCTCTCATATTCACTTTACCTGCCCCGAAATTCAAGACAAATTGACCCCAGAAGCAGCCGTCAGACAATCATTCCGACGAATCACCTCGAACCGCCATATCATATAATTGCCCATTATCCGTCCACGTGAAGTCACGACAGCGCCGCTTCGGGTCTTTCCCAGTGAGATATATCCCACTGCGCGTTCCCAGCGTCTTGCGGTAGTATCCCGCACCCATGCGCCACGCTCCCATCCCTGCGGACCTGTTCATTGCCAACCGCCAGCGGCTCGCCGCCATGCTCGACCCGCGTTCGCTCGCGGTCGTCGTCGCCAACGATCAGCTTGCTACCAACGCCGACGGGTCGGTCTCTTACGTCCCCAACTCCGACCTGTTCTACCTGACCGGTGTCGAGCAGGAAGAGACGATCCTGGTCCTCTTTCCGCAGGCCGCCGACGAACGGAACCGCGAAATCCTTTTCGTCCGCGAGCCGATCGAGTACCTCAAAATCTGGGAAGGCCACAAGCTCTCCAAGGACGAAGCCAAATCGCTGACCGGCATCACGACCATCAAATGGCTCAGCGAGTTTCCGGTCGCGTTCCGGTCGCTGATGATCGAGGCGCAGAACGTCTACCTGAATGCCAATGAGCACGGCCGGGCCCACGTCGAGCACGACAACGCCGACACCCGCTTCGCCCACAAGACCCAGGCGGCGTTCCCGCTGCACACCTACCGCCGACTCGCCCCACTGCTGCACAAGCTCCGCGTACGCAAAAGCCAGCAGGAAATCGACCTGCTCCAGAAGGCCGTCGATATCACCGCGGCAGGGTTCGACCGACTGCTGAAGTTCGTCAAGCCCGGCGTCTGGGAAAACGAAGTCGAAGCCGAACTCGCCCACGAATACACCCGCAACCGGGCCCGCTTCGCCTACAACGCCATCATCGCCTCCGGCGGCAACGCCAACGTCCTTCACTACAACAGCAACGACCAGCAGTGTAAGGACGGCGACGTTCTACTGATGGACGTCGCCGCCAACTACGCCAACTACGCCGCCGACCTGACACGCACGATTCCGATCAACGGCCGATTCACCGCGCGACAACGCAAGGTGTACGACGCGGTCCTGCGCGTCATGCGGCAGAGCATCGCCGGCGCGACGGTCGGCAAAATGCACCGCCAGTGGCAGAACGAGTCACGGGCGATGATGAACCAGGAACTGCTGCAACTGGGCCTGATCACCCAGGAGCAGGTGGACAAGCACACCGAAGACGAGCCGGCGTGCAAGAAATACTTCATGCACGGGCTGGGCCACGTCCTGGGCATCGACGTCCACGACGTCGGCCCGATGTGGGAGCCGTTCGCCCCCGGCTGGGTGCTCACCGTCGAACCGGGCATCTACATTCCCGATGAAGGGTTCGGCGTACGCCTGGAAAACAACATCGTGGTCACCGAGTCCGGCCCGATCGACCTCACCGGAAACATTCCCGTCGAAGCAGAAGAGATCGAGCAGATCATGAACAAAGGCCGGTAGCGCCGGAGCAACGCACACCGCCAAACGAACCCAAGGCGATCCCGCCGAACGAACCCGAGACGTCCGAGTTGGACGCTCTCAGCACCCGACGGGCAAACCGGTTAGCGCTCGCACCGCAGGTGCACTTGTGTCTCGCGCCACTCGCCCGGGACGACTTCGCCGAACGAACCCAAGGCGATTCCGCCGAACGAACCCGAGACGTCTGAGCCGGACTAGCACAGCCCCCGGCACGCAACCCGGTTAGCGGTCGCACCGCAGGTGCACTCTTGTATTGCGCCACTCACCCGGGACGATTCCGCCGAACGAACCCAAGGCGTTTCCGCCGAACGAACCCGAGACGGACGATCGGGACGATCACTGGGAATTTCGGATGCCATGTCTGGCGCACTCTCCTGGTGCGGGGCGGTGACCTCGGGGTCATGCTTAGCCACGGGCAGCGGAGTACCGCAGCCCATGGCACCCTGGAAACACTCAGGTGCTAAAACTCTCCGCCTCGATCACCGCTGCAAGAAAACGCTTGCAATCCCGCCGTTTGTTCGTATATTGTACGGTATGAAATTGGTCTGTCAAAAGTAATCTCTGAACGATCACGGATGACCGGGTTCGACGCTCGGACAGTGGTCGGTTCGAGATGGCGCAAGCGGCATGGAAGGACGTACGAGCTCGGCGGGCAAGCCCGCCGGCTACACTGTTGCAGCTTTGCAATTTCGATCGCTGGTCCCGCTCACGGCGCGATCTCTCCGAACTCCGCGTACAACTTCTTCTGGATCTCCCACGGATTTCGGTAGTACTCGTCGGCAGTTACCGGCAATTTGACGACCTTCTCGGGTGCCTGCACCCTCGGCCGGGTCGCGATGAAGTCTTTCACCGCCTGCCCCATCGGCTTGAGGCTTCCGTCGGGTCGCCAGAGGCCGAAGAAGCGTTCGAACGGCTGGAAATCGCAAGGCGGGCGATCCCAGATGCTCTTGTCGTAGTCGGGGAAGCACCAGCAGAACGCCCCGATCGCGCCGACCTTCACCAGCCGCTTCAGCACGCCGGCGTAGTACGTCGCGGCGTCTTCTTCAGACGCGAAGAACACCTTCCGCGTCGTGCCGTCGTGATTCGTGATCTCCTGCCAGAAGCTCGGCTTGTTCGGCCAGTGCGTGTTGATGCCGAACTCTTCGAACAGCACCGGCCGGCCGGCGAGCGCTGCCGTCAGCGCACACACGAACGGCACGTAATCCGGGTCGAGCGCATGGCGGGCGAGCGGATGGTAGATCGAGTAGCCGTGCATGACCGACACATCCGTCTCGCCGGCGATGTGGTCGACGCGCAAGCCGCAGTCGGAATCGATGCTGGCGGTATGAACGCCGATCAACGCCAGGTGGTTCGGGTCGGCCTCGCGGATGGTGGCAACGCGGTCGCGCACCCACCGCCGGCCGATGTCCGCTGTCGCCGGTTTGCAGAACAGGTCGGGCTCGTTGCCCAAGCTGTATCCCCAGATCGCCGGGTGATCCTTGAGCGCGCTGCAAACCGTTTTCAGCAGCAGGTCCTCCGCCTCGATGACGAACGGCTCGTCATACGTGTTGAAGATCGAACTCGGATAACCCTTCCAGTTCTGCAGGCTGCAGAGCTGGCGTTCGTCCTTCTTCCGCGGGGTCTGCTTGTCCACCAGCCAGGGCGGCGTCCAGTTGGGGCCAGACATGTGGCCGGTGAAGAACGTCGGCTGGAGCTTTAGCCCCAGTTCGCTGGCGATGTCGCACACCGTGCGCAGGTGCTTCATCGCCGTCGGGCTGACCGATCGCGGCGTCGGCTGGAAGCTCTCCCACAGCAGGAAGAACCGGACATGCGTGATGCCGATATCGCGGATCATCGCGAACTCTTCGCGCACCTCGGCGGCGTCGAACTGCTCCCACCAGAAGACGGACTTTTTGCGCGGCCAGTAGTTGATGCCGAGGATGAAGGGTTGGCCTGGAGTCATAGTTGGCACGCCTGAAACGTGGGGAGAAAGAGAACCACCGATGCACACGGATCCGCACAGATGAAGACCAGGCTGACGAGGCGGCTTCACCCGCCGTGCTTGCCACGAGACTCCGTCTCTATCTGTGCAGATCGGTGTGCATCTGTGGTTCCTGGATTTTGGATTAGAGTCGAACGCCGTTCCACTGCTTCTCCAACTCGCTGATCTCGCTCAGGCGGATGATCTGCTTGTGGAACTTCCAGTAGAGCCGGACTTCGTTCTTTACGAGTTGGCTATTGACGACATCATCGATTGATCGGCCACGAAACCCGAGCACTCGTTGCAGCGGCCGCTGCAGCATGATGTATTCGGTCCGCCGATTGTCGAGCGGATCAAACTGCGGCGTTCGTCCGAAAAGGGAGTCGTTCATCGTCCGGGATTGTATCCGCAGCCGGAGCGTCTGGCTTCAGGGTGTTGCGACGCCGGGAGAAATCGCGTCCAGCACACCCTTCTCCAATTCGGCGGCCAGCAGCTTCTGGCCTATTTCGTTGGGATGGATCGGGTCGCGGTACGGGGAGAGCCCTGCCTTCAACTGATTCGCGAACGCCGGGCCCAGTTGGCGGACCGTGGCCCCGGCGGCCTCGGCGGCGGATTGGATCAGGGCATGCCCTTCGCCCGGCACGCCCTGCACCTCCTGCAATTCCAGGTGCTGAAAGACAACGACCTTTGCGCCCTTGGCCCGGGCGATGGCGATCAGCTCGCGGAGATCGGCCAGACACCTGGCGACATCGCCAACCGGCAGCGTGGCCGGCGAAGGCGCGGGCGTCGTCGGTTCCGGCGAAGGCGCCGCGCCGCCGAGCCGATGCACCAGGTCGCCGAGGCTGTAACGCTGGAATCCCTCGACCAGCGCCGAGATCGGCTTCTGGGTTTCCCCCGGAAGCGGGCCGAATCCCGGGACGTCCGCCGCGTCATGACTCGACAGGACGATCGCGACGACGTCGGCGTCGAACAGCCCGAACTTCCTGACGTACGCCAGCTGGTTGGGCGGGCCCCAGCTCCCGGCCGAGATATTGCCGACGACGACCGGCCGCTGAAGCCGGGCGGCCAGCATCGGGCCCATCAGTGTCGTGGCGAGATCGGCCTGGTCGGTCGGGCTCCCACCGTTGACGATGCTGTCGCCGACCACCATCACCCGCAGCTCGGCGGGGCTGGTCCTGGTGGCGGGAAAGTCGTCGCTCCGCATCGACCATGCGTTGTATCGCACGTGATGGCCGAATCGACGGCAGTCCTGGTTCGGGCGGAAAAGGTATTCGACCTGGGGGTCGGCCATCAGCAGCGGCGGATCGCCGAGACCGAGCCAGAACCGCGCCGCAAGCTCGCCGGCGACGACCAGCACGAGCAACACGACAGCCGCCCGGGAAAGACGGCGTCGCCATTTTCGAACGGACGGAGGACTTCCCGCGGCGGCGGGCGAGGCGCGGTTCATGACGCCATCTTAGAGCAATTCAGCGGGCACCGGGTACAACTCGTCCTGTGCGGGGGAAGAGGAAATCACCACGGAGACACGGAGACACGGAGGACAGCTTGGATCTTCGGCGGTTTACCTGGTACCGAAATGATGGGTAAAGGATGAAGGAGAATTGATTCCAGGTTCTTCGGAATCGCAGTGGGTCAGAAGCGATGGGTGATTACGTCTTTGAGCCTCGAAGAGGCGGCAGAGCCATAGCCCAGGGCGCTGGGCGGCGCAGCCGGACAAGCCCTGGGTTTGTGACTAACAAGAGCTTGAGCCTGAAAGGGCGAAAGAGCCATCGCCGTGCCAACACCGTGTGCTCTGTCGCCCCTTCAGGGCTCAAGGCGAATTGCTCGATCAACCCAGGGTTGCGGTCGGAGTACCGATCTCCACCCTGGGCTATGGCTCTGCCGCCTCTTCGAGGCTTCGGAGCACCGTTCAGCGGCGGCCGGGTCGGGCTGGCGGTTTGGCTTCGGTGTCATTACCCCGGAGGCTGCCCTGGTCGCGCTGCCGCGGTTCGGGGCGGGGTTCGGGGCGGGGCTCGGGGCGGGGCTCCACCGACTGGCGACGCTGCGACTCGCTGCGGGCTTTCTCGGCCGCGATCCGACGCTGATTCGCCTCGGCGGCTTCGCGCCGGGCTTCATCGGCGATGCGCTTCTGCGACTCGAGCTCCTTCAGCCTCGCCGATTCGCGCTTTGCCATCTCGGCGGCCTGCCGGCGCGATTCCTCTTCCGCTCGCTTCTGAGCCTGGGCAGCCTCGCGGTCCTGGGCCCGTTGACGATCGATCTCGCGGGCGCGTTCCGCGTCGCGGCGGGCGGTCTCGGCGGCGTTCTTCCTGGCCTCTTCCGCGGCCCGCTTCTGAAGATCGATCAACTGGCCTTCCTTGATCCGCTCTTGCTCGACGTCCTTCAGCCGGGCGGTTTCTCGCTTCGCCGACTCCTCGGCGATCTTCTTCGCCGCTGCAGCCTGTCGGGCGCGCTCGGCGTCGTCGGCGCGAATGCGCGCCTGTTCCGCGTCGTGAAGCTTCTTGAGATCGGCTTCTCGCCGAGACTGATCCGCCGCCGCCCGCGAGGTTTCGTCGCGGAGCGACTTCTCCTTCGTCGCCAGTGCCTTGGCCGCCTTCTCGGCAAGCGCCTGGCGATCGTCGTCCTGCTTCAACTGGGTGCTGCGCTGTCGGGCAAGATCGGCCTGCTCGCGGTCGAGCCGGGCGGACTGCTCCTTCTGCTTCGCGGCCGCTTCCTTCGCCTCGCGCAACGCCTTGGATTGTTCGGCCTGTGCCTGCCGCAGAAGTTCCTGCTGACGCTGCATATCGCGGCCGGCCGACAGTCGTGCCGCCGCGACCTGGGCATCGTCCTCAACGGGCAACCGCCCGGGCATCGCCTGATCGGTTCGAGGCAAAACCTGACCCGTTCGAGGCGCAGCCTGACCGATCTGAGGCGCTGCCTGGCCCGTTCGAGGCGTCGCTTGGCCAGTTCGAGGAGCAGCCTGACCGGTATTGCGTCCTGACGTGATTGCAGGCCCCTCGATCGCGGGCCGCGAGGTTCGGCCGGGTGCGGTCGGGCCGACGAACGGCCTGGGGTTGTCGGTCGTCACGACCACCGTCTGCCGTCGCTGCTCGACCGGCAAGCGCGGCGCGATGTTCGGCTGCTGCGGACGGGATCGATGGTTGTCGTCGCGGTCGCGGTCGTGGCCGGGCCGGTGGCGGTCGTCGCGGTCCCATCGGTCACGGGGCGAGCGACGCCAATCGTCATTCCCCCAACCGATGACCACCACGAAGCTCGGCGGGCAGACCACGCGGGGCGGTGGGCAGTAGATGGGTTCCGGCGGACAGACCGACGGCGGCGGGCAGAACACCGGGGTCGGGCACACCGGCACGAACACCGGCCGCGGGCGGGCGAGGTTCTGTGATTGCAATTCGTAAATGAGCTGGTCCCGGTCGCGGGCGATCGCGTCGGCGGCGGCGAGCGCGCCGTTCAGCCGGGCAGAGGCGTCGTCCATGTCGGCGCGGGCGCGGTCCATGTCCCGCTGCATGGCGAGAAGGTCACCATCGATGCGCTCCCTTTCGGCGACGGCCTTGTCGCGGTCGGCGGTCATCCCGGCGATCGCCGTGTCGATCCGGGCGAGCCGTTCGTCGGCCTGTTTCAGATCGGCCGAGGCGCGGTCGAAGTCCGGCTGAATCTGCTGGAGCCGGGCGATCGCCGCCGCGACGGCCGGCTCGGTCGGCAACAGCCTGGCGAACTCGGCGCGAAGGATCTCGACGAATTTCGCAGCCATGGTGACGCCGTTGCGGGCGGCCCGCACGACCGGGTCGCCCTCGAGCGACGATCGCTTGAGCGCTTCGAGCCTGTTTCGGGCATCGATCGCCTGCTGGCTGACGCCGGCGAGAGTCGTGTCGCCCGGAGGGCGCTCGGCGCGGACCGCCTGCAGGATGGCGTTGGCAGACCGGACTTCAAACTCGGCGCGGGCGAACTCTGGGGTCTTGGACAATGCATCGAGAAGGGTCTGCTCGGCGGCAGACAGCTCGCGCTGGGCCGCCGCCGCGGATGCCGCGGCGTTTTGAAATGTCGGGCCGGCCTCGAACGCGGCGGTCGCATCGGCCTCTGCTTTCTGACGATCGCCGGTCGCGGCGGCATGGGCCGTCAGGACGGGATTGGCGGCGGCCTGGATTGTCGCCCGGTCCATAGCGGCCTGCTCGCGGTCGACCGTCATGCGGGTCATGTTGCCGTCGAAGTCGGCAAGGCGCTGTGCGACCTCCGTCCGCGCACGATCAGCCCCGGCGAGCTGAGCAGCCAGTGCGTCGGCGTTACGCCGGGCGGCATCAAAGCTGGCGCGCGACGCATCGGCGTCGGCTTGCGCCCGGCGGAGCTGGAAGTCGGCCAGATCGATCTCGGAGCGCAGCCGATCGCGCTGGAACTCCCACTGCTGGTAGGCGTAGCCCGCCTGGACGGGCGCAGGCGCAAGAATTGGCGCGGCCCCGGCAATCGCCAAACCTAGCATCCATCGCAAAGCCCTGCTCGCACGAAAACGGTTCGAAGCTGACCTGCTTGGACGTGACATACCACACCTCCACGGCGACCGCCCGGAGGCCATGACGGATCTCCGGCGCAAGAGGTCGGACACGTGAGAAGTGAAAGGGTTTGCGAGAATCCCTGAATTCACGGACGAAGCGACGTTATGTCACAGATGTCATTGATGTGCTGAACGTGCGTGATCCGTTTACATTGGTGTCCATGGCGGAGCGGGATGAAGTCGAGCGGGTTTTGGATTACCAAGGCTCCAAGACCGCTCCGGCGCGCCGTCGTCCCGCCCCGCCGATACTGAGTATTGCTGCAATTGGCCTCTGCCTATTCATCGCTTTGGCGCTGATTGGATACCCCATTGCGGCGTCACTTCCTATGGGCTGGGATACGGCTGCCGGCGTAGAAGTTCCGACCTCACAGACAAACAAATACAACAAGCCGGCCGTCTTCTACATCGGGGCGTATGGCAGGGGACGGGGGGAATGGACGGTCATGGAAAGCGTGTACGTCAATTTTACGGGCGAGACCTCTGGGTTTCTCACTGTGGAATTGCAGGAGAATACTTACAAGCGAAACTTCTACCGGAACGAGGGGCCTCCGGGACTACCCCTTTCCCGACCAGCTGTCCTGGACTTCGTCGCCAACGCGGGATTCGATCCGACCTCAGCGGAGGCGGCAGCGATCTCGGACCAGATTCTAATTGAGCTGCAATCATTGGCCGCCGGTAAGCTGCCGCCTGCGTCGCGCCATGTTATGTCGGGTACGGGGTTCATCCGTCTGGGGCCGTACTCATTGCTATGGTTGCCCTGGTATACGCCTTTTTGCGTGCCTGTCTGGATACTCTGCTGGTGGGCCGCGGGTCGCGTTCTGATGCGGCGCTATCGTCGGAAGACGCAACATTTCAAGGTGTGACGGCCAGTCAACCAACAACACAGCCGCCGCGCCGTGGGTCCCTCAACCAACACGACGCGACGGCTTCGTTTGTACGACCAGCGATCTGAACCGCCGGCTAGGCCATGATTTGCTTGACCACGTTGCCGTAGACGTCGGTCAGGCGGAAGTTGCGGCCGGCGTACTTGAAGGTGAGCTTCTCGTGATCCAGGCCGAGCAGCGCCAGCGTGGTGGCGTGGAGGTCGTGGACGTGGGTCTTGTTCTCGACGGCGGTGCCGCCGGTCTCGTCGGTGGCGCCCCAGCTGGTGCCGCCCTTCACGCCGCCGCCGGCCATCCACATGGTGTAGCCGCGGTTGTTGTGGTTGCGGCCGTCGCCGTTCTGGCCGGAGGGGGTGCGGCCGAACTCGCCGCCCCAGATAACCAAGGTGTCTTTCAGCAGCCCGCGCTGCTCGAGATCGGTCAGCAAAGCCGCGATTGGCTTGTCGGTCGATCCGCAGTTCTGCGTCAGCTTGGCCTTGAGCGCCTGGTGTTGGTCCCAGCCCTGGAAGCAGACTTCGATAAACCGCACGCCCGCCTCGGCAAACCGCCGGGCCAGCAGGCACTGACGGCCGAAGGTTTGGGTCATGCCGCTATCAGCGCCGTACATCGCGAGGGTTTCGGGCTTCTCGTCGGAGATGTCCATGAGCTTGGGCACGGCGCCCTGCATGCGGAAGCCCAGCTCGTAGCTTTCGATGACGCCGTCGAGCTGCTCGTTCGGGCCGGACTTGCGGAGCAGGTCGCGGTTCATCTGCTGGATGAGGTCGAGCTGCTTACGCTGCTGAGTGCCGGTCAGGAAGTTGTTGCGGATGTCGGCGATGTTACGGTCGGTGGCGTCGATGCGGGTGCCCTGGAACGTCGCCGGCAGGAAGGCAGAACCGAAGTTCTGTGCCCCGCCGAGGCCGGTGGGCGGATTAATGGTGATGTAACCCGGCAGGTTTTCGTTCTGCGTTCCCAGGCCGTACAGCACCCACGCGCCGACGCTCGGGCGGACGAAGTTCACGCTGCCAGTGTGGAGCTGAATGGTCGCCTGCGGGTGGGCGGGGTTGTCAGTGTGCATGCCGTGGAGCATGCAGAGCTTGTCGGCCTGTTGGGCGACGTTGGGGAACAGCTCGCTGATCCAGTGGCCGCTCTTGCCGTGCTGCTTGAACTTGAACGGCGACGGCAGCAGCTTGCCCTTACCGCCGGCCGGGCCGGAGAGCGTGGCGAGCTTGGGTTTGTAGTCGAAGGTGTCCAGGTGCGACGGGGCACCCTGCATGAACAGGAAGATGACCCGCTTGGCGCGGGCGGGGAAGTGCGGCTGCTTTGCCGCCAGCGGCGACGCATAGCCGGGAGCCGGTGCCGTCACGCCGCCGGCCACCGCCCCGGCCGTCGCCGCCTGTGCCTGCTGTCCGAGCAGACCGGCCAGCGCGAGATAGCCAAAGCCGTTGCCGGCCTGGAGAAGCATCTGCCGGCGGGAAAGCGGGGAGACGGTCGGACGAAGCAGGTCGTCGTTCAGCATAAGAGGCTCCAAGTTTCATGCCGGAGGCATGAGGCGTCACTGCACATACCGGAACTCGGCACTGGCGATCAGCGCCTGCACGAGGCCCGTCCAGGCGTCGCTGCGGGCGGTCTTCGAGCTGGCGGCATCGGCGGCAAACTGATTGACGTATTGCATCGCCCGGGCCCGCTCGGCGACCGTTGCCGACCGGCCGAGCGTCCAGCCATAGGCATGATCAACGCGGACTTCGTCGTTACCGATGCTGCTGTCGCTGAGGATCTTGTCGGCCAGCCGTCGGGCCTGATCGATCGTGAACTCGTTGTTCATCATGAACAAAGCCTGCGTGGCGACGGTGGTAACGTCGCGGTCGCCGGTGACCATCGTGGGCTCGGCAAAGTCGAAGGCATCGAGCATGGGCTGGACCAGCGCCCGGACGACGGGCACGTAAACGCTGCGGTGGTCGGTGCCGCCGCGATCGAACATGGCTCCCTTGCGGCCTTCGCGAATCTCAACAAACGGCATGGAAGCGACCGGCGATCCACTCGGGCGGCTCAGGTTCAGGTTCTGGCCGACAAAGAGCATGGCATCGCGGATCTCTTCGGCATCCATTCGGCGCTGCGGGTGCTTCCAGAGCAATACGTTGCCAGGATCGATCTCGTAGTTTTTCGCGTCATAGGTGGACGCCAGCTGGTAGGTGCGGGTGAGCACGAGCGAGCGGACCATCTTTTTGACCGACCAGCCGTCGTTCATGAATTGCCGGGCAAGCTGATCGAGCAGTTCGGGGTGAGACGGTTCCTCGCCGGTGGTGCCGAAGTTGTCCATCGTCCGCACCAGGCCTTCGCCAAACAGGTGATGCCAGATGCGGTTGACCATGACCCGCGACGTCAGCGGGTTCTGCGGGCTGGTCACCCAGGCGGCCAGCTGCAGGCGACCGCTTTCGGACGCCTTGATCGCCGGCTGCGGCGCCTTGAAGAGCGAGACGTAGCCGCGTGGGACCGCGTCGCCGAGGTTGTCGTGATCGCCACGGATGTTGATGCGGCAATCGACGGGTTTGGCAACGTCGCGAGCCCCGATCGCCATTGCGCCGCCGGCCGCAGCGGGCGCTTTCTCGGCGACGGCGCCGCCTTCAAGCTTTTCGATCTCGGCTCGAAGTTCCTGAATCTCCTGCCGCTTGCCCTGGAGCTTCTTGACCAGCGCCGGGTCCGACTTGGCCAGCTTCTTGATGTTGTCCTTGTCGGCTTTGACGCCGGCATCGGTCATGATCTTGCGAACCTGCGTCTGTTTCTCTTCGAGTTCGGCCTTGAGTGCGTCTAGCTTCTTCTGCCTGCCCGGACCTTCCGACGCCGCCGGAACGGCGGAAACCGCCGAACTTTCGGGAGCGAGGTGGTGCAGCGCGTTTTCGTCGTGGTAGTCGCGCTTCATCCCGCCGCGCTTGTTCTGCACGCCGGCCAGGATCTCGGTGCTGCGGAAGATGCCGGCGATCTGGTAGTACTCGGTCGTCGGGATCGGATCGAACTTGTGATCGTGGCAGCGGGCGCAGGCGATCGTGGTGGCGAGGATCGACCGGCCGAACGTGTCGATCTGTTCGTCGACGTTGTCCATCACGTATTTGTCGTGGTCACGCTCATTCAGATCCTTCACGCCCATCGCGAGGTATCCGGTGGCGATGAGCCGTTCGTTCTTCTCGGCGGCGTTGGCGGCAGGCATGAGGTCGCCGGCGAGCTGCTCGGTGATGAACGTGTTGTAAGGCTTGTCCTTGTTGAACGAGTCGATGACGTAATCGCGATAACGCCAGGCCTGATGATAGGGGTAGTTGCGGGTGGATCCGGTCGATTCGCTGTAGCGGGCGACGTCAAGCCAGTGACGCCCCCACCGCTCGCCGAACTGCGGCGACGCCAGCAGGCGATCGACCACGGTTTCGAATGCCTTGGGGGATTTATCCTGCACGAACGCGACCACATCCGCCGGCTTCGGGGGCAGGCCGGTCAGGTCGAAGGTCACCCGGCGGATGAGCGTGACGCGGTCGGCATCGCCGACGGGCTTCATGCCCTTTTCGTCCAGCGTGGCGAGCACGAACTTGTCCACGTCCGATCGCGGCCAGGCGGGGTCCTTTACTTCGGGTGCCTTGGCTGCACTTATCGGCTGCCACGCCCAGTGATCAGACTTGAGTTGGCTCCAGCGGTCGGCCTGCGAATCGCCCTTGGCCAGGTCGCCCGGCTTGCGTTCGGCCGGCCAGGGGGCACCCATCTGCACCCACTGGACAAAGTCCGCCACCACCGCCGGCGGCAGCTGCGTCTTGGGCGGCATCTGCATGTCTTGGTCGGTCCACTGGATCGCTTTGATGAACAGGCTCTTGCCGGGGCTTCCCGGGATGATCGACGGGCCCGAATCGCCACCCTTGAGCAAACCTTCGCGGCTGTCGCAAAGCAGGTTGGCCTTGAGCTTCTCCGACTTGGCCGAATGGCACTGATAGCATTGCTGAATCAGAACTGGCCTGATCTTACGTTCAAAGAACGCCAGGGCGGCGGGGTCGGTCTTGGTCGAAGCCGGCTTGGCGACGACGGGAGCCGCAGCAGGCGCCTTGGCGGGCGCGGCGGGCTGCTTTGCCGCCGGCTTCTTATCGGGGTTTTTCTTATCCCCCTTGGTGTCCAGCGCGGCGGCATGAATCGCCGGCAGAACCAGCGCGACCGCAAACGCCGCTGACACTTGGAACGCCGATCGAATCCAGGATGCGTTGGCCGTCATGGGGTCTCTCTGGTGCTGGGGACTGTCTTGCCGCTTCTTTCTTCGGCCACCACCTCAACGGGCGAGCACTTGGAATATTTCAGCGTTGCGGCGATCCTTCGCGGCCCCATCACGCGAAGGAGACGAGTCATGTCAAACGAACTTTCCGGGCAGGTTGCCCTGGTCACCGGTGCATCCCGCGGCCTCGGCCGGGCGATCGCAGAGGAACTCGCCGCCCGCGGCGCCAAGACCGCCGTCAATTACTTCGGCAACGCCGACCTCGCCGGCGACGTGGTGCGGACGATCGCCGATCGCGGCGGCGTCGCCCGGGCGTTCAAGGCCGATGTCCGCGACGAGGCGGACGTGAGCCGGATGGTCGGCGAAGTCGAAGCCGCGTTCGGCCCGATCGACATCCTGGTCATCAACGCGACCGGGCCGCAGCCGTTCATCCCGATCGAGAAGCTCAACTGGCGGGCGATGCTCGACCAGCTCGAGTTTTTCGTAAAGAGCCCGATGCTGCTCGTTCAGAGCGTGGTCGGCCAGATGAAGCAGCGACGCACCGGGCGGATCATCAACATCGGCTCGGAGGTCTTCGACAAAGGCGTGCCCGAGTTCTCGAACTACGTCGCCGCCAAGGGCGCACAGCTCGGGCTGACACGGTCGTGGGCGATGGAGCTGGCCCCGTTCGGCATCGCCGTGAACCTGATCGCGCCGGGTTGGATTCCCACCGAACGCCATGCCGGCGACCCGCAGGAAATGAAAGACGCCTACGCCGCCGGCGTGCCGATGAAGCACATGGGCGAAAACACCGACATCGCCAGGGCCGTGGCTTTTTTGGCAGGCGAAGGCGGGCGGTTTATCACCGGGCAGAAGCTGAGCGTGAACGGCGGAAATACGCTGGGTTGAAGGCCGTCACGTGACGTCTGGAATCATCTGTCCCCGACGAGCGGTTGCACTGCAGGTGCTTGCCGGTCGGTGCCGAACTTTTACGGAACGACCTTCTTCCCCGCGGCCAGCATCTCGACGAACCCTTCGATCCGTCGCTTCCGCGTTTCGGGCCTTTTCGCGTCCTGAATGCGGTACAGGATCGCGTAGCGATTGGTCCCGGTCAGCGTCGCAAAGAATGCCGCCGCCTTCTTGTTCTTCGTTAACGCCGCCGCGAAATCGTCGGGGACGGTTGCGGTGCGGGGCGAATCGTAGGCGGCGTCCCAACGACCGTCGGCTTTGGCCAGTTCGATCTGCCGTTGGCCGGCGGGCTTCATTCTCCCCTGCTCGATCAACGTCTGAACCTTCGCACAGTTGATTTTCGACCACTTGCTCCGCGACCGGCGCGGCGTGAACCGCTGCATGTACCACGTTACGTCAACGCTCTGCACCTGCCCGTCGATCCAGCCGTAGCATAGTGCGACTTCCAGAGCCTCGGCATACACCACCGACGGCACACCGGACGCCTTCTTGGCGAACTTCAGCCAGATGGCATCGACGCTGGTGTGATTTGCGTCGAGCCACGCTTCCCAGTCGTCTTTTGACGCGAACGACAGCACCGGCGGATCGGCCGAAGATGCCTTGGACTTTGCAGGCATGGGATACCGGGTTACGTCGAGGGCGATCCACGCTCCGCTTCGCGTCGCGGCTAACCGATTGGCCGCGAAGCGGAGCGCGAATCGGTGTACGTCTCTAGTCCGTCACGCAAGCAGCGCCTTAACCACATTCCCGTGCACGTCGGTGAGCCGGAAGTTGCGGCCCTGGAAGCGATACGTGAGCTGCTCGTGGTCGATACCGAGACAGCGCAAAACTGTCGCGTTGAAGTCGTGAATGTGAACCGGGTCTTTCACGATGTTGTACGAGTAGTCGTCGGTTTCGCCGTAGACCAAACCCGGCTTGATGCCGCCGCCGGCCATCCACATCGTGAAGCAGCGGCCGTGGTGGTCGCGGCCGTGGTTGTCCTTGCTGAGCGTGCCCTGGCTGTAGATCGTCCGGCCGAACTCGCCGCCCCAGATGACCAGCGTGTCTTCGAGCAAGCCGCGGTTCTTGAGGTCTTTGATGAGCGCCGCCGACGGCTGATCGACGTCCTTGCACTGGCCGCGAATCTGCTTGGGCAGGCTGCTGTGCTGGTCCCAGCCCCGATGCATGAGCTGCACGAACCGAACGCCGCGCTCGGCCATTCGGCGTGCGAGCAGGCAGTTGCGGGCGTAGCCGCCGTCGGTGGGATGATTGCCGTCGGCATCCAGGCCGTACATGTCGAGCGTTGCCTTGGATTCCTGTTTCAGGTCGGTCAGGTCGGGCACGCTCGCCTGCATGCGGAACGCCATCTCGTACTGGGCGATGCGGGTGTTGATTTCCGGGTCGCCGAAGGCATCGGCGGCCATCTTGTTGAGCTGGGCGGAGGCGTCGAGCATGGTCCGACGGCTTTCGCCGTCGATGCCGGCGGGGTTCGACAAGTACAGCACCGGATCGCCGCCGGTCCGCAGCCGCACACCCTGGTGCTGGCTGGGGACGAAGCCGCTGCCCCAGAGCCGGCTGAAGATCGGCTGATCGGTCTTGTTACCGCTGCCCTGGGAGATCATGACCACGAACGCCGGCAGGTTTTCGTTGGCGCTGCCGAGCCCATAACTGAGCCATGCCCCGAGCGAAGGCCGGCCGGGCTGCTGCGAACCGGTTTGCAGGAAGGTGATCGCAGGGTCGTGGTTGATCGCCTCCGTGTGCATCGACTTGACGATCGCGATGTCATCCACGATCTGCGACGTGTGCGGGAGCAGTTCGCTCACCCACGCACCGCTCTTGCCGTACTGCTTGAAGTCGAACATCGGCGCGACGCAGGGGAATGACTTCTGCCCGCTGGTCATCCCGGTCAGCCGCTGCCCTTGGCGGATCGCTTCGGGCAGCTCTGTGCCGTGGATCTTGCGGAGCGAAGGCTTGTAGTCGAACAGATCGATGTGCGAAGGCCCGCCCGACATGACCAGGTAAATGACCCGCTTTGCCTTGGGCGCGAACTGCAGCGCCTTGAGAGCCGCCCCGACGCCCGGCGACACCCCCGGTGCAGCCGGCGATGCGGGCGTTGCCGTCGCCGCCGACAGCAACGCAGGGTTCAGCAGCGACGCCAGAGCGGCGGTGCCAATGCCGGCCGAGGTCCGGCCGAAGAGTTGTCGGCGGGTGAGGAGGGTGCTGATGTTCGTGTCGCTTAGCATGCTTGAATTCCATTCACACAAAGGAGCTACGACGTTCACCTTGCCCGCCAGGGAAAGGCCGCTTCGCACGACGCCTACCCTAGCCGATCGAGCCAGTACCCCGGCTTTCGACGCAAGTGCATCACGGCGATGACATGAATCGAATCGCCTTCGAACAAGTAAACGACTCCATATTGGAATCGCTTCGTACGAATGCGCCGCGCGCCCTCTTCGACAATCTGCCACGCTTCGGGAAACTGCACGGCAAGGTCAATGGCCTCTTCGACCGCACCGGATAGGTCATCGCCCAGCCCCGGCTCTATCCGGTTGTGATAGTCGACGGCGTGAAGCAGCTCCGCTTCGGCATCCGGTTCAAAAGTAACCTTCATGCACGCCTCGCGCGCAGCTTGGCGAACACTTCCTGCGCCGGGATGGGCGTCGTTTGTCCGCTTCGGTGCGCTGCGATTCGTCGTCGAATCTCGTGGGCCCAGGCGGCGTCAACCTCGGCTTGCTCCGCATCGGCTAGTATCGGATCGTCCAAGCTCAACATCAGCTCTTCCGCGAGCCTCGCACGTTCGTCGCGGGAAAGAGACAACGCAGCTTCCCGAACAGATTGCATCTGGGCAGTCATCGAAGGCACTCCTTTAGAACAGATAGCAATTCTATCCCCGCGTCACCGCCTCATCCAAGTTCAATATCACGCTGCACATCGTCGCCCAGGCCGCCAGATCGGCCGGGTTGAGCTTCTCGTTTCGGCCCGATTCGCCGACGCTCAGCAGCTTCGCCGCCGCGGGCAGATCTGCCGCGAACTTCGCACGCTGCTTGTCGATGACTGACTTCAGCACGGCGGCCTCCGCGTCCTTCGGCGACCGGCCCAGAACCTGGCGGAACGCGAAGGTGATGCGGTCGGCGTCGCTCGCCGTTGCCGGCGGCTCGGACATCAGCCGCTCGGCTAGCTTGCGCGACGCCTCGACGTATGTCGGGTCGTTCATCAGGATCAGCGCCTGCAACGGCGTGTTCGTCCGGCCTCGCCGCACCGTGCAGGTTTCGCGGTCCGGGGCATCAAACGTCGACAGCGTGGGCGGCGGACTGGTGCGCTTCCAGAACGTGTACATCGTTCGGCGATACAGGTCTTCGCCCTTGCTCTGCACATAGACCTGCGCGCTCCACTTCGCCCCGTCGCCGCGGCTCATGAGCTCTTCCCACAAGCCGGCCGGCTGGTACGGCGACACGCTCTGCCCGCCGACCTTGCCGTTGAGCAATCCGCTCGCGGCAAGCGCCTGGTCCCGAATGACCTCGGCCTGCAACCGGTATCGAGAGCCCCGGGCGAGCAGACGGTTCTCAGGATCGCGGCCGTGCAACTCCGGCGTGACCGCCGACCGCTGCCGGTACGTGCTGCTGGTGACGTAGGTGCGCATCAGCCGGCGGACATCCCAACCGGTCTCTATGAACTCGGCCGCGAGCCAGTCGAGCAGTTCGGGGTGCGAAGGCAACTCGCCTTGTGAGCCAAAGTCCTCCGACGTCTTGACCAGCCCGACGCCGAACACCATCTGCCAGTAACGGTTGACCGTCACGCGCGATGTCAGCGGATGTTGCCGGTCGATCAGCCAGCGGGCAAAGCCGAGGCGGTTCATCGGCTGATCCTTCGGTAACGGCGGCAGGAATGCCGGCAGGCCAGGCGTGACTTTTTCGCCGGGCTTGTCGTACTCGCCGCGCATCAGGATGAACGTGTCGCGCGGGTTTGCCATCTCCTGCATGACCATCGACGTGGGAACGCTCGCCACAAGTTCGTCGCGGGCCTTTTTGGCCTCGGCGATCTCGGCGACGACCGCCTTGCCGCCGGCCCAGACGCTCTGGCGGAAGTAATCTCGCAGGGCGTTGCGCTGCGGCTCGGACCGCTTTTCCGACGGCGATGCCAGGATGGCGGCGACATTTGCCGGCGTGTTGCCGGCCTTCGTCGGCGACGGGGCATCCGTAAGCGACAGCCTGAACTTGCCGAGCTGGTGCTGACCGAAGGTGGTATTGAACGCCAGCTTGATGACGAGTTGCGGGCGGGGGGCGTTGGCCGCGTCCGCCAAGGCGGACCCTACGGGCTCGGCCAGTTCGAAGACGGCTTCGTGTGCCTTGCCGACTTCGGGGTAGATCGCCCAGCCTGAGGTCGGGTTGGCGTCGATCGCATTGTCGATCGGAAAGGTGTCCTGGGCAAAGCTCGCGACGGCCTTGGCGATCTTCACGGGCGCGGGCGAAGCCTTCTCGCCACGCGACACGCCGACCGTAAAGTCGGTCATCACCATGTTGCCGTTGGGGCTGCGGCCCGGCCCGCCGGCGGCGAGCGACTTATCGGGCAGCGCCTCCAGCCGAACGCCGGTCACCTTCTTCAGGCCGGCGGGGATCGCCAGCGTGACGGTGTACGTTTCCTTTGCCGGGTTGCGGTCGGTCGCGAGGATCGACTTGTCCGCCTGCTGCGTGAGCGTCGCGCGGCCGGCGGACTTCATGTCGACCGCGTCGGCCGCCGTCCAGGTGAGTTTTGTCTTCGATTCCGCTGGCAGCGACGCCTCCCATTCGGCCTGCGCCGCGTCGGCGTCGGCGAGCGGGCCGGCGAGCTTTCGCTCGGCGGCGGCGACTCGGGCCGAGAGCGCCTCAAGCGCTTTCTGCTGCTCTGCGGTCGGGGCCGAGACCATGGGTGCCGCGTTCCCCTTGCTGCCGTCCAAGCCACGTTCGTCGATCGTGTTGAAGAACGCGTAGAGCTGGTAGTACTCCTTCTGCGTGATCGGGTCGTACTTGTGGTCGTGGCACTGCGTGCAGGCCACGCTCAAACCGAGGAACACCGTGCCGGTCGTGTTGACGCGATCGAGCACGTAAGCCGTGCGGTACTCCTCGGCGATCGCGCCGCCTTCGAAGTTCACCATGTGGTTGCGGTTGAAGCCCGAGGCGACCTTCTGCTCCAGCGTCGCGTTCGGCAGCAGGTCGCCGGCGAGCTGTTCGACCGTGAACTGGTCGTACGGCTTGTTCGTGTGGAAGGCGTTGATCACCCATTCACGCCAGCGGGTCATGTCGCGGCCGGCATCAATGTGATAGCCGTGCGTGTCGGCGTAACGGGCGGCGTCGAGCCAGTCCATCGCCATCCGCTCGCCATACCGAACGCTCGACAACAGTCGATCGACCACCTTTTCATAGGCATCGGGCGCGTTGTCGGCCAGGAAGTCGTCGACGTCTTTGGTTGTCGGCGGCAGCCCGGTCAGGTCGAGCGTCAATCGGCGGATGAGGGTCGTCTTGTCAGCCTCGGGCGACGGTGCCAGCCCTTCCTTCTTGAGCCGTTCCAGCACGAACGCGTCGATCGGGTTGCGCACCCAGTTGCCGTCGCCGGCCTGAGGAACAGCCGGCCGGGCCACCGGCACAAACGACCAGTGGTCCTCCCAAGCGGCGCCCTGCTCGATCCATTTCTTCAGCAGCGATTTCTGCCGTTCGGTCAGGGTCTTCTTCGAAGCCGGCGGCGGCATGATCTCTTCGGCGTCGGCCGTCATCACCCGCTGATAGACCAGGCTTTCGGCCGGCTTGCCGGCGACGACCGGAACCCCGGCGTCGATCTTGTGCGTCAGTCCGGCCCGCGTATCCAGGCGAAGGTCGGCCTTGCGCTTCTTCTGGTCGAAGCCGTGACAGGCAAAGCAGTTCTCCGACAGAATCGGCCGAATGTCGCGGTTAAACTGCACCCGCTCGGGCAGCGGGCCGTCGTGCGCGATGTCAGCGGCGAATACCCGCCCGCCCGAAAGGCCGACACACGTCAATGCCACGAATCCGATCAATGAGCGATGCATCACAGCACGACTCCGTTAAAGCAATGCGGCGGGAAGGAAACGGGGAACCGCTTCGGACCAATACTAATAGATATCGAGTTAAGCCTCGACCGTTGGCCTTACCGGCTCGCCGCCGGTGTGAAACGCCGACGCCTTGGCCTGTAACGCCAGGTCCGCTTTCACCAGCCGTCCCGGCTGCCGGTCGAACTCCTTACGGCTGGCAAAACCGAAGTGCTCTTTGAACTGCCCCGGCACGTTGCCGGCGACCAGCTTCCAGGCGCGGGCGCCGTTGCGCTTCCGCTGGCTGGCGAGTTGGACCATGGCAGTGCGGAAGTCGGCCTCGCGGGCCGGGTCGATCTGATAGTTAACGACCACGTTCACCGCACCGCTGGGCGGCGGCGTGCCGTCGGCAAACGGCACAACCGGCGCGTCTTTACCAAACGCCGGCGACAAATCGAGGCCTTCATTGAGCGTCAGCGGGAAGCGGGGCGCCAGCAGCAGCATCAGCGCCATGACCCCGCCGCCAATCTGCAAAGACGTCGCGATATCGGCCGAGGTCGTCACCCGACCCCAGATCGCCCCGCCCAGCGCGAACGAGCCGAACAATACCGTCAGGTAAAACGAGATCGCCCTCCCTTTAACCCAAGGCGGGACCGACTTCTGCGTCGCAGTGTTGAAGTTGGTCGGGATGATGACCCAGTTCACGCCCATCAGCAGCATGATGGGTGCGGCGAGCCAGATCGAATGCACGAAAGACAGCGCGATCAGCCCCATCGCGAAGATGAGCGTGCAGGTGTTGACGACCGGATCAATCTTGAACCGCTTGTGCAGCCCGGGCATCAGCAAGACGCCAAGAATCGCACCGAGGCCGACGAAGGCAAACAGCAACGCATAGCTCTGCTCGCCGCGAAGGTGCAGCTGCTCGGTCGCGATGATCGGCACCTGCGACCACATGACAACCGCCGGCACGATGAACGCCAGCACGCGAAACAGGATCGCGCGGTTGGCCCGGGAGTAGACCGTGTAATTAAACCCGGCGCGAATGGCGCCCAGGAACGATTCACCATGAACCGCCGCCCGCTGCGGGGCCCGCTTCCACTTGAACAGCACCCAGACCGAGCCGACGAAGGTCATTCCCGACAGGATGAACGATGTCCCGACGCCGTACTTGCCCGTCAGGCCCGGGACGCTGACGACCAGGATAAACAGCGCCGGTCCGATCGCCCGCGCCACGTTCAACGCCACGCTGTTGAGGTTGATCGCCAGCGCCATTTCCTTCGGCGGCACCAGTTCGGGAAGGACCGCCTGCAGCGCCGGCCCGCTGGCGGCAGTTCCGACGCCGAGCAGGAATGTCAGCGCCAGCAGCAGACCCGGCGTGATCATGCCGAACAGCGTCATCACACCCAGCACGACCGATACCACGAGCATCCAGAGTTGCGTGACGATCAGCAGGCGGCGACGGTCCAGCACGTCGGCCAGCCCGCCGGCGAAGACCGACAGGAGCATGATCGGCAGATTGGAGAAGACCAGCACCCGGGCCACCATCGCCGGCTTATCCTGCCAGCCGTCGGTGAGCACTTTCATCAGCCAGGGGCCGGCGGCCTCGCGCATCCAGGTGCCGATCTGGGCGATGCTGGTGGCGATGTAAAGCGAGCGGAACAGCTCAACTTTCAGCGGCGACCAGGCCTCGGCCGAGAAGAGCGGCACCCTTGCCGGAGGGCCCTTGGCAGCCGGTGCCGCACCCGGGCCCGAAGATCCGCCAGCCGCCGCGACGGCCGAGGGTGACGCAGAACTGGAAGCAGGATCGGGAACGGCAACATCAGGCGGTCGGCTGGACATGCTGGTCATCATAGGGTGTACCGGCCGGGCATCCAGTTCGTTTGCCGGCGGGCGCTTGCCCATACGTCAATGGTTGGGGGATGTATCGCGCCGGTGCGCGTATCGAATGTGAGAGCACGGGTCGCCGGAGTACCGGCGACCCGTGGCACCAAGTCAGACCCCCAGCCGATGCACGAAGCCGGAAATCCATTCCGCGCACACCTCCGCGCCGTCCGTGCTCATCGATTCTGTCGGCCCGGGCAGCTTGCTCGCGGCACGGATGTGCTCGGCCCATCGGCCGGCGTGGAAGTCGTCCATCGGGAGTTCCCGCATCCGCATGACCGCCGGCCCGTCGCGCTCGACGACCTGGTCTTCGCGAAACCCCGTCCGCCTCGGCCACAGCAGCGGCACGCCCGATGTAATGCACTCGGCGATCAGCCCGTAGCCCATCTTGCCGACGACCACATCGCACGCCTGCAAAACATCGGAAAAGTCGAGCCCCTCGCCGACCGGCACCGCCAGCACGCCCGACGGAACCTCGCCCGGCTCATTCGTCGGGCACAGCAGCAGGATGTCCTTCGCCGACGCCGCTGCAGTCGCGAGCGTCGCCGTCGGGACGGCTCCGCGAATGCCGAACAGCACGCGGGTTCTGCGGTCGCTTGCGTCGATCCCCAGCTGCCGCAGCACGTCCTTCGGCTCGCGCCCGCCGCGGTTGGCAACCAGCGGCACATCGATCACCTTCCGGAAGACGCCGGAGATCCCGCCCAGCGGCATGCGGAGGATCGCCTCCATCGCCGCGTAGCCCGAGCCGATGGCGTCGAGCGCCAACTGCGATCGGCCCAGGCTTTCGACGAACGGCTCGACGATCCAATCCCACGAGAAGTTGCTCAGGCCGATACACGGCACGCCCGCCGCCTCGGCCACCGTGCCTGCCATGAACGGAATGTCCGAGACGATCAGCGACGGCCGCACCGTCCGGATGAACGCCAGCTCGTCGGCGACGATCGGCGACTGTCGCGCGAGCAGGGATTCGATACGATCGAGGGTTCCGGCGGCGTCAATTTCCAGCGGCGATCGCTCGGCCGCCCCGGCGTCGATCGCCGTCGGCGTCACCCTTTCAGGCGGCACCAGCCCGGCGAAGATCCTTTTGGGGGCCGTCGTGCGGACATGGACGACCAGTTCCGGCGCGAGGTTCCCCAGCGCCGCGATGACCTGCGACGTCCGCCGGGCATGACCGTAACCGTGGCCGCTGATGTAAAAGAGAAGCGTTTTCATAGGGGCAGTCGGTCGCGAGCTTGGAGAATGCGTCAGATGAACGCCGAGACGCCAAACCGCCAAGAATGCGCGATCCGAACACGCCGCTGTTCTTGGCGATTTGGCGTCTTGGCGTTCATCTCGACGTTCTTTGAATCCGTGGCGATTGCCTCGCGTCCCGAAATCTGCCGCGGCAATCTTTACACGATGCCGGTCAGTCGGTACACTCCCCGCCCCTTTCACGCACCCGTGCGCGATGGGGATGCTCGTTTTTGACCCCGGATTGACGACCTCGGCGGACTGTCGCGCGGGTGCGTATCGCCGGTGATGGTCCAGTGGCTGCGAAGTCGAAGGAATTCCAATGGCCCGCAAGGCAATGAAGCCGAACAAGGCAGTCGCGAAGCGATTCAAGGTCTCCAAGACCGGTAAGCTGAAGCGGCATCATGGGTTTACGTCGCACCTGATGAGCGCCCGCTCGGCGAAGCGCCGCCGCAAGCTGCGTGGCTCGGAGATCGTGCCCGAAGTGCATGCCCGCCGCCTGCGGAAGCTCATGGGCATCAAGAAGGGCCCGGGCAAGATCGCCACGGCCCGTCTCGCCGCCCGCAAGGCCAAGGCAGCCGCCGAAGCCGCCGCCCCTGCCGCGGCGTAAACGCCGTAACAATACATCTTTTGACCAAGTGCCGGGGTGTACCTGGCACAGCTATGCCGTCCGCGGACGTGCCCCTGGCTCAATGAAGGTCAATTCGCCTCTGCCGCTGGCCCCGTGCGTCTGCCGACGCCCAATGGGGTCCACTTAAACCGGCTGAAGGCATCGATTCCTCGGCAAACAGAAAGTTCAAGTCATGGCACGCACCAGTGGCGGCAAGCACGCGAAGAAGAAAAAGAAAGTCATGAAGGCCGCGAAGGGCTTTCGTGGCGGTTACGGCAAGCTGTATCGCGCCGCGATCGAGTTCACGATGCGGGCCAAGCGGTTCGCGACGCGTGACCGGGCCCAGAAGAAGCGGCATTTCCGCACGCTGTGGGTCGTTCGCCTGAACGCCGCCTGCCGCGAGCGTGGCATCCCCTACAACCGCTTCATCCCCGCCCTGCTCGCCGCCGGCATCGAGCTCAACCGCAAGATGCTCAGCGAGCTGGCGATCGGCGACCCCGCCGCGTTCGACAAGATCGTCGAACTCGCCCGCCCGCATGTGAAGATCATCAAGGCCAAAGCGGCCTGAATCGTCCGGTCCGCGATGCGGACTGTTGGCGATTGAATACGAGTGCCGAGTGTGGTGACCGCCCACACTCGGCACTTCTGCGTTTCCATCAGTGTCGTGCCTGCCGTCGTAGCGATGGAGCGCCGTCGTTCCTCGTGCTGCACGCCACGGACTGTAAAGCCAACCCTACGCAAACCACCGCCGTAACCCTACCGCGTCACCGTCAGGAACGCCGACACGGCCAGATACCCCGCATAGCCGGCGATCAGCGCGACGGCTTCCATCCGGCCGAGCCGCCATTTGCCCAGGGCCGCCGGCAGCAGCGCGAAACCTACCACCGTGATCACGATCGCGTCGATCCGCCAGACCGTCAACGGCAAGGGGAGCGACGGCAGGCGCATGAACCAGTCGGTCGCCGGCTGGAAGAGGCCCTGCCTTGTGCTGGCGTATGCCGCTTTGGGCAGACCGGTGACGACGACCGACCGGATCGCCCAGGCGACGATCAGCAGCGGCACGAGGCCCAGCAGGTTGAGCAGCGCCAGGCCGACGCACGCCGAGCAGGCTTCGCCGGACTGGTTCTTCTGCGCCAGGTCGGTGCCGATCGCCAGCAGCGGCAGCACCAGCAGCGGGCTGATCGCCCCGGCGACCAGGATGCCGGCCCGCAGCCAGGGGGAGGCAGCGTCGGCGATCAGCGTGCCCCTGACCACGGTCCAGCCGGCGAACATCGCCAGTCCCACCGATAGCGCCCACTGCAACACCCGCCAGGAGACCAAGCTCTGCCAGCGCGACTTTGGCCCTGCCGCGGATTCCGCAGCGCCGACCGGCGGTGCCAGCTCGCCACCCTCGGCCGCGGTCAGTACCTGCTCGATGGACCCCTGCTCTTCCCGCAGCGATCGCCAGAGTCCCAGCACGCACACACCCAGCACGGCGAGCATGACGGCGTGAATCAGGTTCAACGCCGACCCGAACCCCGCGACGACGATGAGCAGTCCCGCCGGCAGTAGGAACGGCCAGACCCGTCGGCTGGTCGGCAACGGCTCGGACGGGACGAGAAACACCGTCATCCCCAGCGCCAGCAGCAACGCCGCCACGCTGACCGCGAACGCCACCGCGATCGCCAGGTCGGCCCGGCCGGCGAACAGTGCGGTCATGCTGACGGCAACGGTCGGCGCCCAATGCCCCAGGGCAATGCCGCCGGCCGCCGGCCGTGCTCGTTCGGCGGGGCCGCTGCCCCGGCCGATCAGCGCGTGCGTGCCGAAGCGCGCGGCGATGTACAGCCCCACGCCGCCCAGTGAGAGCAGCATCGCGACCCATCGCATCGGATCGATATCCGCAGGAACATCCGCCAGAAGGTGCATCGACCCGCATCGTGCAGAACCGGACCGACATTGTCCAGCGACCGCCGAACCATTCCGCTATCGGCGCGGTCGGCGGTATGATTGCGAACGGCTCGAGGCTTTTCGCGGCTCTGAATTTCGGGGAGTGTGATGTCTACCGCTGCATATCCAGGCCATGTTCCTTCGTATCGGTCCCCGTCGGGCTACGCGCCGCGGGGGCACCGGCCCGGCCTGGTGACGGCGATCGGGGTTACCAGCATCATCGTCGCGAGCCTGGGCCTGATCGCGGGCGTGGTCGGCGGGCTCTGGACGATGATGATGTACCGCAGCGCGCAGATGGTCGCGACGGCCAGCAGCGGCGCGAACGCGCGATCCAACGCCTCGTCGTCGGCGCTGGTCCTCCCCACGCCGGACGAGCTTGACGCCGACGCCGAAGCAAAGCGTGCGGTTCGTGCCACCCGCCGCGCCGGCCTGCTCGATCTGCTGGACGGCATCCGTCCGCTGTCGCCGGCCGTCCGCGCCCAGGCCGACGGCCTGCTGGCGCGGCACGCCGAGCGGGTCGTTCCACGGTCGCTGCTGACCCGGCCGGAGGTATCGACGGCCGACCTGCGGAACGCGATCGCGGCGATGGGCTCATTGCCGCCGGTGCAGGCCGGCGATTCGGAAGGATCGTTCGTACAGTTCAAGGAGACCGGACGGCTTGAACTATACGCCAGCCGTGCGGTGTTCAAACCTGCCGATGGCAGTGGCACGTTGCGAAGCGCCGGACCGGCGACGGCCGCCGAGGAAGACGCCGCCATTGCGGCCCTGACCGTCGAACCCGGGCCACTGCCCGCCGCCGAAACGCCGGACCAGGCATCGCCGCAACCGCCATCGCCACCGGTCGGCGGGGGATTCGGCGGTGGACGTCAGGTCTTTCCATCCGGCTTGAACGGGAAAG
The DNA here is from genome assembly GCF_015169395.1 of Humisphaera borealis. GTDB lineage: Bacteria > Planctomycetota > Phycisphaerae > Tepidisphaerales > Tepidisphaeraceae > Humisphaera > Humisphaera borealis. Next base: position 3,524,760 of record NZ_CP063458.1, read on the forward strand.
AGGTTCAATCGGTGACGCAGAAGGCGCAGGCCGCGACCGGTGGCAAGCTCAACACCGCCCAACTCGCCGCCGTCACCTACGCGCTGCAGAACCAGTCGCCGCCGCTGGTGAAATCGCAGATGACTTACTCGCCAATACGCATGGCAACCGTCCAGCCCGACGGGCAGGCGCTCGTGTTGTTCAGTGACGGCATGCTGTTGCTCGACAGCGCCGGGACGGTGGTACAGCAGTCGACGAACAATCTCCAGGAAGTCACGATCGACCCGATCGGCCTGACCCTCATGATCGGCGAAGCGGTTGCAGCGGCGCTGATGGCGGCTTTCCTGATGGCCAGCGGCATTCTGCTTCTGCGAAACTCGCCGCGTGCCCACCATTTTCATTGGGTTTACGCGGTGCTGAAGCTCCCGCTGGCGGTGATCGGCTCCGTCGCGTTTGCCTGGGTCATGCAGGACGTTATCTCCGGCGTCAACCGCATGTCGACCGGCAACACTGCCGACCGCATGACCACGATCGCCGTCTGGATGGCGGTCGCCGGGGTGCTCTACCCGATCGCCCTCATGATCGCGCTGGCGACGCCGACCGTGCGCGACTACTTCGCGGCGGAGCGCTCCGGGGCTACCATCTGATCGCTCGTTCCATCGACGCCACTGATGTTCGCGAACCCCCTCATGCTCGTCGGACTCTCGGTGGCAGTGCTGCCGATCGTGGTGCACCTGCTGAGCCGGGCGAGGTTTCGCAGCGTGGACTGGGGCGCGATGATGTTCCTGGACGGGGTCGGGGGTTCGCAGTCGCGCAGCCGCAAGTTCCACCAGTGGTTCCTGTTGTTGATCCGCGCGCTGATGGTCGCGCTGCTTGCCGTCGCACTGGCCCGGCCGGAAATCCGCGGCAAGTTTGCTTCGACCACTGCCGATGGCCGTCGCGGCGTGGTGGTCATCCTGCTCGACTGCTCGGCGAGCATGGGATTCGACGAAAACGGCCACTCGCGGCTGGACCTGGCCCGCGAAGCCGCCAAGCAACTGCTGAGCCTCCATCGCGGCGACCGCGTCTCGCTGGTGCTGATGGGCCAGCCACAGCCGCCCGCCGAGCGGCTTCCCACCGGCGACCTGTGGGACGTGGGCCGGCGGATCGAAGCCGCGCAGCTCACCTACGCCCGTGCCGATGTGGACCGTGCGCTGGGCGAAGCGCTCGAAGCAATCGCACCCCCGGCCGACAGCCCCGACCGCGGCGACAGACTTCCGGCGACGTTCTATGTCATCACCGACCGCCAGGCCGCCAACTGGCGCAACGTCCTGGACGACACCAACGACACGCCCGCCGCCTGGCGGCAGAGACTCGATCGCGCCGGGGTGATCGCGAGAGTCGTCTGCATTCCCATCGGGTCACCCGAGAGCGAAAATGTCCTGGTCAAGTCGGTCGAGCAGATCAACGCACCGGCGGTGGTCGGCCAGCCGGTGGAGTTTGAAGTGAAGGTGCAGAACCAGGGGCCGGTGCAGTGGGCGGCACTGCCTCTGCTGGTGACCGCCGACCGCAGGCCGATCTTCAACCAGAAGGTCAATCTGGCGCCCGACAGCACGGCGACCTTCCGCGTAAGCATCCCCGCCGGCTTGCCGGACGCCGGCACCCACCTGATCACCGCGGAACTCAACCGCACGCCGCCGGGCGTCGCACCGCCGCCGACCACGGTCAAGCCGCGCGGTCTGGTCGAGGACGACCGGCTCGACCTGGTGATTGACGTGAAGGACCCGATCCGGGTGCTGGTCGTCACCGGCGACGACCCGGCCGACCGTCCCAACGCCAAGGACGACGATGCCATGCCCGCGGGAACACACGTGGGGCAATACCTTGCGGCCGCACTGGCGCCTTACAAGGCGTCGAAGAAGAAGCTCGCCGATCCGTGCGTCGTGGAGGCCGTCACCGCCGAGCGCTGGGCCGGCGCGCTCGTTCGCACGCCGGGCGACAAGAAAGGCGAAACCAGGGAGGTTCGCCTGTCGGCGTTCCAGGCAGTGATCCTGGCCGGCCTCGAACAACTGACCGATGCACAGGCCGTCGCGATCGAACAGTTCGTCTACGACGGCGGCGGCGTACTGATTGCGCCGGGCGAGTTGTCGCGGCCGACGGCGTACGACGTCGCACTCTTTCGCGACGGGGCCGGCATTCTGGCGGCGTCGCTCGCCGAGGCGACCCCGTTCGACGGATCGATGCAGACCACGCTCCTGGGGTTCGAAGCGACGCACCCGATTCTCAAGTTCCTCGGCGGACGGCCCGACGCGCTGCTGCCGGTGTCGGTCGGCCAATACTTCCCGGTCGATCGCCTCGGCCCGCAGGCGCAGGTGCTGATGCGCTACGCGACCGGCGAACCCTTCCTGATCGAGTCGGTCTCCAGTTCCCAGCGGCGCGGCAAGCTGCTGCTGATGACGACCTCGCTGGGGGAAGACTGGAGCACCCTTCCGATGACGAGCTTCTACCTGCCGTTCGTCCAGTCGGCCGCCCGGTACCTGGGTGAGGGGCCGCCCCGGCGGTTCAACCTCGCGCCCGGGGAACCGATCGAACTGCCGATCGAAGATGCCGCCGAGGGCTCGGTGCTCCGGGTCAAGCCGCCCGACGCGCCCGAAGAACGGGCATCGGAAGTGACGCGCGTCGGCGGGCAGACGGTGGCGCGCTTCGGCGATACCGAAACCCCCGGCCTGTATGTCGCGCGGCTGATCGACCCAGGCCGAAAGACGGTCACCCTTCAATACACCGTCACCGCGCCGCGCGACGAATCTGATCTGGAATCCCTGACCCCGGCCGACTGGCAGCACCTCGAAAGTCGTCTGGAACTGACCCGGCTGGACCCGGCGGTCACCCCCATCGCCGCCGCCACGGCACTACCGGCACCCCTGGAGCTGTGGGTGTGGCTGCTCGGCGCGGTTCTGATCTTGGGATTACTCGAAATGAAACTGTCACGGAACTGGAGCCGGACCGACCCGGCCGAAGCATAAAGAGGCTGTAGACTCGATATTCGATATTCGATATTCGACGTTCGACGTTCGATGTTCGATGTTCAACCCAACACGACGTGCCATCGACCCTTCCCATCCTCCTTCAGGCACTGCCCGTGCGATGGCAGTCGCCCTGGCTGCTGCCGCTGGTCTTGGGACTGGGTGCCGCGCTGACGGCCGCGGTCCTCTGGTATTACCCCGGCCAGGTGCGGCTGGTGCGACGTCCGTGGCGATACGTCATTCCGCTGCTGCGGCTACTGGCATTTTCGGCACTGGCGATTTCGGTCGCGCGGCCGGTCGCATTGCGAGCCCGACCGGCCGAGGACAAGGGGGCACTGATCGTCCTCATCGACCGCTCGGCGAGCATGGGCATCGCTGATGGCGGCCGGCGGCCGGCCGACCTGGTGTCGCTCGCCGACGCCCTGGGCCTGCTGCCGGCGGGCGCGCGGGCCGAGTCCTCCGCGGCGATCGCGGCCGAGTTCGAACAACTGCAGGCGTCGGTCGGGCAGGCGATCCGTGCCCAGGGGGATCTGGATTACGCCCGCGTCTCCGGTCGCGGAATCGAGGCCGCCGAGGCGCGCGTCCACAAGGGTGTCGAGGAGAGCCGACAGCTCGGCCGCCTGCTGGCGGCAAGGCTGCTGGGGTTGGCAGGCGCGGCAGAGGCCGGACCGGGCAGCCCGGCGGCCGTCCAGGACAAACTCAAGCCGCTCGCCGAACTTCCACCGGCCGACCTCCGGGGCGCGTGGATCGCCGAGACGCGCCGCCGTCTCGACCAGGCGGCCGCCGCCATGACCCGCTTTCAGGATGTCGCCGACCGCAAACTGTATGACGGCAATCCCGCCGTGCGCGCCGTCTGCCTCGAACTGGAGAAGCGCACCCGGCTCGAGATGGCCGCCGAGGCGATGGTCCGGCCCGGCGGGCTTCTGTCGCGGCTCGGCGCCGATACGCCAGTGCTGCTGTTCGCGTTCGACCAGTCGGCGGCCGCGATGCCGTCGATCGCCCCCGCGCCGGCGTCGGCCACGCGGCCGGCCGAGCCGACCGGCGAAGCCGACCCCGAGGCGCCTGCTTCGGTATCGGCAGAAAGGCCGCCGGTTGTCTGGACGTCCACACTTATGCCGATCACGCCGGTGGGCACGACCACCGACATCGCTGGGGCGCTGACGGCGGCGCTGGCAGCGACCGAGGGGCGGCCGGTCAGAGGCGTACTGGTGATCTCCGACGGACAGCAGGTGGGCGGCTCGACCGGCAATGCCGCCGCGGCGCTGCCGCCGGGCGTGCCGTTGATCACCGTCGCCGCTGCCGGCCTCCAGCCGCCTCGCGACACGGCGGTGCTGGATGTCGATTCGCCGCCGGCGGCGTTCGTCGGCGAGACGATCCTGGTGCGGGCGCGGGTGCGCGGTGCCGGCGGCATCACCGCCGACCCGGCGGCCGTCCGGCTGACCATTGCGGGCGGCGACGACCCCGCCGATCTCTCCCCCGCCGCGATCGAAAAGCCCGGTGTCAACGCCAAGTCGACCGATGGCAGCGCCTATGCGCAATTCGCCGTCCGGATCGATCATCCCGGTGTCACGGAACTGGTGGTCCGTCTGCCGCCGGCGGAAGGGGAAGTCAGCGCGGAGAACAACACCGTTCGGCGATGGGTGAAGGTGCTGCCCGAGCGGATTCGCGTCGCGGCATATGCCGGCTCTGCCGGCTGGGATTTTCAGTACCTCCGCTCGGCGCTGGGACGGCGCGACTGGTTCGCAATCGAGTCCGGCGTGCTTGATCCTGGCAGGCCGCGCGTGCCTTTGTCGCCGGCGCAGATCCTCGCCCAGGACGTGCTGGTTCTGTACGACCTTCCGGTCGAGGCACTGGACCGCGAACAGTGGTATGCCGTCGATCGGCTGGTGACCCAGCGCGGCGGCAGCCTGATCGTCGTCGCCGGACCCGGCTTCAACCCGGCCAGTTTTGTCGATCAGCCGCTGGCGTCGGCGCTGCTGCCCTTCAACCTGCAGCTCGAGAAGAAACCCGCCTGGCGACAATGGCCCGGCGATCGGCCGAGCATACGGCTCACACCCGGTCCGGAGTTCCTGCGATCGGATTTGCTCCGGCTGTCGGACGCGGACCTGGCCAACCGCCGCTGGCAGGATTTGCCCGGCGCCTGGCGTGTATTCCCGGTTCGGGTGCCCCGGCCGGGCGTCCGGACGATTCTTCGCGACGCCGAAACCAACCAGGCCGTCGTCACCGAGATGAAGCCGGGCGCTGGCCGGTGTTTCTTCGTCGGCACGCACGAAACCTGGCGCTGGCGGAGCAAGGGAGGCGACGCCGAACAGGAGCGTTTCTGGCGGCAGTTCGTCCGCTACGCGGCCGAGGAGCCGTACGCGTCGCAGACCGGTCGGCTGGCGCTGGACATCGATCAGGTTGCCGCTGCCCCCGGCATGTCGATCCACGCCCGCGTCCGCGTGCTGCCACAGGAAGCGACTGCGTCAACCAGGCCCCAGGTGATCGGCGACGACCTCCGTCTTGAGGTTTACAAGGTGGATGACACGTTGGACCGAGCGCGCCATCGCACGCCGTCGGCTGTTCCATCGGCGTCGGTGACCCCTTCATCGGAGTTGCGTCCCGGCGCGCCCCTGTTGCCCTCACCGCTTCTGGCAGCACCCGAGCCGATCCGCGTGATCAGGCTTCCCGGCATCGCCGACGGGGGCGGCCGGACACGCGTTGCGATCGGCGATCTGCCGCCGGGACATTTCGAGGTACGCCTGGCCGGAACGTCTTCGGACCTGTCGTGGCCGGTGGTCCCGCTGTTGATTCAGCCGAGCCTCGAACTTGAGATGAAGAACCTCACCGGCGACCCCGATCGCCTGCGGCGGATGGCCGAGAGCACCGGCGGTCGGCTCTTGAAGCTGGACCAGCTCGCCGCCGTCCCCGGCCTGCTCGCCGCCGCCGCCGACCAGCGACCGCGCGTCGTCGAATGGAGTCTGTGGGACAGCCCCTGGCTGTTCGTCTTTGTGGTCGGCTGCCTGGGGGCGGAATGGGCGCTGCGCAAGCGCGCCGGCCTCGCGTGATCGTGTCAGGCCCGCCGACCCGCCTTGATCGCCGCCCTTCTACCGCGGCAGCGCTTTCAACCGTCGCCACGCCGCTTCGACCCAGAAGAACGTGCAGTAATACAGCTTCGAATAGTCATAGTGCGCGATGATGCGTTCGATGACTTCGGCGTGAGCCCGAACGGTCTGGGCGTCGGGGCAGAGAGTGACGATCCATGCCGCCGACGTCGGTTCGCGAACCCACGCCGTCTCCTTCTGGCGGCGTGGCGAGATCTTCATGAACTCCCTCAGCTGCGCGTTGGCCAGTTCCTGCGCTTCCTGCTCCGTTTTCTGCGGCTTCCAAAGCGGCATCATCGCTTTGCGCCAGTCCTGGCTGAAGGTGGACGGATCGCGGTGGTCGAACTGCGTACCGATCGCCAGGCTCTCGGACGCCAGTGCCGCGCTGGCCTTGAGGCCCGTGACGTAGTCGGCTTTCAACGCCGGGTCGGACTCCATCTCCCAAAGCCCGCGAATCGCCGATACGGCCGTGCAGGAGGTCCAGTTATGCGTTCTGGCGTAGTCGAAGACCATGCCTTTGCGGCAGATTTCCAATCGGCTCTGCTTCTCCTTCCCGCCTCGCTCGTCGATCGCCCGTCGATACTTTTCTTCCCATGCGTCGTCACCGGTCACGCGATGCAGGAGCTTGAGCACGAAGAGTTGCCGGGGTGCCGTATCGAAGGTGAATCCAGCGAAGCTGCCGCGAGTGCCGAACGGCTGCTCCGCGGGCATCTTCCAGCCCAATCGCTCGATGACGCCGGTCGTCTCCACCAGCTTCGCGACGATCCGCTGGCGCTCGTCCTTCGTCGCCAGGCCGGACTCGAGGTATCGCCAGAGGCCGAAATACCAAGGCATTGTCTGGTCGTTCGATCCCATGGGATAGTGTGATTTTCCGTCGCTGCTGACACCCCGGCCGACAAAGCCTTTGACGTCACTGATCGAATTGAGGAACAGCAGACCTTCCATCAGCCGCCGGGCCTTGGCGGCGTCGTCGGCCGAGCCCGACTCCTGCCAGCGCAGGACCGCCGCATCCAAGTACATGCCGTTGAACATCGCGCCGTTCTCGATCGGCTGATACCAGCCCAGCGCGTTGGGTTTGCCTTCGCGGCATTCTTCAGGCGTCGGGAGGTTGATGCTGCCGTCGAGGTCGGTGAAATCGACCATGACGCCATGCTTGTCGATGAACCGTCGCCAGGTTTCGGCGTGGGCTTGTTCGACGGCCTTGGAGGCGTCGGCCGGCTTGCCGGCATCCGCGGCGACACTCCACTGACGCGGAATCGCCGAGCCGACCGAGGCAGCGAGCAGGGACCGGAGGACGGTGCGTCGGTTCATGGAAGATCCGAAGAAGGGACTGAAATGAAGAGTGAGACCCTCAAATCAGTCTATGCCCCGACCGAAGTCAGGCAAGGCTGAAGCGCGAAGGTTGTGGGTTGGTTGGCTCGCAAAAAGACGGGCGGCCAGAGACCGCCCCAGCACAGCTGCCCCGGGGCGAGCGAAGACGTAACTGAATGACTGCGGCGTGAACCGGCCGTCGTTGCGATCGCCGCACTCAGTGCGATCCGACCGGCTGACCCTTGGCCGCCTGGGGTGACGTGGCCGTTCCGCGATGGTGCGCCACGAAGTCGGCATAGCCGGGCTTGGTCATGTAGCGTTCGAGGACCCTGGCTTCGGTGTGCAGCAGGTCGACGACGATCAGGCCGTCGAGGCAGTCGCCGAAGTCGCGATCGACGTTAAACGCCAGGAACTTGGCACCCAGTTTCAGGTACTGCCGGATCAGAACGGGGATGCCCTTCTGGTCGGGCTCGAGGTCGGAGACGAGGTTGGACACTTCTTCGTCGTCCTGAAGCAGCCGACGGATCCCTTCGTCGTCCCACTTGCCCAGGCCCAGCCGCAGAGGGCGTTTGGGCTTGAACGGGTTCTTCGGGGCGGCGAGCGTTTCGCCTTCGGGCATGGCGTGGTGCATCTTCAGGAAGTTGACCATGATCTCGCGCGACGCCGTCTGATAGCTGTTGCTGATGCTCACCGGTCCGAACAGGTATCGATACTGTCGGTTCTGGACAAGGAAATGTCCGATGCCCTTCCAGAGCAGCAGCAGCGGCGAGTAGGACTTCTGGTACTCGGGGCGGACGAAACTCCGGCCCATCTCCAGCGCCGGATTCAGCCGGTTCAGCAGCTCGGCCTTGTAGTTGAACAGCGTGCTGGTGTAGAGACCCTGCCGCCCCTTGGCCTGCAGCAGCAGGTCCGTCTGCCCCAGCCGGTACGCGCCGACGATTTCCCGCGCCTGGCGATTCCAGATGAACAGGTGGCGGTAGTCGTAGTCGAACGTGTCCAGGTCCAGGCTTTTGCCGGTGCCCTCGCCGACCTGGCGGAAGGTGATTTCCCGCAGGCGGCCGATCTCACGCAGGATGAGCCTGATCTGCGATGCCTTTGCGTCGATCACGACCAGGCCGTCGTGCTCGACCAGTGCCGATTCTCTCGGCAGCGCGGCCATCTCGGCTTCCATCAGTGCCGGATCGACCGGGGGAATGATTTCCTCCATGGTCTTGGGCTGGTGGGCAAACGGAAATCGCGCCCGCATGATCTGCATCGCCCGAAACGCGGACTTGGCGAACTTGGCACCCGGCATCGGCTGCTTGTGCGAAGCATCGGGGACGGCGCTGACTGCTTGCGTCGATCCCGCCGTGTCCGAAGCAGCATTCGGCGTCGCCGCCGAAGACTCGGCAATGGAGGGACGCGGACCGCTGTTGCGCAGGTGGAACGTTCGACGACGCAGGTAATCGGTGACCTGCTGCTCGGACTCGAAATCGGCGATTCTCTTGGCCGGGATCAGCGAGCCGACGCGGAGCGTCACTTCGCTGTCGTGCTTGCCCAGGAACGCCCGCGGCAGCAGCACCGTCCGGATCAAGGGGTGAATCAGGCCGGCGGCCTGGAACAACGCGTTGTTGCGGCCGTCGAAGTACACCGGCAGCACCGGCACTTCTGCCCGGGTGATGATGCGGGCGATCGTGCCGTTCCACGCCGGATCGGTAACCGGCCCCTCGGGGTTCTTCAGGTTTGAGAGTTTCAGATGCGCCACTTCGCCGGCGGGGAAAGCCGCCAGCACGTGCCCGTCCTTGAGCCAGCGCAGGCTCTGCCGCATGGGTCCGATGTTTCGGCCGGCGGCGCCTTCGCCCTGGAACGGGTCGACGAGCAGAAAAAGGTCCTTCAGTTCCGGAACACGGCCGATCAGGTAGTTGGCCATCACCTTCACGTCGTCGCGGGCTTCCGAAAGAACCGCCGACAGGATCAGGCCATCGAGTGCGCCGAACGGATGATTGGCGACGACGACGAAGGGACCTTTCTTGGGGATGCGGGCGAGGTCTTCCTTCGCGATGCGCAGCTTGACGTTGAGCGCTGCCAGGATGCGCCCGATGAACTCGCGATACCCCCTGCCGCCGGGCGCAACCGGGCCCTGGGCGACGGCGCCGTCGTAGAGCGCGTTGATCTGGTCGAGGCCGAACGCCTTCTCCAGCGACGCAATGGACCGATGGCCCAGGGCTTTGCCGAGGAACCTGTCCTTGGGCAGGTCGAGCCTCAGCAGGCGGTCGGGACGAGGAAAAGACGGTCGTCGAGCGGCGGTCGTAGCTCGTGGCATGGTGTCAGCGTAGATGCCTCGCGATAGCCTTCGGTTACGTGAATGTAAAACATGGGTTAGTGCCGATTTTGGTCGGCGCTTGCGGGCATGGCTGCCTTGTCGTCCTGAGGATGACAATTTCCTGATGCCTTTTGTGCGGTGAACGGTTAAGACTCGCAGCCGATGCAAACACCGGACGATGCCAATCCCACCGATCCGACCGACGGGCCGGGCCCGATTTCGCGGGCTTTCGCGGCTTATGACCGCGTTCCGCTTTACCTCCGCATCGTGGTCGGGCTTGTGCTCGGCGTGGTGATCGGAACGATCCTGAATCTGGCCGGCGCGGCTGATGCCCCGCCGGCGACCGCGCAACCCGCCACCCAGCCGACTACCTTGCCGGCAACCCAGCCGGCGGCAAACGCCGAGGCCGTCGCGACCTCCCTCCCAGCAACCCAAGTTTCGCCCCAGCCTCAAACAGCGTCGGCTGCCACCCAGCCGTCCACTAGGCCGGCGGTCGCACCGCCGAGCCGACCGGTGGCCGCGGTAGTTGCCGGCGGCATGGATCTGTTCGCCAAGTACGTCATTCAGTTTCTGGCAGCCCTGGCACCGCCCCTGATTCTGCTGGCCATCGTCCGCGCACTGCTGACCGCCAAGGTCGAGGGACGCCAGGGTGCCTACATGGTGTTCCTGCTCTTCGTCAACACGTTGGTGGCGATCTGCGTCGGTTTGTTGGTCGCGAACGTCATCCGGCCCGGCCATTTCGCCCATGGCAGCGGAACGGCCCCGCCGAAAGGCGTCGGCGATGTCGACATCGTCAAGCAACTGCTCGAAAACATCCCGGTCAGCCTGCTCGAGCCGCTGGTCAGCGGCCGCGTGATCGGCGTGGTCATCGTCGCGCTCACGTTCGGCATGGCCGCACGGAAGCTCAAGGACCGTCGACGGGAGATGGTCGAAGACCTGATCGAAGCTGGGTTCGACACCATCATCGTTGTGCTGCACTGGGTGATCTGGCTGGTGCCACTGGCGGTGCTGTGCAAGGTCGGGGCGATCCTGGGAACCAAGGGCTACAAGCCCTTCGTCGCCTTGGGCGTCTTCGTCATCGCCGTCCTGGTGGCGCTGGCGCTGCAGGCGACCTGGTACCTCGGGCGGATCAAGTGGAAGACCTGGATCCATCCGACGTTCCTCCTTCAGCAGACAAGAGACGCACTGGTCATGGCGTTCAGCACCGGCAGCTCGACCGCGACCATGCCAGTCACCTACGAGCGGCTGCGCAACGGCGTCGGCCTGCGGGAGCGCTCGGCCAGCCTGGGTGCGCTCGTCGGCAGTAACTTCAACAACGACGGCACCGCACTTTACGAGGCGATGGCGGCGCTCTTCGTCGCGCAGATGCTGGGGATCGAGTTGTCCTTCGGACAACAGATTCTCGTCGTGCTGACTAGTGTCATCGCGTCGGTCGGGGCGGCCGGCATTCCCGAGGCCGGGCTGGTCACCATGACACTGGTGTTCACCGCCGTCGACCTCCCGACCACCTATATCCCATTCCTGCTGCCGGTGGACTGGTTCCTGGACCGCTGCCGGACGGCGATCAATGTCATGGGCGATATGAACGTCGCCTGCCTGCTCGACGGCAAGGAAAAGGAAACGCCCGAGGAAGCCCAAGCCGCGGCACAGACGGCACCTGCGACCTAGGTAAAGCGCATCGCTACGCCGCCGACCAGGTCTTTCATAAGCCGTGAAACAGGGCCGACGGCAGTCCGATTCGCTTGAACCCGCTTCCCTGCTTCATAGACTTCTGAAACAATCACCCCAAACCCCGATGTCCAAGCTCTCCTTCAATATCGACGACGTCATTTCCGGCAAGGCCCGCCTGACCGATGCGCAGGCGCTCGAGCTGCATTCCAACGCCAGCCTGCACGACCTGGGCCAGTGGGCCCACGCCGTCACGCTGCGGCTGCACCCCGAGGACTACCGCACCTACGTTATCGATCGCAACATCAACTACACCAACGTCTGCACGGCCAAGTGCACGTTCTGCGCGTTCCGCCGGGATCACGAAGATTCCGACGCCTACACGCTGACCTACGACACCATCGGCGAAAAAATTAAGGAACTCGTCGCGATCGGCGGCACGCAGATCCTGATGCAAGGCGGCATGAACGACCGCCTGCCGATCGAGTGGTATGAAGACCTGCTGCGGTACATCAAGAGCACGTTCCCAACCGTTCACATCCACGCCTTCAGCCCGCCGGAGTTCGTGGAGTTCGAGCGGTTCTTCAACATGGACGTCCGGGACATCATCCGCCGACTGCACAAGGCCGGCCTTGATACGATCCCCGGCGGCGGCGGCGAGATCTTCGCGCCCCGCGTCCGCAAGCGCATCGGCATTGGCAAGGCCAGCGGCGATGATTGGCTCCGCGTCATGCGCGTTGCGCACGAGGAAGGGCTGAACACCTCGGCGACGATGCTGATCGGCCACATCGAGTTCGTCCGCGAACGGATCGAACACATGGCAGCAATCCGCGACATGCAGGACTACGCCCGCGCGCTATCGGGTCACGGCGAACTGTCCGGGGTTGTCCGACGTTGCATCAGCCGGTGGCCCGGCATCTTCGAACGGTCGGCGTTCAAGCCGGCAGAGGTGGCGTCCGCGCCCGGCTCCTACACCGCCTTCATCCACTGGCCCTTCCAGCGCGAAAACACGCCGCTCGGCCGCGCCAAGGAATGGGATCCCGACACCTACGGCCCGTTCGACGACAGCACCAACGAAGACATCCTCCGCGGCCGCGTCGTCCGGATGGCCGGTGCCGACGAATACCTGCGCATGCTCGCGATCGCACGGCTCTACTTCGACAACGTCCCGTCGCTGCAAAGCAGTTGGGTGACGATGGGCCCGAAGGTCGGCCAACTGGCGATGATGTTCGGCGCCAATGACATGGGCAGCATCATGATGGAAGAGAACGTCGTCAGCGCCGCCGGCACGACCTACAGCCTGGCCGAGCGTGACATCTGCCGCCTGATCCGCGACGCCGGCTGGGTGCCGTCGCAGCGCGACCAGTACTACAACATCCTCAAGCGTCACGACGGCGCCGACGCCCCCGACCTTCAGCCCCTGGCCCAGCCGCCGATGCGGAACGTGAAGCAGATCGACAAGCAGTTCATCGGCGCCGCGCCGGGGATTGACGACGGGGCGGATAGCAGCGTACGAGTCCAATTGCCGCTGCTTGGCGACGCCCGGTAACGTTCGGTTGCAGGCGGCACGAAGCTCAACGGAGTCAGGCACTTTTACGTTTGGCCGATTCTCATGCCTGCCGGCCGAAGGAACTTTCTCAAGCGGCTCGCGCGAGCGACAGTCGCCGCCGCCACGGTCGCCTCGTTACTCGCCTGCATTGGGTTCTGTGCCTGGTGGCATCGCAGTAATTCCATTTCAGACGTCTTCCGCATTCGCTACATTGAACCCGGGCGGGACCTTCGCTTCTTCGCCCAGTCGCGCAACGGCCGGCTCTACTGTGCGCGGATCGACACGCGATACGACCCTCCAAGAACTGCAGTTCCGCCAGAGTCGCATCAGCTCGATGGCTGGAGCCACCACTGGTCGCTGACCACCCAGTCGACCCTCGAGTTAGAAGCGATCGGCCGGCAAGCTCTCACGCCATGGGAGGCGGCGATCGACCTGCACTTCTTCGCCGAGGAAACTCAGAACCAACCGTCCGAGGCACCCTCGACGACTCGCCGGCATTCGCTGCGCGTGCCCTTCAACTTTCTCGTCGCCATCACTGGTCTGCTGCCCTTGATCGCCACCTGGCGGTGGACCCAACGGGCTCGCAAACATTCGGCGGCGCGGCGAACAGGCCATTGCACGCAGTGCGGCTACGACCTCCGCGCCACCCGCGACCGCTGCCCGGAGTGCGGCGCGGTCGTCCGTGCAGGCTCCGTAACGCCGACGTAAGACGCCCAACTCTCAATTGTCCTACTTTTCAATCCGCAGCACCCGCCCGTTGTAGCTGTCGCTGATGTACAGCGTCCCGTCCGGCGACTGGTAGATGCCGTGGGGGCGCTTCAGTTCCGCCTGCTTCGGGTCGCCGCCTACGCCGGCCGTGCCAGCCTTGCCGGTGCCGGCGACGCGCTCGATCTTCTGCGTCTTGACGTCATACCGGCGGATCAGGTGGTTCTCGGCGTCGGCGATCAGCACGTTGCCGTCGGCTTCCACCCAGATGTGCTTCGGGCCGTTCATCTCTGCCGCCAGCGCCGGGCCGCCGTCGCCGCCGCTGCCTTTCTTGCCGCTGCCGGCGACGGTTTTGATCTTGCCGTCCGGCGTGACGACACGCAGCGCGTTGACGCCACGCTCCAGGATGTACAGGTTGCCGGCGGCGTCCATCGCGGCGGCGCGGGGGTCGGCAAGGGGCGATGCGGCGGCATCGGCCCCGTCGGCGGGCGCGCCCCGCTGCCCGTTGCCGGCGGCGAGGGTGACCTTGCCCGTCTTCATGTCGATCACCCGAACCTGCTTGTGATCGAGATCGGCCAGCACCAGGTGCTCGCACTGCGGATCGAACTGCACGCAGTACAGCCCGCCAAAAGTCGCCGCCGACGCCAGCCCGCCGTTGCCGCTGGTGCCCTTGGTCCCGGTGCCTGCGAAGGTGGACATGATGCCGGTCTTGGCGTCGATCTTGCGGACGGTGTAGTTGCCGGTGTCACCGATGTAGACGTCGCCGGTCTTCTTATCGATTGCGAGGGAGTGGGGGACGTTGAGCTGCGCCGCCGTCGCCGGGCCGCCGTCTCCCTTGTTCCCCTTGGTCCCGTCCCCGGCAACGGCTGTGATCACGCCGGCGGTGTCGATCTTCCACAGCCGGTTGCTGTATTCGACCACCCAGAGGTTGCCGGCTGGGTCGAACTGGGCGCCGAAAACCTGTCCCAGCTTGGCATCGGTTGCTTTCGACCCGCTGCCGCCGGTGCCGCCACCGGCAACGACGACCACTTTCTCGGCCGACACGACCGCAGTCAGGCAGGCGACAGCGATCAACGCAAAGAGTGGAATCGGGCGGTGCATGGGTGGCTCCAATCTGAACAGGCGACCATGATTCGCGCCCGACCTTGCATCTCCCCAAAAGGGGTCGAACGGCTCGCGAACGTACTACTCAGGTTAACATCGCCCGATGAGGCGCGATGAGATTTCTTCCCCTTCCGGCCAACATTCGTCGGTGGCCCGGGGTATAATGGGCGTAACTTCCGTCTGTCCGAACCGCTAGCCGAGACTGAGATCGCGGGATTGGACGCCATCACCTGCCGTGTTTGCGGCGGCGATGTCGTTGGTCCTCAGCGATTTTTCCCAGGAGTCCGGCCATGCTGTTCGCTTCCTCCCCCGCCGTTCTGGTTCCCTCCGCTTCCGTTTACACGCTCGCGTTCTCGTTGCCCAACGGCTACGAGTGGATCGTCATCGGCCTGATCGCGCTGCTCATTTTCGGCAAGCGGCTGCCGGGCGCGGCCCGCGGTATGGGCCAGGCGTTCCGCGAGTTTAAGGCCGGCATGAACGGATTGAACCTCAGCCATACCGACACCCCCGACGACAAGGCGATCGCCGTCCGCGACACGCCCAAGTGAACGATTCGTCCCGCGTTCCCCGTTTTGCGAAACAACGCTGGCCGGGCTGTCGCTACCCGGCGAACCCTGCCCGGCGTTGACATCCGCCGAGCGTTGCGTATCTCTCCCTGTCGGTCCGACTTACAAGGCACGCCATGGCTGTCGCCACCCAACAACTTGCGGATAAGAACGCGGCGAAAGCCAAGATCAATCCCGACGACTACCGCATGACGCTCGGCGAGCACCTGGAAGAGCTGCGCGTGCGGCTGTTCCTGGCGCTGGGGGGATACATCATCCTGCTGATCGCGGCGTTCTTCTTCGGCGATACGGTCGTCAGCTACTTCTGCCTGCCGGTGGTCCGCGCGCTGGGCGAGAACAACATCAATACCCAGCTCATCGTCGACGAAGCCGGCGAAGGGTTCATGGTGTTCATCCAGATCAGCATGATCAGCGCGGCCGCTGTCGGTGCCCCCTGGATTGCCTATCAGATCTGGCAGTTCGTCGCCGCGGGCCTCTACCCGCACGAGCGCAAGTACGTCACCAAGTTTCTGCCGCTGAGCATCGCATTGCTGATCGCCGGCATGCTGTTCGTCTACTTCCTAATCCTGCCCTGGACGTTGTCATTCCTCGTCGGCTTTAACAACAATTTTCAGATCCCCGGCAGTTTTGTCGACGCAGAAACGCCCCCGGCTTTCGTCGACAGCAGCAGCAATCCGATCAAGTTCCCCAGCTTTCAGGGCAACCCCAAATCGGCAGCCAACGGCGATGTCTGGTACGACGCCAAGCTCAAACGGCTGAAAGTCTACGTGGACAGCCAGGTGCGAACGATCTCCGTCAACGGCAATAACCTGTTGGCGACCGAGATCAAGCTGTCGAGCTACATCGACCTGGTGATGTCGTCGCTGCTGATCTTCGGGATCTCGTTCCAGTTGCCGCTGGTCGTGCTCGCGGTCGCCCGCATTGGCGTGGTGCCGCTGGAGACGCTCAAGGCGATCCGGCAGTACGTCTACTTCACCCTCGCGATCGCCGCGGCGGTGATCACCCCCGGCGGCGACATCCCGTCCATGCTCGGGCTCACCGTGCCCCTGATCCTGCTCTACGAGCTGGGCATCTGGCTGGCAAGCATGAAGCCCAAGACGATCCAGCCGGCGTAGCGGTTTCGGCCGACAGGCTCGGCAGCCAAGCCGACGAGAACACAAAGGCGCGAAGGCACGAAGGAGACGCGAAGGCCAAGTCTGAGTTGAGGTCTTTCTTCGCGTTTCTTCGTGCCTTCGCGACTTCGCGTTCTCTTCGTCTTCGCAGCAGCTCGGCCACGCCGATGCCTACGACCGGCTTATCGGGCCGTGCCTGCTCTCGTTCGTGGCCCTTAACACCTCGCAACTTCGTTTCATCGTCTTTCTGTACCGCAAGTTGCGGTCCCTCCCCTTGCTGCCGATACTAAGATGGACAAGTAGGGCAGTTTAGAGAGACTCCGCAATGATTCATCCCTGGCACGACGTCAACCCCGGCGAGGACATCCCGCAGGCGTTTAACACGATTATTGAGATCCCGTTCGGGTCCAGCGTGAAGTACGAGCTGGACAAGAACTCGGGTCTCATCAAGCTCGATCGCGTCCTGTATTCCGCGGTCTATTACCCTGCGAACTACGGTTTCGTGCCGCAGACGCTCGCCGAGGACGATGACCCGCTCGACGTGCTGGTGCTCTGCCAGGAGACGGTGGTTCCGCTGACACTCGTCAAAGCCCGGACGATCGGGCTGATGACGATGATCGACGCGGGGAAGAAGGACCACAAGATCATCGCCGTCGCCGCGGATGACCCCGAATACGCCGGCTTCACCGAGGCCGTCGAGATGCCACCGCACAAGCTGACGATGCTTCGGCGGTTCTTCCAGGACTACAAGCAACTGGAAGGCAAGGCGGTCGAGGTGGACGAGATCCAGCCCGCCAAGGCGGCGTATCCGATCATCGAAGACTCCCTCGCCCGCTACAGCCGGCAGCGGCGGCGCGGGTTTAAATGATCTCGGGCGAAGCCTGAGTTTCTTCAGCGGCGTTTCCACACCCTTCTGCAAGCACACGTTTTGGTGCCACGGGTCGGCGGTACTCCGCAGACCCGTGCGCGAGTTGACCTGCACACGGGTCTCCGGAGTACCGGCGACCCGTGGCACCATGCCCGTACCCACTTCGAGTCCGACGCCCACGGGCAAGAATACTTGCCCATGCCACACCGACGACTCACCGATCCGCACCGGACCGCGCTACAATCGGTCCGCCCATGCGTCTGTTCGTCACCGCCGACCTGCACTTCAACCACCGCCATTCCAAGCCGTTGGCCGTTGAGGTCATCGCGCGGATGAACGCCGAGGCCGCGCCAGGCGACGCCGTCCTGATCGTCGGGGACACGGCGGCCGGGGACGGCGACGACTTGGAACAGTGCCTGTCTCTGTTCAGCTTCACCGGACCGAAGCTGGTCGTCGCCGGCAATCACGAACTCTGGACGCGCGGGCCGGACAGCCATCGATTGTTTACCGACGAGCTGCCTGCCCGCGTGCGATCGCTCGGCTGGCACTGGCTCGAAGAATCGCCGGTCGTCCTCGGCAACGGCGTCGCGGTCGCCGGCTCCGTCGGCTGGTACGACTACGGCTTTGCCCTGCCGCACCTGGGCATTCCCCGGCGGTTTTACGAACAGAAGATCTCTCCGGCCGCCGCCACTCGCTTCACCGAATACGCCTATCTGCTGGAGAGGACCGACGACATCTCCCCGGCCGGCATGGAAGTCGCCGCCCGGTGGAATGACGGCCGGCATGTAAAGCTGCACCGCACCGACGAACAGTTCCTGGCCGAGCGGATGGCGGCGCTGAATCGCGACCTGACGGCGCTGGGCGCTGACCCGACCGTCACCCGCGTCATCGTTGGCGTTCATCACGTGCCGCTGGCCGAGCTCATGCCGCCCAAGCCGCCGGAGCATGTCGTCACCGGAAAGGCGTTCGCCGGCGCGTTCCTGGGAAGCCCGGCGATGGGTGCGATGCTGCGGCGGCATGCGAAGGACTCGCGGGTCTTCTGCGGCCACAGCCATTTCCCGGCGCGGGCGCGGGTGGATCACTTTGAAGCGGTGAATATCGGGAGCGGGTATCGGATGAAGATGTTTGAGGTGGTGGAGGTGTAGCGGCCCGATGAGCGGTCACACGGCAGGTGCACGCTTCGCATTGTGAATCGATCGAAGAGTGCACCTGCGGTGCGACCGCTAACCGGGGAACATCGGTTCCACTCACTTCTTCAAAAAGTTCGCCAGCAGTCGCTCGCCTTTTTCCGTCAGGAAGCTTTCGGGGTGGTACTGCACGCCTTCCAGCGGCCAGGTCTTGTGCCGCACGCCCATGATCTCGTTGTCGGCGGTCCAGGCGCTGATCTCGTACTCGGGCGGGAGCGTTCCCTGGCGGATGATCAGGCTGTGATACCGCGTCGCGGTGAAGGGATTGGGCATGCCTTCGTACAAGGTCCGGCCGTCGTGATGGATGAGGTCGGTCTTACCGTGCATAAGCTTGGCCGCCCGCTCGACGATCGCTCCGGCCATGAAACCGATGCACTGGTGCCCCAGGCAAACGCCGAGCACCGGCAGCTTCGGTCCGAAGTGGACGATCATCTGGTTGGAAACGCCACCCTCTTTGGGCGTGCAAGGCCCGGGCGAGATGACGACGTGCGTCGGCTTGAGGTCTTCGACCTGGTCGACGGTGACCTTGTCGTTGCGGAAGACGCGAATCTCCAGCCCGGGCGACACCTCGCCCAGCTTTTGGACCAGGTTATAGGTGAACGAATCGTAGTTATCGATGAGGACGATCATTGCGGTGGGGGATCATATGCGACGGACCGGGAATCTGCGCGTCGGCCGCGACGCTGCCTCGGGGCAGGGCCCGGCAGAAGAATTACCGCGGAGGCACCGAGACACGAAGGGGTGCCAGGCGACCCAGGCTGCCCGCGAGATAAGAGGCCTGGTGCTTCAGAGAGTCGATTGTCCTTGAGTTCGCCCTGGCCATCGCCACCCCAGTTGAAGCGCAGAGGATCCAAGCCACCCTCCGTGTCTCCGTGGTGATGCCTCTTTCGGCTGGCTCTCATTGCTTGCCCGGGAACCAACCTGACTCTACGCTTCGGGTATGCCGCATGTGCTCGCCGCCGGGCCGGATTTCCAGAACCCGCTCTTTCTGGCCGTCCTGGTCGGATGGCTCATGACCGTGGTCCTGCACGAGTTCGGCCATGGAATTGTCGCACACTGGGGCGGGGACTACACGATCGGCGAACGCGGGGGCCTGACCCTCAATCCGCTCCAATACATCCACCCCGTTTTCAGCATCGTGATGCCGGCGATCTTCCTGATGATGGGCGGCGTCCCGCTCCCGGGCGGGGCGACCTATATTCGAACCGACCTACTGCGCAGCAAACGATGGGAAACCGCTGTTGCGCTCGCCGGGCCGGCCATGAACCTGCTCATCTTTGCCGCGGGCGCGATCGCGCTGCATCCGAAGGTGGGCTGGGTGCCCGAGAGCGGCATGTTCTCTGAATGGTCGCCCGCCCAGCAGGTGGTGGCGTCGATCACCTTCCTGCAGATTTATGCCGTACTGTTGAGCCTCCTCCCCGTACCGCCGCTCGACGGGTTTCACGCGATCAGTCCTTATCTGTCGAAGGACGTGCAGGAGCGGTTTGCCGTGCCGGCGTACAACTACATCTCGTTGACCATCCTCTTTATGGTGCTGGGGACCGACCCCGTCCGCGAACGCTTCGCGTTGGTGATCTACCGGATCTTCAAGGCAGTCGGGTACGACCCCTTCGCCTACGACAACATTCGCATGTCGATCAACCGGACGCTCTTCGGCGGCTGATCCACGATAATCCGTTAAAAACACCAGGCGTCACTTTCGTGACGCCTGATGCGGGCTATGGGTTCCGGCCCGAGTTCGGGGAGGGGTGGGCCGGAAGTTGCGGGCTTCGTTAATGCCGAAGGATAGGACCCCTCCCAATCAGCGGTCTACCGTGACTTCGAATTTATCCTGCGACGCCCCCGCGACCCAATATGTCCGAATGGGGCAAAGGACGTCAACCGGACTGAACGCCGAGAGGCCAGGGAGGCCGCCCATAGGCAATAGAACGCTTGGCCGGTCGGCGTCCTTGCGTTAATCACTTGTGTTTCCGGGAGCACGCACCGAGGGACAGGGGCATTCGCCACCAACGCCCCGCCAACTTCGCACTGGCCGGACGACCCGGAATTCGGCTACGATGGGGGGCAAGAGTCGTGGATGCGAAACAGGGCGGAAGACTCGCCGTACAATAGGCGGTACGGTCGGCGGCAGGTCGAGCAGGAGGTGAAGGCGTTATGTCTACCGATGTCAGTAAGGACCAACTCGTCCTGATCGCCATCCAGGGCATGCATTGCCACAAGTGTGAGATTGCGATCACCAAGGCACTTTCGGCGATCCCGGGGGTGTTCGAAGTGGAGGTGGATTTCAACTCCGGGCAGGCCTCGGTGTTGTTTGATGCCTCGCGCGTCCAGGTCAGCCATCTCGTTGCGGCGGTGAACGACACCGGCTACCAGACCACCGGCTTTACCCAACGGGAAGCCGTGTAGATTCAGGCGCCATTCACCCACCCCATGTCGTGCCTGCCGAACCGCTGAATGACGCGTCCACGCAGCGCCGCCCAGTGGCAGGCGTTTCGGATCACGCGCAGAACCCCTTCGTGGTGATAGCTCGGGTAGGTCTCGTGTCCCGGGCGGAAGTAAACGACTCGTCCGGCCCCGCGCGTCCACGTCATCAGGCTGCGGAAAACCTCCCCGCCGCTGAATGAACTGATCATGACCGTCTGCTCGGGCTCGGGAATGTCGAAGAACTCGCCGTACATCTCCTCAGCGGGCAGGACGATGTGATCGTCGATCCCATCTACCAGCGGGTGGCCCGGCCGGGTGACCCAGAGGATCTCCCGGTCGTCGGCTTCACGCCATTTCAGATCGCAGCCGGTGCCCATCAGCTTCTTGAACGGCTTTGAAAAGTGCGCCGAGTGCAGGAAGACCGCGCCCATGCCGCGATGCACTTCGCCCGCCACCAGGTCGACGACCGGATCGGCGACTTCACCATGGGCCATGTGGCCCCACCAGATCAGCAAGTCGGTATTGGCCAGGCGCTCGGGGGAGAGGCCATGACCCGGTTCATCGAGGGTTGCGGTTTCGACGACGAGCGAGGCATCGGTCGCGAGGTATCGCGCGATGGCGTTGTGCATGCCGTCGGGGTAGATCGCCGCGACGGCAGGGTTGACCTTCTCATGACGATACTCGTGCCAGATCAGCACGCGGATGGGGTTTGAATCGCTCATGGTGTGCGAGAGGGAGGCCCGAAGGCAAGAGGCACAAAGTCGCTCAGGGAAACACAAAACGCCGTGCGTCGTGCCTTGCCCGAATCTACGTGCCTGAGAGCCTTCGTGTCTACGCCCATTCCTTCGACTACCCCTCTTCTGTCAGCGTCTCGCGGACGACTTCTTCGATCGTCGTCGCGCCGTCGAAGATTGCCATCAAACCCGACTGACGCAGCGTTCGCATGCCCCGCTTCTTGGCTTCCAGTCGCAGGACCTGCGTACTGGCGTGCGCGACGATCTGGTCGCGCAGGTCGTCGTCGAACGTCATGATCTCGTACAGGCCCATTCGGCCCTTGTAGCCGGTGTTATTGCAGTTGTCGCAGCCCTTGCCGTAGTAGAACGTTTGGCCGACGACGTCATCCGTCCGCAGCTCGAGTTCCATGAGCTGCTCTTCGGTCGGGGTGTACTCGGTCTTGCACTTGGCACAGATCTTACGCACCAGGCGCTGGGCGACGATGCCTTCCAGCGTGGCCGTGATCAGGAACGCCTCGAGGCCCAGGTCCAGCATACGCGCGATGGCGCTGGGGGCGTCGTTGGTGTGCAGCGTGCTGAACACCAGGTGACCCGTGAGCGACGCCTGCACGGCGATTTCGGCGGTTTCTTTATCGCGAATTTCACCGACCAGGATCACGTCCGGGTCCTGACGCAGCATCGAGCGAAGAATCTTGCCGAACGTCAATTCGAACTTCGGCTCGATCTGACACTGAATGATGCCGTCGATGTCGTATTCGACCGGGTCTTCGGCGGTGATGAGCTTGGTGCTGGGGTCGTTGAGTTCGCGGAGCGCCGAATACAGCGTGGTCGTCTTACCGGAACCCGTCGGCCCCGTCACGATCACGATCCCGTTGGGCTTCTTGGTGAGCTGCCGGATCGCCAGCAGCTCTTCTTCGCGCATGCCCAGCTTGTCGAGGTCGAGGTTGACGTTGCCGCGGTCGAGCACACGCATGACGACGCTCTCGCCGAACATCGTGGGCAGAACGGCGACACGAAGGTCGATCGGCATGTTGTTGACGTTCAGCTCGATACGCCCGTCCTGCGGCATGCGGTGCTCGGCGATGTCGAGGTTCGCCATGACCTTCACGCGGCTGCTGATCGCCGGGGCGATATGGGCCGGCGGCGGCATCATTTCGTAGAGCACGCCGTCGATGCGGTACCGCATCTTGAACTCGTTCTCGAACGGCTCGAAGTGAATGTCCGACGCCTTGTCCTTGATCGCCTGGAGCAGCACCAGGTTGATGAGCTTCTTGACCGGGTTGCTGTCGGCGGCACCCTTGATGCTTTCGAGGTCGAGCGATTCGCCGCGGTTTTCCAGGCTCTTGAGGTCCGGGTCGTTGGCCAGATCGCTCATCAGGTTCTTGATGTCGTCCGCGCCGGCCTTGTAGTGCTTGGCGATGATCTTGTCGATCGCTTCGGCGTCGGCGAGGACGGCCTCGACCTGGTAGCCCATGAGCTGCCGCAGGTCGTCCAGGGCGCGGAAGTTTTCGTGGTTCGCCATCGCGACCACGAGCTTCTTGGCCGCCGGGTCGAACTCGATCGGAAAGACCTTCTGGGTGGTGGCGATCTGCGCCGGGACGGCGGCGAGGGTTTCCTTCGAGATGTTCCTGTTTTCCAGGCTGACGAACTCATAACCACGCTGGGCCGCCAGCGCCAGGTTGAGGTCCTGTTCCTTGACGTAGCCGAGATCCACCAGGATGCGGCCGAGCGCGCCGCCTTTGCTCTTTTGGAAGGTCAGTGCTTCGACGACCTGCTCCCGGGTGACGCGGCCCATCTTGACCAGCACGCGACCGATCGGGCGGGCCTTAAGCTCGCTGATCGGCGGCATGCCATTGGGTCCGAGGGGTGCCGGTGTGGCCGGGGCCGCCGACGGCGGACGCGCCACACCACCGGGCACGCCGGCCGGTTGTCCCGGCGGGCGAAGGACCGGGCCACTGCCGGGCGGACGGAGGCCGGCCGGGGCGGCGCCGGGAGGCCGAAGCGCGGGATTAACGCCTGGCGCGCCGGCGGGACGAAGCTGCCGGATTCACGCCCGGCGTACCGGCTGCGGGCTGAGCGCCAGCAGGTCGCAGCGTCGCCGGGGCGCCGGCGACGGGAATGCCGCCGTTGGCCGGGGGAACCACGCCCGGCGGGCGTACGGCAGGCGCGCTGCCGGGCGGACGAAGGACCGGTGCCGCGCCGGCCGGACGCAATGTCGGGCCGCTGGGCTGACCGAGACGCGGACCGGCAGGCTGCCCGAGCGCCGGCCCGGCTTGCGGACGGGCGATCGGCGCGACCTTGCCGGCCTCGCCATTGCCGTTGCCGTTCGCCGCCGGCTGACCGGCAACAGTGGGCTTGTTCGGCTGCTCAGGGGCTCCGCCGGGCGTCAGTCCTGTGGTCGTATCGGTACGTGACATCAGTTCGTTCCTTGGTAGTACTCAGTACGGAGTACTAAGTGCCAGTGCATTCTTGGGGTCCACGCCAGTCCGTGCTTCTATCGATCGATCGCTTCCGTACTCCACTTCATACTCAGCACTACTTCTTGGCCATCGCCTGCATGCGGGCGCGGTTGGCGGCCATCGCGGCCTGTCGTTCGGCGTCGCTCTGGCCTCCGGGCGGGGCCGGTGGGCCCGGCTTCTTGGCCGCCGGGGCGCCGCCGTCACCTTCATCTTCCGGCAGCCCGAAGTCGTCCTTGTTCTTCAGGAACACGCCCTGCCGCTCCATCTTGTCGACCATTGCACCGGGGTTGCGGCTCTTGTCGACCGCCTCTTCGCCGCTGATACGCCCAGCGGTGAAGTGACCCCACAGGTTGTCGTCCAGCAACTGCATGCCGTAACGCTTGCCCGTCTGGATGTCGGAGTCGATGCGGAATGTCTTGTTTTCGCGGATCAGGTTCTGAATCGACGGCGTCACGTACATAAACTCGTACGCCGCACACCGGCCTTCGGTATCAACGCGTGGACAGAGCGTC
The DNA here is from genome assembly GCF_015169395.1 of Humisphaera borealis. Lineage (GTDB taxonomy): Bacteria > Planctomycetota > Phycisphaerae > Tepidisphaerales > Tepidisphaeraceae > Humisphaera > Humisphaera borealis. The sequence goes on from NZ_CP063458.1 coordinate 3,549,325, forward strand.
TGGCTCAGCACGGCGATCAGGTTGTTGGCGATCTGCACCCGGATCTGCTCCTGCTGGTCGGACGGGAACGAGTCGATGATACGGCTGATGGTGCTCGCGGCGCCGTTGGTGTGCAGCGTACCGAACACCAAGTGGCCCGTTTCGGCCGCCGACACCGCGGCACCGATCGTCACCACGTCTCGCATTTCGCCGACCAGGATCACGTCCGGGTCCTGACGCAGGGCACGGCGGATGGCCTCGGCGAAGCTCGGCACGTCCACGCCCACTTCGCGCTGCACCACGATCGACTTTTTGTGGTAATGGTAGAACTCGATCGGGTCTTCCATCGTGATGATGTGCCGGTCGAAGTTGATATTGATGTAGTTGATCATCGACGCCAGCGTCGTCGATTTGCCCGACCCGGTCGGCCCGGTCACCAGGAACAAGCCACGCGGGCGGCGACAGATCTGTTCGGCCATCTTCGGCAGGCCGATCTGCTCGAACGTGAGCATACTGTTGGGGATCTGCCGGAGCACCATGCTGGCGTTGCCGCGCTGTTTGAAGATCGAAACGCGGAAACGGGCCTTGTCGCCGTAGGCAAACCCGAAGTCGCCGGAGCCGGTTTCTTCGAACTCCTGCTGGACGCGTTCGGGGGTGATGGACTTCATCAGCGCGACGGTGTCTTCGGCCTCCAGGACCTTGGTCTGAAGGTCGCGAAGTCCGCCGTGCAGACGGATGACCGGCGGACGCCCGACGGCCAGGTGCAAGTCGGACGCCTTGGTGCGGACGACGGTTTCGAGCAGGCGATCGATTTGGATTGTTGATGCCATAGAACAAACTCGCGAAAAGTACGTGGTCCGCAGGGTCCGCCTTGGCGGACGCAGACGCCACGATGTCTCGATGTCTCACCCGCGACGCGCTTCGCGTCCGCCGAGGCGGACCCTACGTCACGATTCCTTCGACCTGCGCCACCTTCACGATTTCCTCGGCCGTCGTGGTGCCGTTCATCACCTTCAACCGTCCGTCCTGGAGCAGGCTCTTCATGCCGCTGGCCAGGGCGGCTTTGCGGATCTTGTTGGTCGCCGCCCGTTCGAAGGCGAGGTTTCGAATCTCGCTGTTCATGGACATCATCTCGAACACGCCCAGCCGGCCGCGGAAGCCGATGCTGTTGCAGTTCTCGCAGCCGCGCGGCTTGTAGAGCGTCTTGTCCTTGCGGTCTTCCGGCTTGATGCCGATCAGCTTCAGCCACATCTCGTCGGGTTCGGAGTCGGGCTGCTTGCACTTGGGGCACAGCACCCGCACCAGCCGCTGCGCCATAACCGCCTGCAACGCCGAGGCGACCAGGAACGGCTTGACGCCCATGTCGATCAAACGCGTGATCGCGCCCGGTGCGTCGTTGGTGTGGAGCGTGCTGAACACCAGGTGACCCGTCAACGCCGCCTGGATGGCGACTTCGGCCACCTCCAAGTCTCGAATTTCACCGACCAGAATGATGTTCGGGGCCTGTCGCAGCATGGCGCGAAGCACCTTGCTGAACGTCAGGCCGATGCTGTCGCGCACCTGGCACTGGTTGATGCCGGTGAAGTTGTATTCCACCGGGTCTTCGGCGGTAATGATCTTGCGGTCGGGGCGGTTGAGCTCGTTGAGCGCGCCGTACAGCGTCGTCGTCTTGCCGCTACCGGTCGGGCCCGTCACTAGAAAAATGCCGTTCGGCCGCTTGATGATCTTCTGGAACGCCTTGTTGTCCTCTTCCTCAAAACCCAGGTTCGAGATGCCGATACGCACCGAGTCCGGCCGAAGAATACGCAGCACGCACGACTCGCCATGAACCGACGGCAGCGTGCTGACACGAAAGTCGATCTGTGCCTTGTCGACCTGCAGTTTGATTCGGCCGTCCTGCGGAAGGCGTTTCTCGGCGATGTCGATGCCGGCCATGATCTTGATACGGCTGATCATCGCACCCTTCATCTTGATCGGGATGCGGTCGCGAACGACGCACTCGCCGTCGATGCGGTAGCGGACCTGCACGCGGTCTTTCATGGGCTCGATATGAATATCGCTCGCCCGGCTGCGGACGGCCTCGGCGATCATCCCTTGGACGAGCTTGATGATCGGGGCCTGGGCCGCGTCGTCGCCGTCGCCGCCCATCTTGTCCATGTCGATCGACTTATCGATCGACCGGATGGACGAGTCGAGCGACTTGTCCAGCGACCGGTCGAGCGTCTTGTCCATCGAGCTGAGGTTCTTGTCGACCGTCTGGTCGATCGTCATCTTCGACGTGAGGTTGAACATCTCGTCGATGACGGCCTTGATGTGGCTGCGCGGCGTCAGGATGGGCTTGATGTTCTTACCCAGCCGCATGCGCAGCACGTCCTGCATCTCCAGGTCGAGCGGGTCGTGGACGGCCACCCGAAGGACTCGGCCGCCGCCCTCCAGCCCCAGCGGCAGGATGATGTACTTGCGGATCAGGTCTTCGCCGATCAGTTGCGTGGCGTTCGGCGGGACGTCGCCGCGGGTGACGTCGACGTACTCCAAGTTGTGCTGCATCGCCAGGGCCTTGTAGACCTGGCTCTCGTTGCAGAGCTTGAGCTCGATCAGCGCCTCGCCCAGGCGAATGCGCTTGACCTTGGCGTGGTCGAGACCTTTCTCGACTTCCTTGTTGGAAATGACGCCCAGTTCGACCAGCGTTTCGCCGAGCCGTTTGCTCTTAGCCATGGTGAAGACTCCGGGTGGAAGCGCGAGCGGAAAACAAAAAGCGATGGAGCGACCCACCGCCCCGGCTCATGGAGTCCGGGCGACCGCCGCGAGAACCTCGCCAGTAGATGTAACGTCGCGAAAGACAGCAGGTTCGAAGGAATCGCTCGCAGCCGGTCCGCGCAACTACTGCTGTGTAGTTTACCTATGGTAGGGCGCTGGGGACAAGCGGTATATGCGGGGTTAACTTGGGGTTCTTTGGGTTCAGTTCGGCGGGCAAGCCCGCCGGCTACACCTTGCACCCGCACGGAGTGACTTTGGGTGGCATGGGCAAGCGTATTCGCTTGCCCGTGGGATTGCCGTCCGACGTTCGCCACGAACGATCTACACCGGCGGCTTCTCGCCGGGTGGGATTTCCGGCTCTTCGGGGGGTTCGACCAGATCGAGCACCAGCCGGCTCATGAAAAACTGGATCTCCAGCTCCGCCATTGTGCTCGGCAGGGCGGTTTTCAGGTCGTATTCGTGGGTGTGGTCTTCCACGGTGTCGTCGCCCCGGCGTTCGCCTTCGGTGACGATATGGTGGGCAAAGGTCACTGCGTCTTCGTGTTCCTGCATGATCAGCAGTTCGCCCCACCGCCAGGCCAGATGCACCCGCATGGACAACTGGTTGCCCCAGGTGCTGACGCGGTGAACGATCCGCGCCTTGTTCATCATTTGGACCAGGGTATCCACCGCCGGGAAGACGGCGTTGTTCAGGAAGGTGGCGTAGTGCTCGTTGTATTCCTGCTGCTTGGACATCGCCTCCCGCTCGGCGCGCAGCTTCTCCGGGGCAACATCCTTGAACGGCTCAATGCGGCTGAGCCACCATTTGGTAAACGCTTTGTCCATGGGCAGCAGCGGAGGGTACGGGCATGCCGCGGAGGGGGCAAGTGAGCGGCGCTCTACACTACACAAGGTTAGCCGAGGTTAGCCGCGACGCGGAGCGGAGCGCCTGCGTTCAGCCCTCAACGTTGAACCGATCGACCGTCAAGTGCATCCGCGTCCAGCACGAGCCATCGCGGCAGCCAGAAGGATACCCGCGCCGTCGCCTTCGAACCGGGCTTCGACGTCCAGCCGCCAGATCGGGATTTTCGCGTCGGCAACCCCGTCGATCGCTGCCAGTTTCACCCAGTCCTTCTCCGTCGTCACCAGCACTTCGGCCCCGGCCGATTCTCCACTGGCCTGCAGCATTCGCACGTCATCCGCCGTGTAAGCGTGGTGGTCGGGAAACCGATGCTCGCCCGCGTACTTCCCGGCGAGCGAGCGGATCTGCCGCTCGAACCCGCCGGGCGAACCCAACCCGCTGAAACACATCGCCGACTTCTCCCGCAGCGCCGATAGCGGCACATCGGCCGGCTGGTCGCTCGGCGTCCCCGCCGACCGCAGCCCGGTCGGCTCGTGCCGTTCGAAGACGACCTGCACGCCGGCGTTGTGCTGGCGGATTTCGGCGATCGTCGTCGCGCGGCTTTCGGGCGTCGCCGCGTCGGCGCTGGTCAGGATCACGATTCCGGCCCGCTTCAGGCCGGTAATCGGCTCGCGCAGCAGCCCGCGCGGCAGGACATGGCCATAACCGAACGGCTCAGGCGCGTGCAGCAGCACGATGTCCAGATCGCGATGCAGCCGCCGGTGCTGAAATCCGTCGTCGAGCAGGAATAGGTCGATCGCAGGCTCGCGTTCGAGTGCCCGCAGGCCGGCGGCATGGCGGTCGGGGTCGCATTCGATGACGACCCGGCCGGCGGTCGTCGTCCCGCCACCCAGCATCGCCAGCAACATCCGCTGTTCGTCCCCGAGCGTTCCCGGCTCGGCCTTGTAGCCGCGGGCAAGGATACCGACGTTCAGGCCGCGATCGCGCAACGCCCCGGCGAGCCAGCGAATGACCGGCGTCTTGCCCGTGCCACCGGTAGTCAGATTGCCGACAGAAATCACCGGTTTCGGCAACTTGCGAGCGCGCGATGCGTCGCGATCGAACCGTCGGTTCCGGCGGTTGACCTCAAACCGGTACAGCGGCTCGATGCACGCCAAAGCCGAGCGGCCAAGCGAAGGGAAAAGTCCCTTCGCCTGGCCGCTCATCAGGCGTTGAATGGAGTGCTCAAAGCTCATCCGACTGCAGTTGGCGATCCGGACTTCTGGGTCAGCCGCGCGGCTCTTCTTCCTCCAGCTTACCCTTGGTATCGCGCCAGAAGATGATGAAGAGCACCAGGCACACCGCCGCGCCGATCGCGGGAACGAGCCAGATCTTGTCCCATTGTTTCACACCGTTGACGGTGTATTTGTCCACGACGCGGCCGGAGATTTCATTCCCCAGCCACATGCCGACGCCGTAGGTCAGGAAGCTGAACAGGGCCTGTGCCGATCCGCGGATGCTCGCCGGGGCCTTGTTGTCGGTGTGGATGAAGCCGGCGGCAAGGAAGAAGTCGAAGCAGACGCCGTGAAGTGCCACGCCGACCAGGACCAGGAAGTAAGGCGATCCGTTGTGGGCGACATTGAAGAACCCGTATCGCAGCACCCACGCACCCATGCCGATCGCGAGCACGGTCTTCATGCCCAGGTATCGCAGGCCGAAAGGCAGCAGCAGCATGAAGCCGATTTCAGACCACTGGCCGATCGACATCGTGCTGGCGATGTTCTTCACGCCGATGTCGCCGAGGAAGTTGCCGGTGAACGTGTAGTAGAACGCCAGCGCGATCGTGATGGCGAACGCCAGGCCGAAGAAGATCGCGAAACTCGGGTTACGGAGCAGGCCGAACGCCTTGAGGAACGGGAGCGCCGATCCGGCCTTGCCTGCGGGCGGCGTATGGGGGAGCAGGAAGCTGAACAGCCCCAGTGCCGCCGAGAAACCGGCCGCCAGCAGCAGCGGCTTATTGGTGATGTCAGCGCCGGCGCCCATGAACCAGTCGACCGAAGACGAACCGACGATCCACCCGATCGTGCCCAGCACGCGCAGGCTCGGGAAATCGCGGGTGGCATCGGGGATGTTCGCGAACGCCAGCGAGTTGGAGATCGCCAGCGTCGGGTTGTAGACCAGGGCGTACGCGAACGCGACCCACCAGAACATCGTGTAGTCGGTCGTCTGTGACAACAGATAGAGCAAGGCCGCGCCGGCGAGGTGGAAGATCGCCATCAGGTACTCGCTGGCCATCACCCGGTCGGCGAGCTGGCCGGCGATCATCATGGAGAAAATCGCGCCCAGCGCCATGGTGCCGTAGACCGAGCCGATCTGCGTTCCGCTGAACTTCAGGCCGACTTCCAGGTACCTGCCGAGCACGACGAACCAGGCGCCCCAGACGGCGAACTGCAGGAACATCATGACGGAAAGCCGAAGCCGCACGCCCATGTCGAGCGGGGGCTTGGCTTCGGATGACGCGTAGTTGAGCGTGGCGACAGCGGCCATGTGGGGTCCTCTGGGGTTTCTTGTTATGCCCGGGGCGTACACCGACGGAGTTGGGCCGGGAGTGTAACGACGTGCGCCCGTCCGTCGCAAATGCGGTACTTCGTTGTAACCACCGCGGCCCGTAGGGTCCGCCTTGGCGGACGTTGCGAGCCGGGCGACATCGACGCGTCCGCCGAGGCGGAGCCTACGGGACGCTCCAAGCCGGACGACATCGGTGCGTCCGCCGAGGCGGACCTTACAGGAAGTTCCGGAAGTTCCCCTTCAGATACAGCGCAACGTCCCGTTCGATGTCGGCCGTCGTCAGTTTCCAGCCGGCGTCGACGGCATCGCGGTACTTTTCAGCGAGCACGCCGGCGATGAGCTTGCGGCTGTGGTCCCACTTGTAGAGCAACTGGTCGAGCACCCGCGCATCCGAATGCTGCGGGATGAAGCTGGTGCCCAGCAGCTCGACGCGCATCTTGGTGATCTCGGTGATCAGGCTCGGGTTGTTCACGAACCACCAGCAGCCGAAGACCATCAGGTTGCCAAACTTGCGGGCGGCGACGGCCAGCGCGTGCTGGTTCTCGCGGGCCAGCATCGTGACGAAGAATCGGTTTCCGGGGAAGCGGGCGGCGAGCGCCGTTACCGAATCGACGTCCGACGTGCCGACCATGTCGCCGGCATCGCGGAGCGCCGGGTTCGCGGCCCGGCGGGAGCCGATCATCATCGCGAACGCCAGGCCCCGCTCGGCACACACCGGCAGAATGACCTGTTCCAGGATCGCCTGCCCGGCACGGGCCGCTGCGTCGGCAGGGTCGGCGGGATAGCGCCAGCTCGGGGGGAGGCTGAGCGCCAGGTAGATCGCGTTCTGCTTGTCGATCCAGTCGCGCAGGAACCGCCGGGCCTCCTCGATCGTCCTGCCGCCGACCTCTTCGCTTACGCCGTAACCCCACGACGCCATCTTTTTCGCAGCGGCCGGCCAGTCGAGCAGCAGCGGATCGATCCGCAGGACGGCCTGGAACCGCGGATCGGGTTTGATGCCGCGCAGCCAGCGTTCGCGCTCGCCGTCGTCGAAGACCGGGTTGGTCATCGTGATCGATTCGACGTTGGCCAGCTCCATCACCTTGTCGATGTAGTCGCCGGGCTTTTGTTCCTTGAACCACTTACGCGCCGAATCGAGTTTGCGGTCGGAGACATCCAGGCCGAGCTTGTGCAGCGTGGTCAGCACGCCGCGACAGGCTTCGGAGATTGGCGAGCGCTCGACGAACAGGTGCTTCCAGATGTGGTCAGCCTGCTCGACCTTGCTCATCTTGAAGAACGTGTCGTACGGCAGCACGGTCGCGGGGACGACGCGGAACACCTCGGCGATCAGGTAGTGATAGGTGACCAGCTCGTCGAGGCCCCAGAGCAGCAGCCCCGTCGGGTCAACCGGCCCGGCGGCGTTGGGGACCGGCGTGCCGAACGCCGGCGAATACAGGTGGGTGTGCATGTCCACCACCGGCTGTTTCTGCACGGCGGCACTGACGACGGCTTCGATCTGATCGCGGTGGAGGGGCTGGCTCATGGGTCGGTCCCGAAAGAATCACCTGCCCGGGCGGACATACCCGGCGAACCACAGGTTTTAGCGGAAGGTGGGGAGATGATCCATCCAAACTCACCACGACGAAAGGGATGCCAACTTCTGGGAACGCCGAGCTCCAGCTCGGCAATGGCACCAGCAACATCGAAGAGCCGAGCTGGAGCTCGGCGTTCCCACGAGGCGGCCGCGGATTTTCGCCGCTCATCACCCCGGCATATGCACGCTCGGGTCGAATCGGCGGTAGGCAAATCCCAGGAGCGGCAGCGCGGCGGCGACTTCCAGGGTTAACACCACCAGCGCGACCGCCGTCGCCGCGACCAGCGAGTTGCCGGCAAAGACGAACACGACAACGGCAAAAACCGCCGCGATGCCGCCGGCGATGCCCACGCCGACGGCGCGGATCGCCAGCGTGAAGATCTGCCGGCCGAGCGCCGAGAAGTCGCCGGGCCCGGCGGCCGCAGGCCGCGTGGGGGCGATCAGGAAAATGATGTTCTCGGCGACGATCATCAGCGCGTTGAACGGCAGCACCACCACCGCCGCCACCATCAGCGCCGGCCTGGCCGCCGCCCCGGCGGGGTAGTTCCAGGTCACCGCGGTCGTTGCCGCCAGCACCACCCATTGGATGATCGTCAGCAGGACGGTCGGCGTCAGCACCTGCCCGAGGCTGATCGCCGAGGGGCTCAGCGGAAGGGTCTTCAGTGTTTCGATGGTGTCCAGGTCGGCCCGGAAATCGAACCGCAGCACACTGGTAAGAATGACCGAAATCCAGGCCATCGCGGCGAAGACGGGGATCAGGACGGAATTGGGGTCGTTCGCCCGGGAACTTGCGATCAGGAACGGGCCGATCGCGACCGCGATCACCAGCAGCACCACCAGCAGGCTCCGACTGGCACGGAAGGCGTGCGTCGTCTGCCGCCAGGCGATCGCGCCGGCCCCGCCCCAGCGGGGATACATTGGCACGCTGCGGCGGGAGGTCGCCGGCGCGACCACCGCCATCGCCCCGCCCGATCGCAGCCGTCGCATCCGCTCGTGTCGGCGGTCGGTGGCACCGGCGGCGGCTTCGAGGAAGAACGCATCCAGCCGAATGATCACCCACACCAGCGCGGCGTTGATGACCACCCCCGCCAGCGTCCAGATTGGCAGGTCGGGCCAGAGGCGCTCGGCGGTGATGATCTCCGTCAGCACGGTGAACGGCGCGAGTAACACCTGCCCGGTCGGCGTGCGGGCCAGGCGCTGGATGACGACGCGGGGATCGACCAGCAGCAGGTTCCAGCCGTTCTCACCGACGGCGGCGCGCAGCGCGATCAGCAGCATCAGTCCGATGCACGCCATCGCGAGCAGTCGCCCGCGGGACCGGAACTTGCCGCCCAGCCACTGCCCCACCAGCAGCGCCGCCGTGCTGCCGAACTGCACGAACAGCAGCGTCAGGAAACAGCCGAGGTAGCACGCGATCCAGTAGGTGGCGTTACGGTAAATCGCGATGGAGACGATCAATGCGGTGATCGCGGCGACGGCGGTGCCTTTGAACAGCTTGTACAGCAGCAGTTGCCGCCGGCTGAACGGGCCGGGAAACAGAAAGTCGCTCTCGCCCCCGGTAAACGCGATCGCCTTCTCACCCGCCGACGTAAACGTGGTGAGCAGCCCGATGCCGAGCAGGATCAGCGGCATGACGTTGCGGACTTCGGCCGGCTTGGGCTTGGCCACCTGCGCCGACAGAATCGCCGGCGTTAGCCAGGCGATGAACACCAGCACGCCGAACGCGAAGAAGATCGCCCCCCGCGGCGTTTTGGCCCGGCGAAGGGCCGAACGGAAGATCCCGCGGAGCTGAAGGCGGATGAGGTGGCGGAGTGCGGGAGGCATGGGGGAGTACGGAATGACGAATGACGAATGACGAAAATCGAATGGCGAATGAAATTCGAAATCTCAAATCCCAAATCCCAAATCCCAAATCTGAAATCTGAAATCTGAAATCTGAAATCTGAAATCCGGCATCCGGTCCCACCGGACATCGCGCAAAGTCTATTCGAGTTTGGGATTTTGGGCTTCATTCGCCATTCGAATTTCGCCATTCGTCATTCCCCCACCCCTCCCGGCCGTTTTACTTTCCCTCCCCTATTCCGTACCTTCGCCCGCCCATGGTTTCTGCCCTGCCGTTCGACACGCTTGCCGCCGCCCGGGATGCGCTTCGCCTGCGGAAAATCTCCGCCGTCGAGCTGACACGCGCCGTGCTCGATCGGATTGACGCACTGGACGGGACGATCCGGGCTTACATCGACGTCGGCGGAGAGCGGTCGGTGTTTGCCGAGCGGGCGCTGACGGTGGCAGCCGAGGTCGACGCGGGCACTCGCACCGGCCTGCTCGCCGGGCTGCCGATCGCGATCAAGGACAACCTCTGCACCACCTTCGGCCGAACGACCTGCTCGTCGAAGATGCTGGAGAACTTCCACTCCCCCTATGACGCGACGGCGGTGCAGAAGCTCGAAGCGGCCGGGGCGGTGATTGTCGGCAAGACCAACCTGGACGAGTTCGCCATGGGCAGCTCGACCGAGAACAGCGCCTTCGGCACCAGCCGTAACCCCTGGGATACCGACTGCGTGCCCGGTGGCAGCTCCGGCGGCAGCGCCGCGGCGCTGGCGGCGGGATTGTGCCTGGGGTCCATCGGCTCCGACACCGGCGGGTCGATCCGCCAGCCGGCCTCGCTCTGCAGCCTGGTGGGGCTGAAGCCGACCTACGGCCGCATCAGCCGGTATGGTTTGGTGGCGTTTGCCAGTTCGCTCGACCAGATCGGCCCGTTCGGCTGGACGGTCGCCGACGCGGCGTTGCTGCTCCAGGCGATGGCCGGCTACGACCGCCGGGACAGCACCTCGGCCCCGGTCGATGTTCCCGATTACCTCGCCGAGCTGGACGTGCCGCTGAAGGGGTTGCGCATCGGCATCGCCCGCGAGTACGACCACGCCGAGGGTGTCGACCCGCAGGTGAAGTCGGCGGTTGACGAGGCGGTCAAGGTTTACCGCTCGCTCGGGGCGACGACGGTCGATGTCTCACTGCCGCACACCAAGTACGGCATCGCGGCTTACTACGTCATCGCGCCGTGCGAGGCCTCGAGCAATCTGGCCCGGTACGACGGCGTGCACTACGGGCACCGCACGAAAGAGCCGGTCACCAACATCTTCGACCTCTACAGCAAGAGCCGGGCGGAAGGCTTCGGGCCGGAGGTCCAACGCCGCATCATGATCGGCACGTATGCCCTGTCGAAGGGGTATGGCGAGCGGCTGTATCACAACGCGCTGTGCGTGCGGGCGAAGATCAAGCAGGACTTTGACGAGGCGTTCCAGAGCTGTGACGTGATCGCCTGCCCCACCAGCCCAGAGCCGGCGTTCAAGGTCGGCCAGAAGAGCGGCGACCCGCTGGCGATGTACCTGGCGGACGTGTTCACCGTCACGTGCAACATCGCCGCGATCGCCGGCATCAGCGTGCCGTGTGGGTTCACGACTGATGCTAAACCCCTGCCGATCGGCTTCCAGTTGCTGGGCCCGGCATTCAGCGAGCCGAAGCTGCTCCGGGCCGCGCGGATGTACGAGGCGGCGACGGAGTGGCACAAGCGGCGGCCGGGCTCCGTCTAAGTGATCACAGATGGCACACGCGACCCCACGGGTAAGCGAGTACGCTTGCCCATGCCACCCAGGGGCGAGCAAGCTCAGACGGCGGGCAGCCTGGGATCAATCCACCCAATCATCTTCACTATGGGAATTGTCCACGCGAATCGGCGCGATTCGCTGGATCGGCTCAGCCTTTCCGGCAACGGCAGACATCAGCCCATTTACATGTGACTGCAGCGAAGCTTTGCCACTGGGCGTGAGTAAGTAGGTCGTCACCGGCTTGCCGGCGCGGAACTCTTTTTCAATGTCGATGAGGCCGGCGTCGGCCAGCCGCCTGGCGTGCGAGGCGAGGTTGCCGTCGGTCAGGCGGGTGCGATGGCGGAGGTCTACAAACTCAACGCCGGCAGGGTTGGACGTCAGCGCCAGCAGGATGCTGAGCCGGCCGGGATTGATGACCAGCGGGTCGAGGGTGGCGACGGGACTTTCGGCGGGCGCGTGCGAGGGCATGTCGGGGTTATCGGACATCGGGCTGCCTGCGGATGAATCGAAGCTCGACTTGACCCAATTAAGTGGTGTATAAATACATGGGTTATGAAAGGGGCATTCCGCTGGATCGACTGGAACGTTGAGCATGCCACCTCCCATGGCTGCACGGTCCGTGAGATTGAGAGGGTCGTGCTTAACAACCCGAATCGCAAGGTCGGTGATGAAAAGCGGATGACAACGGGGCGCGGCGTCGGCGGAAGGATGGTGCAGGTTGTTTTTCTGCTTGATGACGACCTCACCATATTCGTCATTCACGCGATGCCGCTGACCACCCGGCGCCGCAGGAGTTGAGACATGGCAAAGAAGACAAAACAGAGTCCCGTCGAGGCATTCCTGTCACTGTCCGATGCGCAGAAGGAACAGGTTTGGGAGTCGTTCAATCGCGAGATACCCCTCTCCGAAACCCAACCACTGACCGCCGATGAAACAGCACAATGGAAGCAGGTCGTCGCCAAGGCCAGGCGTGGAAGGGGTCGACCGAAGATTGGCGGCGGGGCGCAGCGCGTTCAGGTCACCGTCGAGCGGAAGCTCCTGGCACGTGCCGACGCGTACGCCGAATCAAAAGGCCTGTCGCGAGCCCAGTTGATTTCCATGGGGCTCCGAAAGCTCGTCGGATAGAAAAACCGACGACCGCGAGAATCGACATTCATCGTCGGTCTCGCGGTCGTCAGTAAAGCTGTCGCGTCTTCGCGATGCTCGCTGGTTATCAATCTTTGCGGCTGGCCTTGCCGACCGCTTCCTGCACCTTGCCTACTGCCTTCTGGACCTTGCCTTTGATCTGCTGGCCGGTGTCGCCTTTGATGGCGCCGACCACATCGTTGACCTTGCCCTTGACCTGTTTGGCCTTGCCGGCGGCTTCGTCTTCTCTGCCCATATACGACTCCTGAAAGAGTTCGGATGTTCGGAACGACGACAGACAGGAGCGGGAGTGCGAAGTCTGTGCCGGATTCGCAAACACCCGCCGACTGGCGTCGTAGAATGAGGGGCGTCCCGGCGAAGCAGCACTGTCATGCGGAATCGATGGATCGCAATCTTCTCGTCGCTCGCGGCCGGCCTTTTGTCGGCGCGGGTCGCGTCGTGGGCGGCCGACAAGCCGGCGTCAACCGCCGCGCCTGCCGTTCGTTATGACGGGCATGTCGGCCAGGACGCCTACGACTGGAAACACTGGTCGGCGTTCTGGGCGTTTCAGCCTGTTCGACGGCCGGCCGTGCCGCCAATCGCGCCCGATGGCAACACCGTGAAATCGAGCTCATCGTCGCCACGCAATGAGGTCGACGCCTTCGTCGTGGATCGCCTGCGGTCAAAAGGGCTGACCCTCGCCCCCGAGGCCGACAAGCTGACGCTGCTTCGCCGGGTGACGTTCGACCTGATCGGCCTGCCGCCTTCCCCGGAGGAAGTCAGGGCATTTCTGGCCGACCGCTCGGGGGACGCCTACGAGAAGGTCATCGAACGCCTGCTCGCCAGCCCGCACTATGGCGAGCGTTGGGGCCGGCACTGGCTCGATGTCGCCCGCTACACGCCCGGCCGCGTGAGCTTCCCCGCGATCAAGCACACTGCCGGCGATTCGCACTACCGCGACTACGTGGTTCGGGCCTTCAATAACGATAAACCTTACGACCGGTTTATTACCGAGCAGCTCGCCGGCGACCTCCTGACGCCCCCCGCCGACCGGCAGGCTCATATCGATCAGATCGTCGCGCCGGCGTTTCTCTCCATCGGGTCGTGGTTCGAGATGGAGACCGACCCCAACCGGCTTCGGCTGGAGATGGTCGACGAGATGATCAACACGACGACCCGCGCCTTCATGGGTATCTCGGTCGCGTGTGCCCGCTGCCACGACCACAAGTTCGATCCGATCCCCATCCAGGACTACTACGCGCTCGGTGGGATCTTCCGCAGCACGCGCGTCGTCGGCGAGTTTAGCGACAACTGGCGCGACGGCCGAACCCGCCAACTTCGCCCGCTGGCGCTGCCCGATCAGGTGTCGGCGAACGATGCCCTGCGCAAAGCGATCGAACGGTTGGAGGGCGAGCGGTGGTCGCTGCTCGAGCAGCGGCATCGACAGAAGCTGGCCGACTGGAAAGCGGTTGAGCCCGCTTACCGCGATGCCGCGAACATCGTTTTAGACAAATCAAAGCCATTGGTATTCCACCACGAGGCCGAAGATTTCGACGGCCAGGACAACCTGCGGATCGCCCAGCTCCAGCGCGACGGCAAAGGTGTCGAGGTCATCGAAACCCAGACCGCGACGGCGCAGTGGGTGAAATACAAGGTGGAGGTCGCCGAGGCGGCGAAGTACCGGCTGGAAGTCCTGCACAGCACCGACGACCGCACGCCGATCGACGTCGTCGTCAACGGCGAATCAGCCCGCAACGACGCCCTGGCAGTCCCCACCGGCGGGGCGGGCTTGGCTTACCAGCGGTGGGATGTCGCCGCGACGATCGACCTGCACGCCGGGCTGAACTTCCTAAGGTTGATGGCCAAAGGGGGCAACTTCCCGCGGATCGATCGGCTGCGCTACGTGAAGATCGATCCGGCGATCGAAGCCGGGATCCAAAGCGTCGCCAAAGAACAGAAGCTCGTAGCGCGCCTGCTCGAACAGTTCGTCTACTGGCCGAGCGAACCCTGGCCGACCACGGCGGGCATTGAAGCGTACCTGGACGACAAAGACGTGGCGGCGATCGCGGCGATCGATCGACAGGTGGTCGAGCGGTCGGGGCAGATCAAGCCCTATCCGCTGGCCGTCGCGGTGACCGATCAGCCGTCGCCGGTCGATCTGCCGGTGTACCTGCGCGGGCAGACGTATCGAGAGAGTGCATACCTTGTGCCGCGCGGCGTGCCGAGATTTCTGGACCACGCCCTGCCCCGCCCCGAGATCGCCGCCGGGCAGAGCGGGCGGCTGGAGCTGGCACACTGGCTGACCGACCCGCGCCACCCGCTGACGTCGCGGGTGATGGTCAATCGCATCTGGGCGTGGCACTTCGGCAAAGGGCTGGTCGATTCGCCGAGCGACTTCGGATCGCGCGGATCGACGCCAACCCATCCCGAGCTGCTCGACTGGCTCGCGGCGACATTCATGGAAAAGGGCTGGAGCATCAAGCAGATGCACCGGCTGATCCTGTTGAGTGCGACCTATCGGCAGTCTTCGCAATCGCAGGCGACGGATCAGGTCGATCCCGACAACAAGCTGCTGTCGCACTTCCCCCGGCGTCGGCTCGAAGCCGAGGCGCTGTACGACACGATGCTGGCCAGCATCAATACGCTGGTCCGCCAGCCGTCGGGCCAGCCGTTGGAGTTTGCAAAAAGCAGCAACCGTGCGATGTACACGCTGACGACGAGCCGGTCGCCGCCGGGGCTGGGGGTTGATGTGCGGAAGATGCTGACGCTGTTCGACGTCGAGATGGAAGGTCAGCCGATCGGTAGTCGTCCGACGTCGGCGACGCCGGCACAGAGTCTGTTCTGGCTCAACAGCCCTCTGGTGAAGTACTTCGCCGACCGCTTCGCCGAGCGGCTGCTGAAGATGGACAAGTTGACCGACGCGAAGCGAGTGGAGATGGCGTACAGCCTGGCGATCGGCCGTCCGCCGGACAAGGCGATCGCCGGGCCATTGCTGGCGTTTGTGCAGCAGGCCGAGGCCGACGGCAACACTCGGCAGGAGGCGTGGTCGCGGCTGTGTCAGGCGCTCTATGCTTCGACGGAGTTTCGGTATGTGAATTAGCATCTGCCGCAATAGCCAACGCCGGGTGCCATGGGCTGTCGTACTCGTCTGCCCGTGGCGGTGTTCAGGCAGTGACGCGTTGCCACGGGCAGCGGAGTACCGCAGCCCATGGCACCCGGAGCCACAGTTTTGAGACGGAAACCTGGCGGCCGTGCCCGCCCTACAAGATGACTTACTTCCGTAACAACCTCTCCCGTCGCGATCTACTCCGCCGCAGCACGCTCGGCTTCGGCGGGCTGGCGGCGCTCGACCTGTTGTCGCGGTCATCACTCGGTGAGTCATCACCGGGCGGGTCGTCGTTCGGCGCGTCGCCATTGGCGCCCAAGGCAGCGCACTTTCCGGCGCGGGCCAAGCGCGTCATCTACATCTTCCTCGACGGCGGGCTCTCGCAGATCGATTCCTACGACTACAAGTCGCGCCTTCAAACCGACGACGGCAAGCCTCTGCCGGCGAGCATCGCCAAGCCGAAGTTCTCGTTCGCCCCGACCGGCGCGCTGCTCCGCAGCCCGTTCGACTGGAAGCAGCAAGGCAACAGCGGGGCCTGGGCGAGCGACCTGTTCCCGGCGATCAACAAGCAGATCGACAACCTGTGCTTCATCAAGTCGCTCCACCACGACAACGAAGACCACATCACCGCCAAGAAGATGATCTTCACCGGCTCCGGGCGCGAGGTGCGGCCCAACGCCGGCTCGTGGGCGGCGTACGGGCTGGGCACCGAGAACCAAAGCCTGCCGGCGTTCATTGAGATCATGCCCGGCGTGCCCAAGCCGTCGTCGCCAGCGTTCTTGCCGAGCACCTACGGCCCGACCGCGATCGGCCGAACCACCGCCGACAGCCGCGACCGCACCTGGGACAACCTGGCCGTGGTCCGCGGGGCCAACCTCGATCGAAAGGTGCGACAGCTCGACCTGATTCGCGCGCTCAATGCCAATCACGCCGACCGCACCGGGGTCGATCACGCGATCGAATCCGAGATTCAGAACATGGAGCTGGCGTTCCGGATGCAGACCGCCGCGCCGGACCTGCTGTCGCTCAACGGCGAATCGGACGACACGCGCAAGCTGTACGGCATCGGCGAGCCAGTGACCGACGACTTCGGTCGTGCCTGCATCCTCGCCCGCCGGTTTGCCGAGCAGGGCGTGCGGTGGATTACCGTCAACCATTCGACGATGGCGTTCGGCAATCTGTGGGACCAGCACAAAGACCTCTATCACGGCCACAAGAAGAACGCCGAGGCGGTCGATGTGCCCATCGCCGGGTTGCTGCAGGATCTGCGGCAGCGCGGCATGCTCGATGACACGCTGGTGATGTGCGGCAGCGAGTTCGGGCGAACGCCCGTCTTCGAATACCAGGACGGCGGCGACGGCCGCCTGCGCAACGGCCGCGATCACAACCCCCACGGCTTTACGATGTGGTTCGCCGGCGCCGGCGTCAAACCCGGCTACAGCCACGGCGCGACCGACGACTACGGGTTCTACGCGGTGCAGGACAAGGTCCACGTTCACGACCTGCACGCGACGGTCCTGCACCTGATGGGCATCGATCACGAACGGCTGACGTACCGCTATGGCGGGAGGGACTTCCGGCTGACCGACGTCAGCGGCGAGGTGGTTCGGCAGATCCTGGCGTGAGACGCGACGTCGCGAACAACAGCTTTGGTGCCACGGGTCGGCGGTACTCCGCAGACCCGTGCACGAGTTGGGCCGTCAGCACGGGTCTCCGGAGTACCGGCGACCCGTGGCACCAGATTGGTAACGTTTACCGTCGTCCGCGGAGCTTCATGATCTTCTGGTTGATGTCGGCGACCTGTGCTTCGGAGAGCCGCTTCTTCTCTTCCTTCGTCAGCCGGTCGTTCAGTTCGAGCACCTTTTCCAACTGCTCGGCGGCCTCGCGGGGGAGGGTGAGCTTCTCCAGCACGTCGGCGTAGCGGATGCGGTTCTCGCGGTTGTTCGGGTCGAGCTTGATCGCGGCGGCGTAGTCGTCGGCGGCGAGCTTGTCGGCGGCAGGCCTGAGCGTGCGAGCCAACTCCGCACGGGCGACGCGGTAGCCGGCGTCGAGCGGGCTGGCCGCAATCGCCAGGTCGAGCATCGCCTTGCTGCGAGCCGGGTCGCCGGCCCAACGCCAGGCCGTCGCGGCGCGGTACGCGTAGTCGCCGTTGGCGATGGAATTCTGGAACGCCGACTCATACCCCTTGGCGGCGACGGCGGGGACGTTTTTGCGGAACGAGGCATCGGCCTCGGCGGCGACACTTTCGCTGGAAACGACGGGGATCACCAGCGCGACCGCCCCGATGAGCCAGGCCGCGCTGCCGATGGCTAGTGCGATGCGTGCGGCGCGCCGGCCCTGGTTGCGAGCGGGCGCCTGATCCGCGAGCGAGGGTTCTCGTACGAGCGACGTTTCGCGTCCCAGCGCCGCCCCGAGGAGCAGCGCCATCATGAACATCGGCCCGAACTCGAACATCGCGAAGTCGATCAGGTTGTGGACGAAGAACATGCCGACGCCCACGACGAGCCCGACGCGGATCAGCGCCGCCGGATCGGCATCCAGCCGCAGTGCCGATTCCCGGCCTTCGCGGACGATCGTCAGCCAGGCAAACGAAGCGACCACCAGCGCCGCCAGCAGGTAACCGCATACGCGGAATCCTTCGAACAGAGCGTAGCCGCTGTCTTGCGAAAGGTCGGTCGCGGCAAAGAAGTTCAGGACGAATCCGAACGCGATCGCGGCCGCCGCTCCGGCAAACCGGTCGAGCGGGAGAGTCGCCGGACCAGGGGCGATCGCCCGCGACGATGCCGGCGCGTTGGTGTCGTCGCGCTCTTCGCTGATGGCGCCGGCGGGCCGGCTGAGGCTCCACCAGATGAGCGCCATCCACCCGGCGGCCAGGATCGCGCCGACGGTTCCCAGTTCGGTCGCGAAACGAACGAAGAAGTTGTGAGGGTCTTTAATCTCCTCGGTCGCCTCCGGCAGCCGGACGCCCAGGTAGTGCGCCCCGAAGTTCTCCCAGCCCACGCCCAGCAGCGGATGCAGTTTCCAGACTTCGAACGAGCCCACCCAGTACCGCCAGCGGAAGTTCAGACTGTCGTGGAAGAGCGTGCCGCGGGACGCACCGTAGCCGACCACGAATGCAGTGACGCCGAGGACCGCCAGCACGCCGAGCAAGTACAGGAGTGTCGCCCGGCGGCGGAGCGCGCTGCCCAGCGCGATCGTCAACGCCAGCAGCACAACGCCGAGTACCGCGGTGAGATAGCCCGTGCGGCTCTGCGTCAGTGGCAGCACGGCAGCGGTGACGAGCAGGACCAGCAGCATCGCGCCGGCCGAGATCAGCCGGCCGTTACGGACGAGCTGCGCCGCCGTGCCGAGCGTGACCAGGCCGAGCAGCACGAGCATCGCCGCGTAGGTGTTTGGCGAGGCGCTGAAGCCCATCAGTTCGCCGCGAAGGACCTTGTTCTCGAACTGGATGTATTCGAAGGTGCCGGGCTGGATGTTGCGCGAGGCCAGGATCTGATCGCGGTTCTTGTCCCACTCTTCCTTGAGCGCCGGGCGCTCGACGAACTGAAACCAGAGGCCGTGGATCAGAAGCACCGCGAGCATGCCCGCGGCAAAGCCGGCGACGACACGCGTATGAGCGGGCGTGCGGCAAATCTGCGCCACCGCCCAGAGCACCCCAGCCGCTGACAGCAGGTGCACGCTGGAGATGATCGCCGCGAACCGGTCGCTCGCCCAGGCGGTGCTGGCCACGGCCCAGGCGGCGAGGGCGACGAACGCCACTGCCGACCAGGCGGCGCGGAGCGTGAACGAAGGGTCTACCCATCGCCGCAGCAGCACCAGCAGCGGGCAAAGACCGGCGAGCAGGTCGAGCAGCAGCCCGCTCGAAGGTCCGGGGCCGGCGGGGACGGCCGGTGCGTTCGGGTAGACCTGCACGACCGACCGGATCGATTCGGTCATCATCAGCCGCGCCGCGACAACGGCGATCGCCAGTCCCAGCGCCACGCGGGTGAGCCAGACAGCCGTGGGCGCGGCGTGAATCGGCCCGGCTTGCGAGCCGGGCGAGGCGTAGTCATGGGTGCGGGATCGTTTGCTCATGCGTCTTCCCGTGGCAGCGGGTGCTGCTCCAGCAGCATCACCACCCCGAGGATCAGGAAAGTCTGTGCGAAGACGAGGAACGCCGCCAGTGGCGATGTCACGTGCGGGAGGATGATTGCCGCCACGCTCGTGGTCGCCGTCAAAAGCCAGATGCACAGGACAGCCGTCCGCTTGCTCATCCCGCGCCGCACCAGTCGATGGCTGAAGTGATTGGTATCGCCGACGAACGGACTCTTGCCCGCCCGCAGCCGAATCAGGCTCACCACCACCAGGTCGTAGAGTGGCACCGCCAGCACGATGACCGGCGCAAAGACAGCGTACCAGCCGGCGCCAAAGTCCTGGTTGGCAGGAAGGTAGGTGGTCCGCACCGTCAGCACGCCCAGGACAAATCCGACGACCAGGCTCCCGCTGTCGCCCATGAAGATACTGGCCGGCGGAAAGTTAAAGCAGAGAAACCCGATCAGCGCGCCAAGCAGCAAGGCCAGCGCCGCTGCGACGAACCATTGCCCGATCGAGAGTGCGGTGATGAGAAACGAGGTGGTGCAGACCGCGGCGATCCCCGCCGACAGGCCGTCCATGTTGTCCAGGAAATTGAAGGCGTTGGTGATGGCGGTAATCCAGAGGACCGACACGCCGATCGCGAGGACGCCGTTCGCGCCCAGACGGTCGTCAAACGCCGTCAGCGACCAGAACTGTTTGAACGGGATGACCACCGCGGCGGCAGCGGCGAGCTGGACGACGAGCTTGAGGTAAGGGCCCAGCGCCTTGCGGTCGTCGATCAGTCCCATGACGTGCAGAAGGGTCATCGCGCCCAGGAGCGACAACGTCGGCGCGGTGGCCAGGTTGCGCGCCCCGCCGATGTACGCCGTCCAGAGTTCCGGCGGGATGCCGAGCATCGGCGAAGCCGGGTCGAGCAGACGAACGCCAATAAGAACGCCGAGCATGGGCCCCGCGAAAGCGAGGTAAATCGCCACCCCGCCGCCCAGCGGGGTGGGAGCCTTATGAACTTTCCGGTGGCCGGGCTTATCGACGAAGTTGAGCTTCGGCGCGATGCGCTTCATCGCGCCGGTAACCAGCAACGCGATCGAGAAACTGAGCAGTCCGAGGATAAGCGCGGCGAACACCATGGGTTGCGGGGATTGTGGCGAAAATTAGCCGGATCGCGAGTGACCCCGGGGGATCGAAGTCGCGATCCCCGTCCCCAACCGTGATGCGGCGGCGGATTGTGGGAAACCAATCGCCGGCGATGACGTCTGACTACGGATAATGAATGTTGTCACGCGCGAGTGAACCGATTCCAATACTTGCTCACTCACGCGGAAGGAGCTCACCCATGATGATGATGAATTTCGGGATGGTTTTCCTGATGACGATGCTGATGGGCGGCGTCAGCGATGTGCTGGACGTGATCCCGTCCGACGAATACTGGCGGATCAAGAACGTCCAGGTCTCCGAAGCATCGCTGCTGGAGGAACTGGCCCCGCCGCCGGCGGCGGGCGATATCTCGAAACTGGTCGATGATCTGGGCGAGGGCGATGCGAAGGTTCGCGATGCCGCCGCCGCGAAGATCCGCGCCATGGGTGCGGGTGTCATTCCGCAGCTTCAGAAGGCGACCGAGGCGGACAATCCCGAGACCGCCGCCCGGGCGCGAAAGCTGATCGCCGACATCCAGAACGGCGGCAAAGCCCAGCAGGTGCGAAAGCTGATGGCGATCCGCACCGCCGGCGAGAAGAAGTTGAAGGGGCTGCTCCCCCGGCTGACGGAACTGACGCAAAGCAAGGAGATGTTCATCGCCGACTACGCCGCGGCGGCCGTCGCGGCGATCGAAGGCAAGCCATACACCCGCTCTGCCGTCGCGAACGGGGACAGCGCCTGGAAGATGCCGGCCGACGTGCGGGCCGTCATGCACCTGTCGATTCGCGGCCAACGCGTCGCAACGATGGACGACCTCAAGAACCTTCCCAACTTTAACATGATGTTCGGCAACCAGAAGAAGGACCCCGAACAGGTGAAGCAGGCGCTCGACCAGATGATGCGGAAGATCGTCGAGATCGCCGACCAGGCCGGCAACATCCGCATCGAAGGCGTGACAATGGGCCTGAGCGGCGACATTGGCAATAAGGTCGGCTATGTGGTGCTCATGATCGACGGACAGTACGACCGCGTCGCGGTCGCCAATCTGCTTGCGTCGCTGTCCGGCGGAAAGGGGCGGGCGGTCGGCGGAATTGACGTCATCGACCTGGAGCGCGAGTTCTCGCTCATGTTCCCCAGCGATCGGCAGCTGGTGCTGGTCGGCGGACCGAACGAAGCCCCCAAGCCACTGGAGGCGATCGCCGACGCGTTCAAGGGAAACCAGTCGCCATTGAAGCAGTCGCCGGAAATGGTCAAGTTGCTGGCGACGGTCGACATGAAGCAACCGGTCTGGGGTGCGATGCACGTCACCAACACCTACCGGCAGGCACCCCTTTTTGCCGGGCTCGATACGCTGACACTCTCCGGGACCAATGAAGCCAACGTGATGAAGTTCCGCTTCGACGCCAGCGGCAACGAGGCCGGCGTTCGCGAAGCCGTCGGCATGGTCAATAACGGCATCGGTCAGATGAAAGGGATGTTCCAGCAGCTGAAGCAGATGCCCGCCGAAGAAATGGGCGGCATGAAGGAGTTGATGGAGACGGGCGTCAAGTTGGTAGAGAGCCTCAAGGTCAATATCGATGCGACGGATGCGAAGAAGGCGTCGATGTCGGGCGAGCTCGATGCGCCACCGCAGTCATTGATGGCAACGACCTTCGGCATTTTCTTCAGCGCCCGCCAAGTGGGCGGACCTCAGGAGCAGGTCGCGCCTCCCGTTGTGGAGCGCGCCGAGGCCGAAGCCCCGCGACCCGTGCCGCCGGCACCGGTGCCGGCACCCGCACCGAGGTGAGAGCGTCGCCCGGCCGCACATTCCTTGAAGCGAAGCTGGACCCGATCTCAGGTCGGTGTAGCGGCCGTGTTGTGGTGCGGGCTTCAGCCTGCAACCGAATGTGCACGCTGAAGCCCGCACCACAAATGCGCCCCCTACACCCTCGTGAGGACCACGTTAGTCCTTCTTGTCCAGGTACGCCGCGATCGCCGCGCCGAGCTGACCGCCGACGGTTTTGTAGCCTTGAATGTTGCTGTTGGGCGTGTTCCAGCTCGTCTCAAGCGTCAGGGCGACGACGCCGGGGTGGGTGTTGGCACCGACCCAGTTTTTGCTGATCGCCCGCCAGTTTTTGTCATACGCCGGGCCCGACGGCCGGGTCTTCGGATCCAGGGCCATCGGCCCGGTGATCTGCTTCACTGACTCGGCCACGAACCGATTCAGGTTGGCTTTGCCGAGATCGCTGAGCTGATCCTGCTCGCTGACGAAAAAGAACGGTTTAAGGTCGTTGGCGGCAGGGTTGTGCAGATCAACGAACAGGTCGAAGGTGCCGGCCTTGTCGAGCGTGCGGATGATCGCCTGCGCCGCGGCGACGGCGGGGAAGACCGGCTTGTCGGTCCAGTCGCGGTTGTGATCGTGGGGGTCCTGGTTCTTGCCGCCGGCACCGATCGCGACATTGTCGATGTCCATGATGGGGACGAAATAGACGATCGTTCGCTTCCGCAACGCGACGGCGGCCGGGGCATCGGAGACCAGGAAATCCGCAAAGCCTCGCCCCACCCAGCTGCCGCCCGATTCCCACGCATGCTGCCTGGCACAAACGAACAGGCCGCGTGATCTTGCCCCATCAGTGGACGCCGGCGGCGTCAACCGCACGGCGGGTGTGCTACGGCCTTCGTTGCTTTTGCACAGCTCGAACACCTCGGCCTTCACGCCGTCGCGCCCGTCGACCTTCGATGCGATCTCCTTCACCAGTGCGGCGGCGTCGTCGGGCGTGAACGGCGGCCCCCACGCGAACAGCGCCTCGGGCGCGTCAATCTTCTGGCGATACGTGATGTTCGTTTTGGTCCGTTCCCCCTTGCCGGTTTGCAGCCAGCTCTTCCCGCCGTCGATGCTGTACGCCGCGTGGTCCGGTGTTGCCCAGGGCGGCGGACCGACGGTCAGGGTGATTGTTTCGCCGGGCGCGATTCCCGCGACTTTCACGAACCACCAGCAGCTCCATCCCCGCCCCTTGTGGGGGGTCGGCTCCAGGCGGATCGCTCGTGTCGCCCGGTCGATCTCCTGCACCCTGCCTGAGCCGCTGGGAAAGTCGATCGAGATGGACAGATCGGCGGCGAGAGCGTGAGTCGGACCGCCGAGAAGGGCCGCGAAGACGATCATCCACGACGCTCTGACAAACGTTTTCATAATCAGCCCTCGCCGCAAAATAGCCGATCGTGATTCTCGCCCTCGGACCGCCGAGCGCTTGCTCGGCATGTCGAAGAGCCGAGCAGGCGCTCGGCGGTCCCAGGCTCCGAACGGGCGCGAATCGAGGACGCCCGGTTAACCCGCGTTCTGCATTCGGGCCCGATGCGGCTCGATCAATTGCGTCCGCACGAGGTGCTCCACATCGTGAACGCCTTCGACTGCGACAAAGCCGATCACCTTCCTGTTTGATGTCCGATGCCCCTCGGAATCGAACGACTCGGAGTAGCCTTCACGGAAGATCAGGTCGCCGGCGCCGTTACCGCGTTCGATTCGGGTCATCGCCGTCAGGTCGCCGGGACCGAAACTGCGGATTTCGACGCCGCCCCACGCGCGGCCCTGGCAGACGATTGCCCGGCGATCGGTAACGGCGTAGATGCTCCGCCGGGCCGCCCGCCGCATCCAGATTGGCGAGGTGACCAAGCCCATTCCGACGGCGAAAAAGGGCAAACCGAACAGCGGAAAACAGCTGAAGATACGGCCGATCCCGAACCCTTCGTGGACCGGTCCGTGATCCGAAAACCAGAGCATGCCCGCCGCCCCGCCGATCCAGAACAGTGAAAAGCCGGTGAACACCAGCCCGAAGAGCATCATCGGCCAGGCCGAACGCGCGTAGAGTGCCGGAATCGGCTGCGCCGCCCAGAGCAGGCGTTCGCCCGTCTGCAACTCGGCGTTGATCCGGTTGCGCACGTCGGGGTCGAGCACCGGCATCATCGGTGACCGTGGCGAGATCGGGGACATGCTCATGGCAGCAGTTTACAAAAGGAAACGAGCCCGTGGATGAGAATCCACGGGCCCGTTTGGAATGCTGTTTGCGCTCGCCGCATTGCGGCGGGTTCCTGCACACCCGATCAGCGGTAGAATTCGATGATCAGGTTCATGTTCACTTCGAACGGCACGTCTTCGGCCGTCGGCAGGGCATTGATCTTGCCGGTGAGCTGGCCGGGGTTCCAGTCGAGCCAGTTGGGGATCTGGTGGCCAACGACCTGTTCCATCGTCTCGCGGATGACCTTGTGGGTGCTTTCGCGGAAGGTGATGGTGTCGCCGGGCTTCACGAATGCGCTGGGGATGTCGCACTTGTGGCCGTTGATCAGCACGTGGCCATGGGCAACGAGCTGGCGGGTCTGCCAGATGGTGCGGCCGACGCCGAGGCGGCGGCAGACGTTGTCGAGACGGGTCTCGAGCAACTGCATCATCGTGTTACCGGTGTTACCCTTGCTCTTCTTGGCGATCGAGAAGAACCGGCGGAACTGCTTTTCGAGCATGCCGTAGTGGAAGCGGAGCTTCTGCTTCTCGACCAGGCGAACGCCGTATTCCGTGCTGCGACGGCCGCGGTAGCCGTGCATGCCCGGAAGGGTGAGTTCGCGGCCTGTGTGCTTGGGGATGTCGGCAATGGGAACGCCGACGCGACGGGAGAGACGGACCTTCGGTCCAGTGTAACGGCCCATGGGGCTTTCGACTTTCTACCGGCGCAAAGGAGCACCGGCTCAGGACAGGCGCTGCGGCCGTATTCGTTGGCGGAATGCCGACGGCCGTCTGACGCGCTCTTCCTGGCGGGCATGGTCTTGAGGCATGCACGCCGGGGTTCGCCGAGGACGCTTTTGGCGACCTTTGGCGGGCCGAGCAGTATATCTGGGAGAGGCTATCTAGCAAGGCAGAACGGGCATTGATTGAAAAACGCAAAACGTGCAATGAAAAATGCAAAACGGGAATGAGGCGCGGATCGCTTCATCACAGTTTGCGTTTTTCATTCCATGTTTTGCGTTTTTCGTTCAATTCCCACGCATCCTAAGACTTACACCCCCTGCGGCATTCCCGTCTCGATACTCTTCTTCTCGGCCTCCACGATCTTCAATCCCGCCACCGCGTCTTCGGCAGTGACGACGGTGGGCTTGGTGCCGTTGCGGACACATTCCAGGAAGTACGTCAGCTCGCCGGCATAGCCGTCGCGGCCGGTTGTTTCGATCGTCTCGGCCTTGCCGTCCTTGAACAGTTGCAGGGTCGGCTTGCGGCCGATGTCGAAATCGGCCGTCGCCTTTTCGAAATTTACCAGGTACTGCATCCGGAAGCCGAAGCCGTCGGTCTGCGTCCAGCCACCCTCGGCGGCGATGATCGCCCCTGCCGCAGGGCCGGTTTCGTAGCGGTACTGCGCGGCGACATGGTCCAGCTCGCCCGTCGGGCCGGTGTAGCCGTTGGCATAGACCGTGGTCGGCGTACCGAACAGGCTGTAGATGAAATCCACGTCGTGGATGTGCAGGTCGACAATCCCGCCGCCGGACAGCTTGCCGTTGCGGAACCAACCCTGGGGCACGACACCGAGCCGACGGAAAACCGCGCTCTTCACCTTGCCATAGGTTTCGTTCTTGATCGTATCGCGCAGCCAGATCCATTCGGCCCAGAACCGCATGCACATCGCGGGCATGAACAGCCCCTTGGCGCCCGCGGCGGCGTCGGCAATCTGCCGGGCTTCGGCGCTGGTCAGCGCCATCGGCTTCTCGCAGACGACATGCTTCCCGGCGTTCAATGCCGCCGTGACGATGTCCACATGCGCCGGCGTGGGCAGGCAGACGTCAACCACCTGCAGGTTCGGGTTGGCCAGGAAATCGGCGACGCTGGTGTACCCCTTGATGCGGTCCATCGGCAGCCGCTGGGTACCGGCGCCGGCGATGTTGCCCCACCCGCCGGACAGATCCCCCGCGGCCCGCCGGGGATCGCTGTCGCAGACCGCCATGACCTTTGCTTCGGGGATCTTGGCGTAGGTGTCGTAGTGCATGCGGCCCATGAAGCCGAGACCGATGATGCCGATGTTGGTGATGTTCATTGGATTGCGTCGTTCGGGAACCAGTCGTTGAAGATGTCCGTAGGCGTTTTCGCTGTGGTCTGCGAGAATCTAATGATAACCGACATTCAATGCACGCCGACAGGCGATCCCGGTATTGTTATGATGCCCGTCCCCAGTCCCGGTGCACTGCGGCGGAAACTTGAACAGATAGCGGCCCTCGGAGACCCCAGATGACGGCAATGCCGGTCCTGCTCGTGATTCTCAGCCTCATGGCGATCGCTTATCGCTACTACAGCGCGTTCCTGGCGGCGAAGGTCGCCGCGCTGGACGACAGCCGGGTTACGCCCGCCGAGCGGTTTAACGACGGGCAGAACTTCCATCCGACCAACAAGTGGGTGCTGTTCGGCCATCATTTTGCCGCCATCAGCGGCGCGGGGCCGCTCATCGGCCCGGTGCTGGCCGCCCAGTTCGGCTATATGCCGGGGCTGGTCTGGATTGTGGTCGGTGTGTGCCTGGCGGGCGCGGCGCAGGACTTCATGGTCCTTGCGATGAGCACCCGGCGTAACGGCCGCAGCCTCGCACAGATCGCTTACACCGACCTCGGCAAGGTCGCCGGGACGGCAGCCACGGCGGCGATCCTGTTCATCCTCATTATCGCGCTCGGCGGCCTGGGCAAAGTAGTCGTCAAGGCGCTGGGCGGCGAAGAAGTGAAGTACGGCGGCAGCACGCTCATCCTGCCTGCGGCGACAGTGCTGGATAACGCAGGCGAAACAGACGGCCAGTACTCGTACATGGTGCCGGCCGGTTCGAGCCTCAAATGGTCGGGCGGCACGATGGTCGTCAAGGAAAAGTATGTGATCGCCAGCGCAAAACCGCTGGCCGTCGCCGCCGATCAGTCGGTGTTGTTGCCCGCTGATGCCGTCCGCAAAGTGCCCGGCTCGGCATGGGGCACCTTCACGATCGCTGCGACCATCCCCATCGCGCTTTTCGTCGGCCTTTACATGTACAAGCTGCGGCCGGGCCGGGTGGTTGAGGCGTCGCTCATCGGCGGCGCGATGACCATCGGCGCCACCGTCGCCGGCCACTGGGTCGCCAATCATGAGATCGGCCAGTACTTCAACCTCAGTGCGTCTGGCGTGACCTGGTCGATGGCGATCTACGGCTTCGTCGCCGCGGTGCTGCCGGTCTGGGTGCTGCTCGCCCCGCGCGATTACCTTTCGAGCTTTCTGAAGATCGGCACGATCGCACTGCTGGTCGTCGGCGTGCTCGTGGCCAACCCCAAGCTCGAAGCACCCGCGTTAAACCACACGTTCCTCAGCGGCGGGCCGATCGTGAAGGGCACGATCTTCCCCTTCCTGTTCATCACGATCATGTGCGGGGCGATCAGCGGCTTCCACGCCCTGGTTTCCAGCGGCACCACGCCGAAGATGGTGCAGAAGGAAAGCCAGACGCGGATGATCGGCTACGGCGCGATGCTGATCGAGGGCCTGGTCGCCGTCATCGCACTGATCGCCGCCGCTTCGCTGTCGTCGAGCGACTACTACGCGATGAACACCGAGCTGTCGGAAGTGCCCAAGTACCACGACCGCATTCTGCAGGTGGGCGGCGCGCACGGCGTAGAAGAGATCGGCCGGTACGAAGAGCTGACGCAGGAGGCACTCCGCGGCCGCACAGGCGGCGCTGTGACGCTGGCTGTCGGCATGGCTCATATTTTCGAGCAGGCCACAAAGGCCTTCGGCACAGCAAGCCAGCACGTGCTCGACGACTTGTGGAAGTACTGGTTCCACTTCGCGATCATGTTCGAGGCGTTGTTCATATTGACGACGATCGACGCCGGCACACGCATCGGCAGGTTCCTCGTCCAGGAAGCGCTCGGCAAGGTCAGTCCGAAACTCGGACTGTCCGGCGGCTGGCTGTCGGGGTTCCTCGCGACGGGCCTGGTGGTCTGCGGCTGGGCCTGGTTCCTGCAGTCGGACAGCTTCTCGGTCATCTGGAAAATGTTCGGCATCGCCAATCAGGTGCTGGCGGTGATCGCGCTCAGCGTGATTACTGCCTGGCTCGCGAACGAAGGGCGGGTCAAGTACATCTGGGTCAGCGTGATCCCCATGTTGGTCATCATCATCACCACGACCTCGTCCGGCGCGGTCATGCTGAGCCAGTTGTTCACCGGCATTCACACGCAGATCAACAACCCGCCGGCCGATGACCGGGTCAAGCTGATCCTGACCTATTCGTTCCAGGCACTTTTGATTCTTGCGATGCTCGGGTGCGCCGCGACCGTGGTGATCAGCAGCCTGCGGCGCGTCATGCGAGTCCGGGCCGGTGAAAAGTTCGTCATCGAGGTTCCCGGCGACACACCGGCCGGTGTGGCACACTGATACGTTCGCGAAGTCTGATTCCGAGCGTGAGAGATGCCAGAAACGGAAGTTCCCCTGTAGCCGCTCCCGCGCGAAGATGGCGAGGCGTTCGGTAGTAACTTCCGCCGCATGGCATCCGGACGGAGGCTCCGGACAACGACATGGAAACGCGAGCTCTGGGACTGATCTTGTCTCCGTGAACTCCCTTGTTCTGCGTTGAACGCCCTGTTCTCCGTGGCGAATCACTCGGGCTCGCTTCGTAAGCAATCCGTCAGTCCCGACCAGTCGGTTCTCAATGCAAAAGCTTGCCGAGATCTGCATCAAACGCCCCGTCTTCGCCTCGATGCTTATCCTGGCGCTGGTCGTGGTCGGTGCGACTGCCTACTACAAGCTGGGTGTTGATCGCCTGCCGAGCATCGATCTGCCCACCGTTTACGTTCGCACAACCCTGCCCGGTGCGGGCCCGGAGGAAGTCGAGACGCAAGTCTCGGAAATCATCGAGGAAGCGGTCAACACCGTCGAAGGCATCGAGGAACTGCGATCGATTTCGAGCACCGGCTCGTCCGTCGTCATCATTCGATTCGACCTCAGCCGCGACATTGACGTTGCCGCCCAGGACGTCCGCGATCGCGTGGCGGCGGTGCTTCGGCGGCTTCCCAACGACGTTGACCCGCCCACCGTCGCCAAGAGCGACGCCGACTCCGACCCTTCGATCACCATCGCCGTCTCGTCCGACCGGGCCCTGCGGGAACTGACCGAGTTCGCCGAGACCACCGTCAAGGAGCAGCTCGAACGGTCGATCGGCGTCGGCGAGGTGCGGGTGGTCGGCGGCGCCCGGCGGACGGTCAACGTCTGGCTCGACGCCGACAAGCTCGTCTCCTACCAGCTGCCGGTGACGGCCGTCCGCGACGCGATCGCCCGGCAGAACGCCGACGTGCCCGGCGGACAGGTCACCGGCAAGAGCCGCGAACTGACCCTCCGCACCATGGGCCGGCTCAGCACCGCCGAAGAGTTCAACGACATCGCCATCGAAACCCGCAACGGCCAGCCCATTCGCGTGCGTGACATCGGCAGGGCCGAAGACGGCTCGGCGGAGCAGCGGTCGGCGAGCAGGCTCAACGGCAAACCCACCGTCACCCTCGAAGTCCGCCGCCAGAGCGGCGCCAACACCGTACGAGTCATCGAAGGCGTCAAGGCGAAGCTCGCCGAGATTCAGCCGCAGTTGCCGCAGGACGTGAGGCTCGAAGTTCTTCAGGACCAGAGCCGCTACATCTACAACGCGCTGCACGAAATCAACGTGCACCTGGTGCTCGGCAGCATCCTGGCGTGCCTGGTGGTGCTGGCGTTCATGCGGTCCTGGCGGAGCACGATCATCGCCGGCGTCGCGATCCCGACCAGCGTGGTCGCGACCTTCGGCATGATGTGGGCGCTGAATTTCACGCTGAACAGCGTGACCATGCTGGCGCTGGTGCTGATGGTGGGCATCGTCATCGATGACGCGATCGTAGTCTTGGAAAACATCTTCCGCTTCGTCGAAGAAAAGAAGATGAACTCCTTCGAGGCCGCCCGCGCCGCCACCGCCGAAATCGGCCTGGCCGTGCTGGCGACCACGCTGAGCCTGGTGGTCATCTTCATCCCCGTGTCGTTCATGAGCAGCGTGTCCGGACGGTTCCTCTACCAGTTCGGCATCACCGCTGCCGTCGCGGTCATGGTGAGCCTGCTGGTCAGCTTCACGCTCACGCCGATGATGAGCGCCCGGCTGCTCCGCGGCGAGGCGAAGAAGCACGCGAAACGGTCGGGAGGAACGGTCGCGGACGCGAACGCAGCCCCCAACGGAGAGTCGTCCAACGGCAACGGTCACGCCGGTAATGGTCACGCAGACGCCACGGTCGTCGATCCCCAAGCTCTCTCTGCCGCCGATGCGCACACGTCCCGCAGTCGCGGCGGTTTCTACGGCTACATCGACCGCTCCTACACCTGGATGCTCGAGTTCGCGATGCGTCACCGCATCGCGGTCACCGTTGTCGCGATCCTGGTCATTCTCTCGTCGGTCCCGCTCTACCAGGCCGTCCGGCTCGAATACACGCCGGGCAATGTGGATGAAGGGGAATTTGCCGTCTCCGTGACCGGCCCCCAGAGCACCAGCTGGGCCGCCACCAACGCGGCGATCCAGGCGATCGAAGAAGAGGTGCGGCAGGTGCGTGGCGTGCAGCTGGTGCTGGGGTCGTCGGGCGGCGGCTTCACGGGGGGCGTCAATACCGGCAACATCTACGTCCGCATGGTCCCCCACGAGCAGCGCGTCTGGTCCATCACACGCATGCTCAAAG
Source organism: Humisphaera borealis (assembly GCF_015169395.1). Taxonomy (GTDB): domain Bacteria; phylum Planctomycetota; class Phycisphaerae; order Tepidisphaerales; family Tepidisphaeraceae; genus Humisphaera; species Humisphaera borealis. The sequence continues at coordinate 3,580,755 of NZ_CP063458.1, forward strand.
GGTTTCTCCACGGCGATTTCACCGGCAGCTTCAAGGACAACTACTCGCAGCGCGACGTGATCGCCGACGTCCGCAAGCGCGTCGCCAAATTCAAGGACGTGCGCGTCGCCGTGCGGGCCTACAGCCCGTTCAACACCGGCGGCGGGCGGTACGAGATCGACTTCGTGTTCAAAGGCCCCGAGTTACAGGAACTCGCCCGCTACACCGACCTGCTCCGCCAGCAATCAGACAAACTGGGGATTGTCGATGCCGACACCACGCTCAAGCTCGATGCTCCCGAACTTCGCGTCAAGATCGACCGCGCCAAGGCCGCCGACCTCGGCATCGACGCGGCCGATATCGGTACGGCGCTGCGGCTGATGGTGGGCGGCGAGACGGAAGTCTCCCGCTACCGCGACCCCAAGGCCGGCGAAGACTACCTCGTGCAGCTTCGACTCACCGAAGCCGACCGCAGCGACCCGACGATGCTCGACCAGCTCTACCTGCCCCGCCGCGCGGCCGGTACCGGCGGCGCGCCGGCGGTGGGGTCGCCCGGACAATCCGGTTCGTCCAACCCCGCGCGGCTCGTCCGGCTGAGCAACATCGCTTCGCTTTCCGAAGAGATCACCGCCGGCCGAATCGATCGCACCGACCGCGCGCGGTCGGCGAATCTTCGCGCCTCTGTCGGGCCCGGATACGCACTGGGCGACCGGCTGGCAGCGATCCAGGAAGCCGCCGACGAACTGCGGCAGCCGCCGGTGAATATGTCCGCCGCCTACACGACAACCATCGCCGGGCGGGGCGCTGAGTTACAGACGACCTTCACCGAGTTCCTGATCGCGTTCAGCCTGTCGATCGTGTTCATGTACATGATCCTGGCGAGCCAGTTCGAGAGTGTGCTGCACCCGTTCACCATTCTGCTGTCGTTGCCGCTGAGCGTGCCTTTCGCCCTGTTCAGCCTCTGGGCGACCGGCGGCACGCTGAACCTGTATTCGGCGCTGGGCATCCTGGTGCTGTTCGGCGTGGTGAAGAAGAACTCGATCCTGCAGATCGATCACATGAACCAGCTCCGCGAACGCGGCGTCGAGCGCCATACCGCGATCATCCAGGCCAACCGCGACCGTCTGCGGCCGATCCTGATGACCACGCTGGCGCTGGTCGCCGGCATGCTGCCCCTGGCCCTCGGCACCGGCCCCGGCGCCGAAGAACGCCAGGCGGTGGCGGTGGTGGTCATCGGCGGGCAGACGCTGTCGCTGCTGCTGACACTGCTCGTCACGCCGGTCGCTTACAGCTTGTTTGACGATTTCGGAAGCTGGGTCCGGCGGCGGAGAAGATCAACAGAAGTGGACGATCTCGCCCCGGCGATTGAAGGTGGGACGAGAATACCGGCGTGAGGCTTTACAACACTCCGCGGGGACGAAGCGAATGCAAAACGCAAAACAGGCAATTAAAAATGCAAAACGGTGCGAGTCCGTTTTGCATATTTCATTGCCTGTTTTGCATTTTGCATTCCGACGGATGTACGCGCCCTAACACTCCCCCGCCGCATTGGAGGAGAGAACAATTCGGGACTTAAGTGTCGGATAAGTCGTCATCCAATCGCTGATTGTGCGACGATTCTCTGATTTTGCCTTGGGTGGCAGAAGCGAAAACTGATGTACCGCTTCATCAACACAGTCTCGCTCAAGTAAGAACTTGATTAGGTTAATGCGGTGCTCAGCAAGTTCAGGCGACCGACTGACTGCGCTGCCGAGCAATCGCTGGGCTTCAACGTGTCGGCCTAATCGATCCAACACGCACCCCAACAGGCTTTCGAAATGCGCTAGCCACGCATTCCTTCGATCGAAAACCCCGACGGTAGAAGACGGAACGAGACGCTCCTTTGATTCAGAAATGAGTTCTCGAACTACAGGCTCGGCGGCCAGGGTGTCAGCGCCGCGAGAATCAACGTATAGAACGAGATCGAGATACCACTCCCAAATCGCAAAGGCGACCGCGTCTGAGTCGCCGTGGAATGCTGGACGTTCGGGTAATTGCATACCATAGCGTCGAGGCTTTGCTCACCCGCCGCTCGTCCGCCGGGGCACGCCCAGCTTGTTGCCACCACCGGCACCGCCGCCGGAGGACTGACCTTTGGCGCCGGGTCCGCCGCCGGCGAAGGGCAGGCCGCCCTTCTTGGTGTTGCTGGAGAACCCGAGCATTTTGTTGAGACCCGCCGTCGGCTGGGCCAGGTTCTGCTTCAGGTTCTTGAACGACGTGCTTTCGACCTTCGCTTCGGGCTTGGCGGCATCGCCGGCGGGCTTGGGTTGCCCCGCGGAGGCGGTCGGGGTGAGGTTCAGTCCGCCGAGCAGGTCGCGATTGGCCACCAGGTTCGCCGCGGCGCGGGCGGCGAGATTGGTGTCGATCCCCGGGAACGCCGGCTTCGAACCGGCTGGAGCCGCCGGCTTTTGCGCGGGAGCTGCCGCCTTGGCCGCTTTGGGAGCTGCCTTGGGCGTAGCGGCGGCGGCGGGCTTGGCAGCCGGCTTTGCGGCAGGTGCCTCAGCGGGCTTGGCGGCCGGGGCGGGAGCCGCAGCGGGTGCAGTCGCCGCCTTTACTTCTCCCGCGGGTGCCTCGGCCTTGGGGGCGGATTTAGCCTTGGAAGCCTTCTTTGCCTTGCCTTCGGGGGCGGCGGCTTCGACCGGCGTTGCCGCGGGTGTCGCAGCCGGTGCCGCAGCGTCGGTCTTCTTCGCGGTCGCCTTGGCCGGCTTGGGGTCCGTCGGTTCGCTCGCGTTGTCCTGTTTCTTCGCTTTCGCCATGCGTTGCTACCTTCCTTAGGGCCGGGGATTGTAAGGACGGATACCGCCTGTGGGAAGGTGGGAAGTCGCGACCGACGACATCCTGCGGAAACATGCACCTTCGGTGCAACCCGCCTGGCGCGGCAGGGTAACTCGACTACCACGTCGGTCGAGCAAAGACAGAGGAACCACAGATGCACACAGATCTTCACAGATGCAATGCGTCGGAGTTGAAAGAACTAAAACGGGCTGACACTGGCCTGCCGCAGCAAAAAGACGAGGTTGTCTGTCCTGATCATCTGTGCAGATCTGTGTGCATCTGTGGCTCCTCTGTCTTTGCTCGACCGACGTGGTAGTCGAATTACCCTCCGTGTCTCCGCGCCTCCGTGGTGCTCTCCCCTTCAGCTGCCCGGAAATAGTTGCACCCGGTGTGCCCGCGAATCGGCCGCCCGCCCTACCACGCCTGACCGCCGGTCCGTATGATGCTCCGCTCGAATCGCCCGGCGGACACTGGATACGCTGCCGGGACCGGATTCTTCGTCACGTTGCGGGCCGCTGTAGCCCGCCAACCGAGGCCCACCGATGTGGAAAGCTGTCATCACAACCGCCGTCGTCCTGTATGCGGCGGTGATGGGTTGCGTGCTGATGCCCGGCGGCACGAACCGCCCGGCGCCGACCGCCGACCCCGTGGATGCCGCGCCCCCGCTCCGCGCCAAGCTCACCGGCCTGCCGCTGCGTGGCATCGCCACGTCGATGGTTCATCCGGAGAACCTGCCGGCGTATTTCAAGGTGGTCGATGAGGTCGTTGCCACCGGGGCCGACACGATCGAGATTGTCGTCGCCGGCCGGCAGGAGAACGGCAGCAGCACGCAGATTTTCGTCGACCAGCGTTACACCGCCAGCAAGGAACAGCTCCTGGAGCTTTTCGCATACGCCAAGAAGAAGAACCTTCGGGTCATGCTGATGCCGATCGTGCTGCTGACCAACCCGCGCGGCAACGAATGGCGTGGCACGATCAAGCCCGATCTCTGGGCCGACTGGTTCGACAACTACCGCGCGTTCATCGGCCATTACGCCGACGTCGCCGCCGCCGGCAAGGTGGATGTGCTGGTCGTCGGATCGGAGCTGGTCAGTACCGAGGTGCACGCCGCCGAGTGGAAGAAGACCATCAGCATGGTCCGCGAGAAGTTCCCGGCCGGCATGCTGACCTATTCCTCCAACTGGGACCACTACGCCAACATCCCCTTCTGGGAGCAGCTCGATTTCATCGCCATGAACAGCTACTGGGCCCTGGGCAAGGACAACCAGGTGACGGTGCCCGAGATCATGGTGAAGTGGAAGGAAATCCAGAAGGAACTGATCAACTTCAGCAACAAGAAGGGCAAGCCGATCGTGTTCAGCGAGGTCGGCTGGTGCAGCATCAGCAACGCCGCCGACGAACCCTGGGACTACACCAAGACCAGCCTTCAGCCCGACTGGGAACTGCAGCGCAAGCTCTACGAAGCGTTCTTCAGAAGCTGGTACGGCAATCCGAATCTCGGCGGCTTCATGATCTGGGAATGGCACCCCTACCCGGTGACCGAAGTCGATAAAACCTACATCCCCAAGGGCAAGCCGGCCTACAACATCCTCAAAGAGTGGATGAGCAAAGGGCCGTGGGATGTGAAATGAGCGGCGAGCGCCGCTTCGTGATTGATGAATAGAGCGTAACGAAGGACTCAACGGACCAACGACGACATCGTGGGACAAGCGCAGAGATCGGACTTCGGCCAGGTTGCCGTTACGTTCTACGCTCTACGTTCTACGGCTCGTCATCGACGCACATGGACTACATCGCCACCCGCTATCGTTCCCACACCTGCGGACAGCTCCGCGCTTCTGACATCGGCCAGACCGTGAAACTGGCCGGCTGGGTTCACAATTACCGCGATCACGGCAACCTGGTGCTGATCGACCTGCGCGACCGCGACGGCCTAACCCAAGTCGTGTTCGACATCGACGAGTGCGGACCAGCGTTCCACGAGGAGGCACGCAAGCTTCGCAGCGAATGGGTCATCAGCGTCGAAGGGACCGTCGGCGACCGTGGCGTGGACGACAAGGGAAAGAGCCGTGAGAACCCCAAGCTCGCAACCGGCAAGGTTGAACTGCGCGTCAAGTCGCTGGCCGTCCTCAGCCAGTCGCCGACGCCGCCGTTCCTGCCCGACGAGCACGAGACCGTCCACGAAGAACGCCGGCTGCAGTACCGCTTCCTCGACCTTCGCCGGGCGGAGATGCAGGAGACCCTGCGCGTCCGCTACCGCGTGACAAAGATCATGCGCGATTACCTCGGCGATCTGGGGTTCTGGGAAATCGAAACGCCGTTCCTGACGCGCAGCACACCGGAAGGCGCTCGCGATTTCATCGTGCCGTCGCGGAACCAGGTCGGCAGCTTCTACGCGCTGCCGCAGTCGCCGCAGCTCTTCAAGCAGTTGTTGATGGTCGGCGGGTGCGACAAGTACATGCAGATCGTCCGGTGTTTCCGCGACGAAGACCCCCGCGCCGACCGTCAGGCCGAGTTCACCCAGCTCGACGTGGAGATGTCGTTCATCGACCGCGAAGACATCATCAAGGTGATGGAAGGCTTGGTCCGCAAGATCTGGAAGGACATCCTCGGCAAGGAAGTCCCCAACCCCATCCCGCACATCGACTACGACGAGGCGATGACCAAGTACGGCTCCGACCGCCCCGACCTGCGGTACGGCATGCAACTGCATGACATCACCGACCTGGCCCACACCACCGAGTTTGCGGTCTTCAAGAACGCCCCGATGGTCAAGTGCATCGTCGTGCCCGGCGGCGCGAAGATGACCCGCAAGGAGACCGATGCCCTGGCCGAGTGGAGCAAGGGCTACGGCGGCAAGGGCGTCGCGGTCACCAAGGTGATCAACCTGCAGCAGGCGGTAACCGACAAGATCATCCCCACCGTCGCCGAGGCCGAGAAGACAGGTGTTTTTGCCGCCGGTAGCGACTCGCACCTCTACACCGGCGTCGCCAAGTTCGTCGCGTCGATCGCCGAGGAGGTTGTCAGCCGTATTGGCGCCAAGCACGGCGACCTGCTCTGTTTCGTCGCCGACAAACCGAAGGTGGTCTACAAGGTGCTCGGCGAGCTTCGGCTGAAGATGGCCAAGGACATGAAGATGCCCGCCAGCACCGAGTTCGCCTGGTGCTGGGTCGTCAACTTCCCGGCGCTGGAATACAGCGAGGAAGACGGCCGCTTCGTCGCGACGCATCACCCGTTCACGGCCCCGCTCGACGAGGACGTTGCGAAGATGACGAGCACCGACCGCGCCACGATCGAAGGCATCAAGGCCAAGGCGTATGACCTGGTCGTCAACGGCTCGGAAGTGGGCGGCGGATCGATCCGTATCCACCGGATGGACGTGCAGCAGGCGCTGTTCTCGCTGCTGGGCATCGACGCCGAGGCCCAGAAAGCAAAGTTCGGCTTCCTGCTCGATGCGCTGCAGTTCGGAGCCCCGCCGCACGGCGGTATCGCGCTGGGCCTGGACCGGCTGGTGATGATCCTGCGGAACATCCACAACATCCGCGACGTCATCGCATTCCCCAAGACCCAGAGCGGCGCAGACCTGATGTGCGGCGCACCGGCGGCGATCGACGACCGGCAGTTGCGCGACGCCCACATCCGCGTCGTACTTCCGCCGGCAACGGCTCCGGCCACGCCAAAGGCGTAAGTACCGAGGTGGACATGGGAGGGATTCAATTACAATCCCTCCCATGTCTACCCTGCGCATAGGCGTCATCGGGGCCGGCGGGATCGCGGCCAAAATGCACTTCCCGGAACTGGCCGACCTCCGCGACCGCGCGAAGGTCACGCTCATTTCCGGTCGCAACGAGAAACGCCTGGCGATCATCAAGGATCGCTTTGACATCCCCCGACATACGACCCGCTACGAAGACGTGATCGCCGACGACAGCATCGACGCCGTCATCGTCGCCACGCCACACCCGCAGCACGTGAAGTGGGGCATCGCGGCGCTGGAAGCGGGCAAGCACGTTTACATGCAGAAGCCGCTGTCCGGCGAGATGGCCGAGGCCGATGCCTTCGTCGCCGCGTGCGACCGACACCCCGATCGCATCGTCTACTGCCTGCCGCACTTCGACGACACGGTGTTGTCGGTTCGGGCGGCGCTCCGCCGTGGCGATCTGGGCAAGCCGACGGGCATGCGGGCCCGCACCAGCCATGGCGGCCCGGAAGTGTATTACCGCGAAGTCGCCACGTTCTTCGGCGAGCCCGAATCGACCGACCTCTGGTTCTTCGACGAGAAAAAGGCCGGCGTGGGCGCGCTGTTCGACATGGGCGTCTACGCGACGAGCTACACGATCGCGATCCTGGGCACGATCAAACGCGTGACGGCCGTCACCGCGACGATCGACAAGCCGACCACGCTGGAAGACACCGCCACGCTCATTCTGCAGGCCGAGAATGGCGCCCTGGCGACGGCCGAGACAAGCTGGTGCGATCCCGGCCGAACCTGGGCGTTCAGCGTTCATGGGAGCAAGGCAAAGGTGACTTTCGGCGCGAACGACCCGGCCAAGCTCCACACGCCGACGGCCCTGGATCGCGATAACGCCCCGATCGACATCACCGATCTGCCGATGCGGGTGCAGGTCGGCAATTCCCACCGCCACTGGCTCGACTGCATCGCAACCGGCGTTCAGCCGCCGGTATCCAACGCCCGGACGGCAAGACACGTCACCGAGGTGTTGCTGGCGGGCCTGAAGTCCGGCAAGGAAGGCAAGCCGGTGGACGTGCGGTCGACGATGGAGGGGTAGTCAGACGTCAGACGCGCAGCACCACGCGTCGCGGAACGCGCCATCAGTGACACGGGCTTCCAGCCCGTGCGTGCGATGTCGGAGTCGGTAGACGTTCATTTTCTTGATTACAACGCATCCCGCACGGGCTGGAAGCCCGTGTCACTGACGGCGCCTTTACCGACAAGCCTTCCTCATCATCGATCAGATGACACGCGCTATCCACCTCGCTAAGATCATGCCAGCATGAAGCCCCGCACCGCCATTCACGCCCCCCATTAGCGGCCTTGCCCGCCCGCCGTTTCGCTCGCCATGTCGTGGCGTGTGCCTGTTTCGCTGTCTCCCGTTTCTCCGAGCCGATTGCCATGAATGACGTCTCCGCCGAGCCCACGACCCTCTTGCGCAAGCTGCGTGAAACCGCCGACCGCTACGAGCAGATCGTCGACACCCTGAACGACCCCGCCACCTTCTCCAATTCGCAGAAGCTGGTCGCGCTCACGCGCGAGAAGGGAAGCCTGGAAGGCGTCGTCGGGCGGTATCGCGATTACCTGAAAGTGCGCGACGAAGTCGCCAGCCTGAAAGAGATGTCCGCCGGCGGTGACGCCGAGATGGCCGAGCTCGCCGCCGCCGAACTGCCCGATGCCCAGGCGAAAGTCAGCCAGATGCTCGAAGCCCTCAAGGACGAGTTCGTCGCCGCTGAAGACAAGGCGGTCGATTCGTTCTTCCTGGAAATCCGGGCCGGCACCGGCGGCGACGAAGCGGCACTCTTCGCCGGCGACCTCTTCGAGATGTATCGCAAGTATTCCGAGCAGCACCGCTGGCGGTTTGACGTGTCGGACTTCTCGACCTCCGAGCGCGGCGGGTTCAAGGAAGTGGTCGTCAACATCAAGGGCAACGGCGCTTACCGCCATCTTCGTTTCGAGGCCGGCGGGCACCGCGTGCAGCGCGTCCCCGAAACCGAAACCGCCGGGCGGATCCACACCAGCCTCGCCACCGTCGCCGTCCTGCCGGAACTGCCGGATGTGAAGATCGACATCAACCCGAAGGACGTCGAAGAAGGCGGCTGTCGCGGCGGCGGGCCCGGCGGGCAGAACGTGAACAAGGTCGAAACCGGCTGGCGGCTGCTCCACAAGCCCAGCGGCCTGCAGTTCAAGATGACCGAGCACAAGAGCCAGGGGCAGAATAAGGAACGTGCCTGGGCCCTGCTCCGCGCCACGCTGTATGAAATGGAACGCAGCAAGCAGCACCAGCACCTCACCGCCAGCCGAAAGGCGATGATGGGTTCCGGCGACCGGAGCCAGCGCATCCGCACGTACAATTTCCCCCAGAACCGCTGCACCGATCACCGCCTCGGCGGCGAAGGCGCGGGCGAGAAGAACTTCAACCTGACGGCGGTCGTCGCCGGCGACATGGACCCGGTCATCATGGCGCTGTGGGAACTGGACAAGCAGCAGCGGTTGGAGGAGCTGTGATGGTGGGAATGACGAATGACGAAAACTCGAATGGCGAATGAATGATCAATGACCAGGCTCGAATGCCACGAGGTGCAACTTCCTCCCCCATTTCGTTCGAGCTTGAACTTTGATCATTCACTCGTCATTCGAGTTTTCGTCATTCGTCATTCCCCATAGACTTCCTTGACCCGTCTCGAATCCCGTCCCATCCTTCCCTCCCTATGAACCCCTTCCGCAGCGCATTCCTCGTCCTCTTCGGCGGCCTGCTGATCGTCCTGGCGGTTCGGCGGATGCGGGCTTACCGCCTGCGTGAACGCTATGCACTGGTCTTTGCCGTACTTGCGCTGCCGTTCCTCGGCCTGGCCGTCTGGCCTGACGGCCTGGCCTGGATCGCCGAACGGCTCAACATCCAATACAACACGCTCGCACTGCTGGGGGTGAGCTGCTTCCTGATGCTCGCGGTCTTCGAACTGCTCAGCATTGTCAGCGTCCAGGACCAGAAAATCACCGCTTTGTCGCAGCTTGTTGGTATCCTGATGGAGAAGCAGAAGCTCGTGGAGAAGGAACATCGTCCGGGGGCGGATAAGAGCGAGCCGCCGGCGTAGCGGAAACACCAAGCGAGGGAATCATGTCGTGTGCCTGGCGGAACATCGTGGCATCGCTGTTGGTGCTGGCGGGCTCGACGATCGTACTGGCCGAGCCGCTCGACCAGGCCCGCCGTCGGGCCGATGCCGCGCGGCGGGACTACGCCGTCGCCGACAACAACCTTCGCAACATCACCGGCAACCTCACGCAGGCGCAGCGTAAGGTCGGCGATCTGGAGCGGCGCAAGAGCACGCTGCCGCGAGAGATCTCCGACGCCACCGACCGCGCCCGCAAGCTCAACACTGACGCCGACACCGCCGAGCGCAAGCTGCCGACCATCAAGGCCGATGTCAGCAAGGCCGAGGCCGAGCACACACAGCAGTTGGCGGCGGCGAACGCGTCGAAGGCGACGATGACCAAATCCGCCGCCGACGTCGACAAGGCCAAGGCCGACGCGACGGCGGCGTTTCAGGCGACGCCGGCCTGGACGGCGCTGGAGGCCGCGGTCGCCAAGGCCGAGTCGGCCGTCGCCGCCGCCAGCGAAGCCGTGCTGGCCTCGCTGGCGAACAAGCCGGACTTCAAGGCACTGGCCAATGCCGCGACCACCGCCGAGGCGAACGTCAAATCGCTCCGCGAGTCCGGCCGAACGGACAGTGTTCCGGCGGCGAGCAAGACCTGGATCGATTCAAAGAATGCCGTCGAGCAGGCCAAGACCAAGGCGCTCGACAGCGATTCGGCGACCGCCGACGCCCGCCGAAAACTCGCGGCCGCCCGGCAGGATCAGGCTGTCGCCAAGGCCAAGTTCGATGCCGACCTCGTCAAGCTCCCCGAGGTGTCGGCCGCGATCGCCGATCTGGCGGCCAAGAAGAAGGCGTACGACGGCGACCTGGCACAGGCGGCCGCGGCCGAACGGCAGGCCAATGCCGCCCGGCAGACGCTGGCGAGCACGACGCGGTCGATCACCACGATGAAGGAGCAGGCCCGCGCCGCCGACAACGACGCCGACCTCCTTCGCCGCGAGCAGCAAGACCTGACATCGCAGGTGGCGCAGGCCGAGCGGCAACTACGAGGACTCGAGCAGGATGAACGCCAGGCCCGCACCCAGCTTTCCAATGCCCAGCGCAACCTGAACGACGCGATCGCCCGCGAACGGCAGGCGCAGATTGATGATCAGCGGAAGAAGAAATGAGGAGGAAGGCACGAAGGCAATGAGGCACGCAGGCACGAAGGAAAGAGATGACATCCACCGCTTCGTGCCTGCGTGCCTCAATGCCTTCGTGCCTTCCTCCGTCACTGCGCCAAAAAACCACCATCCACCGGCAGCGTCACCCCATGAATCATGTCCGCCGCGTCGCTGAGCAGGTACGCGACGGCATTGGCGACGTGGATCGGCTTGGCGAATCGGCCGAGCGGAATCTTGGCGAGCATCGGGCCGCTCTTCTTCGGATCGCCCCACGCCATCTCGCCCATCGGTGTGAGCGTTACCGTCGGGTTGACTGCGTTCACGCGAATCTGGTGGGGTCCGAGCTCCAGCGCCATTACCTTCGTCAGCATGTCGAGCCCGCCTTTGCTGGCGCAATAAGCCGCGTGGTCGGCCAGCGCGGCCATTGATGCCTGGCTCGACAGGTTCACCACCGCGCCCGGCGATTTGCGGGCGATCCAGTCCTTCGCGATCACCTGCGTGATGAGCATGACCGCCCGCACATTGACCGCCATCGTGCGGTCGAATGCGTCGGCGGTCGTGTCGAGGAACGACTGCGGAATGGAGATGCCGGCATTGTTCACCAGGCAGTCGATCCGGCCGGCAAGCTTTAGTGCCTGCTCCGCCGCCGAGACCGCCTGCTGCGCCTCGGCGAGATCGGCGACGATCGTCTTGCAGGGGATCTCGGCGGCGAGCGACTGAAGGTCGGCCGCCGTCCGGCTGACGGCGAAGACTTCGGCCCCGCACGCCGACAGCAGTTTGCAGATCTCCCGGCCGATCCCTTTGCCGGCACCGGTGACGAGAACTTTCTTACCTTCAAGGCGGATGTGCAGCGCGTTCATGGTGCAAAAATGCTAACGCGTGATCCGCGCCGGGGATAGACTCCGGGCATGACCACCGGCTGCCTCACGCCGATCCTTAACGAGCCCGATCTGCCGGCCGGCTCGACACCGAATGCACTTCCCATTGCCCGGGATGCTCGGTGCTGCCGCCCATGACGATATCAAACCGTTTCGTACCCCGCAGGTAGGTCCAGGTTTCGTACCGCGAACCGGTTTGCACGGTCGGCGGAGACAGCCCCGCCGGCGTCGCCCCGGCGACGGCAAGCTTCTTCTCGTCGGGCTTGCCCAATTCCCGCTGAACGACCGACTTCGGCGTGCCCGCTTTGACGCTGCCGATCTTGGCATCAAAGTTGGCGTCGCCGCTCCCGCTGGCGCAGCCACCGGCGAGCAGCAGCGACGACGTCAGCACAAGGGCCTTGAGGGTACGGATCATCCAGAGTCCTTTCGATGTCACTCTACGAAACATCGGACGGCTGTGCGGGGAACGCGCGGAGTTATCAGACGCAGAGGGCCCCGCATCATCCGACTGCCCTATTCGCGCTCAGTTCGAGCCAGCGCAGGATGCTCGGCAGGGAACGCATGCATCCCTTATAGGCGACGACCTCCGGTGGCCACTCGGCCACCGCGGCGGCGAGCGCGGCAACGACTTCGGGGCGATCGGCCAGGTCCGACAATGGCCGGATATGCGTGCGAATGCCGAACAAGACCGCGCCGCTGGCCGGCAGCCGGCGCAGCGTCTGCCGTTCGACGCGCAGCCACACTTTCGTGGGCACCTCGGAGACGGGCAATTCCCCCTCGGGCCACATCGGCGGTGCGTCGGGGCGGAACAGATTCGGGCCATCGTGAAGACTCCAGTTCACGCGCCAAACCGGACGATCGACCGTCAGGCGGTCGAGAAACTGGTCGGTTTGCAGACCGATATGCGCATCGTAGAGGGGGACGGGGCCGTGGATTGCCGACACCGACATTCCGATCTTCTCTGACACGCACCACCGCGAGGGAAAACAAACGCACCCGGCCGATAGTTTCAAACCCTGCGGCGTCTCATCGAGCACACACCAATCCTCCTGGACCAGTCTGGCCGCAAGTTCCAATGGATGCATGCCGGACATGAGGGTTGCATCAGGCAGCGGCCATCGCTCGCCGGTAATCCGATTGACGATCTGCCCGTTTTCGGTCGCGTACCATTTCGGAAGATAGCGAATCAGATGCTGACAGAGCAGTTCAACCGCTTCGTGCGACGATGCCCAAGCTCTTTCGGTCGCCACGAAAACCGCCGACCGATGATCGGCCAGCAGCGACCTTTTCAATGCCAGCTCGGACGGGGCCGCGCGATCGAGCTCGATCCATTCCGAGTCACGCAGCCCTTTCATGCCCAGCGTCTGGCGAAAGGTGCCGGATCGGAAGGGAAGATACTCAGGCGGATCGGGGAGATTGTCAGGCTGCGGCAGGGCCATGATGCGAACGCAAGTCGATACCGACCCCGGCTGCGGCGGGGCCCGGGGCTCCCCGGCGTACTCGACTCCTTCGTCCTCAATCCAGCACGATCTGCGCCTTCACGCTCGTCGCCGGCATTTTGACGGCGAAGTCGAACGCCTTGACCGAATCGCTGAAATCGAATGTGTCGGTGATCAATGGTTTGACGTCGATCTTGCCTGCGCCCATCAACGCCAGGGCCCTGGGGTAAACGTGGGCATAGCGGAAGACGTGCTCGACGCGGGCTTCCTTGATCTGGGCGGCGACCACGTCGTACGCGACGGGCTCGATTGGCATACCCACCATCACCACGCATCCGCCGGGCCGGAGCGTATCGAACACGCCGGCTGCGGCCTTGGGGTTGCCGCTGCACTCGAAAACAATGTCGGCACCCCAGCCTTCGGTCAGGCGGTCGACCACCGATTTTGCCGATTCTTTGGCAACATTGACCGCGGTCACCGGGCCGAGCGTCGCGGCGAGGTCGAGCTTGGGCTGCTGCACATCGGTGATAACCACCCGGCTCACACCGCCGGCCAGAGCGGCTAGCGCCGTCACCATACCGATCGGCCCCGCGCCCATGACGACCGCGACATCGCCGGGCTTGATGATCGCTTTGCTCGCAGCGTGCATACCGACGGCGAGGGGCTCGACCATCGCGGCCTCGGCAAAGCTCACGTTGTCCGGCACCTTGAACGTGAACGCCGCCGGATGAACCACGCTCGGCCGAAGGCAGCCATGGACCGGCGGGGTGGCCCAGAATCGCACGGCGGGGTCGAGGTTGTAGATGCCCAATCGGGTGGCGCGGGAGTTGGGGTCGGGGATACCGGGTTCCATGCAGACGCGGTCGCCGGGCTTGAGGTTCGTCACCGCCGACCCGATTTCGGTGACCGTGCCGGAAGCCTCGTGGCCGAGAATCATCGGCGCATTGACGACAAACGGCCCGATCCGGCCGTGCGTGTAGTAGTGGACGTCGGACCCGCAGATACCCACGGTATGGATACGGATCCGGACGTCATGCGGCCCCATGGGCTCGTCAACGGGCAGCTCGCGGATCTGGATGTGGTGGGTTTTTTCAAGAACTAGTGCGTTCATGGCGTCCTCTTTGGAGTAGGCAGTACGCAGTAAGCAGTACGCAGGAAGCGGAGAAAGGCAAGGGTTTGCCGCGAGTACACTGTGCCCGAGGCCTCGGCTACGAGCATACGCCAATCGCTACCTGCTGCGTACTACCTGCTGGCTGTCGCCGATCGCCTACCGCCTTCTCCCGATTCCTAATGATTTCGTGGCCGGGTCGTCATATACTCCGGGAGCTGTCGAGCGGCGCCGCGGAGGGGCGTTTCCCGCGGTTTGCGGGTGCCTCTGAGTTCTCCCGCTCCCGTCATTATTGGTGTCGAAAGTGTTCGGCGTGTGGCCCGGGCCCCCATCGGGGGTCAGGGACAGTGGTCGCGCCGCCTTGTCGTTCGATCCGTCCCGGTTCGTTTTGCGAAGGTAGAGCCCGATGAGTGCAAGCCAGAAACCAGTCGTCCTGACCATGGGTGGTGGGTCGCTCAAGCTGGCGGTCGCCGCCGCTTTGACGGTGGCGTCGCTGACGACCGGCGTGCTGGGCCAGGCCCGCACGCCCGCCGCGCCGCCGGCGGTGGGTGCCCCGGCCACGCCCGCCGGTGCCCAGGGACTCGATGCCCTCAGCGAAGAAACGGTCATGAACGAACTGGCCGGGCGGGGCATCAACTCGCTGCTCACCCGGCTGTTCGATGAAAAGAAAGTTCCGCAGGCCGACCGCGATGCCTTCAAGGCGCTCCAGGCGCTGCGCGAACTCGGCGCCGCCCCGGCGATGGGCAACGCCCGCCGAATCTACCTGCTGCGCCAAAGCGTAGACGGGCTCGACAAGCTGGTGCCGAAACTCAACGACCTCAACGTCCTGAACAACTACGCGGCGACGCTGATCGCCAAGGGCATTGAGCCCGACGTCGATACGCTCGACTACTGGGGCGACAACTCGTCCACCCAGGCCCGCATCCGCCCGGCCGCCCGTGTCGCCGTGCAGATGCTGAAGAAGGTCAGCGAGACGGCGTTTGCCCAGGCCAAGGCACTGGAAAACCAGATCAAGAGCCCGAACGATCCGAAGATCGACCTCTGGGAAAAGCTCGAAGCCCAGGCCAACCAGGCGAAGTACGTCGGCGCGCTCTCGGCTTACTACGAAGTGGTGTCGATCGACGCCTCGGGCAACAACAAGGCCGCGTGGGACGAGCGCAAGAAGATCGCCGACGAAGCGATCAAGTTCCTGACGGACTTCGACACGCCCGACAGTGGCGTCGGGCCGATGGTGAAGATGCGCATCGCCAAGCTGCAGATGGGCAAGGGGGATTACGACGCGGCGCTGAAGAACTTTCAGTTGATCATCGACAAGAAGATGATCGCCGACAAAAAGACCGTCGACATGGCGCCGGCACCGAGCGAGTTCCAGCAGAATGACGCAAGGTATTTCTCGGCAGTCGCACGGGTGCTGGCCAAGAAGCCGGCCGACGCCGAGAAAGCCGCGAACGATCTGGAGGCATGGCAGAAGTCCACGCTAATTCCCAGCATCGATGGCGGCGCTCGCGAAGGTGCCCAGAAAATGGTGGGCGCGCAGATGACGATGCTGCGGTACCGCATCGCGTCGGCCAAGGCCGAGGCCGCCCCCGCCGGGCCGGCGCGCGACAAGCTCAATCAGGCCGCCGACACGATCCTGACCAAGCTCGGCGACGACTTCCCGCAGTTCCAGACACTGATCACCGAACTGCTCGTCACCCGCCTGCCCGAAAACGCCGACCTGAAGGCACAGGGCGCTCCGGTGCTGCAGGCGCTGATCACCCGCGGCGACGGCGAGCGCAACAAGCCCGAGGGCACGCCTTACGACAAGAAGGTGCTGCTTCGCGGCTTGGAAGCCGCCCGCGTGATGGCCGACAAGAAGCCCGGCCCCGGCGGCGCAAACCCCGAGGCGATCGAAACCGCCAAGCTGCTGATCCCGCTGTTCCAGCAGAAGGAAGGCCAGGCGGTTGAGGCGGCCAACGGCTTCCTCGACTACGGCACCGACAAGCTCTACGCGGGCAAGCCCAATGCCGCGGCGGCGGTCGATCAGGCGGCGTATATCGCCTTCACCCAGTACCAGAAGGCACCGCAGGACCCGGCTGTCCGCAAGCTGTACGAGCGGGCCCTGGATGTCGCCGCCAACCCGCCCTTCAACCGCAAGGAAGCCTTCTACCCCTACGCCAACTGGCTGCGCGTCATGGGCAGCCCGGACAAGGCGATCTCGTTCTATCGCAAGATTCCCAAGGGGGACAAGCTGGAGTTCAACGCGCGGTACTACGAGATGGTCTGCACCAAGATGCTGCTTGACCAGACCAAGGACGCCGCCCTGCGCAGCCAGCGGATGCGGGACCTATCGACGATGATCAACCAGATCATCCCGCTGGCGCAGGCCGCGATCACCAGTGCCGCCAGTCCGGAACTCGCCGCGACCTTCAAATTCCGCATGATGTACGCCACGTCCGAAGGTGCCGAGCTGGCGCTGCAGCAGAAGCAGCCGAAGCAGGCGATCGCGCTGCTGCAGGGTTTCGAAGAGAAGATCAAAGGCGTCGCCAACGAAGAGGCGCTGAAGAACAAGGCGATGTTCATTCGGGCCAACGCCCTGATCAACGACGGCCAGATCGACCAGGCCATCGCGCAGGTGCAGCAGCTGGCCGGCCGGCCGGAGACGGCCGAGTTCGCGATCGGCATGGTGGGCGAAATCCTCACGCGCCTGACCGCCAGTTTCGACACCGCCAAAGGCGCCGGCGACAAAGACCAGATGGCCAAGGACGCCGCCAACAAGGCCAAGCTCACCGGCTTCCTGGTCCCCTGGGCGGCGAATCACAAAGATCCCAAGATCAAAGCCAAGGTCCCCGAGTTCACGCTGTACGACGCCAACACCAAGCGCGAGGCCGGCCAGCTCCTGCCCGACGGGCCGGAAAAGAACAAGGTGAACGACGAAGCCCTCGCCGTCTACAAAAAGCTCAAGGAGCTGCCGGCGATGAAGGACAACTCGTCGGTCGACTTCGGCATCGCGACCTGCGAATACGAAAAGAAGAACTACGAAGGCGCATCGAGCGCATTCGGCACGCTCATCCGCGACGGCAAGCTCGGCGGGGCCAACATCATCGAGGCCAACCTGGCCGGCGGCGACTCGGTCGTGAAGGACAACCCCGTCTTCTGGGAAGCAAATCTGAAATGGATTCGCTCCAACCTGGAAATCGCGAAGAAGCCGGAGTTCCCCAACGCGACAAAGATCAAGGAAGGCGCCGAGCGGGTCGTGAAGGACATGTTCATCAACTACAAGGACCGCACCGGAGGCGACAAGTGGCGCGACGACTGGGTGTCGCTGCGAAAAGAAGTGCTGCCCGGCTGGGAACCCGGCGTAGTGGTCGCACCGGCGACGCTGCCCGCTAGCCAACCCGCGGATGGCACGGCCACGCCCGCCCCCGCCGCCCCGACGGCAACACCGGCCGCCGCTCAATAGGCTGCCGGCCGCACAACATTGCCCCTTCCCGAGCCCCGTCTTACTTGCCCGTAGGCGGGGCTCACTTGTTTGTTGTTTCTCGGATCTTTGAACTACTCAAGCGTCCAGTCCTCGATGCGGAGGTCGGGCAGTGCGTCGAAATCTCGGTCCGCAGTAACCAGAATCAGGCGCTCCTCGCGAGCCAACGCGGCAAGCATCATATCGACGGGAGAAAGCACGCGTCCGACTTGGCGACAGCTCTGATAGATACGCCCGTATTCGACGGCTGCGTCAGAATCCAGAGGCCACAGTCGCAGCAATCGCATCAGATGTCGAAGTTCTTCGAGGTAGTGCTCTCGCTTGGCTTCAGACAATCCGGCAAAGCCGGCGTGAGCCTCGCAGAGAACGGGAACGCAAACGCCAACAGCATCTCCCGCCGAGCTCACTTGGCGAATGCGTTTGACAACTGGTGATCCCCGATTAGCGGCGGCGTGTGTAAGCTGATTCGTGTCGAGCAGATATTTTCGCCTCACTCGAGCCCCCACTCGCGTCGCGTTGAACGCTTACTGTCGACCTCGACTTCCTCCATTAGAGCCTTGAGTTGCAGGTGATCCTGAACTGGTAGCTTGCTTACCAGGCGATCCATTTCGGCCTCCCACTCATCCAACTCCTGCGCAGTTAGAATCCGTTCCCCCGCCTCGATGGTCAGTTCCTGCCCCTCCACCCAATCAAATGGAATGGGTTCAACCGGCTGGATCTGTCCGTCCTTCACGATCGCTCGTATCGACATAGACACCTCCGATTTCGCACTCTACGCAATCAGATCTTTGATCACCGTGCCATGCACGTCGGTCAGCCGGAAGTCGCGGCCGGCGTAGCGGTACGTGAACTTTTCATGGTCGAAGCCGAGCAGGTGCATCAGGGTGGCGTGCAGGTCGTGGACGTGGACGGGGTTGACCTCGGCGCGGAAGCCGAAGTCGTCCGTCGCGCCGTAGACGCCGGGCTTGCTGCCGCCGCCGGCGAGCCACATGGTGAAGCCGTAGTGGTTGTGGTCGCGGCCGTTCATCTTGCCGGCGTTGCTACCGGGCGTGGGCAGTTCGACGACCGGCGTGCGGCCGAACTCGCCGCCCCAGATGACCAGCGTCTCGTCGAGCATGCCGCGCTGCTTGAGGTCCGTCAGCAACGCCGCGATCGCCTGGTCGCACTGGCCGGCGAGGCGCTTGTGGCCAGTCTCGATGTCATCGTGGTTGTCCCACGGCTGGCCCTCGCCGTGCCAGACCTGAACAAACCGCACGCCGCGCTCGACCAGCCGCCGGGCGATCAGGATCTGCCTTGCCTGCGTGCCGGGGCCGTACATGTCCAGGATGTGCTGGGGTTCCTTGCTGACGTCGAACGCGTCGCTGGCGTCGGCCTGCATGCGGAATGCGAGCTCGAAGCTCTGGATGCGGGCTTCCAGCTTCTGGTCGGCCTGCCGCTTCTCCTGGTGCTTGCGGTTGAGCTGCATCAGCAGGTCGAGCTGCCGGCGCTGCTCGCCGGTGCTGGCGGACGGGCTCTTGATGTACTCGATCAGCTTGCGGATGTCGGTGTGCTGCGTGTCGATGTAGGTGCCTTGCAGCACACCGGGCAGGAAGCCGCTCTGCCAGTTCTGCGATTCCTGGATCGGGTATCCGCCGGGGCACATGACGACGAAGCCGGGGAGGTTCTGGTTTTCGGTGCCCAGGCCATACGTCACCCAGGTGCCGAAGCTGGGGCGCGGCAGACGGGCCTCGCCACAGTTCATGAGCAGCAGCGACGGCTCATGGTTCGGGACATCGGCCTTCATGCTGCGGATGACGCACAGGTCGTCGGCGGCCGCGGCGGCGGTCTTGGCGAACAGGTCGCTCACTTCCAGCCCGCTCTTGCCGTACTTCTTGAACTCGAACGGCGACTTGAACGCCGAACCGGTTTTGCGTTCGGTCTTGAACGACGCCGGCAGCGCCTGGCCGTGATGCTTGGTCAGCATCGGCTTTGGGTCGAAGGTATCGACCTGCGACGGTCCGCCGTTCATGAACAGGTGGATGACGTGCTTGGCCTTGCCGGGGAACTGCGGGTCCTTCGCCGCCAGCGGGTTCATCGGCTGACCGACGGACGTAATCGGCTTGCCAGCAGCCTGTGCCTTGGCGACATCGCCGGCGGTCGCGCCGTGCAGCATGCCGCCCTGGCCCATCAGGTTGCCCAGGGCGAGCGCGCCCATGCCCATGCCGCAACGGTTGAGCATGTCGCGGCGGGTGAGGAAGATGTCGTTGGGGTTGGGGCGGTGATGATTCATAGTGACAGCTTTTTTAGTTACGACTATCTGTTGACCTTCGTGCGTCCGGGTCGGCCATCCTAGTGGGGCAGGCATTCTTGCCTGTCTCGGGCGGACGTACTCGTCCGTCCGAAGCCACTCTGATCTCGGTAGGTACTTTCGGTCACGGAGTACCGTGCCCGAGGCAGACAAGAATGTCTGCCCCACCGACGCCTTCAATCCACGAACACAAACTCATTACTCGACATCAGCATCTGCACGTACTTCTCCAGCGCCGACAGCTTTTCCGCCGGCGGCTGGACGTCCTTTGATCCGGTGAAATCAGCCGCGGCGTCGAACTTCTTTGACCCGCCGGCGACCTTCGGGCCGCTCAGGGTGACGACCGGGGTCCATTGGAAGCCGTCGCTGGTCGTGTTCCCGCCGCACTCGACGACGAAGTCGATCGTGTCGCCGGCTTCGACGGGGATGCCCTTGGCGGTGGCGGCGGCCTTGCCGTTCTTCACCTGCCACTGGCCGACAATGCCCTGACGGCTGGAGACGATCTTCCCGACGACCCCGTCGCCGCCGCTGCTGGGATGAACCAGCTCGCCGGCGATTTCCGCCGTACCGGCGGCGGGCGCGGTCCATCGGCGGATGGCGGCCTTGCCGTCTTCGCCGGCGTGACCTCCCTTGGACGACAGATAGACGAAGCCGAGCTTGGCATCCGGCAGCTTCTCGCCGCCGGCCCAGCCACGCTTGCTGTAGAACGGCAGGGCCGTGAAGGCAGCCGTCTTTTTCGCGCTGTCGTCCACCTTGCCGTAGCCGTTCAGCCAGATCGGCTTCTCGACCGCGATCTCCGCCGTCGGCAGTGCCGACTCGGTCGCGACGAACTGCTCGGCGAGCGCCAATTCGTCGGCGGCCGGCATGCGGCCGTAGAGCAGCCGGTAGATGCGCGTCACCTTGCCGGGGATCGTCGCTTCCCGGGCGACATCTTCCCGCGTCAGCATCATCTTCGCCTGCCGCTGCGCGAACGGGCTGTTCAGGAAGAACAGCGCCTGCTGCGGAACGGTCGTACCGCCTCGCATCGGCGTGTGCATGTCCGGGCTGGCGAAGTCGAACGAGCGGAACATGCTCGGCAGGTTCTGCCGGTCGATGAAGCCGTAGATCGTCCGACGCCCCTCGGCGGGGTTGGCGATATCAACCGGGCGACCGAAATTGCTGGGGTTCAGTTGTCCGCTCGCCGCGAGCATCGAATCGCGAATCGCCTCGAACTCCAGCCGCTTGCTGTTCTGCCGCCAGAGCAGGACGTTGTCGGGGTCGATCGCCCGCGCCTTGGCGTTGTCGGCCGACGACTGCTGGTAGACCGCCGACATCAGGATGCGCTTCTGAAGCTTCTTGATCGACCAGCCTTCGTTCATCAGCGTGACGGCGAGGTGATCGAGCATTTCCGGGTGCGAAGGGGGATCGCTGCGCAAACCGAAATCGCTCGGCGTGCGGACGATGCCCTGCCCGAAGTGCCACGTCCAGATTCGATTGACGATCACCCGCGCCGTCAGCGGGTTGTCCTTGCTCGCGATCGCCTGCGCCAGTTCGAGCCGGCCGGAACCGTTGGTGAACTTCTGCCGGTTCGGCCCGGCGAGGATCTCCAGGAACTGCCGCGGCGCGACCACCCCGCGATTGCCGGAGTTGCCGCGGATGAACACCTGCACGTCCTGCGGCTTGCCGTCGGTCATCACCATGGCCCGGGGCGGGGCGTCGGGATTGCCGATCTGGACTGCCTGGACCTTCTTCTCGAACTCCTGGTACTTGTTGCGGTCGTCGCGACGAAGGCCGGCACGCAGGTCGGCGACCGACAGCGCCAGCGGCGACTGCGGCCCGCGCATCACCTGACGCAGCGATTCCTCGTCGGCGTTGGGCAGCGCCTCGGCCTTGTCGTACTTCGCCAGAAGCTGGGCATAACGCTGCGCCACTTCGGTCAGCGATTTGGGCGCATCTTTGAACGCGGCTTTCACCAGCGGGTGGACTTCGGCGGCCTTGGCGATGCGGTCGGTCACGACGGCAGATTTGGCGGCGAACTCTTCCGGGTTGACCGCCGCGAACATCCGCCAGGCGGCGAAGATGTTGTCCTTCTTCTGGGCCGATTCGGTCAGGTGTGCGCGGAAACGCGTCAGTACCGCGCGGTAGATGATCGGGTCGTCGCCGGTCAGGCCGCGCTTCTCGACGGTCAGCGATGCTTCCAGGTATTTGGCGAACAGTTCCGGCGTGCGGGCCTTGGCGATCAGCTCATCGCGACGGCCGACCAGGAAGGCCTCGGCCTCGTCCTGGCGTTTCTTCAGCTCCGCCTCGAACGCGGCCGACCCTTTGCCGTCGCCGATCAGCGGCAGGTCTTTGGGCTCTTCCGACGACGCGAAAACGCCATACAGGCTGTAGTAGTCGCGGGTGGGGATCGGTTCGAACTTGTGATCGTGGCAGCGGGCGCAGGCGACCGTCAGGCCCATCGTGCCGCGGGCGACGACGTCGATGCGGTCGTCGATGATGTCTTCCTGCCGGTTCAGGAACCGCCTGCCGACGGTGAGAAAGCCCATCGCGGCCAACGGCTTTTTGTCGGGGCCCAGATCGAGTTTGTCGGCGGCGATCTGTTCGATCAGGAACTGGTCGTACGGCTTATCGCTGTTGAGCGACTGAATCACATAATCGCGGTAGGTATAGGCGTAGGGGTAGCGGCGTTCCTCCTGAAACACGTAACCCTTGGTGTCGGAATAGCGGGCCACGTCGAGCCAGTGACGGGCCCAGCGTTCGCCGTAACGAACATCAGCCAGCAGGCGATCGACGACCTTTTCGTAGGCGTTGGGCGCGGTGTCGGCGACGAACGCGTCGACCTCTTCCGGCGTCGGCGGCAAGCCGATCATGTCGAGCGTGACCCGGCGGATGAGCGTGCGACGGTCGGCGGGTGCCGACAGTTGCAACCCCTTGGCTTCAAGCTTCGCGAGCGCGAACCGGTCGATCTCGTTCTTTGCCGCCGCGGCATTCTGCACCGCGGGGACGGCCGGCAACACCGGTTTGGCGAATGCCCAGTGGGTCTTGGCGGCGGTGTTCGGGTCGATGTGGGCGGGAGCAACGGCCTGCGTGGCGGGGCCGGTTCCGGCGTCGGCCTTCGGGTCCTTCGCTTCTTTCGGCTTCTGGAAGTCGGCCGGCGCGGGAGCGCCCATCTTCACCCACTTTTCGAAGTTGGCGATCACGTCCGCCGGGAGTTTGCCACCCTTGTCCCCCTTCTTCGGGGGCATGTTCAGCGATTCATTGTCGTCTTTGTAGTCGTAGCGGATCGACTTGATCACCATGCTCGTACCGGGGTCGCCGGGCACGATGCCGGGACTTCCGGAATCGCCGCCCTTGAGCAGCGATTCCATGCTGTCGGCATAGAACTTGGCCTTGAGCTTCTTGTTGGCCTTGGCTTCGACCGAGTGGCAGCCGTAGCAGCTTTCGACAAGCACGGGACGGATTTTGGTCTCGAAGAACTCGATCCCTTCTTTGGTGGGCTCGGCCGCCCGGGCGGGCGACACCCAGAGCCCGGCCAGCAGCGCCAGTCCGCCAGCGGTCAGCCGTGGAAGGTTTCGAATCATCGGGACGACTCCTTTTCCCAGCCTGAACCGGGACTTACGTACAAGACAACCAATCAGGACGAGCAAACCCGGGGCCGAGTTCGAAGCGGGAATGACGACGCGGGCTTGTCCGGCTGATTGTACTACCGGCCGATGCGGCAAACGATGAACGTTTTTGACGCATTCCGAGGACAAAATCAGTTCACCACATCGAACCGTCGCCCGGCGGAACTTCCATCACAAGCGGGCCGAACGCATGGCAGAGGCGAGCATCACGCGAACCGAAACAAGCGTTTCATCTTCCCCATTTTTATGACAATCGGCATGAATCGAGCCGCATTTCGGGCATGTGCCGGCGATTCCGCTTTGCGTCGGAATGCGGCGCGATAATTTGCAGTTCTGTGATCGATCAAGCCGATGCACCTCGCTGGTGCGGACTCTTATAGGACTGCGCGGCTGGCCGCGCCGGCGATCGACCGCCCCCGTCGGGACTTGCCGTCCCTGCCCGCCGGTCACCTTTTCCAGTGCTGGAGGAATCATGTCTGCTTTGGCTTTGCGCTCGTTGGTCTTGTGTCTTATCGCGATGTCCGCCGGTTGCGTGGTATCGAAGGAAGAGTTTGATGCCGTGGTCGTCGAGCGCGACGAGCTTTCAAAGAAGCTCACCCAGACCGCATCGGAGCGCGACACCGCCCAGGCCAACGCCGGCAAGACCGCCGACGAACTGAAAAGGGCGACCGCCGACGGCGAACAGGCCAAAACCGAACTGGCTGGCACGAAGGAAAGGCTGTCGGTCAGCGAGGCCAAGGCGACCGACCTGGAGAAGGCGTTCAAGACGTCGCAGCAGACGATCTCGGAGCTGAACGCCGCCAGCCAGAGCGATGCCACCGCCATGAAGAAGACGCAGGACGACCTTGCCAAGGCCAAGGCCGATGCCACCCGGCTGTCGTCCGAACTGGAACAGGCCAAGGCCGCCGCCGACAGCGCCGACAAGGCGCTCAAGACCGCCGAAGCATCGAACAAGAAGCTCGTCGAAGAGATCGCCGTGCTGACAAAGCAGGCAAACGACAGCAAGACAGCGATCAGCGACGCCCAGGCAAAGGCGACCGCCAGCGCCCGGCAGCTCGAGACGGCCAAGTCGGCGCTGGACGCCGAGACGAAGAAGGTCGCATCGCTCGAAAAAGCCCACGCCGACGCCAGGAAGGAACTGACGACCGCGCAGCAGAAGATTTCCGACTTGGAGAAGAAGGCCGCCGACAAGACCAAGAACGCGCAGTCGGCGAAGAACGACAAGAAGACGACCGCCACCCCCGCGGAATAAGACTTCGGACGACCGACGTTCGATCAACGACAACGGGCGACCCGCCTTTACCGGCCGGTCGCCCGTTTCCTTTTGACGCGGCACGACATCTTTGCAGCGCCGCTCGGCGTCGGTCCGATAGTGCGTCCATGCGACGCTGTTTCGGCTGTACAGACTTCTCGAGCGAAGGCTTCGCGGTACTCTCGCGCGCCGCCGCCAAAAGTGCTTCAGCGCGGCTGCGAAACATGGGGGTGCTGCGGGTTTCCAACGACTGGCGTCGCCGGCTGAACGTCTGCGGCGGATGTCCGCTTCACAGCGTCGTTAACGGGGTGGCCCACTGCGGCAAACCGCTGCTGACACAAATCCGCCGACGCCCCGAGCAAGGCTGCGGCTGCCCGGTCGAAGCCAAGGCCAGGCGGCCCGGCGAGCACTGCCCGGTCACCGCATCGCACGCACCGAGCAGCAGCGACGGGGCGTGTGACTGCAAGTGGTGCACTGCGCAGCGATGATCCGATGCTGTAACGCCCTACATCCCCACACCCTACGCCCCACTCTTTCCTTCACCCACCCAGCAACGCCTCCACCGCCCGGGCCAGACTCGTCTCCGGATTGCCCGGCGGGGCGACACGTTTGGCCGCGCGTTTCGCATTCTCGCTGGCGTGGCTCATCGCGATGCCCAGCCCGGCCCAGCCGAGCATTGGCACGTCGTTGTTGCCGTCGCCGAACGCCAGGGTCTGTGCCTGCGCGATCCCATAGTGTTTGGCGACGGCGGCCAGGCCGGCGGCTTTGGTCGCGTCGGGGGACGTGTACTCCAGCAGGTGCGGATCGGTGATCGTCACGATCGCCCGGCCTTCGAACCGGGCCGTCATCGATTCGAACATCCCTGCCAGGCGGTCAGGCTCATCGCACCAAAGCACTTTCTCGACCACGTCCGCCGGCGATGGCGGCAGTCGATCGACGTACACCAGATCGCCGCCGGTGTCGCGCTTCAGCTTTTCCGTCCAGTCGGTGGGTGCCGCGGAGAACGCCCCGCCGGGCGTGAACATGACCAGCCCCACGCCCATCTGCCGGCCGAGTTCGACCGTCTCGCCGGCCAGTGTGCGATCCAGCGGGGCGTGATGGATCACGTCGTCCCGGCTGGCGTGGCGGGTGAGTGCACCCTGGGCGGAAATCACGAAATCGTCGATCCCTAGGCTCTGAGCGTACCGAAGCATGTTGCCGTGCCGCCGGCCCGACGCCAGCACCACACGGCAGCCCGCGTCGCGCAGACGGTCCACCGCCAGCCGGTTGGCGTCACCGATCGCCTTGTCGGGTCCGGCGAGCGTGTCATCAATATCAATCGCAGCAAGTCGATACGGGAAAGGGTCAGACATCTGAGCGAATGATAGTCGAAAAGTGGAGGAGTGACGTAGAGACGCAGAGACACACACCCGCTGCATCTTCAATCCAGCACCGGTTCAACACGGCTGGCGCGGCAGAAGAATCACCACGGAGCGGCTGTGTGCTTTTTCAAGTGAACGCTCCAGAAAAGTTATGACGCGAACTTCGAGTCCCAATGGGTCTTGTTCTTCACCATCTCGTTCAGGATGACCAGCAGCTTACGCATGCAGGCGGTCATCGCGACTTGGTAATGCTTGCCACGCCCGACAAGACCATCGAAGAAACGCCGGAACTTGTCGCAGCGTTGCCGGGCATTGAACGTCGCCATGTACAGGCAGTTTCGAACGTGATCCCGCCCCCCGCGGATATGCCGCTGGCCGCGTTGCGTGCCCGAGTCGCAGTTGAGCGGCGCCAGGCCGACGAGCTTGGCGATCTCCTGGCGGTTGAGTTTACCCAGCTCCGGCAGGCTGGAGACCAGCTGGTTAGCCGTTTCGGGCCCGATGCCGGGCACCGAGTCGATGATCTTCGACGTATTGTGCCAGTCGTCGTCGCCTTCGATCAGCTTGGCGATCGCGCGGTCCAGATCCTCGATCTGCTGGTTGACCAGCCGCAGCAGCTTCGTGGACTGGGTGGCCGCCAGCGTGGGCAGTTGTCCCTGGCCGCGGTTGCGTTCGGCGACCCGGACCTGCACCAGGCCGCGACGCCGGGAGACCAGGTCGGCCAGAACCGTCTGTTTCTCCGGCGTTTTGGCGGTAATCCGCGGGTTGAGCGCCCGTCCGAACGAGGCGATGACCTGGGCGTCGATCGCGTCGGTCTTCTCGAGCCTGCCGTCGGCGACGGCGAAGGCGCGGACGTTCTTGGGGTTGACGACCGAGACGTTGACGCCGGCCTGAAGCAACGCGGCGGCCGCGGCGCGGTGGTACCGGCCGGTGGACTCCAGGACAACCAGGCGAACCTTGTGCTGACGCAGCGTGGCGACGAGGCGTGCGACCCCCTCGTCGTTGTTGCTGACTCGCAGCCGCTGGGCGACGACATCAATGAAGACGTCGAGCTGATCCTTGGCGACGTCGATGCCGGCGACCGGCAACGAGACATCGGACACCGCGGCGGACGGAACGGCGTTGCTGTTGGCTTCGTGCTGCATGGTGGCTTCCCTGCCTTGCGAATACGAACTCCGCCGCCGGGGCGACGGGTTCAGTCGGCTGTTCGGGTTAGTCGCACGCGACGAACGACGATCAGGCTCCGTGACGACGTCCATGACGGCGTCTGGGCACGAACGATCTGTCGTCCGCCGCCGCTTCGCGGGCTTCTCGCTACGCTTCGAAGCCCGCGAAGCGGCATGCGGCATTGAACCATCAGACGGTACGGAATCCAACATACAAGGCACGGAGACACGGAGGGGTGCCCGGCGGCCTTAAAATGCCCGCAAGATCCGAAGGCCGGGCTTCTGTACTGAGCTTTCCCATATCAGTTAAAACGCGGAAGAGTCAAGTTGTCCTCCGTGTCTCCGTGCCTCCGTGGCGCTTTCGTTTTCCCCGGCGCACGACAGGTTGCACACGCCTCCGCATCGCTTCATCTCCCCACCTCTGTTTCTCTGCTATTATCCCCCGCCCATGGACCGCGTCCTCATTTTCGCCAACCCGATCGCCGGACGTGGTCTGGGCGAAGCGATCGCGTATCGCATCCGCGAAGGCCTCGCGGCCGGCGGTTATGACGCCCGCATGTGGCTCCTGCCGCCGACCGAGCTGACCGAAGACGACCTGCCGACCGGCGTCACCGCGGCGGTGGCGATCGGCGGCGATGGCACCGTGCGCGCCGTCGCCGAACGCCTGTACGTGCTGGCGACCGCCGCCGGCCGCGAAACCCCCCCGCTGCTGATCATTCCGCTGGGGACGGCCAACCTGATGGTGCGGCATCTGGGCATCGACTGGGACGACGACCACTTGGAATCGCAGGTCGTCAGCGCCATCCGCGACGGGCAGATCGTCTGGGTCGATGCCGCCCGCTGCAACGGGTCGCTCTTTCTGCTGATGGTCGGCGTCGGCTTCGACGCCGCCGTCGTCCACGAATTGAGCCGCGTCCGCCGCGGGCCCATCAGCTACGCCAGCTACGTTCTGCCGGCGGCGACGGTCGCGGCCAGCTACCGGTTCCCGCCCGTCCGCGTGGAGGTGGACGGCAAGATGGTCTTCGGCCCGGAAGACGGCGTCGTATTCGTCGGCAACGTGCGGGAGTACGGCACCGGCTTCCCCTTCCTGCCGCAGGCCCGCCCCGACGACGGATTGCTCGACATCTGCGCCATGCCCTGCTCGAACCTCCTCGACGCGGCCCGGCTGTTTCTGCTCGCCGCCGCCGGGGAACACATCCATGAGGAAGGCGTCGTCTACCTCAAGGGCAGGCGCGTCCGCATCGACAGCCCGCTGACCCCCGCAGGCGTCCCCGTCCAGATCGACGGCGACGCCGCCGGCCACACGCCCGTTGAGATCGACCTGATGCCCGTCCGCATGCGGCTGATCGTGCCGCGGTAGCCATTAAACCGTGACAAGTCACAACCCAAAGTGGACAATCCGGCGATGGACCTCCAGATCAACCCCGCGCGCCCGTTCGTCATCGCCGGCCCTTGTGTTATCGAGTCGGCCGAGCTTTGCCTGACGATCGCTTCCCACGTCAAAAGCGTCTGCGACAAGCTCGGCCTGACTTACATCTTCAAGGCGAGCTTCGACAAGGCGAACCGGTCGGCGAACGCGAGCTTTCGCGGGCCGGGACTGACCGACGGGCTTGTCGTGCTGGCGCGGATCAAGAAAGACCTCGGACTTCCGGTGCTTACCGACGTCCACGAGCCCGACCAGGTGCCGGTCGCGGCGAAGGTGGTGGACATCCTGCAGGTGCCGGCGTTTCTAGCGCGGCAGACCGATCTGCTGATGGCGTGCGGGCACACCTCGTGCTGGGTCAACATCAAGAAGGGGCAGTTCATGAGCCCCCAGGAGATGACCAACGCCGCCGACAAGGTTCGCGCCGCCGGCAACAGCCGCATCATGCTCACCGAGCGGGGCACGTTCTTCGGTTACAACCGGCTGGTGAACGATTTCACCGGGCTGGACGTGATGAAGAAGATCGGCTGCCCGGTCGTGTTCGACATCACGCACAGCACGCAGCAGCCGGCCGGGCTGGGCAGCTCGTCAGGCGGAAACCCGCAGTATTCCCCTCTGCTGGCCCGCGCCGCGATCGCCGCCGGCGTGGACGGCCTGTTCCTCGAGTGCCACCCCGATCCCAGGAACGCCAAGAGCGACGCGGCGACCATGCTCGGCCTGGACGCGGTCGAGCCGCTGCTGAAGTCGTGCGTGCAGATCGCGGAGTTGCGCAAGCAGTGGGAGCAGTGATGGTCCGGGGGGCTGGCCCAAGAACACTCGCTGCACTCCAAGCCTGCCACGCATCACGCTGGAGGCGGAATCAAGATTATCCTCGGTGGCACCTCGGTCCCCGGCGGGCTTGGCCGCCACTCCGCAACGTCACGATACAACTTGGCGAGAGCCGACTCGAACTGACGCCGGTCAAACGACACCGGTTCCACGGCGGCGACGATCCGCCGGCCATGACGCCACGTGGAGAAGTTGGAGAATGTTATCGTCTCGGCGTTGGCGACGACGTCGGCACTGACGCCGCTGCATGCGAAATGCCCGCAGCCGCAAGCGAGCATGATGGCGTTTTGCACGCCGTCCTGCCGGGCGGCGTCGCCCAGAACCGTGTCTTTGATCTGGTAGTCGCCGCCGAACCAGGGAAGTACGTCGTCAAACCCCTCATCGCCAAGGTCGGCCATGATTCGCGCGCCGAGATCTTCCCCGTCGACGTGAAACTCAACGAACACCTCCCCGCAGCCTTCCCTAATCTTTAGAACCAGTGTGGCCACAGGGACCTCTGCGTGAGCGAACCGCACGTTCTACCCGACCGGGCTACACGGGCAAGCGTACTTGCCCATGCCACACGACGGTCGTCTTGCCCGTGCGTCGTCGGGGCTGTTGCGGCAGAAACGAACGTGACAGATTCTTCTTGAACGCCAAACCTACACCCGTACAATATACGAACATTCTAACGCCAACGACGCGGGTGGTCAACTCCGAAATATCGGGTGCTCGCGTCCGGCGGGTCGGTCATTCGCCGCGGCTTCCCGGCCGCGAAAGGGGTCTTTATGGAATCCGTGGAAACGAACCTGGGCGCGCCTGTTGGCGTTGCGGTCATGGATAGCCCGGTGGATCCGGACGTCGGCAACCTGCCACCGGCGTCGCCGGTCGGTGCCGGGGACAACACGGCTTGCGCCGACAACAACCCGGCTAGCGCAGACGGCAACGCGGCTACTGCCGATGGCAACGCGGATGGTGCCAACAGCAACGAGACCGCCGCGGCGCGTCGCTCGCGGGCCGAGCAGTCGCGCATCAACGGGGCCAGGTCGCGAGGGCCGACCACCGATGCGGGTAAGTCCGTCGCGGCGCAGAACGCCTGGAAACATGGGCTGCGCGCCCGGGGCCAGTTGCTCCCTGATGAAGACCCCGCGGTGTTCGACGCGTTCGTCGCCTCCTTTCGCGACGACCTCGGCGCCGTCGGGCCGTGCCAGGTCATCCTCGCCGAGCGCGTCGCGGAAATGGCGTGGAAGCTCCAGCGGATGCCCGTCGTCCGGTCGGCGGTGCTCTGCTCGCGGCGCGACAAGCAGCATGCTGCCGACGGCGGTTTCGGCGGAATGGATACGCTCGGCGATGTGATCGCCGAGCTGCGAATGGCCGACGCCAACGGCGGAATCGTCATGCTGCTGCAACGCTACGAATCGCAGATCGAGCGGTCGATGCAGGCGGCGCTGCGCGAGTTGCGAATCCTGCAGGGCGGGACGCGCAACAGCCGGGCGGTGGAACGGCAACGAGATTCGACGGCAGCCGTGGCTGCGGAGGTGCCGGCGGGTGGAATGCCCGATGATCGCAGAATGCCCGACGGGGGCGGAATGCCTGATGTAGCGCCGGCGGTAGCAGGGGTGACCGAGCATGCGCCGGCAACCATCCGAGCCGGCGAACCGGCAATCGCCGGTGACGACTGTCGGTCGGCTGCCGATTCTCGGGTTCGTTCGGCGAAGTCGGCTCGGGTTCGTTCGGCGGAATCGGATGAAACCCCGACGAGAACCGTCGCACCAGCGTCCTTGGTCATCGCTGGAGGTGTGGCGGGCGCGAACCTGACTTCTTCCACCGGGGCGGCGACTTTCCACCCCGACGACCTTTTGCCGGCGGATGGCATTTCTCGGGTTCGTTTGGCGGAAGGATTGCGCGGTCGGATCGCTCCGGATCGGTGCGACCACTACGGCAGGGGACGCTCCGCTCCGCGTCGCGGCTAACCCCGTGATCGTATTGCTAACCGGTTGCTTGTGGTGCAAACCGTTTGCTCAAGGTGCAGCGATGCGCGCTTCCGGACCGGTTAGCCGCGACGCGCAGCAGAGCGCGTGGGAACGTCGGACTTCGGGACGGGGAACCGAGCCGGAGCGTCCGGAGCATCGGTGGTCCCGAGATGCGCGTACGGAATGACTGGCGTCTGCGGAGGTTACTTCTGACGGAAGACGATGCGACCCTTGGTCAGGTCGTACGGCGAGAGCTCGACCTTGACGCGGTCGCCGGGAAGGATGCGGATGAAATGCTTGCGCATTTTGCCCGAGACGATGCCGAGGATTTCCTGCTCGGAACCGTCCAATTTGAGCTTGAACATCGCGTTGGGCAACGCGAGGGTGATTGTGCCTTCGACTTCAATAGGCTCAGACTTAGCCATGACCTGCTCCGCTTTTGGGGCGCCGCCGGGTGGCTCACGCCCTCCATTTGCTGTCGCCTGGGTAGACCCATCATAGTACGCTTCCCGAGGGATGGGTACAAGGACGGCGAATCGGCGAAGCCCGAGACGGGTGCGACACATTCCGCGCGGTCGAAAGAGGGATCACCACGAAGTGCATCATGAGGCCTCGGGCCTCACACCGAGATGATGAAAAGTGACGCCGATACCCAACAGGCCCGAAGGGTCGAGATTTGGCCTTCCCCACGTTTGGTGGGCGCTCACTGGGCAGGATACCCTCCTGCCGAAGGAGCTGGCCATGCGTCGTAGGAAGTTCACTCGTGAGTTCAAGCTGGGTGCCGTCAAGCTGGTGCACCAGCAGGGCCGATCGGTAATGCAGGCGGCTAAGGACCTCGGCGTCGATCCCAAGTGCATCCGCGAATGGATCGAGAAGTACACGGCCGATCCCGACTCGGCCTCGCCGGCGGCGATGGCCAAAGAGCTGCAGCAGCTGCGCACCGAAAACGCGCGTTTGCGAATGGAGCGTGAGATCCTAAAAAAAGCGACGGCGTTCTTTGCCAGCCAGCAGGAGTGAGGTTCGCCTTCATTGCCAGCACGCTCGACGACTATCCGCTGGCAGCGTGTTGCCGGGTGTTGTCGGTCACGCGCTCGGGCTTCTACGCCTGGAGGTGTCGTGCCGACAGCGAGCGACAGCGTCGGCGTCAGGAACTGCTCGTGCGGATCCGCGACGTGCACGAGGCCAACCGCCAGGTGTACGGCAGCCCGCGGATCTACCAGGTGCTCAAAAGCGAGGGGCAAAGCGTGTGTGAGAACACGGTCGCTGCCATCATGAAGCAGGCGCAGATCCGAGCCAAAGGTCGGCGTCGTTTCGTGCCGCGTACGACCGACAGCGGGCACGGGCAGCCGGTGGCGACGAACGTACTGGACCGGCAGTTCGCCGCCGAGGGTCCGGACCGCAAGTGGGTGGCGGACATCACCTACATCGAAACCGCTGAGGGCTGGCTTTACCTGGCGGGCGTGCTGGATCTGTACTCGCGGAAGATCGTCGGCTGGTCGATGACGCAGCACATGCGTACGGAGCTGGTGGCCGAGGCGTTGCAGATGGCGATCGCGCAGCGGCAGCCTTGCAAGGGCCTGCTGCACCATAGCGACCGAGGAGTACAGTACGCGTCGGAGGACTACCAGCATTTGTTACAATCGCACGGGATGGTGGTGAGCATGAGCGATCCGGGCGAGTGCTGGGACAATGCGACGATGGAGAGCTTCTGGAGCACGCTCAAGAGCGAGCTGATGGAAGGGACGAGGTATGCGACGCGGGCGGAGGCCCGGCAGTCGATCTTTGAGTACATCGAGGTGTTCTACAATCGAAAGCGGCTGCATAGCACGTTAGGCTATCAGAGCCCCGAATCGTTCGAGGCGAGCCGCAGTTAACCCAACCCGCGCCCACCAAACGTGGGGAAGGCCAATTCTATAGCCCAGGGCAACGCCCTGGGTTTGCTGGGCCGAGTGGTCAAAGGCCTGAAGGGCCGGAGTATCGAACGGCGTATCGCGGCCCTTCAGGCCTTAAGCGCATGGGCGTCTAGTCGTCCCAGGGCGTTGCCCTGGGCTATAGGATTACGGCCCGTTGGGCCTGCGTACCCGGCCGTCGAGCGCTATGTTCGGAGCAGGCACGGAGACGCGGAGGGCAACTCGAAGCGTCGGCGTTTTATCTCAGACGGAATCAGACTCGATGTGCATCGAAGCGCGGATTGTCAGCCTCTTGTCGCGGAGACACCCTGGGTCGCCGGATGCCCCTCCGTGTCTCCGGGCCTCCGTGGCGGCTTCTCTGCCGGATCCGATATCGAACGACTGCGCGCAAAAATGGAGGAGGCGGACCCACGACCGCCTCCTCCGGCACAACGCACTAAGGATTGTTGCAATAAGTTGTGTTCAGGCGCGGCGATCAGGCGGCGCTGGGAAGGTTTTCGAACTCGACCGCCACCCGGTAGCCAAGGGCGGCCGGCTCGCAGCGGACGACCCGGCCTCGGGCGCCCCAGCCGGACTGAAGCCCGGACGGCGGAAAGGTGACGGCGATCAGCTCGCCGGGGAAAAGAGCCGTGTCACTGAGGGCCGACAGCCCACCGGCCGACACGTCTCGCACCGCCAAGGCCAGCATCGGCTGGCGACGGGCGGGAATGGAGTGATCCAGGCGTTTGCCGGAGATGGTGATGTGCATCTCACGGCGAGGGAAGACGCGTCGCTCGCGGGCCTGACGGGCCAGCTCGACCTCGTCATCGCGAACCAGCCGCATGATCGGTCTGTAAACATCCGCCGACTTCTGCTTGAGCGCGACCATTCTTGCTCCCGTACGTGGACATGGGCGGTTTCGGATCGGCTTGGCTCCACGAAGAAGGCGCTGTTGCCCGTGCGGCCGACTTTGTGGATGCTCGCAGGTGTTGTCGACGTTGCCCGTCGTCGGACACCCGGGAAGCTCAAACTGCCGATCGTCGATCCCGTCCCGCGGCCGGCCCGTTGCCAACCGCTTTTTTCCGCTGCCCCATTTAGGGCACGCCCAAACCATCGGACGACTTGACATGGGGGTTTACGGCGATTCGGTCGGGTTGAGTCGGTGGATCACGGTCGATCGGGGCAAGGGAAGACGGAGGTTACCGGAGGACTTGCTTATCGGGCGGGGCTGTCAATACTGCCGCCGCCGCTGTTTCGGGCCGCCCCGGCAATTTGGCCCTACAGTCGATGCCAATTGACAACTTCCGACCCTTGGTTTGGCGTGAAGAAGACCTCATACTCCGGACGTTGCAATCGCGAAAGTATGTCCATACCTATGGTTATGGCCACTTGGAAGCACCGCGTTTTGATGTGAGTTCGGTTACCGCACGGATTGTCCCCCTATGTCGCACCTTTCTCCTGGAATCGTCTATCTCGTCGGGGCTGGTCCTGGCGATGTCGGGCTTATCACCGTCCGCGGGCGCGACCTGCTCGAGCAGGCGGATGTCGTCGTCTACGACTATCTGTCCAACCCGCTGCTGCTCGGCCACGCGCCGCAGGCCCGGGCGATCTACGTGGGCAAGAAAGCGGCACAGCATTCCATGACGCAGGACGAGATCAACGCCCTGCTCGTCCGCGAAGGACTGGCCGGCCACAAAGTGGTGCGGCTGAAAGGGGGCGATCCGTTTGTCTTCGGGCGCGGCGGGGAAGAGTGCGAGGCGCTGCACAACGCCGGCGTGCCGTTCGAAGTGGTTCCCGGCATCACCGCCGCCATCGCCGCGCCGGCGTATGCGGGCATTCCGGTCACGCATCGCGACTTCAACTCCAGCTTCACCTTCATCACCGGCCACGAGAAGGAAGAACAATATAAGGAAGACGAAGCCCGCACCCGCGAAGGCGGCGCGGCGAGCGATGTCGATTGGCCGAGCCTGGCGAAGCTGCCTTGCCTGGCGTTTTACATGGGCGTGAAATCGCTGCCGCGGATTTGCCAGCGGCTGATCGAAAACGGCATGCCGCCGGACATGCCCGCGGCGACGATCCGCTGGGGCACCCATCCGAAACAGCGGACGGTCGTCGGCACGATCGCCGACCTGCCGCAGAAGATCGCCGAGGCCAAGCTCGGCCCGCCGGCGATGACGATCATCGGCCGGGTGGTTTCGCTCCGCCCGGTCATGAACTGGTTCGAGAGCCGTCCGCTTTTCGGGCAGACGGTGGTCGTCACGCGGACGCGGCAGCAGGCGAGCGATCTTTCGAAGCAACTGTCGGCGCTGGGCGCGAACGTGCTGGAAGCGCCGACGATCGAACTCGCTCCGCCGGCCGACCTGATTCCTGTGGACGCGGCCCTGAAGTCGATCGGCACGTACGACTGGACGGTGTTCACCAGCGCCAATGGCGTGCGATATGTGAAGCAGCGACTGCTAGAGATCGGCCTGGACGCCCGCGCGTTCGGCAGATCGAAGCTTGCCGCGATCGGCGACGCGACGGCGGCAGCGATTCGGGAAGAGCTGTCACTGAAGGTCGATCTGTGTCCGCAGGCGTTCGTCGCCGAGGCGCTGGCCGACGCGCTGCGCGACGCCAATGAAGTAAAGGGTAAACGCCACCTGCTGCTGCGGGCCGACATCGCCCGGCCGGTGTTGCGGCAACGGCTGTCGGCGGACGGGTCGCTGGAAGTCAGCGACGTCGCCGTCTACGAAACCCGACCCGCCGCCGCCCTGCCGCCGACGCTCATCGACGCGCTCGCCGCCGGCGATGTGCAGTGGGTGACCTTCACCAGCAGCAGCACGGCGAAGAACTTCGTGGCGTTACTGGGCGATGACTACAAGGCAAAGCTGGCCGGCGTGAAGATCGCCAGCATCGGCCCGATCACGACCGCAACACTGAAAGACCTCGGACTGGAACCGACGGTGCAGGCGGAGACGTTTAACTTGCAGGGGCTGCTATCGGCCCTCAAGTAGGGCGGGCACTGCCCGCCGAAGAGACCGTTCCATGACCTTCGGCAAGGAGGAATGGTGGTGCCGGGCATGCCTTCCGGCGGACAGTGCCCGCCCTGCACGCGCTCTACGCTGCGAAGACTTCGCTGGCGTAAACAAGACCCTGTCGGTGCGCGTCGATCGCGGACATCGTCGCCGGCGAGCCTTTTTCGATCGCCTGCTCCAGCACCAGGTGAGGGCTGACGTCCATCGACTTGAGCGTCGCGTGCAGTCGCTTGTAATCGATATCCCCGGGGCCGAACGCCTCGGACCAGATGCCGTTCTTTGACTGACGGATGTGCAGTTCCACCACGCGTTTGCCATAGAGCTTGACGGCATCGAACAGCGCGACCTGCGAGTTACCCGAACCACGGTAAATCCAATGCGCATCGAGACAGAACTTGACCAACTCCGGATCGGTGCCGGCGAGCATGTGGTGAAACTCGCGGGCGGCGTTTCGCAGCTCGATGTCGTGGTTGTGATACGCGAGCACCATGCCACGCTCGCGCAGTGCCGTGCCGAGCTTGTCGAGGGACTTGGCCTGATGGATCAGTTGATCGTCGGACTTGTTTTCCGGCCCGCCCCAGCGAATCGGCGCGGGATTGGTGACGATGATGCGGCACCCATGAGGCTTGGCGGCGTCGGCGATCGCGAGCGCTTCGCGAATGCTGGCGTCGCTTTGCGCCGGGTCGTTCAGGGTGCTGTTGACGTAAAGCGAACGCAACGCCAGCTTGCTGGACGCCATCAACGCCGCCAGGTTTGTCGGCGCGCCGGTCGATTCGATGCCTTCGAACCCCGCCTTGGCGACGTCCGCCCAGAGGTCGGCCGAAGCACCGTCGAAGGGCTTGCCGTCGCGCTTGGCGAACGTGCTCCAGGGGTAGAGGTTGGTCGCGAAATGTGCCGCAGGCGCCCGCACCGCAGCCGATGCCAGCCGGGACGACGCAGGCGCGGCCAGCAGTACGGCGGACAGGGCAAGAAAGTTGCGACGATTCATGGGGTGTCCCGAAGCTGCAACAAGCCTGATGGGCAACCACGCCGGCGACAAACGCCGACGCTCGATCCCGGGAACGCGGACGTCCAGCTTAACACGAACCATGCTACCAGCGGAGCCGGGACTTCGCGTTTCCACGACGCCCGACGTCCGGCCCCTCGCCCCATCCCTCTCCCCCGCGTACGGGGGAGAGGGGGCAGATTACTTCTTGAAGTACACCTTCACTTCGCTCTCGGCGAGGGTGTCTTTCAGGACGCCGCCTTCGACTTTGACGTCGAAGTCATGGACGTGTTCGTGCCAGTCGCCGTCTTCGAGGCCGCAACCGCCGATGACGACTTCGCCGGCGTGGGTGTCGCGCAGGTTGATGACGACGAGGATCACGTTGCCGGCTTCGTTCCAGCGCTTGTACGCCAGCAGTTGCCGCTCCTGATCCTTCAGCACGACTTCCATGTTGTCGGTCATCATGCCGGGATGATTGCGACGGAGCTTGACCAGGCCGGCGGTATACCGGAGCAGGTCGGCGTTGTTCTCGTTCTGCAGGAGCGTCCAGTCGAGCGGGCGCGGGTCGAGGCTCTTCTCGTTGGACTGCCCGAACTCCTGGCCCATAAAGAGCATCGGCAAGCCCGGGATCGTCAGCAGGATTCCGGCCGCGAGCTTCATGCGACGAAACGCGGCGGCATCGAAGATCTTGCCCTGCTCGCCGATGATGCGCATGAGACGCACCTGGTCGTGCGAACTGGCGTAGTTGACGGTGCGCGATCCGCTGCCGTAGCCGTTTGTCTTAGGGTCGATCTTGCGGGCGAGTTCCTCGACGTCGAACGGCTTTGCGCCGTCGCGCTCGATGCCGGCGGCGTTGGCCTGCAGCACCTTGGCGAGCGACTCGTGCCACGCCGCGTGCATCGGCCCGCCGTTGGGGTAGCCGGTGATCGCCGGGTCCTCGGCGATGTGCTCGCAGATGTTGATGAAGTGCTTCAGGCCGCCGACTTCCTTCAGGCCGGTCTCGGCGAGTTCGCGCATGACGTCGAAATGGGCGATCGCGCGGGTGGCATCGAAGCGGATGCCGTCGATGTGGAACCACTGCACCATGCGCCGGATCGACTCGAGCGCGTACTTGCGTGCGGGGAACAACTCCAGGTGCGGGTCCCAGTGCATGTAGTTGTACTTGGGGCCCCAGTCCATCTCCGGCGGATCGGGGTTCGGATGGTAGAACCAGTACTGGTAATCAATCTTGGCGAGCGGACAGTCGGCGTCGGCGTGGTTATAGACGCCGTCCATCACGACGCGCATGCCACGGGCGTGACATTCGTCGATGAACTTGCAGAAGTCGGCCGCCGAGCCGTAGGTGTTTTCGATCGCGAACAGGCTGCGGAGGTTGTAGCCCCAGCTTTTACCCGGGAATTCCTTGACGGGCATCAGTTCGACGCAGTTGATGCCGAGATCGACCAGGTGGTCGAGCTTTTCGATCGCGTCGAGAAACTTGCCCTTCTCCCACTTGTCGCCGACCTTCTTGCCCAGGTTGCGGGTGAAGTCGCCGATGTGCATCTCGTAGATGACAAGCTGGTCGTTGGGCGGAAGCGGAACGTCGTCGTGCTGCCACACATACTCGAACTCATTACGGCGACCGTCTTTGACGTGCAGGATCGAGTTCTCCTGGCCGTCGTCGGTGACGCTGATGCAGTAGGGGTCGAAGACATCAAGGTCCTGACCGACCGCGAAATAGCTGTTGGACTTGACGCGGAACTTGTAGCGGTAGTCGCCGTCTTCAAGCGCGATCCGATGCCGCCACCAGCCGTACTTGTCCTTGGCGAGCGGGATGGGCTTGAAGTCGTTCCAACTCCCCAGGAGAGAGCAGGATTCGTTGTAGGGAGCGAAGAGACCGAGTTCGATACCGTCCTCGGCGGGACGGGAAGTGGGGTTTGCCTTGCGGGCCATAGATAAGACTCCGCTGGGGAGGGTCGGATGCTTCAAAGTGAAGCGTCCCCAGCGGTGGCATCATTGGAGTGGCGTTCTGATGGAAGAATGAGACGGGGATGAAATCAGATTTAAGCAGTCTTCTCTTCCGACCCTTCGGACGACGCGATTGAACGCGACGGTGAAACGAGTCGCCCCGGAATCGACGGGGTGTCGTTCCGGGGCGAGCTTAACTTCGATGAGCTGCTATCCGAAGTCGTTGTCGAACGATGAACGCTCAGGCGAGCGTGCGGCTGCGGCGGCGAAGCAAAAGGCCAACCACGAGCGACGCCGTGACGGCGAGCGTGCCCGGTTCGGGAACCGGAGTGGTCGCCGGGATGACACTGACGGCCGCTTCAACGTTGCCGGGACCGGTCCACTGCAGGCCGCTGGCGGCGCTGGTGTCCTGGAGCAGGTTGAAGAAGTTACCCGAGGTGACGCGTGCCGTGATGGAGCCGGTGCCGCCGGAGTAGGAACCGTCGGCAAGAAGCACGGGATTGGCGAAGGTGGAGGTGGTGCCGCCAATGGGGGCGTAGCTCCCTGCGGCGCGCCCCACGCCCAGGACGACGAAGGCATCCTGGGCCGGATCGTTGCCGCCGGCGTAAGCCGTCTTCTGACCCGCGGCCAGACCGGCCACAGAGCCACCGGCCAAAGTACCGTTGCTGGGGAACTGAACGAAGCCGTAGCTCGAAAGGAAGTCGTTGGTATCGAGAAGACCCGTCGGCATGCGGCGCGCCCGCGTTGTGATGGACGTGCCGCCGTTACCTAGGATATCGATCGAGAAGCTCGAGATGCCCGCGACCTGACCACCCAGGGCACCCGCGATGGAGTTCGGGTTGCTGATCGTTCCGAACACGGCATAAGTGCCGGCGGAGGCAGACGTCGGGTTGACGACGACCGAGAGCGTTACGTCAGCGGCACGCGCCACATTCGACCCGACCAGCGACGCGCCGAGCGCGACGGCAAACAAAACGGTCAACTTACGCATAAATCCCACTCCAGTAGGTAGAAACTTGCAATGCTTACGTAGCCCAGCCAGAGAAATCACCGGCAGGCCGAGGCCGGGAACCGGCCCGCCGGTGACTGATCTCAGTTAGCGACGACGACGGCGACCCAGCAGCCCGAGGCCGGCGATACCGGCGACACACAGCGAGGTCGGCTCGGGAACCGCGGCCGCTTCGAATGCCTGCATGTAGGCCCACTGGTCGGGCGTGAATCCGACCGCGCCGGCACCGATGTTCTGGCCGAACTTCGCTTCCAAAAGCTGGTAGTCGGTGAAGTTCACCAGCCCGTTAGAATCGAAGTCGCCTTCGAGCCACTTGCCGGCCTGACCGAACTTGGCTTCCAGCCGCTGGAAGTCGGAGAAGTCAACCTTGCCGTCGAAGTTGGCGTCGCCGTCGAGCAGACCGGCGTTGCCAAGGGCATCGCGAACAAGCTTGAAGTCGCCGGTGTTGGTGATGTCGCCGGTGTCGTTCAGCTCGACGTCCACCAGGCTGATGGGGACGCGGTTGATCAGGTCGTTTGACGAAGACTTCGGATCGAGCGGGTTACCGAAGTCGTCGACGAACGCGGTGAGCTGGCCGGTCGCCGAAACCCTGGCGACGGCGTCGAGCTGGTTGTCGAGGTTGCGGTAGTCCTTGGTGACGAAGTTGTCGACGAGCTGGGCATCCAGCTTGCTGACCTTGCCGTCGCGGTTGACGTCGAACTTGTTGAACGCGTTGGTGCCGTTGGCGTCGTCGAAGGTGTAGGTCTGAACGAGCGTGGGGCCGGAACCGGTGGTGCTGAGCACCGTCGAGCCGCCCGGCGCCGCGGTGCCGGTGGGAGTCGTCACCTTCGCGATGGCCTGCTGCTTCTGGAGAGTGCTCGCCGCAAGACCGCCGCTATTGAGCTGGTCCAGGGCGGCGTTCTTACGGAGCACGCCGCTGCGGACCTTGTCGCCGAAGGCAGCCGCTCCACCGCTGAGGGTGGTCGAGGATGTGTTATCGGCCAGCGCCGTGCCGCGGGCCATGCGGCGCAGGTCTTCGCCGTCGAAGTCGCCGTCGGAATCGAAGTCGCCCATGACGATCAGGTCGCCCTTCGACGCTGTGAAGCCCAGGGCGGCGGGTGTCGTCTGAAGGTTGACGCCGGCAGACCCGTCCAGAAGCGTGCCGTTGTTGGCGTTCAATGTCGTGCCGGTCGAGAACATTGAGTTCCCGAGGCCGCTGGCTCCCAGGGCGCTCTGAGCCAGGCGGGCGTGATTCAGATCGCTGAAGTCGCGAACGCCGCTGGAATTGACGGCTGTCTTGTTGAAGTCGCCGAAAAGGTAGTTGTTCGAAGTAATCGCGATCTGACCGGTGCCCGTTCGCGAACCATAGAAGCTCGAGCTACCGGCGGTCACCGTTGAAGGCTTGTTGGTGCCGTTGCCGGTATCGACATCAACCTGCTTACCCAGCGCGCCAGTGATGTTGCCGCCTACAGCAAACCTCGACGTCAGATTGGCATCGCCGAGGAACGCTGTCGTGAGCGCCTCTTGCTGGGGCGTCTGGCTGTTCACGGTCACGGCACCGCCGTCAACATCCTTCTCTGCCCGCATGAGCTGCGGGATGATGAAGCTGGTGCGGATCAACTGGTCGGCAGGCGTTTCATCGGTTGACTGCGGGAACTGAGCCACCGAGTTGGTGATATTGTCGCGGAAGTCGCGAACGTCGTTGCCGCTGTTGTCACCCAGGATGCCCGTCTCGGCATCGGTCCGCGCCGACCAGGTAGCCACGGAGTCGCCAGTGAAGGATGCGCCGGGCTTCTTCACCGTGACATACGTCTGATTCTGAAACAGGGGATACGTGCCGTTGACGATGTTTTCGGCACCGGCCCGCACGAAGGTCGGGCTCGCGACCGAATCGTCGACGTTCGCAATATCCAGCCCGCGAAGCGGAGCGTTTGAACCATTGTTTGTCGAGCCGATCGCGTCCGAGATGCTCAGGTGGCCGAGCGACATACGGCTGTTCTGAATCGTCGGACGCAGGGCGCTTCCGCCGGACAGCTTTCCGGAGAACTTGATGCCAGGGCCAATCAGGTTTTCTGCCGAGCTCGTGGACCCATTGTTACCGTTGTCCAGCTCGCCCATTGCAAAGGACGGGTCCAAGCCAAGGTTCAATGCCGCCACGTTACGGGTGCCGGAGTTGGCGTCACGGGTTGCGACGTTGAAGTCGGCACCGTTCTTGAGCCGCCCGACAGCCTGGAGCCATTGACCATCGGTTCGATTGATGCGTTCGAGCCCGGTACCCGGGTTAGCCGCGATAAGCGTCGCCGTGATGGCAATGGTGGTGTTATGCAGATTGCCGACGCCTGCAGTGTTCCAAGGCCCGGCAGTGTGGTTTGCGGCACCATCGACATTGAGGGGGCTGTTGCTCGACGGGCCGGTGCGCAAGTTGCGCATCGACGTCGTCATGTTCAGCTCCTCCTGATCCTCCAGCGCCTGCCGCGCGCCGGCGATACCTACGCCGCTGATCTTCAGAGCGTTTGAGCCCAACGCAGGATTGCCTTTGCCGAAGCCGTCCATGCCCGGGGCCTTGCTGAACGCTCCGTTGGCGCCGCTCTTCGAGAAGCCCTGC
The DNA here is from genome assembly GCF_015169395.1 of Humisphaera borealis. Classification (GTDB taxonomy): domain Bacteria; phylum Planctomycetota; class Phycisphaerae; order Tepidisphaerales; family Tepidisphaeraceae; genus Humisphaera; species Humisphaera borealis. Next base: position 3,623,723 of record NZ_CP063458.1, read on the forward strand.
CGGGCATTCACGTCCGAGATCGCCATTTGAATGGCGTTCTGGCCGCCATTGGGATTCACACCAATGCCGTCGCGGTTATCGAAGACCGCCAAACCGCTCGTCGCACCGGCAGTGGCATAGAACTCGTTGAGAACGTGGCCATTGGTCGCCGTGGCCGACTGCGGACGATTGACGGCAGAAGCCGCACTCCACTGCGTGGTATTGATCCAGACCGGCGTAAATCCGGTTCCGCTGGGGTTGCGATTGGTCGCAGTGACGCTGCCGAGCACGCCGATCTGATCGTTGACAAGTTCCAGAATACCTTCGACCGAACCCTGCTCATGCCATTCGAAACGGATTGCACTGTGCTGCTGGATGGGCTGAGCAGTTTGCGGCCAAGGACCGTTGATTTCCGGATTGCCCGTCCCGGTCTTATAGAAATCGCCCTGGGTGAAGTTGGGGCTGGCGAGCTGGAACTGCGTGCCAACCTGGTCGTCCACGGAGTAGAGCACCGGGGCGCGGGTCTGGAGGTGAACGGGAGCGGCCGGATTCACGATCGCGCCATTGTTAAACGACAGTGGCGACCCCGGCGTCAGGAACGTGATGCCCGACGACACGGTAAAGTTTCTCATCGCGGTCGATCCGCTCAACGAGATGGTCACCGCCGGGTTGTGGGAGCCGCCGGAGTCGTTCATGCCGGGGAACGTCGCTACCGGCGTCTTGGAGTTGGTCGAGCTACCGGCCCTAACCCAGGACGGCATGACGGCGATCGCCGCCAGCGCCGCTGCGACAACAACACGATTGCATTTTCCCTGATCAGCCACTTGATCTCCTCTCCTTTGATTACAACATGGCGCGCCGAACCCTTCGGTCGGCGCGACAATGCACGTCCGGAATCAGTGAACTACTCCAACGAATAGACTGCTTTGCCCCACTGGAACGGGTTCAACGTATCCCTTATGTGTTTGGTTTCTACGTGCCCATCTACATAGAGGAAGTTAGTGCTCTTCACGTTCCAGTCCCCCTGCTTGTTCTGCTTCCCATGGTTCCGCCCAACCCAGTCAAGTCGAGTGCGCGAGGAACCGCCCGCCTTGGGGTCGGGGTCCAACTGCGTTTCAGATACAGGCGTATAGACGCTGGTCGTGGCAGGTCGGAATGGATCATCGCCTACGGAAGAAAGATCCAGGGTACCGCCCTTGCTGACAAAACCGTGCACGGGTCGATGGCTCTTACAAACCGTATCGGTGTCGTTGGATCGGCCAGTATCGGCGACGATTCGCCAATCATGATTCCATTCGGTTGCGAGAATCACATTCGATGAGTCTTTGATCTTTCCCGCATTCACGTACCGATATGGCCGAGCAGCACCCTGAAAGCCGATGACCCACTTGTTTCGGGGCATGATGGCTTCGTTCACTGTGAACGCGCAGCGCGGTGCCTGCTGATCGACAACGCCAGCGTTATCTGCAGCCTGACCGGGATCGAAGTTGCCTGGCTCCGGGTTCGTTGGCGGCAACCCGCCCTGCTCAAATGACGGACAGGTAAACGCCTCAGCCGCAACCCCTTTTCCAGCCTTGGTCTGCCCATACAGATAGCTGGACCAGTGGACATACCCGTTCACCGCGGCTGCCGGCGTCTGCGTGTTGCCTACGATTTTCTGCCCTTCATAGATGTACGCCGGCGGGAAAATCTGCTTGTTCTCAGCGAGATAAATGGCCAGGCCGTTGCCGATGTTGCGCAAATTTGACGCACACTTGATCGTGCGGGCCTGCTCCTGCGCCGCCGACAATGATGGCAGCAGAATGCCTATCAAAACTGCGATAATTCCAATAACAACCAGAAGTTCGACGAGTGTGAACGCTTGCCGTCTTGGCATTTGGACCCGTTGCATAGAAACTCCCCATGCGGCAGCCACGCTTCATGCGCGAACCGTCACACAGCTTAGGAATACACTAAATAATGATTGAGAAGCACCAGATCACTCCAACGTCCCACACACGCTGAAGGACTGGATTAGTTGAACGTACAAAGTTCAATAACACTCAGTCCGCCCGGACTGAGCGACTACTCGATTGGCATCCTACCGACTGGCGCACGCAGGATTATTGCTACCTCCGTAAGATTCAGACAAAACAGCACTAGTTTTGCGCTATGAAAGCGAGGGCTCATGTTGTGAAGATACTGGCTCTGACGCTCTCTTGTGATACGTGCTACATCGCAACTGACGCGCGAGGCTTTCTGGCGCTTCGTCGCTTCATGAACTCCTAACGCAGTCTTCGATAAGCAGTCGCAAGGACCGCGTGCACTCGGCGCGCACACTCGCCCTCTTCGACTTCACACGCCTCGATGAAGTTCGGCGGCACCTCGGGGCGAGGATCGCTTGAGCGTTCGAGCGGTCGACGATCGCCCTAAACATGTTCGTTCCATACCTGATTGATCCGGCGACAGCATCTCGCCGTGGGACAGTTGTGAAGTGATCGCGTGCGTTGCCGGTGGCCGCGATATCGGTCGTTGCGCGCGAGGACAGGCTCAAGGTGATTCGCTACCAGATTGTCGTGCAAAGCTGGCGCCTGGCGGCCCAGCCGCACCAAGTGAAAGGCAGACGAAGCGAGAGTTCGCGCTGCCACGACACCTGAAGCATTGGCGGCGTGCTGCTGCAGGTCGTCTCGGTCATTCGAGGGTCTGCAAGCGAGGCGCTCGAAAGAGACTTTTATCGAGGCGGGATGAGCTTGTCGGAAGTGAGTAGTGCGTGAACTCGGCTGCGGCCTGGCCGCGGGATCTTCATCCGTAGTTCGATCACTGCCGATGCGTGTTCCCAATGCGAGGCCGCTCGGCAGCCTCCAGCAAGATCTTCCCGTGGGGAGGCTGGGTCATCGCGGCGAGCATTCCAAAAAAAACCGCCCGGTCCGACAGAGGTGAACGTCGGACCGGGCGGAGTTGTATCGTGATGCCGATGCTTCGCGAGGAACGCATGGCCGTCTGGTTCACGGCCGAGCGACGTCGGGATCGAAGTACGACACACACGCAGGGGCAGCGCGCCGCCGGGTGCTCATTCCGGCGTGACCGCCAATAACGTCGTGGGGAAAAAATCTTGGGACGAGTGGGTCCCGAAACTAATGTTAGAGAAACCGATCAGGTATCTGATTCGCGCAAACGCGAGGATCAGAGGTGCCGATCAGCGGTTATTCCGCGAACGCCGGCTCGCGGGATTCGACCTGCGAGAAGACGTCGGCGAGGACTTGATCCAGCTGGCGTTCGGCGTTGCGGATGTCGTACGAAGCGACGCCGGTAACGCGGTGTGCGACCAAACGACCGAGACCGCCGGGCTTGCCCAGGGCGTCATGAAGCTTGGCATTGATGAGGTTCTCGATCGCCTTGCGAAGCGATTCGGCTTGCTCTGAAGCCATGGAGATACTCCTTGCGCCGAGAGACGCAGTTTGAGACTTCGGTTGAGAATCCCGGAGGCGACAGAGGATCGACCGGTCGGCTAACAAAACCGAGGCGGAAGCCTGGCGTCGGAAAACCCAACACTCGGATATAGGAGGATCGAAACGCTTGAGGGGGAGCGTTGATCCCTTTCACATGCCTGCGGAGTTAGCTGACGGGCTGGGAGTTGAAAGGTCTCCCTCGGTTGCTGCCGAGATCCATCCGGTGGAAGGGTCTCCGACACAGGTTCCGATTAGCCCCTGCCGGTTCGCGAACTGCCTTGCGGCAATTCCAACCGACTCAACGACTCTCTTTAATTGCGAGGCTTGCTCGCCAGAGGATCGCTGTGGGTTCTCCGTGTGGCCCATTGTGATTGGGCTCACTTCGGCGGTAACGTCGGACAGAGTTTACCCCATGGGTGACACCGGTCAAGCATTGTTTTCCATCCCCTTCCAAAATCTGACCAAAATGCACCCCGATCGTCCACCTAAGTCCATGCGACAGAAACAATTAAGAAAATTTCATGTTTTCGACGCAGAACCCGTCTTCTGTGCATCAAAGGACAGTAGGATCAACGGAACGTTGCTCAGGAGGCTGCCTTGACCGCCGAATCCCAAAACCTCGACCCCGCCGCGGGCCAGCATGTCATGCAGTGCATGGAGGTGTGGGGAGGAAACCAGGTGTTCGACAGCAGCCTGGCGTTGCCCGGCCTTGACGCCTGGGTCTACAGTCGCCCCTATGCCCAGGCGGCGGTGGGTGGCGACGTCTACTACGTTTCGTCCTGCGCCACCGGTCGCATCACCCGGCTGCTGGTCGCCGATGTCACCGGCCACGGCAAAGCCGTCGGCGATCTGGCCGTCGGACTGCGCACGCTGATGCGGCGATTCGTCAATTACATTGATCAGGGCCGGTTTGTCCGCGAAATGAACGGACAGTTCGCGGAGCTGTCGAGGCGGGGTAATTTCGCGACGGCGGTCGTGACGACGTTCTTCGGCCCCACCCGCAAGCTGTCGATCTGCAATGCCGGACATCCGCCGCCCCTCATCTATCGGGCCGCAACCGGGCGATGGAGCTTCCTGGAAAACTCGGCGCGCGACGACGACCCCAACCCCGCCAACCTTCCGCTAGGCATCCTCGAACTCTCTGATTACGACGTGTTTGATACCGACCTCGACGTCGGCGACCTCGTCGTGTGCTACACCGATTCGCTGCCCGAATCGTTCGACGAAGAGGGCAAGATGCTCGGTCAGGCGGGGCTTCTCCGGGAAGTCGCGGAAGTCCCGGTCGGGGAGCCAGCGACGCTCGTCGGCCGCATTCTCGAGCACATCCGCTCGCTTTACGCGAGCAACCTCGACGGGGACGACGTCACGGTGCTGCTGTTTCGTCCGAACGGCACCGCCAATTCGACGCCGCTGTCCGAACGCCTGCTCGCGCCGTTCCGGATCGCCAAGGCGATGGTGCGATCGATCACCCACAAGGACGAGCCGATCCCCTGGCCGGAAGTCAGCGTCGCGAACGTGGGCGGTGCGGTTATCCCTTCTTTGAGCAAGCCCGGGGCAACTTCTGACCCAACCCAGTCAACCACTTGACCGGCTTTTCGCTGCTTGGGACGCCGTCAGGGTGCAACTGGGGTGCGACCGCCAGGCAGGCGGCCCGCGAGAATCGCGGAGAATCCGGACCGGGGCGCCGCGGGAAGCAGTGGCGATGGCAACCACTTCGAGTCGCACGGGTAGTAGGACTGCCAACCGCCGCTGGTGCGTCGGTGGCGAATCTCGAGTTTACGTTTGAGGAGGAGTTTATGTCGGATCGTCTGTTGCGCATTCTGGGTCGTTCCGTGGTCGCCGCCCTGCTGGCGATGAACTTTGCCGCCGTGCCGTCGTTCGCCCAGACGAAGGCCCCCGCAAAGCCTGAAGCAAAGCCCGCAGCGGCCCCGGCCGTGAAGGAAGCCGCCGACAAGCCCGCCATCAAGATGGGCAAGGACGAAGGCAAGGGCTTCCTGGCCCGGCACGAAGGCTTCCTGGCCGACCTGAAGGCAACCAACGGCAAGGTCGACGTGCTCTTCGTCGGCGACTCGATCACCGACGGCTGGCGTCGCGGCGGCAAGAAAGTGTTCGATGCCAATTACGGCTCGCAGGCCCCGCTGAACATCGGCATCGGCGGCGACCGCACGCAGCACGTCATCTGGCGTCTGCAGAACGGCGAAGTCGAAGGCATCAGCCCGAAGGTCGCGATGCTGATGATCGGCACCAACAACCTCAGCGCCAACACCGACGAAGAAATCGTCGCCGGAATCACCAAGTGCGTGACGACGCTTCGCGAGAAGCTCCCGAAGACCAAGGTTCTGCTCCTGGGCGTCTTCCCGCGCTCGGCCAAGCCGACCGACGCCGCCCGCGCCCGCATCAAGACCATCAACGCCGCGATCGCCAAGCTCGACGACGCCGGCAAGACCGTGAAGTATCTCGACATCGGCGAGAAGTTCCTCGACAAGGAAGGCAACCTGACGAAGGAAATCATGCCCGACGCCCTGCACCCCAACGAAAAGGGCTATGAGATCTGGGCCGAGGCCGTCAAGTCGACGCTCGCGGACCTGATGAAGTGAAGAAGTAGGCACGAAGGCAAAAGGCAAGAAGGCACGGAGTGACCTACTCCGTGCCTTCTTGCGTGATTGCCCACGTGGCCGTTCCTCCGCGCCTTCCTGCCTGCCCCTTACTGCCTTCGTGCCTTCCTCAGGCTATACTCCCTTCCGTGCGAAACGCAGCACCCGCCGCTCCAACATCTTCGCCGTCCGACGTGCTGAAGCGGATCGGCCTGCGCCGAACGCCGGTGCGGCTGGGCGTATTGAAGGTTCTTGCCGACTCCCCGCAGCCGCTGGGCGTGCAGCAGGTTCTGGAACTGCTTCCCGAACACACCGACACCGTCACCGTCTACCGCACGCTGAACACCTTCACGACCAAGAAGGTCGTCCACCGCGTTCGCGGGGAAGATCGCACCTGGCGATACGCCTTGGGCGGGAGCGAGAAATCGAGCGCCCAGCCCCACGCCCACCCGCATTTCGTGTGCGAAACCTGTGGCGTGGTCGAATGCCTGGAGGCGTCGCAGATCCCGCCGACCTTCGTACGGTCTTTGAAGGTCGCCGAAACGTACGAAGTCCACTACCCTGAGGTCACCCTGCACGGCGTGTGCCCGAAGTGCCACGCGTAGGGTCCGCCTTGGCGGACGCGGGCGTCGCCGCTCGCGGTGATGCAACTGCCGCCAGGCAAAGTCGCGGCGACGTCTCAACACCAAACACCCACGCGTCCGCCAAGGCGGACCCTACGACATGCGAATCCAATTTTCCGCCGACGATATCAAGCTCGACGTCACCAAGGCCGCCGGGGGCAAGTTTGAACCGGTGCTCTCCACCGCCCGCAACGGCTCGGTCCTGATCGAATTCACCCGCCCCGAACTTCAAGGCGTGCTGATGGCGTTTGCCCAGGCCGCCGCCGAGGAACAGAAAGCCAAGATCGAATCGGCCGACCTCGTCCTGACACAAGCCGGCGGCAAAGCCGTGCTCGCCATGTTGCGCGTGAAGGCCAGGAAGATGATGATGGGCGTCGCCGTGACGGTCGAAGGCCGGGCCGATTTCAGCGATCGGTTGAGCGTGACGCTGTCCAACCTGAAGGCAACTGGCGAAGGCATGGTCGGCAGCATGGTCGCCGGGCTGCTGGGTGGTAAGCTGAAGGAGCACGAAGGCAAGGCATTCGACCTTGCACCCCCCGCCCTGAAAAACGTCCGCCTGCATGGCTTGAAGGTGGACGCCGGCGACCCACTTCGCATCACGGCGGCGTTCGAGAGTTGAACGCCGAGAGGCGTGCGCCGCACGCCGCAAGAAGCGCCATCCGACGTACGACGCCGCCCTGCTAGATGCCACGCCTACAGATAGGGCAACCCGCCTTCACCAAGCACGGCTTTGTCGAAAACTGCCCTGTAACTTGTTGTTAAGAATTCCGGATGCTCTCGCTCAATGTCGTCGAACTGCTGCCAGAATCGGTCCTCATCGAAACTTTGAAAGTCCCGAGCAGCAAACGCCGCGAGGTTGTGCAACCATTCCGCAATCTCGCCGGCCCTCCTGATACGGATCAGATCTCGACGCCATGCAACCGGGTTGATCCGCAGGAGGAGGCCAAGTGGCATCCAGCGGAGCGAGCGCATGTCCAACATCGCACGATAGAGCAATGTGCGGTAGGCATTCTTTCGGCGATCGTCCATCGACTGGTCACGAGCCAGCGCCTGCCACGACGGTGGTCTGTGGCTCAGAAGCTGACCCGGCCTTCAGTAGTTCAACGGACTTATCCCAGACCATCGCCGGCGTCACCCGCGTGATGCAGCGATGGTCCAACGGGCAGGTCTTCTTCTGGCACGGCCCGCAGAAGACCTTCACCGCCACCTGCCGTTCCTTCGGGTAATAGATCTCGGTCCATTCCGGATGCGTCGGCCCGAAGATCGTCACCACCGGTACGTCCATCGCCGCGGCGATGTGCCGCGGGCCGGTGTCGTTGGTCACCATCAGGTCGCACCGGCGGATGATTTCCTTCAGGTTGCCCAAGTCGGTCCCCTTGTTCGAGAGATCGACCGGTGCCCGCTTCATGTGCCGCTTGATCTGCTCGACAATCGGGCGTTCCTTCGGGGCAGCGGAGATCAGGACCGTCGCACCCAGCTCTTCGATGAACCGGTCGGCCAACTCTGCAAAGTACTCTGCTTTCCAGAGCTTGGCGGCACCGTAGTTGGCACCGGGGTTGAGCAGGATCATCGGCGGCTGCCCGTGCGAGCCGGGCCGATCGATGTCACGCGGCAATCCACCCCGCTCCAGCACGGCCTCCGCTTCGCGCTTCTCGGCGGGGGTGACGAACAGCTCCATCTTCAGGTCGCCCGAAGCACCTCCACGGCCCGCGCCCAGATAATGCGCCAACCCGAGGTAGTACTTGATGATCGGGTTCGGCACGAACTTGCCGGCTTCCTTCGGTGCCAGCAGGCGGTCCGACAGCAGGAACCCACGGCCGTCACGGTCGTAGCCGACGACCTTCTTGATCTTCGCCATCCGGCAGACGAGCGCACTCTTGAAGGAGTTGGGCAGCAGGACCGCCATGTCGAAGTCGGCCGACCGCAGCCGGGCAGCCAGATCAAAGAACTGCCCTTTGCCGGCCTTGGCTTTGGTCTTACCGGTGCGGTAGGTGATGAGCCGATCCGCCCAGGGCATGCCGGCGTAGAGCGGCTTGACGTACCGCTTCATCAGGTAGCTGATTTCAGCGTTCGGGTACCGCAGGCGCAGCGAACGGAGAGTGGGGGTAGCCATCACAGCGTCGCCCACCCAGCTCGGTTGGACGACCAGAATCTTCGCGGGATCGGACATTGTTGCGGAGTATAGCGACGAGCGCGGCACCTGTCGTTAATAGCGACTTGTCACTGGTCGCTGGTCACTGGTCGCTGGTCGCTGGTCGCTCGCTAATGGTTACGGAGACATCGCGTTGAATGACAAGTGACGAGTGACCAATGACAAGTAACAACAAACCTCGTACGCTTTCCCGCCCTATGTCATTCGTCATCGTCCCCAGCATCGATCTCCGCAACGGCAAGGTTGTCCGTCTTCGCCAGGGCGACTACGCCGACCAGTTGAACTACGCCGTCGATCCCATCGCGACAGCTATTTCGTTTCGCGAAGCCGGGGCGGAATGGATGCACATCGTCGATCTCGACGGCGCCAAGGAAGGCCATCCGGTACAGAGCGCGCTGGTTGGCAAAATCATCGCCGCGTCGGGCCTGAAGGTGCAGACTGGCGGCGGGGTGCGGTCGACCGATGACATACGCAAGCTGATCGACGCCGGCGCAAACCGCGTGGTGGTCGGCACCAAGGCGATCGAGGATTGGCCCTGGTTCGAATCGCTGATGCAGGACGCCGCCTTCGCACACAGGGTCGTCCTGGCGCTCGACGCCAAAGACGGCATGGTCGCCACCCGCGGCTGGACGGAGACGTCGACGCTCCGCGCGGTCGATGTCGCAAAGAAAGTCGCCGCGTGGCCCGTCGGCGCGATCCTGTACACCGACGTCGCCAAGGACGGCATGATGAGCGGCCCGAATGTCGAGCAGACGCAGAAGCTCGCCGAGGCCGGGCCGATTCCGGTGATCGCCTCCGGCGGCGTCGGGAACATCGATCACATCAAAGGCCTGCTCGGCCGAGGCATCTGGGGCGTGATCGTCGGGCGATCGCTGTACGAGGGGACACTGGATTTGCGGCAAGCCATTACGCTGGCGAAGTAATCGCAACGCGGAGAATCGAGTCTCACCGGTTCGATGGCGGGTGCCGAATTCTCGAAATCTCGATGCAGAATCTTGTCGACCCGATGCATTCCACCAGTTAAACTCCGATTGCCACGGAGCGACCGTGGTCACTTCTTTCCTTCGGAGACAGGTTATGCCTCGCACTTCTGCGCATCATGCGCTGGCGTCTTTTGCTGCGGTATTGCTGTTGGTTACGTCGTCGGTTTTCGCCAACGCCGCACCCGAAATCACCCTCAGGACGGGCGACCCTGCGCCCAAGCTGTCGATCAAGAAATGGGTGAAGGGCGAACCCGTGAAAGAGTTCGAGAAGGGGAAGGTCTACGTGATTGAGTTCTGGGCGACCTGGTGCGGCCCGTGCGTCGCTGCCATGCCTCACGTGAGCGAACTCCAGGCGAAGTACAAGGAGAAGGGGGTTGTTGTCATCGGCGTGAACATCTGGGAGCGCGACCTGACCAAGGTCGAGCCCTTCGTCGAAAAACAGGGGGACAAGATGGCCTATGCCGTCGCCATGGAAGAACCGATCGCCGGCTCTCCGACGCGCGGCCGGATGGCGACCGACTGGATGGCGGCGGCGGGCCGGAACGGCATCCCGTCCAGCTTCATCGTGGATCAGAAAGGCATCGTCGCCTGGATGGGGCATCCGATGAAGATGGAAAAGCCGCTGGCGGCGATCGTCGCCGGCACGTACGACCCCAAGGCGCAGGCCGCGTTCGATACGAAGGTCGAAGAGCTGAGCAAGCAGGCGTCCGAGGCAACCCGGGCAAAGGAGTACGACAAGGCGATCGCGATCCGTGATTCGCTGGCCGCCCTCGATCCCGATACGGCGGGCATTCAGAAGCTCTACAAGGTCTCGCTTTACATGCAGAAGGGCGACAGTCAGGCAGCGGGCGCGCTGGCCGACGAGCTCCTGGCAGCGGCTGAAAAGAATAAGGATGGCCGGCTCGCGGCAAATCTCGCGATGACCATGCTCTCTATGCCCGGAAGCGAAAAGAGCGATCCGGCCCGCGCCCTCAAGGCGGCCACGCTCGCGTACGACCTGAGCGAGAAGTCCGTCGCGTACCAACGACTGCTCGCACAGGCGTTTGCCCGAAACGGCAAGTTCGACAAGGCGATCGAACTCCAGCAGAAGGTGGTCGAGGCGACGAACCCGCCATTGAAGGAACGCGAGCAGAAGGTGCTCGACGAATACAGGAAGTCGTAGCCCCCCTTTAGCTTGGAGAATGCAGGACCACCACGAAGGACAATGAGAACACGGAGAAGCCGTCTGAATTGGTTAGGCGCAACCTGCAAGTCGAATGAATCGCTCAAGTCGTTCATCCGCCACTTCTCCGTCTCCATCTCCGTGAACTCCGTGTCCTCCGTGGTAAATTGTCCGGGTTAGCGATTTGCAACCCCCTGCCCCGCCGTCTGGATTGCGGCGTCAACCAGAAACACACAGACCTCGAAGCGTCGCAAGGCGCTTCGAGGTCCTGTTCTTTACAGTGCTGGAGCCTGGTTAGTCTTACTTCACCGTGATGATCTGCTGCGGACGCTTCACCTTCACCGTTCGCGTGCCGCTGTTGTTGTTCCATTCGTAGAAGTCCCACGTCGCCAGATACAGCCGGGTCGCACCCTGGGGGACGATGAACTCCTGGCGGTTGCCCCTGGAATCGAGCCCGTCGCCGATGAAGAAGATCTGCTTGAGCTGCGGCTGGAGAGTCGTGAAATCGCGGCTGGCGGCGGTTGAGAAGTCGAGGCTCGCCGGGGCCGGGGTCAGGTTCGGGGCCGCGTCGCTCAGGAACACGCCGACCAGGGCGTTGATCGGACCATTCAGCGTAGCAATACCGTTTTCATTGCCGGCGGTGTTGTCGTCGATCGACGTATCCTGCCCGTCGGGGTTGTAGTCGGCCAGGTTCGGGTCGTGGCGGGCAACGCCGTCGATCGAGTCGAACGTCAACGCCATGCCCCTGCTGATGGGCATATTGACGGCGATCGGCGACTGCTTGGGGTTGGCGGCGGTGCCGGCGTAGTCCGGGCTGTTGTGGGGGTTGTTCACGCTCGCAACCGACCCGGCGGGCATGCCGGCCAGGAACGGATTGGCCGTCGCCGGCACGGGCTGATCCACATCGACCGCCGCAATCTGCATCGCAATGCATTCGGAAGTGATGTCTTTGTACCTGTTGCCGAACACGCTGGCGAACGACAGCGGAACCGCCGAGGTGCGGCTGGTGTTGCGACGGCCGAGGACGCGAACCGCATTGGCCTGGTACTGGTCGGCACCAAAAAGCTGCGTGAAGGTCTGGTTCGCGACGCTCCAAGTGCCGATCTGGACGTCGGCGTTCCGGATGTCCAGCGCGGTGCCTTCGACCAGGTTCACGGTACCCGTCCAGCGGGCGCGGTCGACAGCGTCGGCCGGGCTGGTTGCAAGGGCACCGGCGCCGGCGCGGGCCGCCGCGTCGGTCGATCCGGCGAGCTGGGTCTTGGCGAGCTGGATGTGGCCGTAATCAATCGCCAGGATTCCGACCGCCAACATCATGACAAGCGCCACGGTCGAGTAGACCAGGACAGCGCCCTTGCGACGACTCAGAATGACAGTCTTGCGATCCGACATCATATTGCAGTGCTCCAGTGTCGAGGCTCGGCTGATTTCACGGCAGGCCGAATCGACACCCAAACTTTGCCCTGTAACAACAAGGGTGCAAGTCGGACCGCCGCACATGTGACCGAAAACGGAGCACTTCCGGCGGACTCGGTTGTGAAGGTGGGGACAACCTGCGACCGATACGGTTGCCGCGTCTGATAAGCCGCAATGAAACGCGGACCGCTCCACATTCCCTATTTGCGGTGCTCCAGAAATAGAGAGCGATTGGCGAGCGGGGAAGTAGCCGTCGCGACTGCAAAAAGACGCCCGCCCCATTTTTGGGAAGCGGGCGTCGCAGGCCGTTGTGAAGGTTGTCGGACGTTGTTGAGGCTTACTTGGCTTCGGCGGCCGCGGCTGCGGCGGCGGGTGCCGGGGCAGCGTCCCCTTTGGCACCATCCTGAGCCCATAGAATGATGTTCCGCATGAGGTCTTGCGAGTACTTGGCCTCGTAGCCGTAGATGCCGCCGGTATTGGTTCCCAGCAGGCCGCTGGAGACGTCGATCGGGCTGAAGACGACGGCACCCTTGCCGGCCTGGAGCATCATCAGCAGGCCGTGCTGACGGCCGAGCTTCTCCACCACGACGGGCCGCAGCACGCGTTTTTCGGAGATATCGACCATGCCCGGAGCGCCGCCTGCGAGGATCGGGTGGCTCGTCGGAACCGGCCGCAGCGCCGTTTCAGGGAACGCTTCTTTGAGAAGGCCCTGAACCGAATCGTCAAAGGGATTGGAACCCCCGGCGATATCAATCAGAAGCACGCCGCCCGATTCGACAAACGCCTTCACAGCCGCCACGGCTTCGGGCTTGAACCCTTGCTTGACGGTACCCGTGAGGTGGGCGAAACGAATGTTGGCCGGATCGTTCTTCCTGGCTGCGTCGAACGGCTTGAGATCGTTGATCTTTACTTCGGTCGGGGTGAGCTTGTAGCCGGTGGCCCGCCAGAAGACGTTGCTGAAGCGTTTCCAGGCGCCGGGCTCGGGATCCCACTCTGCCGGATAGCTGAGACGCGCGACCCCGAAAGTGGCGACCGGAGGCGTTTTCGGCTCGGCGACGTAGAGCGTCTCGAGGCGGTTTCGGAATCCCATTTTGCCGGCGGCATAGTAGAAGAGGTTCGCTGCAACCTCGTAGTAAGGCCGAGCCTTGGGGCTGTTGTCCCGGGCCTGCCAGAAACGGGCCATGTCGATGCTGCTGTACACCATCAGGATGCGCGAGCCGTTGGTGGCCATCTTCAGCGGGACCGGCGGAGAAATCTTGTAAACCGATTCGTTGCTGTAGATGGGGTGGTTCGGCGGAACGTTCAGCAGTTCGCGCTTGAACAGGTCCGCGCAAAGCTGCGTGGCCCATTTATCCATGTTCGAAGACGACCCGTCCGCCTGCACGTAAAGAATCCCGCCGGCCTCAACATAGTTGCGGATTTTCGCGAGGTCCTCCGGCGAGAACTTATAGGGCTGGTGGCTGGCGATCGTCATGATCGGCGAGTCGAGCCATTCCTCCCAGTGCGTCGCGACGTTGATGACCTGCCAGTTCAGCGGACGTTCGATCTTCTTGGAGATGGTCTTGGCGAGGTTCGCAGCGTCGCGCGGACGGTTGGCCCAGAAGCCGGGGGTCTTGGCGTCGCCGTCAAACCGCAGCTTGTTCATCAGGATGGGGTGGCGACCGCGGGAGAGGAACAGCAGGTAGTAGCAGGTATCAACCACGCCGCCACCCAGCCCGCCGCCGCTCCATCCGCCTGAAGGCTGCTGCGCCTTGAGGATTCTTTGGGCGTAGACCCGGTACCAGTCGTGTTGTCCGAAGAACTTGAACCCGCTGGCCAGGCCGACACGTTCCACGCCGTACATGCCGTAGCCGCCGCCGGCACTGATGCCGTTGTTGGCAGTTTCGAACCAGGACAGTCCCTTCTTGATGGGGATGTTGTACGGTTCGCGGCCGACCGAGCCGCTCATCAACGCCGGTTCGATGTACTCGTGCGTCACCAGCATGGAAGCCAGGCCGGCCGCGGTCATGTTGACCGTACCGCCCCGCTCATTGCCGTCGCTGTAAGGCCACTGGCCGTTGGGCAGCTGCTTGGCCATCCAGTGGTTCGCGACCAGGTACCAGTACAGCGAGGGGATTTCGATTTCCGCTTCGGCAGCCGACCAGGCGCCGAGCAGGCCGTACTGGGCGTTGGAGTTGTCGTAGCCGCCGTCGGCGACGGGAAGCTTCTTCTCCCGCTTGAGCTTCAGGTAGTAGGCCTCCAAGTCCTTAATGTTCTTGGGGCTACCTGGCATCTTCGGGTAGGTGTACCCGCCGTTGTTCGTCCCCATGACGCACCAGGCAGCATCCTTCATCAGCAGCGCTTTGGCGGCGTCGCGTTTATCCTGAAGGGTGCTCCGCTCTTTCTGGTTGCTGAGGTCGGGAAGGTTTGTGATGTACAGTGCCAGGGCCGTCGCCCGCAGCCCGTACGCGTACGTGGCATGGCGACCCTTGTCGAGATCGAACTTGCACATCGCATCGATCTTGGCAGTCATCCCCGGGCCCTTGAGATCGAGCTCCTTGTGAAGGTCGTCCCCGGGCGGCAGAGCCAGTCCACTCTGCATCAGGGCGTAAACCGCCAGGGAATCGAGCCCGCCGGCGTACCCCTCATCCTCTTTGATCTTCTCGGCGACGCCGTCGACCCAGTGCTTGGCGTCGAACTTGGACAGCAGGAACTTGGCCCCTTTTCGGATGGCGTCGTCGACCATCTTGTCGGTCAGGACGTTCGGGTCGTCAGCAACGGGCCGCGGAGCAGGCCGGGCGGCGGCGGTCACTGCCGGTGCGGTAGCAGGAGCGCCCGGCGTCTTGGCCGAGGCCGGTTGCGCGGCTGGGGCCGATTGCGTGGCCGGAGCAGTCGCCTGGCCGACGGCCAGAGCGGCAAGCGCCAACAGGCAGCCCGAGGAAGCGATCGCCCCACGAACCCAAGCCCGCGATCCACGCGACTGCCGGAACGACGCGTTCGGGGCCGACGAGTGCTTTGCCCGAATGATTTCGATCATGAGTGATCCTCTTTATCCCACAGGAACTGGCAGGCATTACGCCGCGTGCGACGACCCGACGGCCGCTAGAATGTACGCAGGCCTTCACTCGCCGTGGCATTCACGCGGCCCGGCTTCTGCGCGACCGGGGGTGCTTACGGGGAAAGCACCAGCGTATTAGGCTGGATTCGGCTCCGTCCGAGGCCAGTCGTCCGACGAAAGCGAAACTCGGCAGCGGGCGACGAAACTTTCCACGGCCGGGCGCGTCTGAACGTCCATCCGCACGACCGCTTTAGCCCGGCCAGCGACTGCCGCCAACGCCTGTTCGCCAACTCCTAGCCAGGCCGCTCAGCCTCGCCGGGAAAGTGCTGTCGGGTGACAGGCCATGGCGACGGCACTACCGCCGTCCGCATGTGACATGCGACAATCGCAACCTCGCACGTGCAGATTTTACCCGACTTCATAGAAACGCAAGCTTTTTCTGCCCCGCAGCTCACACGGGCAACGTCTCAATACGGTCGTCCGGCCCCGCAGCCCGCTCCAGGCACCTGCGGCAACTACCTCTGATTGGCAAACTTGCGACGTTGACGTATCGTTTTCTGGGACATGCCCCACACCAGCCTGAACCTGCCGTTACTCAAGACCCTGTCCGAAGCGCCCGGCGTTCCCGGCCGGGAAGAGCGCATCCGCCAGATCCTCGAACGCGAAGCCGCCGGCCTCTTTGACGACGTCCGAACCGACGCCATGGGCAACCTGCTGGCGACCAAGCGATCATCGAGCCCGGATGCGAAGCGGGTGACGATCGCCTGTCATATGGATGAAATCGGCTTCTATGTACGGCACATCGACGACCGTGGGTTCCTCCGCCTGCAGGCCGTCGGCGGGTTTGACACCAAGAACCTCTGTTCGCGGCGCGTGCTGGTCCAGGCATCGTCCGGCGGCGATCTGGTCGGACTTCTGAATCCCAGCGGCCGGCCGATCCATATCGCCAAGGAAGAAGACAAGAAGAAGATCCCCGAGATCGGCGACTTCTTCGTCGACCTGTGCCTGTCGGCCGACGACGTAAAGCAAAAAGTCCGCATCGGCGACCCGGTCACCCTCATCCAGCAGTTCGACCAGATCGGGCATTGCGTGACCGGCAAGTGCATGGACAACCGGGTGGCGGGTTTCGTGGCGATCGAGGCCGTCCGCAAGGCGACCAACATCAAGTACGAAGTCGTATTCGCCGCAACCGTGCAGGAGGAAGTCGGCTGCCGTGGGGCAGGGCCGGCGGCGTTCGCGACGAACCCGCACATCGCGATCGCCATCGACACCACCCTTTGCGTCGATCTCCCGGGCGTCCCCGACGACGAACGGGTGACCAAGCAGGGCGACGGCGTGGCTCTGACGATCGCCGATTCCATGAGCATCTCCGACCGCGGACTGATCGACGCGTTCGAAGCCGTCGCCAGGGCACGCAAGATCCCCTGCCAGCTCAGCATTCTGCCCCGTGGCGGCACCGACGCCGCCCCCATGCAGCGCAGCGGTAGCGGTATCCGCGCGATGACCCTGTCGGTCCCGACACGCTACATCCATACCACCAGCGAATGCATCCAACTGAACGACCTTCAGGCGGCAATCGACCTACTGGCGGCATGGCTGGAAACCTAGTTCGGTGCCCCGCCACCGAAACCGCAAGGCGGGCAGGCCCGTAGACGGCCGGTCGCAATCGCCGGTCTGAGGCAAGTTGCAACGCGAGGGAGACTTCGAATGTCGAATACAGCAAACTCTGGACGGATGGGTGTCGCCGTTGTGGCTCTTCTGGCGCTCGCCATCGCGGGCTGCCAGCCGGCCGAGAAGCCTTCGGAAATGACCCGCCTGACAGGCAAAGAATCGATTCCGGTCAGGGATGACTGGCGGCAGTTCGCGCTATCGCACTACGCCGGCGAATTGCTGGTCGAGTTGACGACCTCCAATGACATTCGCTTCCTGGAGCCGGTCATGGTGTCGGCAACGCGGGATGTGAAAACCGGCGCGATTGAGTTGATCGTTTTCGGTGAAGTCGATCAGACCAACATTCGGGGCAATCGGCTTCGGAATCCGTACGCCGTCGCCTGGCGGCAGACGGGCAGTGGCTGGCAGGTCATTGACCGCGACGTACAGGCCGGTCGCACGGCACCGCCACCCCCCAAGCCATTCGAACCGGCACCGGTGATCAAGCCCGCCACCGCGCCGGCGACAATGCCCACGCCCTGAGAGAGCCGAGTCGCCTCAAACTAAATCGCCCTGCCGGCGTCCCGGAGGATTGCCGAAGTGCGCCCCGCCGGATCGCGGAAGAAATGTGGCGTCCAGATCCGATGCAGCTTCCAACCCTGGGCTTCGAGGATGCCGGTGCGGAAGACGTCCCACTCCATGAGATCGTCGGCCGGCGCGAAGCGGGCGGCGTCGCACAGCACACCGATCGGCACGGCATCGTCGCCACCCGAGCGAAGGGCCAGATCGACACAGAATCCGTCGTTCCCCCAGTAAACTTCCGTCGTCGCGCCATGCGCCGCCGCCAGCTTGTGTGCCAGCGACTCGGCGAAGGACGACGGGGTGCGAGTCGGGCGGATGCGAACGGGCGGCATCGGCGGGAGCGATGATTGCTCGACGTCTGATGGCAGTTCGATGTCGAACCACTCCGACGCGTCGGCATCCAGGGGTTGCTTCGGTCCGCTCTCGGCGGGCGCTCCTTCGATCTCCCGCGTCAGTTCGTCCGCGAACTTCAGGTACGAGAACAGCAGCCAGCCCCCGCCGGGCGTTTGGCCCTCGGCCGGTTCGGGTAGCGATCGATACGCCTGCTCGGGGATTGAAGTGACCAGGTGCACCTGCTGGCGGGCCCGGGTGACAAGCACGTTCAGTCGTCGTCCGCCGCCGGGCATCGCGAGCGGTCCGAACCGCCTGTAGAACCGACCGCCAGCGTCGGGGCCGTAAGTGGTGCTAATGATCATGTGGTCGCGCTCGTCGCCCTGGACGTTTTCCAGGTTCTTGACGAACAGACCTTCGAACGTGCCCTCGCCGACACGGTCGCGGGCGTCGCTCAGCTTCTTGGCGAACTTCGAATCCTCCGCCGCCAGGTCGTCGAGTTTTTCGACAATCAGGTCCCGCTGCGACATGTTGAAGCAGGCGATGCCGATGCTCGGCGGCTTTTTCTCGGCCAGCAAGTCTCTCACCACCGCCACAACGGCGTCGGCTTCGATCTCATTCTTCCGCTTCTCGTAAACGCCATTGGCGCGGATCAGGCGGATCGGCGCGATCTCCGGGCGGTTGCCGGGATGGCCGGGAATTGGCTGCAGCCGGCTGCCGTAGAAATGCGTGTTGCTGAACTCGATCAGCGCCGCGTTGCGCGAGCGATAGTGGACGTCGAGGTAGCTCTGCTGGGCTTCGAGCCCGAGTGCCGCCGTCAGCAGATCTTCGACTTCGCCCTGCTGCTGCTCGAACCATTCCTGGTCGCTGGTGGGGTCTTCGTCGTCGTCGCTCGCGGCAAACGCCGACTCGAAGAACCGCGTCGGCGGAAGCTGTTTGGGGTCGCCGGCGACAACCACCCGCCGGCCGCGCACCAGCACCGGCAACGCCTCTTCCAGCCGGCACTGACTGGCTTCGTCGAAGACGACGACATCGAAAATCGGCTCCAGCGGAAAGACCTGCGCCGCCGTCTCCGGCGACACCATCCAGACCGGGCAAATGTCGAACAGCGGATCGCCGCCGGCGATCTGCCGACCGCGGGCCACGACCTGCCGCAGCCGCATTGCTCGTTCACCGCGCAGCAGCAGCCGGCGTTTGAGTTCCGCGCCGGCGGTGTTCAGGCGTTCGCCGTTGGCCGACAGCATCCGGTGCTGCTGCTCGCTCAGCCAGCGGTTGTAGATGACATCGCATACGAGCTGCCGCTTCTTGGACTGCAACTCGCGATATCGCTCGAAGGCTGAAGACAGTCGATGCCCGTCAACGCTCTGGAGTTGCGGGTCGGCCCCGATGCGCCGGCGGATCTCGCCGGCGATGATGTCCCGCCGCAGCACGTCCCAGGCCTCGGCTGGCTCGGCAGATTGCAGCAACAGCGCCTCAGCCGCAGGCCGAACCATCGGCGGCACGGCGGCCAGGGCGTCTTTAGCGCGGATGACGTCTTCCAACGTCGGCAGTTGGTCGCGCAGGGCAACCACCGCCGGCAAGACGGGCTCGCCTTTGCACAAAGACAGATCGATGCCGCGGAGCCACGCAACGGCGAACAGTTCGGCATCGACCATCGCCTGTTCGACGGCGGTGATGTCTGCCGCCCGTTTCGGCGACTGCGTGATCGCCTGGATCAGCGGGAGAAGCTTTGTCCGATCGACCAGCGCCTCGGCGATGACAGGCCAGACATCTTTCGTCAGCGGCTCGGCCGTCGTTGAAAGCGCCACGTCAAAGAGTGCGGCATGCCCGCGAATGCTGACCTCGAGGTCGTGGTCGTCCATCAGGTCGTCGGGCGTAGGCGCGTTCAGAACGCTTTCATTGAGGTTCTGCAGGTAGACGCGGACAACCAGCGCGTTGATCAGCGCCGTGATACGCGTGGCGTTCTGCGGCAACGGGGCAAGCTCGAGCAACTCGAACACCGGCGCGGCCATGCTGTACTCGGCCCAGACCATCTGGTTGACCAGCTCCGTCGCGTCCGCGGCGACGGAACCCTCCAGCAAGGCCGGACGGTGCAGGTCGGACGCGGCACGCAAGACCGTGCGATTGCTGGCGTAGACGCCGAACAGTTCTGCATCGTCGGGCAGCGTTGTTGCGCCGCCGAAAGCCTTGGGGCCGATCGCCTTGGCGGTGGCATCCCAGGTTTCGAGCCGGGCCCGCAGCCCACCGAGAAAGTCTCGCACCCGCGATGCACTTTCAAAGCTCAGGCCGAGGCCGAAGAATTCGACCACCGGCGATGCCGCCTTCTTCTTCGAACCGTGCAGGAATCCAAGGAATGACTTGGCGATCGGCAGATAGGTTTCCAGCGCCGACTGCCATCGAAGCACCTGCGCGATATCGAACGGCTGCCGGCGATACTGGGCGAGCAGTTCGGCATCGAGCGGCGTTTTCGACGCCCGCTCCGCCAGCGGGCCGGCTACCTCCAGCTTCTTCAGCACCGCCTCGGCGGCCGACGTCTCGGTGCTCATCCAGCGGGCGACCGTCGGCCAGGGTGCCTGCGGCGCTTTCTGGCGGATCTGCTCGACCCACTGCATCGACATGCCGAACGCCTCGGCGTACTTCTGTACAAGCGTCCGCTGCTGGGTGAGGTCCTTGACGGCAGGCAGGTCGCGACCGTGAACGGCGACCCAGCGTGCCCGCAGCTCGGGTTCGGGGATCTGCTGCTTGAACGCCGACAAGTAAGGCAGCGCTTCGGTGATCTTCGATCGCGCCGTCTTGATGGACGCCAGGTCCTTCTTCGCCCACCGGTCAAGAACTTCGGGCGGCGTCTGGTTCAGCATCGTGTCGAGCCGCTCCAGCAGGGCCAGCCTTGCCGTGGCCTGCGCGGTGACATCAAGCCCCTGCGTGAACGGCGGGAGCAGCGGCTGCTTTTCGACCGATGTCTCATCCGCCGTCGCCGCCGTAGCGACAACGGCTTCCAATGCCGACTTGTTCTGCTCGACCGACCGGCCCAGAAAGTTTTGCAGCGTGGTACCGACCGCGACCGACCACGGGTTCTTCGCGTACGCCACTTTCAGTCCGCGGGTAAACATCTCGCGTAACGGGTGTTCCAGCGGCGACAGTTCCTGGAGCCGTGTCTTGGCCAGCTCCGCCGCGGCTTTCCCTTCCACGGTGACGCGCCAGCCCAGGTGCGCGTTGTCCTCGCCGCCGCCGGTCAATAGCGCCGCCGGCGACGCCGACAGCCATTGCCCCATCAGCTCGTGGAACGAGTACCCCGTCTCGGCGTCCTGCCGGGCCAGGGCCATTCGATAGTTGGTCAGCTCGGCGTGAAGCGACTGCAGTTCCTGGTCGAGCTCTTCCAGCTTCTTGTGCGAACGCGCCCGCTCCTTGGCTTCGGCAAGATTATCGAGCTGGTCGCGAATCTTCTTGTACAACTCGCGCTGGTCGCGCTGCGGGTCGTGAACGACGCCGGTCAGTGCTCCGAGGCCCATGTGCTCCAGCCGGTCGGCGACGACATCCAGCGCGGTGCGCTTCTCGCAGACGAACAGCACCCGCTGCCCGCGCGACAGGTGATCGCCGATGATGTTCGCGATCGTCTGGCTTTTGCCGGTGCCCGGCGGGCCGTGGATGACCAGCGCCGTGCTTTGGCGCGCCTGGCGGACGGCCCGCGCCTGGCAGGGGTCGGCGGCGGCGACGAGGCGCTCATCGGCGAACTCGCGCTTGCCATTCGATGCCGCGGGCTTGGCGGCCTGCACGGCGGCGTCGGCCTTTTCCAGCAGCGCCGGCGCGCCGACATCGAGCAGATCGCCGACACGGATGAAACCCGCAATCGGCCCGCGCAGCTCGCCGGGGTTGTCCACCATCTCCTGCATGTCGCGCAGGAGCCCCTGGTTGGCCATCGGGAACAGACCGAGCACCGCCGACATCACGATCTGGGGGCTGCTCTCCAGATCATCGGTGCGCGGGGCGGCTTGCAGTTCAACCACCGGCGTTGCCGGCTGCGGTGGACTAACGGGCTCGGGTGCCGGGGCCTTGCCGGTATCGGTCACCGCAGCCGTTGTGACCGCCGCATCCTCCGGCGCGTCTTCGGTGGTCTCTTCTTCGGGCAGCTTGTCGAACAAATCTTCCGATTCGTCGCCTGGCGCGGCTGCAGTGTCTTTCGGCGGCGTGCCGAGCAAACCCTCGGCGACCGGCGGCTTGTCCGCGGCGGCCGGCGCGACGGCCTTGGGCGCGAACGCCTCCGGAATCTCCAGGTCTACCATCTCGCAGACGCGGGTGACCAGGTCGGTCAGCTCCCGCCACGGGTCTTCACCCTTCTCGTCGGCGTAGAGATCGGCAACGCCGTCGAGCGAGCGGCCGGTCTGCCGTTGCAGCCAGGCGAGCAGCGCCGTGTTTGGCTGGACTAGGTCGACGCCATCGCCGCGGCAGGCGACTTCGACGCTGCGGGTCGCGCCCCGGCGGAGCGTGAGCGAGACGGGAATGAATGCGATCGGCGCCAGGATCCGCCGGCTCGATTGCCGCCCCGTCGCCGTCGCGGCGAAGCTCGGCGGCAGGCTTAGCAGCGGAAAGCCGACGTTCAACACATGAACGCCGGTGTCCTGCTCATAGGTTCGGGCATCGT
The DNA here is from genome assembly GCF_015169395.1 of Humisphaera borealis. Taxonomy (GTDB): domain Bacteria; phylum Planctomycetota; class Phycisphaerae; order Tepidisphaerales; family Tepidisphaeraceae; genus Humisphaera; species Humisphaera borealis. The sequence goes on from NZ_CP063458.1 coordinate 3,646,295, forward strand.
CGGCGATGATGTGGAGCTTCTGCAGGAGCGTGTTCTGCTCGTCGAGCGGATCGCGGGCGTCGGTTGCGCCGCGGCCGAACCTCTTCGGCTTCTGAACGACGTCTTCTGAGGGCGCTGCGACAGCGACATCTTCCGCGTTTTCGTGCGAATCGGCTTTCCCGACCGGGGTAGCCATGCCTGCATCTACATTAGGGTTTTCGTCCCTCAACGCTTCATCCACCGGTTGATCGACCAGCGGTTCGACGTGCTCCCCTTGGGGCCTTGGCGCAGTCGGGTGGTTCGCGGCGGATTTCGGCGCCCGCGCCCTCAGTACGGCCTTGCGCCCGTCACCCAGCAGGTCGCGCAACGCCTCAGCAGGTGCGATGTCGTTCATCGCCGAGAGACTGTGCCAGTCGATCCGCTGACGGCTGCGATGGGGACGGCAGTTGACGCTGGGGCCATTCACCAGGGCGGCAAAAAGCCGATCGAGCATCCGCTCGAGCACTTTACGTCCGGCGGCGGCGTTGACCGGGGGTGGAGGAGCGGTGCCGACGGGCAGCGCGGCCGGTGCGGAAGGCGGGGCCGCCGTTGGGCTTGTAACAGGTGCGGCGGACGAAGGAGAAGACGTCGGTTCGGTCATCGCTCGGCTCGCTGTGGGTGAAACTCCAGAGCCGAGCATTGTCAGCATGTGATTCGCCGCATCAACCGCGGGAACCCGTTCCGGTGAACAATCCTCCCGAAGGAGAGGCGCGGTTCAGAAGGCAAAGCAGGCGGGGCAGGTCGATATGACCTGCCCCGCCGCTCGCATCGCAATGCAATCGTTGTTTCGACTACGCCGTTTGAAGTTGCTTGCGCTTCTTGTGGTACATGGCGCCGGCCATGCCACCAAGGACAATGAGCCCGCCCCAGACGGCCGGGGGCAGGGGAACGGCCGTCGGGCCGCCGTTGCCGGCGAAGCTCGCTTCGACGATCAGGTCGTTGTAGTCCTGGTCGCTGTTGCCGATGGGCGCGTCTTCCCAGAACAACAGGTAACGCGACGGACCTTTACCCAGCCCGTCGATCTGGTAGGTGACAAGCTGGTCGCCGAACGGGTTTTCGGTGGTCAGCGACGACGATCGAAGGTTGGTACCGCCGTTGTCGAGCACGAAGCGGAAGAAGTCGCCGCTGGTATCGACGGTTGTCGACGCCGCCGGCAGATAGCCGAACTGATTGACGGCGAACAGATGTTCGTAGCCGCCGCCGCTCTTGCCGAGCAACAAGCCCACGCTCTGCTGCGATCGCGAGAAGCTTGCGATCGCGTTGAGGGTCATCAGGTCGCCTTTCCACGCGACGTCGTTGAGGTCGTCTATGCGGGTGGCGGTGACGGAACCGTTGGTGAACCCGTTGCCCAGCGCAGTGAACGAGCCGCCGTATTGGTGCGAAAGAATTTGCTCGGTGGTCGCCTCGCTGGCGTGAGGCGTGGGTGCGACAATTGTGATGCCTGCATGTGCATTCGAAGCGGCCAGCAACGCGACAGCGCCGAGGCCCAGGGTACGAATCGAAGCAAACGACTTGAGGAACGAGAACATAAAGCGCTCCTTTCAAAGCGATCATCGCAATCACAACAGAAACACGCGCGACCACCCACCGATCGATGGCTCAGGTCATCTGATGTCGTGGGAAAAGTTCGCGGGGCTTGCGTTGTGTGGCTGAAAGAACCCTAGCATTCAAAAATCGAGCGAGGGGTGACCGGTTTAGGTTAGTGGACGTTTCCTGAACCCTTAATAGGTGGGTTTAAGCCGGATATCGGGCTACCGACGGGTGGGTAACCCACCCGGGTGGAGGTGTGGGTAAAAGAGCCGGCAGAAACGCTGTGTTTATAGGCCTTTGCGGTGCGGTCATCACCGAAGATTGCCCCGGTTAGCGGTCGCACCGCAGGTGCACTCTTTCACTGCATTCTTCAATTCTCTGCCAGTGCAATCTGTCCGAATCCTGCGTTACAGAAGACGTGCACCGGCGGTGCGACCGCTAATCGGCTTAAGCTTCCCTGGTGACACTACGGGCGACCGCCCGAAACGGAGATCCCATGCCCCGCCGCCCATTCGGCCATCGGACGGCGGCCAATGGCGGCGGCGATCAGGTCGGGGAACAGGTCTGGGGTACACGCGAACGCCGGTGAACCCAGCGCGGCCAAATCGGCGGCGTTCTCGTGGTCGTACATCGGAGCGCCGTCGTCGCTCAGCGCCAATAGCGTGATCATGCTCACGCCGGAACTGATGATCGAAGCCGCCCGTTTCATCAGGTTCTCGCGCACGCCCCCTTCGATCAGGTCGCTGATGAGCACGAAAATCGTCTGCTCCGGCCGGCTCATCAGCGACTGGCAGTACGTCAGGGCGCGGTTGATGTCCGTCCCGCCGCCGAGCTGCGTGCCAAAAAGCACCTCGACCGGGTCGTCGAGCTTGTCGGACAGATCGACAACAGCGGTGTCGAACACGACGACCTGCGTCTTGACCGCCGGCATCGACGCCAACACCGCGCCGAAGATGCCAGAGTAGACGACGCTGGTCGCCATCGACCCCGACTGGTCGATGCAGAGCACGATGTCGCGCAACGCGCTGCGCTTGCGGCCGTAGCCGATGCGCGTCTCGGGGACGACCGTCTTGTAGTCCGGCTGGTAGTTCTTCAGGTTCGCGCGGATGGTGCGGTTCCAGTCGATTTCGCGGTGCCGCGGCCGGCGGTTGCGGACGGAACGGTTCAGCGCGCCCGCGACTGCCGACCGCATCGGCTCGGCGAGCTTGCGCTCGATGTCTTCCACGCACTTGCGGACGACGACGCGTGCGGTGGCCTTGGTTTTGGCGGGCATGACGCCGCTGAGTGAAAGCAGGTCAGCGACCAGGTGCACATCGGGCTCGACGGTCGCGAGCATTTCCGGTTCCAGCAGCATCTGCTTGAGGTTCAATCGCTCCATCGCGTCCTGCTGCATGACGCGGACGACGGACGTGGGGAAGAACAACCGGATATCGCCGAGCCACCGCGCCACCGACGGCGACGACCCGCCCAGCCCGCCGCGGCGTTGCCGCTCTTTTGGTTGGCTGTCGTAGAGGGCGGCGAGGCACTGGTCGATCGCGGCGGCCCGCTTGTCGAGCGGAACGCCGATGCCGTCGGCCTCGTTCCCGCCGAGCATGAGCCGCCAGCGACGGAGGGTCTCGGCGTCGTTGGCGTCTTTGGCATCGCTGGGGGTGGTGATGTCGCTCATACGCCCTCCTTCAGGATCGTCAGCAATAGAGGCAACGCCCGGGCGGCACGCTCGTGATTCAGATCGCCTTGCAGGGCAACGCCGCGCGAGCTTCCGCTCGCGGCCTTCCCTTTGCCGATCATTTGCCCGATTTGCCGTCGTTCGGGCGCGGGGAAGGTGGTGAACGTCCGCCGCAGCAGCGGCAGCAACTCGTCAAAGATGTCGGGATTGATCTGCCGCACCCAAGCGTCGATCAGGCCGAGAAGCTTGGGATCATGAATCAGCAGCAGGCCACTGCCGCTGAGGAAGCCCTCCAGCCAGCGGGCGGCCTGCCCGGGGTCGGATCCGCGCGACAGTGTCTGGCTCAGCCGCAGGCCGACGTCGTCGGTGGAAAGCTTGCCGCCGTCGAGCAACAGCCGGGCGGCGCGGCCGCGCACCAGGCCGTGGACAGTGTCCTGCCCCAGGATGCGGTTCAGCGCCGTCTGCCAGTCGGCGGTGTGATCGGCCGCATCGAGCTGCTCCAGGGCGGCGTTGGTCGATTTCAGGTGCCCGTCCATCGCGGCGGCGGCGTCGTCATTCAGGCTGCCGACCGCGCCGCCCAGGCCGACCGTAATGCGGGGGACGATGCCGTCGACAATCTCCCGCACCATGCCCTCGTCGGTCTTGCGGACGTTGCCGTACCGCAGCAGCGACGTCAGCGACGGCAGCGTTTCCATCAGCAGCGTGATGTCGGTGGCGACGGCGGCGACGTTTTCGATCTGCTTCACCAGCGCCGTCGCCGCGTCGCCCAGCGACGCGAGCATCGCATCCTGCAACCGGGCCGCGAGCGACCGCAGGTCGTTCGTGTCGGCCGCCGCCTTGGCGACGGCGGCACCGGCGGCCTGCTCGATCGTCGTGCCGAGCGTGCCGGCTTCGATCAGCTTTACCGCATACTCCGGCTGCCACCGGAGCTGCCACAGCTCGTGGAAGGTGCCCTTGCCCCGGCCATGCTCGTGGGGCGTACCCCAATCGATCCCCAGCAGCCGCAGGCGGTGTAGAAGAATGCTCCGCTCGCGGTCGGTGTCGCCGCGAAGATCGAGGTCGAGCTCTTTCTCCAGAGCTTCGGCCTTAAGCCGCAGACGTTTCTGCTCCCGCATCAAGTCCTGCTGAAGCGGGACCGTCGGCGTGTCTTCGGGCACTTGACCGATGCGATGGCCGACGAGCAGTTCCCGATCGATCAGCCGCATGACCACGTCGGAGTCGAAGCAGAAGATCGATCGCGTGGCGTCGGCGATGTCGGACAGATCGGCCAGTGGCCGCCCGCGGATCGTCGCCAGTGTTTCGCTCAGCCGGACGGCTTCGATCACGTGGGCACTGGAACAGTCGATGTCCTTCTCGCGCAACAGCCCGGCGACGCGGGACATCCACGCTTCGAGTATCGAATCCTTCCGCCGCCAGAGGTGGTCGTACCACCCCGGCGAATGCACGCCGGCACCGTAGCCGCTGGCGAAGGTCAGGCGGTCGTAGGTCCAGGGAATCCAGGTGGCGGCGGTCTTGGTTTTGGGAAGACCCTTGAGCAGATCGGCGTCAGCCTTCTTCGTGAACTTCTCGACATCCAGCACCGGCGCGTGCCACGCGCCGCAGACGACGGCGATGTTCTTTGCGCCGCCTTTGATCGCGTCGCGAATGGTCTGCCGCATCCAAGCCTCGCGGAGAAGTTCGTCTTCGTCGCGCGGGGATATCGGCGTTCCGGGAGCGCGGGCATCCCCGCCCGCATCGGCATTGTCGGTATCCGACGCCGTTTCGCCGGCCGCGGGCACACGGCCGTGTGCCCCTACGGCAGCGGTCGCGGCATCGCGATCCTTCCGCAGTTCGGCCATCGCATCGCGGATCGCGGCGAACAGCGCCACGCCTTCCTCCCGTCGATGCTCGACGACGTGTTCCCACCAGCGTTCTCCGTCGTCAAACCCTGCGGCCTCGGCGAGCCGTTGCAGCGGGTCGCGCTCGATCCGCCGGCCGGCGAGAAGAAGCGCCGCCGCAGCCGCGTCTTCGGCTTCGTCACTGTCCGTGTCAGCGTCGCCAACGTCATCACCCGCGGCATCTACATCGTCGTCACCCGAAATCTTCCCCGCCGCCTCGTCCGCCGCCTTCTTCTCGGCGATCGCTTTGAGCTGGTCGAGGAGCGCCTTCCGCCGATTGGCGTCGATCGCCAACCGATGCGACTGCGGCAAATCCATAAACCGCACGGCGACGTTGTTCGCCAGCGCCCACCGAATCGCCTGCCACTCCGGCGAAAACGCCGCGAATGGGTAGTACACCGCGTCCGAAGGCTCGGCGACGTCATGCACCAGAATCGCCACCGGCGGATGCATCTCCTCTCGGGCAGCGAACGGGATCATCTCATCCGCATCCGGCGGGCCTTCAATGAGAACGCAGTCAGGCTTGAGTTCGTCGAGGGCGCGCAGAACCGATTGCGCCGAGCCGGGGCCGTGATGGCGGATGCCGAGGATATGTAGGTTATCCGGCATGATCCTTACCGTTGTTTGAGTTCCACGCGTCGGCCATCCGGATCACGCACTACAAACGTTCGTCCCCACGGCTCGTCCCGAATGTCACCGGGGTTTCTGCCCTCATTCGCAAGTCTTTGTCGCACGTTGTCGAGTTCATCTACCGCAAACCCCAATCCCAATGTGTCGGTCTTGTCGTCGGTCGAGGGATAAAGCTCCAGAACGAATGAGTCGCTCTCGCTAGCCAGGTGTTCCGGCCCCTTTCCATGCTGATGCATCGAAAACTCAAAGTTCAGCTGCGCGTAGAACGCGGCCGTAGCCCGCATGTCGGCACAGCGCAGAACGAGCAAATTGAGTCGAGAAGGTGTCATCGGGCCTTGTAGGGTGGGCTTCAGCCCACCGGTTGCGATTGAAGTCGTGTTGTGTCAATTGCGGAGCCGCTCGGACGTCAACGCGATCAAAAGGTCAACAAGACAGGTTTTCGAACGGGTCTTGGTGGGCTGAAGCCCACCCTACGTTTCCTACAAGGTCTCCCGACAAGCCCGATACAGGTCCTTCCACCCGTCCCTCTCTTTGACCACCGTCTCCAAGTACTCCTGCCACACCACACGATCCTGCACCGGATCTTTGATCACCGCACCAACCAGCCCCGACGCAATATCACTCGCCTTGATCGACCCATCGCCGAAGTGCGCCGCCAGCGCCAGACCGTTGTTCATCACACTAATCGCCTCGGCGGTGCTCAGGGTGCCGGTGGACTGTTTGAGCTTGCTCTTGCCGTCTTCGGTCTGGCCGTTCCGCAGCTCGCGGAAGATCGTCACCACCCGGCGGATCTCGTCGAGGCCGGTCAGCTCGGCGGGGATCTCCAGTGCCTTGCCGAGCGACTTCACCCGCTGCTGGACGATCGTGATCTCTTCGTCGGCCGTGTCGGGGACGGGGAGGATGACGGTGTTGAACCGCCGCTTGAGGGCGCTGCTCAGCTCGTTGACGCCTTTGTCGCGGTTGTTGGCCGTCGCGATGACGTTGAAGCCCTTGGCGGCCTGGACTTCTTCGCCGAGCTCGGGAATCGGCAGCGACTTTTCCGACAGGATGGTGATGAGCGAGTCCTGGACGTCGGCGGGAATGCGCGTCAGTTCTTCAATGCGGGCGATGGTGCCGGTGGCCATCGCTTTCATGAGCGGGCTCGACACCATTGCCTCGCGGCTGGGGCCCTTGGACAGCAGCAGCGCGTAGTTCCAGCCGTAGCGGATCTGCTCCTCGGCGGTCCCCGCCGTGCCCTGGACGACCTGCGTCGAATCGCCGCTGATCGCCGCCGCCAGGTGTTCGCTGAGCCAGCTCTTGGCGGTGCCCGGCACGCCGAGCAGCAGCAGCGCGCGGTCAGTGGCGAGCGTGGCGATCGCGACTTCGATCAGCCGGCGTTTGCCGATGTACTTGGCGGTGATCTCCATCCCGCCGGCCTTGCCGCCCAGGACGTACGTCGCCACGGCCCAAGGCGACAGCTTCCACTTGGGCGGGCGCTGCTTGTCATCGACTTCCTGCAACGCAGCCAGCTCGGCGGCAAACTGGTCCTCGGCGTGACGACGCAACACGCTTTCGACCCCCGATGAACTGGTGGCCGTACTGGCTGCGCCGTTCCCCTTCGCGGCCGGCGTTTCCTTCGCTTTTGTGCTCATGATGCGAACTCCGCTTGAATGTCGTGTCTCAGTTGCAGCGTCTGAAGGCAGGCGTCGAGCGCCTTGCGATTGGTCTCCCACGCCGGCTGGTTGGCGGCCGTCCAGCGGGACGACAGCTCGGGATATAGCGCCGGCGGAAATCGAAGGGCGATGCTCTCGAGTATCCAGGCCAGTCGATAGTCGTAATTGTTGTTCACGGATGCCGCGTGCCGGTCGATCTGCCCGGCGATCGCTTTGGCATTGGCGACATCGAACGAGAATTGCGACTGCTGCAGCAGTTGCGAGGTCAGCTCGATCGACGGCTGTGCTGTCGAAAAATACTCGGCCACGATCATCTGCCGATCCGTCGGCGCAAGCGCGTTCAGCAGGTCGAATTGCGGCGACCGCTTTGCAACCGGGTGCAGGACCAGCGCACGGATCCACGCGGCGTCCGGGTTACGTTTAGCGGCGTCGGTCCATGCGGCGGTGACGACGCCGGCAAAGTCTTTCGATAGTCCGATGACGCACGCCGATGGCTCTTCCTTCCAGAGCGATGACCAGTGCGTCGGTGGAACCGCCGATAGAATCTGCTGTGCCCACCATTGCTTCATGCCGGTGCCCTGAACGGCCTTCTCATTTACGCCGTCTCGCTGCCATGCCGGATCAAACGCAGCCGGCAAGTTGACATCGATGTTCCCGGTCTTGGAGCCTTTGGCGAATGTCAGTATTGCGGCCCCGCGTTCGGCCATGCGTTGAACGAACGCCGACGTCGGCAGTCGGGACAGCAATTCGGTCGTGGCGGCGCGGACCTGCTTGCTCTTGTCGTCCAGGGTCGATTCCAGGAACAGCTCGTCGGCGGCCGTCAGGCCGACCGCCAGCGTTTCGACGAACGCGGCCCGCTCGTCGGCGCCGTCTTCCTTCCAGGTGCCTTTGATGAGGTCGATCGCCCTGGCCGGGTCGACGGCGCGGAGCCGCCGAAGGGCCGAGATGCGTTGCTCTTTGCTGCCGGTGCCCCAGATCGCGGCGAAGTCTTCGGATTCGCCGACGGCGACCTGCCAGCGCGGGTTCATCGCCATCAGCCAGCCGGCGCGGGCGTCGCCGGCGGCGACGATCTTGTCGCGCAGGGGGCGGTACGATGCGGCGTAATCGAGCAATGACGGCAGCAAAGCGTGCGGCACGCGCTGTTTCGCGGTCGCGGCTGCCGTCAGCCATTCGTCCAGCAACTGCTGCTTGGCGGGCGTGTTGGTCATCGCCAGGATGCGGTCGAGCAGTTCCCCGACGCGGCGCGAGCAAGCCGGAAGCGCGTCCGGCGGGGCGGATGGGGGAAGCGCTTCGACCGCTGCCGGCGACCGGCCGCACGATTCATACCTTGCCGCGATCGCAACCGCGGACAGCAACTTCGCTTCGGGCGTCGCTGCCGTTGTATTCACCGAAGTGATCGCTTCGGCCAGCGGGCCGGTCGCCTCGGGCATTGCCGTGCCGCGGGCGGTGCCGATCAGCGCCGTCTTGACCAGTTCATCGACGATCATGCGGCGGCCTCCCCCGACACGGATTCACCTTGTACGACCAGAGCCCGGAACTCACCGCCTTGCATGACCGCTTGCGGGCGCAATCGGCTGCCGTCGAAGCCGGCGGCCACATCAACCGGCGCTCCGCCGGACATTGCCAGCAGCGTCCAGCCGGCCGAATCGGTCAGGACGGCGGGGAGGGTTCGACGGTCTGAGTCGATGAGCGACCAGCCGTTGCCGGTTCTCGCCGGGACGACTTGTCGCAGAGGGAGAACGACCTCGCCCAGCCAGGGCTGCTGAGCGCGAAGGAGCGAGATCGCATCACAGAGTGAATCAAGCTTGTCAAAGCCGTCGAGAGATGGGATGGCGGTCATGTCGCCACGCGTCTTGATCGCCGCCCGTACGCCGTTGCCGGGGAAATAACAGAGTTCCCCTTCGATGCTGAAGCCGGCGACCAGCGGCATTGTGAAAGGTGCGCTGCCATGGGCAAATGCCAGCACCAGCGCCGGCCTGCGCGAGGCGACGCCGAACAGCCAGGTGCGCGACACGCGCAGCCGATCCTCCTGCGTCACTTCCTGCGAGATGACCTGCCAGCGGTCCTTCACCGGAGGCAATGCCAGCACATCATCCTGCGAGATCGGCAAGCCGAGCGTGGCAAAGATGTCCTGTCGGGTGGGCTCGGGGAGCTGGTCGGCGCGTTCGTAGGCGCGGATGAGCAGTTCGAGCGAGGCGAGCTCTTCGACGAACGGCTTTTCCCACCCCGCGCCGGACGACGCGATCGTGCCGAGCGATTGAATGCGGCCCGAAGCGCCGGTCGCCTGGGCGTCGATCATCCGGCGGGCGGGCTCGTCGAAGAAAGCATAGCCACGGCTGGGCGCGGTCGCGATGCCGTTGCGCACCAGGTCGTGAATCCAGAGCCGTAGCGACGCCAAGCCCTCGGCGACGCGCTCCAGTCGTTTCTCGCGGCGTTTGGCCTGCGCAGCTTCGTCGACCGGTTTGGGGGGCGCTTCGGCCTTGGCCTTGGCTTTCTCGGCGCGCTCGGATCGGGTGGCGAGCCACTCGGTCACCCACGCGGGCTTCTCTGTCGCGGCGGCGACCTGATCGCCGGCGTAGAGCAGCATCAAACCAAGGCCGTGCTTGCACGGGAACTTTCGACTCGGGCAGGAACACTTGAACGCGGGTTCGGAAAGGTCGACCTGGGTTTGATAAGGCTTGGACCCGCTCCCCTGGCACTCGCCCCAGACGGCTTGCGCATCGGCACCGGACGTCACCCATTTGCGGGGCGACGCCAATCCCTGGCCGGCCTTGGCGCTGGCCGGGTCGGGGGCCAGTTGCAGGACGCGTTGCGTGGTCCACCCTTCCATGCGCCGGGAATTGGAGTGTCGGGCAGCGGGGATGTCAATGATTTAACGGCATCGTGACGAACTCACGCGGCGGCAGCGATGAGTCCGCTTGCCTCAACGACGGGGTGGGGTTTGAGTAGATGGATGTGTCCCCGGCGATTGAACCCGCCGTCGCCGCGCGTCGCCGTGATTCCCCGAAGGACCGTTATGCTGTCTGTTTGGCCGTTTGCCTCGCGCTCGATGCGTCATCGCACGTTCGGGAAGTTGAAGTCCGTGCGGAACGGGAAATTCTGGCAGGCACGGGTGGCGATGTCGCAAAGCCGCAAGCCCGTGAATCTGCACATCAGCGCAGGCGTTTCCGGCCCGACACCGGAGCAGGAAGGGTTGTTTCTCAGCCTGGCCGAGCAGTACCCGACCGTCCTCGGCACCGCCTTGAAAGCCGTTCACCAGGAGTACCAGCGCGTCCGCCTGAGTAAACCCCAGCTGAAGTGGCCCGCCGTCGGCGAGCTGGCCGACTTCGAACACCTCACGCCCCTAGATCGCATCTGGCTCGACGATCACGGCGGCCAGCAGTTCGTCTTCTCCTTCAACCACCGCGACGACAAAGACCACTCGTTTCACGTCTTCTTCGAAGGCGGGCGGGTGAAGTCGGTGGCGTCGGAACGGGAATGACGCGTTAATGAACACAAGTGGCGTGCCCGAGCGCCGGCAGCTAGCCAGACGATGGTCGCGATGACGATCACAGTGGCGCTCCCCTTCCGCTCCACTGAATTGGATCCGCCCCCCATGGCGCCCTCGCTATTGACCGCAACAAGGACTGCACCTGTCGCGACAAGCACGGCGGCACATCGAATGTACAAACAAAGACGATCGGGCTTTCGCAACACCCGACGCGTCGCATAGTCCAGTCGGAGCGGCGGACTGTTTCCCCTTTCAGGTGTTGGGTCGTTTTTCATCACTCCCCCGCCTTCAGCGCCACCACTTCTCCGTCCGACAGCCCGACGATCAGCTTCCCATCCAGCCACAGCAAATCGGCAACGCCCGATGGCATGACCTGCTCGGTCCGCGCGGCGCCGTCGGGGCCGAAGATCTGCACCATACCGCCCCAGTAGCAGACCGCCGTCAGGCCGGCTTCGGTGGCGCTGCGCTTGATCCGGCGGTCCTTCAGTACGTGGTCTGCCACGGTTTTGGGCAGCGGCTCAGACGGCCGGGGCGAGGCGATGACCGGCGCGGGGTCCTGCGACAGCACTTTGCCGCCGGGGTCGATCTGCGTTGCGGTGCCGTCGTGCGAGAAGACGGTCAGCTTCTGCTGCACTTCCTGCAACGACACCACGCGATCGGGCATCGACGCCCGCCAGAGCAGGGTCGCTTCGCCGGGGCGGGTCGCCTTGCTCGCCGGGGCGATACTGGTTGATGCCGGCCGTTCGCGCCTGGGCCGGCCGCCGGGCAGGTCGAAACCGGTCGAGAGTTCGGCGATGACGCCCGTCTGCGTTGGCGGGCGGTAGTCGAACGCGGACTGCCCCGCCGTCATCGACAGCAGTTCCTGCACGCTGACAGTCCAGCGGCCAGCGGGATCATTGACGGCCAGCGGAAGGTCCAACCGAAGCATTCCGCGCTCGGTGGATCGCCAAAGGTCGTATCGCACAACGCCGAGGGAATCGATCACACGGACGCGGAGCGGGATGGCACCGTTGAGCGTTCGGCCGTCGGTATCGGCGACCGACGCGCCCAGCTCCAGGCGGATCGGCAGCGGGCCCTGGTAGTGGCTGACGACCTGTGGCGACGACACCTGCACCCCGCCGATCGGCCTGGCGGTGCGGGCGAAGGCGCGGAGCTGACCGGCACCGAGGCGAAGAGTCGCGGCGACGCGCACGCCGTCCGACTTGAATCCCGCCGGCTGCCCGCTGATCGCGTCGTACACCGGCCCGCCGGCCAGCGGCAGGCTCAGCGTGGCCCGCGATGCCTTCGCCGCCAGCGGCTCACTGCCGGCGGCATCGTCCGGCGTGGCATTCACGACGAAGAAGTACTCGACGTCGCCGTAGGCGTGCCGGGTGACCAGCACCGTCGGCTGGTCGCACTCCATCGCCGGTCGAACGCCTGCCACTTCGAGCTTTGTTTTCATCGCCCGCGCCAGCGGCTCGGCGGCACGAAGGAGCGCCGCGGGCCTGCGCAGGCGGATGGCGTCGGCCGACTTTCCGTCGGTGAGGAGCTTGTCGATCGCGGCGAAGTGCGCGGTGTCGATCGCCGTGCCGAGCCTGGTCGCGCCGGGGATGTCGGCGGCGATATCGTCCGGCAAAAGCACCACGCCACCCGATTCAGCGTAGCGACCCAGCGTTCCGGCAAGCGCCGAGTCCGCAGGATCGGCCGACACCACCACCGCCGCGCGGTAGTGCCGTGCCAACGTGCCGTCGATCACGTCGGCCGGCGTAAGGATGTCCATCGGCTGGTGGATGGTCTGTCCCGCGATCCAGGCGATCAGGGCACGGTGGTGTTCGCCGGGGTCGCCGGGCGACGGTGAAACAAGCAGTGCGACGTTACAGCGCGTGGCCGGCATTGCCGTGAAGACCGTTCCCAGCCGCGCGGCGAGCTTGTTGGCCGCGGTCACCGCCTCCATCAATCGGGGTGAAGCGGCCGGTTCGTCGGCGGGCGCCGATCCAGCGAGGGGGCCGGCTGCTACGGCATGCTGACCGGCGACGAATGCGAGGTTTCGTTCCAACTGCCATGCGACGGGGTCGCGCGGCGACGTGCGCGCCAGGACGACTGCCGGGCGATCGCGGTCGCGGTCGCGGGCGTAGCTCAGCTCGAACTCGAATGAAGGCGCGAACCAGGCGGCGGAACTCGCTTCCGAGCTGCTGTCGGAAACTCCCTTCGCCCGCCGCAACGGATCGGTGATCGGCGGTAGCCACAAGCCCGGGAGCGCGGCGTCGCCGGGGGGCGTGGCGACGATCAGCGGCTCGGCCGCCTTCGACCACGCCGCCGAAACGTTCGGGCGGTCCGCCTGCGGAAGCAGCACGTTGAAACCCAGGCCGTCCTGTCCCCGCGGCGACAACTCGAGGGCAGAGCCATCGAAACCGGCGTCGATGATCTGGAAGCTGCTTCGGCGGATCGACGAATGCAGCTCAACGCCGAACGAACTGTTTGCCGCACCAACGGTCGTTGTGATGGCATACCGCCCGGGCCGCAGCACCCAAGGAGCGATCGTGGGACCCTGGGGATCGGGCTTTTCGCTGGGCGTCATCGCGCGCGAAATCGGTCGAAACGCCAGGCGAATTCTGGAGCCGTCGTCGCCGGCCAGCTGAACCTGGAGGTCAGGGGAAGTCGGATCGACCGCATTCCACGCGCCGGCGCGAAGAGGAATGGCTGAGGCGGTGTAGCGTTCCTCGCGGCCTGGTGCGACAACCGCCGGGCGGAGTTCTGCCGGCGGTAGCGCGGGAGAAGTAGCGGGCCCTGCCCCACTCGCAATCGCCAGCAGAGATGGCCCGCCCAGACCCAATGCCAGAACGGCGCTGGGCTTCCAAAGTCGCAAGCAATTGGTCATGCAGCCTCACGCTCGCCTAGCTCGTCCTGAAATTCCCGGATTGTTCCGGGACGCACCGGAGTTTACGTTGCGGCGGTCAGGAATCCGAAACCGGCGAGCCGCGGGGATGCACGGATGACGACGCTTTGTTCCCCGTGTCGAAAAGACGCAAGACGTCCGCCGCGGGCAAGCAGGTACGCTTGTTCATTCCATCCATCTGCAGGGAACTCAGATGCCGACTGTTCGATTCACGCAGAACATTCAGCGACACGTCGCCTGCCCGCCGGGCAATGTCGCCGCGACAACGGTTCGCGAGGCGCTGGAAGCCGTCTTTGCCGGTAATCCGGCGGCGCGGTCGGTCGTATGTGCTCGATGACCAGGGCCTGCTCCGCAAACATATGATTGTGTTCATAAACGGTGAGACGGTGCGCGACCGCGACCAGTTGACCGATGCGGTCACGGACGATGCAGAGATCTATGTAATGCAGGCGCTATCCGGGGGATGATTGCGGTCGCCCGGCAGACGCAGACGCCGGGATTCCCCGTACGCAGATTCGCAATAATTCGCCTGTCTTTCCATTGCCGAGCGAAGTCCGGCCGAGCGAATCAGAAAGATTGCATTTTCCTCGCTTTGCCAGGAGTTTTTCGCTGGCACTGCGGGTCATTCCCGATACGCTCGGGCCGACTTGCCAACCTTCATTTGTGACCGGCACTAACCGGTAGAAGGCCGCTTTTGATTTCGCCACGCCGTCCTGTTGTTCAATCGAAGTTCGTCGAAATCCTGGAATCGCGATGTCTCCTCGCCGCTCAGCTGGCGACGGATGTCGGGCGACTGGTGTTCAACGACCCCGCCAACGGCGCTGCCAGCAGCGCTCGGTCGGTCGTCGTGCGCAACACCGGCGACCAGACCCTGACGATTCGCAGCCTTGCGCTCGGCGGTGCGTCGCCGGGGCAGTTTCGGTTGCTGGCTTCGCCGGCCAGCGTCGCGCCGGGAGGGTCGCTGTCGATCCCTGTGTCCTTCGCGCCGACGACGATCGGCCCCAAGGGCGCAACACTGATCATCAGCAGCAACGCGTCCAACCTGCCGGCGCAGACGATCACGCTTCGAGGCCTGGGCACGCGCGGGCTGCAGGGTGCCAATGAGCCGTCGCTCCAGTGGATCCTGGACACCTACCAGATTCCGGTGAAGGTCGGCGATTCCAACGCCGCCGAGGCAACGCTGGACCTGCCGGCGCGGACGCCGAACGATGAGATCGCCGCACAGATGTTCCGCAAGGCCGGCAGCGGCGTCGTCAGCCTGACGCCGATCGCCATCTTCAGCAACGCGTCGAACCCGGGCGCGATCGCCGGCTACTACCGCACCAACGCCGCCGGCGCGGTCTCGCGAACGCAGCTCTACACGGTTCCGTCGGCCGATGTGCAAACGCTGAACCCGCGCGTGCAGGGGACGAGCAGTTTCGACCCTGGCGCCGACGCTTTCGGCCTGTACACCACCTGGCCCGCACAGGCATACCGCACGGTCTACACCGAGGACTTCCGCAATACGTTCATTTCGCCGGCAAGCAAGCGCCGGATGTTCCGCGCCTATCCACTCAAGACCGCAACCGGCAGCATCGTGCCCAACGCCTACGTGATCGGGAACGAGGAGGCGTTCAACAACGACCTCCAGGACGGCGTGTTCATCATCCGCAACGTAGTGCCGCTGGCGGTGGGCGAACCGTCCGCCGGCGCGTCGCCGCCACCGGTGCCCGGGACGACGCTGTACCAAGCGGAATCGGCGATCCTGAGCGGTGCCGCACGGTCGTCGGCCAATGCCGGCTTTTCCGGGACGGGTTACGCCGACTTCGTCAACGCCAGCAACGACTCGGTCCGCTGGAGTGCCCGCAGTTCGACCGCCGCCACGCGTACTCTGACCTTCCGGTATGCCAACGGCGGATCGAGCGATCGGCCGCTGGAACTGCGCGTGAATGGCGTGGTGGTACGGAGCCGGCTTTCGTTCGCCGCGACGGGTTCCTGGTCCACCTGGCGAACAGTCAGCCTGACGGTCAGCCTGGTCGCCGGAAGCAACAACATTCAGCTTACGGCGATCGGCGCGAGTGGGGCGAACATCGACTGGCTGTCGGTGGGATGAAGTGCGGCCGCTAATAGGGCCTACGCCGACCACCACTGGCGGCTACAAGCTCGCCAGGCTCTCGATCACCGCATGAGGCTTGAGTTGCGGCGACGCATGTTCCGCGTCGGATCGCGTCGCGACGCCGGTCAAGGTCAGGATCGTCTTCATCCCGACGCCGTTGGCCCCCAGGATGTCGCTCTCGAGGTTATCCCCGATCAATACACACCGCTGTGGATTAACGCCCAGGCGACGGCACAACTCGTTGAAGAAACGCGGCTCCGGCTTGCCGCAGTAGACCGGCTTCTTATTGGCGGCGTAAGCGAACATTGCCGTGAACGCCCCGACCCCAAACTCCATCCCGCGCGGGCTCGGGTAGACGCGGTCGGCACAGATAGCGACCAGCTCGGCGGCACCCCGCAACTGGACCAGCGCCGCCCGCAGTCGGTCCTCGGTCGCGTGGACGTTCACTGGAACGCCACAGATCACCGCATCGCACGGTGAATGGTCGTCCTTCACCCAGGTCACTTTGCCCTCAAGCATTTCGTCTACGCCGCTGGTGCTGATGTTCAGGACGCGCGGCCCCTGCGGGAATCGCTGCAATACGTAGTCGCACGCGGCGGAGGCGGCGGTGTAGATGTGCGCCGGATCGACCTCAACGCCCATCCGCTTCAGCCGCGAAACCAGTTGATGCGGGCTGGTCGTGCTGTTGGTCAGGCAGGCATAGGGCTGCCCGATCTTCTGCAGACGGAGGATAAGTTCCACCGCGCCGGGCAGCGCGTGGTCCTCGTGGTAAACCGTGCCGTCGAGATCGAGCAGGACGGCCTGGTACTGGGAAAGATCGAGAACGGAACGATGGTCGGACCCTTGGCTCACGTACCGGAGTGTAGGGGCGTGCGAACCGGTGTAAAGAACGCTTACGCGATTGCAATCTTCTTGTAGGCGTCGCCTTCGTTGAGCGTGGCTCGCTCGGGCCGGCCTTTATGGAAGTACGTGAGCTTGCTGTGATCCATGCCCATCAGGTGCAGGATCGTCGCGTGCAGGTCGTGGACGTGCAGCCGGTCTTCGACGGCGTGCAGGCCGATTTCGTCGGTGCTGCCGATGGTTCGCCCGCCGATCACGCCACCGCCGGCCATCCACATGGTGAAGCCCGTCGGGTTGTGATCGCGACCGTCGCCCTTCTCGCTCATGGGTGTACGACCGAACTCGCCACCCCAGATGACCAGCGTGCTGTCCAGCAGTCCGCGGCTCTTGAGGTCTTTGATCAGGCCGGCGACGGGCAGATCGGTCTGCCCGAAGAGGCCGCCGTGGTTGCTTTCGATCTTGCTGTGCGCATCCCACTTGCTGCCGGCACCGCTGTAAAGCTGAACGAACCGTACGCCACGCTCGACGAGCCGACGGCTTAGCAGGCACATGCGGCCGAAGGTTTCGGTCTTCTTGTCGTCCAGACCGTAGAGCCGGCGGGTTGCTTCGGATTCCGAGGCAATATCAACCGCCTCGGGGGCTTCGGCCTGCATACGGAACGCCAGCTCGTAGCTCTTGATGCGGGCGTCGAGCTCGGTCAGGTCCTGACGGTTGCCGGCGTGCTGTCTGTTGAGATCCGCCAGCAACGCAAGCTTCGCCCGCTGTCGGTCGTCGCCGACGGCTCCGGGTGTCCGCAGATTGCTGATCGCCTCGTTCTGTGCCGACAGCTTGGTGCCCTGGAAGACGGCGGGCATGAAGCCCGCGCCCCAGTTGCGCGGGCCGTTCACGACCGAAGTGTTGCTGTCGGTCAGCACGCAGAACGCGGGCAGATTCTGGTTCTCGGTGCCCAGGCCGTAGGTCGTCCAAGCCCCCAGCGAGGGGCGGCCGGCCAGGATGCTGCCGGTGTTCATCTGGCAGACGCCGCCGGAGTGATTGATGCCGTCGGACACGCAAGACCGCACCACGCAGATGTCGTCGGCCAGGTCGTGCATGTGCGAAACCCACTCGCTCATCCACATGCCGCTTTTGCCACACTGCTTCCACTGCCGCGGGCTGCGCATCAGGGGGGCGTTGTATTCACCCATCGCGGTGATGACCGGCTTAAAGCTTGGTGGCAACTGCTGGCCGTGAAGCTTGTTGAGCAGCGGCTTGGGGTCGAATGTGTCGATGTGGCTCGGGCCGCCTTCCATGAACAGGAAGATGATGTTCTTGGCTTTGCCGAAGTAGTGCGGGGCACGGGCGGCGAGGTTGGCGATCGTCTGAGACGCGCTGGGCTTGCCGCCTACGCGGGCCAGGGCGTCGTCGGCACCGCTGGTGGCGGCGGAGGCCTGCTGGCTCATGAGGTAAGCCGCCGCCATCGCGCCAAATCCGCCGCCGGAGCGGGCCAGGAACTCGCGCCGGCTCCGCGGGGTTTCGTGGTGAGGAACGCCGAAGTTGTGGGTGAGGTTGGACATCTTGGTTTCACTCCTGATTCCCGCTCCCCGGCGGCCGGGGAGAGGGAGCAATCAATCGACGTACAGGAACTCATTGGAGTTCAAGAGCACATGGCACAGGTCGATCAACGCCGGGTCGATCTTCAGTGCCGACGCAGGCGCGACTGTTGTCGCCTTGGGTTCGGTCTTCGACTTCACCGCCTTGCTCGTCATCCGCACCAGGTCCGGCGTACGGCCGGCGACTTCTTTCAGGAAGCCCGGCGACTCTTCAAAACGCCAGTGACCGACGATCTCTTTCAGCTCGCCATCGTTCCAGAGAATGTCTTCAGCCTTGGCCGTGGCGGTCGCGATGCGGACTTCGCCAATGAGGCCGTCCCAGCCATGGGCCGGCTTGCCCGAAGGGTCGTCGCGGCCACCGATCATCAGCGGCGACGCCGACGCGATCGGTCCGGTGACGGTATGTTTCACCTTCGCGGTTCGCAGCGGCGCATCCATGTCGCCGACTTCCTTCATCCAGAAGGTGATCCCCTTGTCGCTGGTGTCGGTCATTTTCACCGTCACGCCGACGTAGTAGACCTTGTGAAGTTCCAACCGAAGATTTGAAGCGATCACTTCGTATCCGCCTTTGCGGCCTTCGGCCTCGGCGCCGATGACCTGAAGAATCAGGTTCCGCGGCTGATGCTTCGACTTTTCGCTCGTGACGCCCAGCGACCAGCCCGGCGAAGTCTGCACGCCATTCCACTGGCTCGCGATCACCCGGACATTGGCGTTTTCGTAGATCGATTCGAGCAGGACATAGGCTTCGATCGTGAACTCGTCGCCGAACAACTTGCCGTCGCGCGGCATCTTCAGCATGTCGACGGGGTTGGCATTGCGCATCAGCACGGCCTGCCCGCCGGTCTGCGGCATGACCTGCGTGATGGGCATTTCGTTGATGTCGTTCATCGGGTCGTGGTCGGGCGACGAAGGCTTGGTGGCAGGCGTGGCTGCAGGCGTCGCGACCGCGACGACCGGTGCCTTTCGTTCCTGCGACAGGAAGGCCACGACCGCCTTGCGTTCGGCGTCGGTCGGAAGCCGGCCGAAGGCGATCTTGTAGGCAGTCTCGGCGCGGGACGCAGGATCGGCCGAGGGGGATTCCTTTGCCAGCCGCTGCGCGAACGCCGCCGCTCGCTTGAGCACCCAGTCTCCATTGACCATCAACAGCGACTGCGTCGGCGTGGTCGTCACGTTTCGATTCGCGACCGACCCGAAACTCTCGGCGACATCGAAGACTTCCAGCAGCGGGTCCCGGGCATTGCGGACCAGCTTCGTGTGGATCGTCCGCGCCGGTGCGGTGTAATCGATCGACGGGCCGGACGTGACGTCCAGTTTGAGCTCGCCGCTCGCAGCCAGCATCGCGTCGCGGATCTGTTCGGCCTGCAGTCGCCGGGTGTCGAACCGCCAGTGCAGCCGGTTCTCAGGATCCTTCAGCTTCGCGATTTCGGGCACCTCACGGAGCGCGGCCTGGCGATACGTTGCCGACGTCATGATGAGCCGGTGCATCGCCTTCATGCTCCAGCCGCCTTCGATGAAGCGGGCGGTCAGGTAGTCGAGCAGTTCAGGATGGCTTGGCTTTTCGCCGAGGGTGCCGTAGTCGCTGCTGGTTCGCACCAGCCCGTGGCCGAAATGCCACTGCCAGATCCGGTTGGCAATCACGCGGGTCGTCAGCGGGTTGGTCGGCGTGGTGATCCAGTTCGCCAGCGCGGTACGGCGACCGGTGGACGTCTGGCTCGCGGTGATTGCCGGGGTCGGGAGCTTCAGGTGATCCAGCACGACCGGGTAACCCGGATCGAGGTGTCGCTTTTGCGGGTCGCCGGGAATCATCGTCGGCGGCGCGACCGGGCCGACATCGGTGGCGCAAAGCGCCGTCGGCAGTTCCTTCGGGCGGTCGTCGTCATACTTCGACAACTCGATTCGCAAGGCAACCAGACGATCCTTTTCAGCCCCCTTGATGCGGTCGTCGAGCTTCAGCAGATCGCCGTCGACCTGCCGCTGCACCAGGTAAGTGAGCTGCTTCTCGTACGGAAGCTGCTGGTCGTAAGGCTTGCTGACCATCGCCTGCACTTCAGGCGGGAACCGGCCGATCATCCGCTCGGTGATGAACTTGCGCGCCGGCGCCTCAATGGCGGCAATTTCGTCGCGGAGCTTCTTTGTCTTCGCTTCCCACTTGGCCATCTCTGCGTTGTACGACTTGAGGTCAACGCCGGGCGAAGCGGGCAGATCATTGCGGGGCAAGATCGGCTTAAGGAATGCCTGCAGCCGGAAATAGTCGGTCTGGAGAATCGGGTCGAACTTGTGGTCGTGGCAACGGGCGCAGCCCATCGACAGACCGATGAACGCGTCGCTGGTGACGTCAGTCAGGTCATTAATGCTGTCAGACCACTGGCCTTCGGCATTCTTCTGGTTGTATTCGTACATCCCGTGCCGCAGGTACCCGGTGGCGATGCGGGCTTCGGACGAATCGGGGAACAGTTCGTCGCCGGCCAATTGTTCCTTGACGAACTGGTCGTACGGCTTGTCGGCGTTCAATGACGCGACGACGTAATCGCGGTACATCCACGCGTTGGTGCGATACGCGTCCTGACGGAAGCCGTCGCTCTCGGCGTAGCGAACGACGTCCAGCCAATGCCGGCCGTATCGTTCGCCATAGTGCGGGCTGGCGAGGAGTCGATCGATCAGTTTTTCGTAGGCGTCAGGCGACTTGTCGGCGACGAATGCATCGATCTCGGCCGGCGTCGGCGGAAGGCCGGAAAGATCGAATGTCGCCCGGCGGATGAGCGTGACCCGATCGGCTTCCCTCGCCGGCGAAAGCCCTTCAGACTGCAGCCTGGCCAGTACAAAACGGTCGATCGCGTTCTTCGACCAGTTGTCGTCGGCGATGGCAGGCGGGGCCGAATCCTTCACCGGCTGGAACGACCAGAACTGGCGATCCTGATCGCGGATCGTCCGCTTCTTTCCCACCAGGCCGCCGACCGCTGCGATCTTCGCGTCCGTTGCCGGCCAGGGGGCACCCATGGCGACCCAATCGGTCAGCACCTTGATCTTGTCGGCGGACAACTCCTCGTCCGGCGGCATCTGCAAGTCCTGATCCTTGTAGCCAATCGCCTTGATGAGCAGCGACTTGGAAGGATCGCCGGCGACCAGCGCCGGGCCGGTATCTCCTCCCTTAAGCGTATCGGCGAGCGTATCGAGGCGGAGGCGGCCCTTCTGCTTGGATTCGCCGTGACATTTGACGCAGCTTTCGACCAGGACCGGCCGAACCTTGGATTCAAAGAACTTGGCCTGCTCCGGCGTCGGCTCGCCCGAGGCGGCCACCGCCGGGCGGGCCGACAACAGGACCGACGCCGTCAACGCGACCAGAAACCCGCGACGCAACGCCGAATCGACGACAGAAGACTTCCCGGGCGACCGCGACTTGATCCCTAGCTGTCGTGCCATCGTGCGCTCTCATTCGCTCAGTGAGGAGATATCTGGTGTCGCAATGCGGCGACTCCGCCGCTTGATAAAGGGTGCCGCCGATAACCCCACCTTGATCAACCACTACCCATCGGGGAGTGTCCGCTTCAATGTTACTTACGCTGCCGAAGACGCTGAGTTGACCGCGATTCGTCCGCGATGCACCGCCGCAACGGCGGACGGTAAAGGATATCGTTCGGCGCGACGTCGGGGCAATCCTGACTTTGCAGCATTTGATATCCATTTGACGCATGCCAACAATGGCACCAGACCGCATGTCCAGCAGCCTGACCCCCATCAATTCCCCCCGGTACAAGGGTCGCTTTGCCATTGCCGCACCGGAAGTGGGAATTCCGTATCTCGCCGAGGCAGGGTTGGAGATCACGTCGCCCCACGAACGCCATGCGCACAACGAGATCCAGGTGATCTGGGTGCTCGAAGGGGACATGGGGATGGAAATCGGCTCCCATGCGGTACACGTCAAAGGGGGAAAGGGCCTCATTCTCCTGCCGGACCACAAGCATCGGGTGGTCCTGCCTTCGGACATGGCACGCGCCCGTTCGCGGATCATCGACCTGCGACTCGTGGATGATCGCAACAATGCGATGGCCGCTTTCGTGCGGGAGCTGTCGCCCCATGTGCCGCTGGGCGGCAGCGTGACGGCAATCGCAGGCGGCGCAGACCGGCTTCGTCACGCCCGCAGCTTTGCCGGCGCCGAGCGGACGGCACGGATGCTGTCGGCGGTGTGGGATCTGCTGGCAGGACTTTCGTGCGAGCCGGTCGGCCCGTCGGACGACGCCGGGCAGCGACGACTGCTGCGCGCCGAACAATTCATGCGCGACCATTTATCGGACGCGATCGGCGTCGATACGGTCGCCGAGCATGTCGGTCTTTCCCGCAGTCAGCTCACGCGGCTGATGAAGAGGGGTCGCAATATGGGGCCTGCCGAGCTGTTGCGAAAGCTGAGGGTTGTCCGGGCAGAGGAGCTGCTGCAACAAAGCACTTTGTCGATCAAAGAGATATCCCGCGTCTGCGGCTTTGCATCCCAGCATCACTTCTCTCGCGTCTTCTTTGCGTCGACCGGAAAACGGCCGACCGCGTCTCGATGAGGTCCGAATGCTGCGAGTGCTAAGAGTTCCACTGACCTCCTGTCGGGTGGGCAGCGTAATTGCTTATGTCGATGTAACTCTTTTCCGAAGAATCTTTTGAGTGCTGAGAACTGTGAGTTATGCTACGCGTACTACTCTCGCTGCTGAGGTGGGGCTCGGTACGCGAATGTTAGGATGTTTTACACCCTGGATTGACACCTGAGAGAGGTATTCTTGCGACCCACATGGCCGCATCTTGTTGTTTTGACTGTTGTTGTTGTCGGTAGCTTTGCGGCCGGACTGACCTTTCGTGCCTCCGGCGTGACTCCGGGATCCAAGGGAAAGCCGGGCGCCACAGCGCCGTCGTCGCGACTGTCTTCGGATCGCACCGGCCCCTGGGGCGACCTTCGCGTGACGCGGATCGTCATCGAGCCGCTGGAATCCGCTGCCGCCGCATTGATTCCGCCGGAACCAACCCGCTGGGTCTTGCCGCAGCAATCTCCGGTCGGTGTCGAGCGGATGTTGGCCGACTCGGGAATGGACCCGGCGCTGATTCGCCGTATCGCACCCACAATCTCGTGGGATCCGGCTCTGGGCGCATCGGTCGTTCAACCAGATGTTGAGGCGGTGATGGCTATTCCGCCCAAGGTACGGGCGGACTTCTACCTGGAATTGTCGCGGTATCCCGTCAACCAGTACCAGGCCAAGCCGTTCCGATTCCGACAGGCATTCGTCAACCAATGGTTCGAGGCCGCGTCGCTGTCAGACAAGACGCTGGGAATTCTCAAGCGCCTTCTCTATACGCGCGGCGATACGGTGTTTATCTCCGACGTGCAGGCGGCGTGTGCGCAGATCGATTCGAAGGACGAGCAGGCCAAGATGCTCAAGGCGCTTTCGCGCACTTCAACCCTGCTGGTGAACCTGGTCATTCGCCCGGACACCGATATCGACGCGTTGACCAGCTACTGGGGGTTCGGCAAGCGGCTGCGCGACGTTCGGCCGATCCTGGAATCGCTCAAGCGTGTGCCCCAGGGAATGCCGCTGGATATCTCGCACCTGCTGACACGGTTCGCCCGCAAACGGCTGTACGCCTTCCCCGCACGTGACGGCAAGTCACTCGACCCGCTGTACGACTGCCACTGGTCGAGCATGAACTTCTGGAACGATCCGCCGGACGATCGCCTCAACGAAACGTCTTTCGTCGTGCATACGATCATGACGGACTACGTGAAGGTCGCCGAAGGGGATTTTCGCTTCGGCGATGTGGTGCTGCTGGGCAAGTCGGAAGATGAGCTGATTCACTCCTGTGTCTACATCGCCGACAACATCGTCTTTACCAAGAACGGACCATCGCACCTGACCCCGTGGGTACTGATGGAACTCGACGACCTGTTGGCCTACTACGAGATGCCGGACCGCTCGGCGGTGCGCGCCTACCGGCCCAAAGACGTCAGCGAGCGGTAGACCGATCCCCCGGGCATCAGGCAACGCCGCCCAGCCACCGTTCGATGTGTGCCGAATAAACCGACATCAGGATTGCCAGCAACAGCAGCCCCGCGCCGCACAACCGCCAGGCCAGTTTCGAGCCACCGGCCGACATCTCGGTGTTTCCCCACCAGTGTCCCACCAGCCAGACCGCGACGACGCTCCACAGCCCGCGCGAGTTGTAGACCACGTTGATCTCGGTCACTCGATCGACCATCGTGATGGTCGTGATCAGCAGCATTGATTGCAGTGCGATCAGGGCCGACCCAACCAGCAGGGGCACGGCGGCTTCACGTGAGATCCTGAGTGACGGCCCGTCGAAAAAGGGGACCATCGCTAGCGAATACACTGCCCCGATGCCGAACATGAGCGGCAGCAGCCGCCCGCTGCCCCACGCCGGCGACCAGCGGCGGACCATGACATCGAATATGGCATAGCACGCCGCCGCCGCGAGCGACGAGACCACCGTCCTGCCGACGTTCTTCTTGCCGCCCGACCCGCCGCGATTGAGTACCCCAATGCCCAGCGCGCTCATCGCCGCGGACATCCATACCGGCCACGCAAGGCGATTCCCCAGAATCAGCGTCGCGAAGAACGCGACGAAGATCACCTTCGTTCCCACGACGGGCGTCGCGATCGACACGTCGCCTTTGTTCAGTGCGTACATCGTGCACGCCTGACCGACGACAAACGCGAGCGCGATCAACGCCGGCTGCCACAGCGGCATGGGCCCGGCGGTGGAAGGCATGAAGATCGGGAACAGCGCCATCGGCGAAAACAGCACCGCTGTCGTCACATTGCTGACGAACGCCGTCCGCCAGATTCCCGCCCCGGCCTGGCTCGCCCGCTTGAGCGATAGCGCTCCGGCGACATAGATCAAACTGCTGGCGAGTGGGAACAGCAGAAACAACTGAGATTCAACCGGCGCGGCGGCAAGGAACATGGCGAAGTTGTAGGGTCCGCCTTGGCGGACGCAAGGGGGAATAAGGAGGCAGTCGGTTGGGAGATGGGGATGCGGAGTATGGAAGTAATCAATAACCCTACCTGCGCACACCCTACTCCTTGGCTTTCCCGCCCTCCCACGGCGTATGCGCCTCGGCCATCATCTTCTCGGCTTTGGCGACGATGTCGGGATGGGCCGAGGCCACGTCCCGCTCTTCCCCGATGTCCTGCACGATCTGATAAAGCTCGGTCTTTGCCGCCGAACCCCTGGCCTTCCCGCGGCTAGTCCGAACGGCTTTCCAGTCGCCGAACCGCACCGCCTGGCCGAACCCGCCTTCGTGGAACTCCCAGTAGAGGTAGTCGTGCTTCTTCTGCTCATTCGGCTTGCCGAGCAGCGTGGGGACGATACTGATGCCGTCGGTCTTCGGGGCTTCGGCGCCGGCCAGATCGGCGAGTGTCGCCATCATGTCGACCGATGAACCGATGTGATTGCTCACCTGCCCCGGCGCGATCTTTCCCTGCCAGCGCGCGACGAAGGGAACGCGGATACCGCCGTCGGTCAGATCGCGCTTGGTGCCGCGGACGGGACCGTTGGAATCGTGGAAGTCGGGATTGCCGCCTCCCTCCTTATGCGGGCCGTTGTCGCTGGTAAAGATAATGAGCGTCCTGTCGTCGATCCCAAGTTCCTTCACCTTCGCCATCACGTTGCCGATGTGCATGTCCATCCGCGAGTCCATCGCGGCCTGGCCCTTTTGCGGATCAGGCCAGTCAGTGCTGGCGTAGATGCCGTAGTCCGGCACTTCCATGCCCTTGTTCTTCGCTTCGTTGTTGGCGTGCGGCACAGTGAACGCCAGGTAGAGGAAGAAGGGGTTGTCTTTGCTCCGCGCGATGAAGTCGACGGCTTCTTCGCCGAAGCGGTCGGTGGAGTAGACGACTTTCTTCGATGCCACGCCCCCGCCACGCGGGTCTGCTTCGAGCTGCTCGTTGGGAAGCAGGTGTTTCTCTTCGTTCCGCCAGAGGAACGACGGGTAGTGGTTGTGCGCGTGGAAGTTGTTGAGGTAGCCGTAGAAGTAGTCGAAGCCCTTCTTGCGCGGCAGGCCGGTGGAGCCTTCCACGCCGATGCCCCACTTGCCGACGACGCCGTTGGTGTAGCCGACCTTCTTGAGCACTTCGGGGATGATGACATCGGTTGGCCGCAGGTTTTCCGGGCCGTTGGCGCGGATCCAGCCGTGGCCGTTGTGGAGCCCGGTCATCAGCGTCGCCCGGCTCGGGCTGCAGACTGTCCCGCCGGCGTAGAAGTCGGTGAAGCGAATGCCTTCGGCCGCCAGGCGATCGATGTTGGGCGTCTTGATCGCCTTGTTGCCGTAGCAGCTAGGTTCGCCGTAGCCCATGTCGTCGGCGAGGATGAAGATGATGTTGGGCTTGTCGGCAGCCGGTGCCTCCGCTACGCCACCCGAGATCAGTGCGAGAACCAACGCATATCGAAATAGATTTCGCATGGGAAGCCTGCTCTTCGCGAGTCGCCGATGTAGCAGATCACTCGTAAAAGAACATCAGAAGGACGACATAAGCCGGTACAAAATTGGCGAATCCGGTAAGAGCGGCAACAGACCTCACCAACGCCGGCGAACGATGCCACAGAAAACTTTGGTACAGCACAAATGCCACGATCGCGGAGACTATCACCGACGCGAACACAAATAGCATTACGCCTTGGTCGCCCCGCCGGCCAAACAACCACATCGCCGTGATCGGCTCGAAGACGAAAAGCCCCATCAGGGCACCCAACAGGTGTGTGCCGAAAAACTCCAGAGAGTCACATCGTCGCCTACGGTTGGGGCCGGCGGCGTAATTGAGGTGAATGGGAATCTTCTCGTCGTGACTTTCCATTCCCACTACTCTCGTTGATCCGAACCCTTAGAACTTCACCCTGCGATCGCCCGCCGTCCCGCCTTCTTCGTACCAGCTTCCCCGCTTAAGCGTGATCTTCTTCAGCCCCGCCGCCGAGCACGCCAGCAGCAACTGCTTCTCGAGCCCTGCCAGCAGGAGCTGCTTCAGTTCGTAGAGGTGGCTTGACGAGTCAACGACCACCGCCAGCGTGCCGCGGCTGAAGCTCTCCAGCGCGCTGTGATCGGCGAGCACCTGTGGCACCAGCTTCATCCAGACGTCGGCGATCTTGCTGAACTTGGCGTTCCGCTTCTCGACCGACACCTTAAAGAACGAGATCAGCTCCGGCCCGATCGCCGCGGCGTCATAAGGCGTGCGCTGCTTCACCCGCGAAAGGCGGGCGAGCTCGGCGTTTTGAAGTCGTGGATCGGTGGAATCCATGATCGTTACATCCCCGCATTTCATGCCTCCGGCATGAAGAGCCACAGACTCGCAGTCTGTGCGACGATCACTGCAGATTCACCGGCATGATCACATACGTGAACCCCGCCCCAGCCCGCACCAGGCCCGGGCGATTCGGGGCGGTCAGCTCGAGCGTGATCTCGTCCGTGTCGACCACCTTCAGCGCGTCGACCAGGAAGCTCGGGTTGAAGCCGATCTCGACGTCCGTCCCTTCGAACTTGCACGGGAAATTGATCGTCGCTTCGCCGCTCTCGGGGCTACGGCTCTGCAGGACCAGGCCCTTCTTGGTGAACGTCAGGCGGACACCTTTGCTCTCTTCGGTCGTCAGCAGCGCGGCCCGGCGAATCGCCGACAGGAAGTCGGCCGTGCTCGCCGTCATCTTCTTGTCGGTGTCCTTCGGGATGACGTCTTCGTACGGCGGGAACTGCCCTTCGACCAGGTTGCTCGTCAGCGTCGCGCTGCTGGTGTGAAAGATGACCTGGTTCTCGCGAATCTGGAAGCCGACCGCCTCTTCCGGATCGTCGATGAGCTTGTCGATCATCGTCATCGCCTTGGCGGGGATGATCGCGGTCGCGCCTTCCTTGGACAGCTTGTCGCTCACCAGATCAGCCTTGGCCGAGGCCAGCCGCCGGCCGTCGGTCGCGACCAGGTTCACCTTCTTGCCCTTGGCGACGACGAGGATCCCGTTGAACGCGTACCGGGTGCTTTCCTTCGCCGCGGCAAACAGCGTCTGCCCGATGAGCTGCTTGAGCG
Source organism: Humisphaera borealis (assembly GCF_015169395.1). Classification (GTDB taxonomy): domain Bacteria; phylum Planctomycetota; class Phycisphaerae; order Tepidisphaerales; family Tepidisphaeraceae; genus Humisphaera; species Humisphaera borealis. The sequence continues at coordinate 3,674,612 of NZ_CP063458.1, forward strand.
TACCGCCGGTGATGGTGAAGTCGGCTTCGCCTTCAAAATCTGGCACCGGCGGAAAGTCGGCCGCCTTCTGCGTGAAGATCTTGAAGTGCGAATCCTGCCCGCGGATGTTGGCAACGTTGTCCACCACTTCGATCGCGAGCGTGTCGTCGATGCTCTCGCGGACGATGTCGCGGAACTTGTCCGCCGGCAGAAGGGTTTCGCCGGGCTGCTCGATCTGCACCTGGGCATCGCTGTAGCGGATCGCGACCTCCAGGTCGGTCGCGGCGATGGTGAGTTTGTCGTCGGCGGCGGTGACCTTCAGGCACTGCAGCACCGGCTTGGGGGTTCGCGATGCGACGGCATTGCCGGCGACGGAGATCGCTTCGAGCAGCGCGCCTCGGTTACAGATCACTTTCATTGAACTTGAGCCTTTCCGCGGGTCACGTCTCCGAGCGGCCGCGCTCCGCGGCCACCCCTTCACGCCGGATCATACCGAACCGTGCCCGCGCTGAGAAACTTCGGGCCAGTTCAAACTCATCCACAATCTGCGATGGCGGACGACCGAGTCGTCGCATCCCCGAGATGCCTCTTTCCGGTGCATCCTCTTTCTGTAGTTTTAAGTAAGTTATTCAAACTCATCGTCGTAGTAGTAGGGGCTGGCGCATTGTGGATGAATACGGTCTCCGGATTGTAATCGCCTGTAAGTTATACGCTTACACTCCATTTTGACGCCTCTCAATTGTGGAGAAGCTGTGCGATGCGACTTCAGACGTCTGTCCTTGCCGGCGGGGTTTCATGACGCCCTACCGGCCCGGACGATGGTGTGCTGTCGTCGGCAGGTCGCTGTGGCGCTTCTCTCCCGCGCGCATCTGGCAGTTTTTCCACAATGCGCCCAAACTGCCTGTTGAAGCCCGAATCGTCGGCGCGCCCGTTCCTCCAGCGGTTATCCACCGGTCGACAGCAGGCAATCCATCACACAAGGGCAAAGATGTATCGCAACCGCCGCCCGATTTTTCTCCAGATTCTTCTCTACGCCTGGGCGCTTCCCACCACGGCCGTCGGACTTCTGTTCGTTCCCGCCGCACTGATCGGTGGCCGATTGCGGTGGGTTGATGGCGTCCTCGAGCTGCACGGGGGCGGCGTACGGTACTTCCTGGAACATGGCACGTTACTCCCCGGCGGTGCCTCGGCGATGACCCTCGGTCACGTCGTACTCGGCCGCGATCAGGCCGCACTCGATCGCACGCGCAGCCACGAACGCGTCCACGTCCGGCAGGTCGAGCGCTGGGGGCCGCTGTTCCTCCCTGCATATGTGGTCGCCTCGATCGTCGCCGCCGTCCGGGGGCGAGACGCTTACCGCGACAACATGTTCGAACGAGAGGCGTTCGCGGACGACGAGCGGCGGCGTAGGAATCGTGGATGACAGGACGTTTCGCCGATCAGCGCAGTCGAAGCGCGTCGCGCAGATTCCCGCCCAGGATCTTCTGCGTATCCGCCTCGGGCAGCCCCAGTTCCTTAATCGCCCGGATCCCCTGCTTCACGTTGTCTTCCAGGTTGTACGGGAAGTCGAGACCGAAGATCAGCTGGTCCGGCGTCGCCTGCGCCACGGCTTCGATCAGTCGGTCCTTGGGCATGTACCAGAAGCGGCAGAAGTGCGGCGTGAATACGCTCGTCAGCCCGCCGTAGACCATGCACCGCTTACCGGGCACCGGCGGGAACGGGATGCGATTGACGATCACCGCCAGGCACTCCGCGAAGAAGCTGTACCCGCCCATGTGTTCCATGCTGAACGCCAGGTTCGGAAACTTCTCGGCGACCTCGTCGAACTTCAGCACGTGGTAGTTGGCAATGCGATACGCATGCACCCCACTATGAAACGTAATGAACAGCCCGTACTTCTCGGCCGCGGCGTACGCTTCCATCGCCTCGGGGGCGAGGATGTCAAACTCCTGGGCGTTGGGGTGCAGCTTGATGCCGACCAGGCCCAGTTCGCGAATGCGCTTGACCTGGTCGGTCACCGACTGTGCATCCACATGGTGCCTGAAATCGACCGTGCCGAACCCGTGCATCCGCTTGCGGGTCGACAGCTCGTTGGCGAGCCACTCATTGTGGTGCATGCCGCGTCCGGCGATCTGATGAGCAAAGGGAGCAAAGCAGACCTGTTCCGAGATGCCGCAGACGTCCATCAGCCTTTGAAGCCGATCGATAGTCCCCTCGGCATTGACCGAGCTCGGGAAGACGTGGGCGTGATTGGCAAAAACCTGAATAGACATGAAAAGACGGGATTACACGGGTCACACACAAAGCGAGGCTGCCCGACGGAGGATTCTAACGAGTGTAAACCACGCTGCCAGTGAGGGCTACCGATTTCGACTGAGCTAACCTGCGGCCGGCGATTTCTGCAATACCCCGATCAGGGCTATCGACCGCCGGGACCGATATTGGGACGTCAATACCAATCGCGATTGATTGCCCTCGGGCCACACAATCGCTACAAACTTCCTGTCCACGACGCCTGTGAAGGTGGGCACCGCCCACCTGAGTCCTGTCACTCACACTCCCGGATCGGGCATGACTCCATCGAATGTTCACTATTTTCTGGTCGCCATGCGCAAACCCCTGCTAGTCGTCGGCATCGCGGTTGCCGCCCTTGCGTTGCCTGCGTCGGCCCAGCCGGTGCCCGGCGGCCCCGGTGCCGAGAGCCTGCAGCGACAGGCGCGCATCGACGAGCTTCAGAAGTTCGAGCTCGACAACCGCTATCGCGCCAACGAAGGCGTGCCTGCTGGACAGCGGGTTCTCTTCGACTACGGCGTCTTCCTCCAGTTCAGTTACCTGTCGCTGGACGACGCGCTGGGTGCCAACCACGGCCTGCGTCAATACGACGTCGTTCCATACGTCCGCTTCAACATCGACGGCGCCCAGGAGCTGTTTCTTCGCGGACGCTTCGGCTACCGCGATTTCAACTACGGCGACAGCTTCGACGGCCGCGGCGATGAGCCGATCGACGGCGACCTCGACCGCGGCTACTACTCCTTCGACACCCGCCGCTACAACGCCGCTTACAACAAGAAGGTCCTCGGGGCCGACCCCTCGTCGGACTTCAACTTCGTCTTCAAGGGCGGCCGCGATCTGACCTACTGGGCCAACGGCCTGGTGCTCGGCACCACGCTCGACGGCATCACGGTCACCCTCGAAAAAGGTGCGCTAGGCGTTGATGTCATCGCCGGTATCACGCCCATTCGAACCGTCGATTTCGACAGCTCCCGCCCCGGCTTCGACTACAACACCCGCCGGGGCTTCTACGGGGCGATCGCCAAGCTCAACGCCGGCGATCACCAGCCGTTCCTGTACGGCCTGATCCAGCGCGACTACAACGAGATGGACACGTTGGACCTGGGCCTGATCCAGACCGACTACGAATACAACTCGTGGTACATCGGCTTCGGTTCCACCGGCGCGCTCGGCCCGAACCTGCGGTACGGTATCGAGTTCGCCTATGAAGGCGGCACCACGCTCTCCAACAGCTTCGAGGCATCAGGGGCCGGCGGCCTGTTTCCGATCGAGCAGACCGAAGACAAGATCGCCGCCGCGGCGCTGGACATCCGCCTCGACTACTTCTTTAACGACAGAAGGCAGACCCGCCTGAGCTTCGAGTTCCTCGCCGCCACCGGCGACAAGGACCGCGGCACCAGCACCAACACGTTCAACGGCAACGCCTCCGGCACCGAAGACCACGGCTTCAACGCGTTCGGCCTGATCAACACCGGCCTGGCGCTGGCACCCGATCCTTCGAACCTGCTGCTGCTGCGATTCGGCGTGGCTACCCTACCGCTGCCCGACCACGGGATCTTCTCCCGCATGCAGATCGGTGTGGACTTCTTCGTCATCAACAAGCTCCAGGCCGAGGCCCCCATCGACCAGGTGACGTCCGGCGAACACCGCTTCCTCGGCGTCGAGCCCGACCTTTATCTCAACTGGCAGGTCACCAGCGACCTGACCCTGGCGCTGCGTTACGGCGTCTTCTTCCCCAACAGCCAGGCGTTCGGTGCCAACGACGAACCGCGCCAGTTTTTCTATGGCGGCCTGACGTTCTCGTTCTGATTTCAAAGAGCCTGCGACCTGGTCGCCGTTTTTGCCTCGAATGCTGTCGTCGATGACCCTTGGAACGCTCCAATCGTCGGAGAATGAAAAATGAAAAACATGCAATGCAAAATGCAGAATGAGAAAAGCGGTCAACGGCGCCCGGTCCGTTTTGCAGTTTTCATTGCCTGTTTTTCATTTTTCGTTCTCCCCGTCTTTTCGATGACAGGTTGCGCGCCTGCCGTCGTGGAAAAGCCGCTCGCTCCGACGCTCGGTGGCGTGGAGCCGGAGAAGCAGATGGAGTTCTGGCATCAGCTCGCCGAGCAGCCGGTCACGAGCAATGACGACGCCTTTCACGCCCTGTTGATCTTCATTGACGGCCAGGACGCCGCCGCCGACTACGCCGCCCGGGTCGCAGCCTTGAAGGAAAAGGGACTGCTGCCGGCGTCGTTCAATCAGCCGGCCACGCAGGCCGCCGACCGTGGCACGCTGTCGGTCGCACTCGCCAAGACACTGAAGCTCCGCGGCGGCATCGTCTACAGCATCTTCGGCCCGTCGCCGCGCTACGCCACCAAGGAACTGGAACACGCCGAGATCTATCCGCCCAGCAGCCCCAACCAGATCTTCAGCGGCAGCGAGTTTCTGGCCGTCATGAGCCGGGCCGAGGAATACCAGTTGAGCAAGTCGACCGGCGGCAAGCCCGGCGACGCCAACTACGTCCCGCCGGAACTCGAGCTCCGTCAGGGCATTCAGCAGCCGGTCAAGCCCGTCCCCGCCCCGTCGACCCAGCCCGCGACAGAGCCCGCAGGCGCGGCCACCAAGGCACTTTAGTCCGTTCGCGATCTTGCTTCCGCAATCGCCCACGGCGTTGCCGTGGGTCCCACCGCGACGCGGTGGGCGTTTTCGCTGTCGCTTGTGTGCCCCTACGGAAATAATCCCCGTAACCGGCACGCCTCGGCGACCCGGCTGATCGCGATCGTGTACGCCGCCGTCCGGTAGTCGCAGTCGGCCTGGTCCGCCTTGGCGTTCACCTCGTCGAACGCCTTCTCCATCACCTTCTGCAACTCGTCCTGCACGCGCTTGCCGTCCCAGAAGAAACTCTCCAAGCCCTGCACCCATTCGAAGTAACTGACCGTCACACCGCCGGCGTTGGCCAGGATGTCGGGCAGCACGGTGATGCCGTTGTCCTGAAGGATCTCGTCGGCCTTTGGCGTGGTCGGGCCGTTGGCACCCTCGACAACCACCCTCGCCCGCACGTGCGGGGCGACGTCTTCGGTCAGCGTGTTCTCCATCGCCGCGGGAACCAGCACGTCGCAGTCGCAGGTCAGCAGTTCCTCGTTGCTGATTTCGTCGCAGTCGGCGAAGCCGGCGAGGGTGCCGTTCTCGCGGTAGTAGTTGTGGGCGGCTTCGACCTCGATCCCCGTGTCGTCGTAGATACCGCTCGACCGCTCGGTGACCGCGACCACCGTCGCCCCGCGCTCGGCCAGCAATCGGGCGGCGTGGAAGCCGACATTGCCGAACCCCTGCACCGCGACCTTCACGTCGGCCAATGTCTTGTTCTGCGTCGCCAGGAACTTGCGGAGGATGTTCATCACGCCACGCCCGGTGGCGTCTTCGCGGCCGACCGATCCGCCGATCGCCACCGGCTTGCCCGTCACCACGCCCAGCGCCTGGTAGCCGACCATCATGCTATAGGTATCGAGGAACCACGCCATCACCTGGGCGTCGGTGCCGGCGTCGGGTGCGGGGATGTCGTGGTGCGGGCCGATGATTGGCAGCATCTCGGCGGTATACCGGCGGGTGAGGCGTTCCTTCTCGCCGAGCGACAGCTTCTTGGGGTCGCAGATAATGCCCCCCTTCGCCCCGCCGTAGGGCAGACCGACCAGCGCGTTCTTCCAGGTCTGGATCATTGCCAGCGCCATGACTTCGTCGATGTTGACGCCCATGTCGAAGCGGATGCCCCCCTTGAACGGGCCGAGTGCGTTGTTGTGCTGGGCGCGAAAGCCGGTAAAGGTCTGGATGGTTCCGTTGTCGAGCCGGATCGGACACGAGACCGTCATCACCCGCTTGGGGTGGGTCAGGTAGTCCCGCCAGATGGGGTCGAGGCCCATCGTGCCGTAGACACGATCGAAGTAGTGGTGGGCGTTCTGCCAGAAGGCCGAGTGTGTCGATCCGTTGGAGGCTGCCATGGCGGAAGTCTATCGTGTTGCCAACCGAGTAGGGAGACGGCGGGACTTCGGGAGGTTTCACCTCGCGCATCTCATGCCCCGCCGCCGAACGAACCCGAGGAGAAACGGCCGAACGAACCCGACGATGAACGAGAACATCGAACATCGAACACCCAACATCGAACACCGAATCGCCGTGCGCGGACTGCCGAACGAACCCGAGCTCGGCTTCGCTGACATCGCCGAACGAACCCGAGATCGTCTCCGGTCTCCTCCTCCGGTACGCCGGGGGAGGGTTAGGGAGGGGGTTGTGGCGGAGTCGCGCTCCCATGCGTCCTCGTTTGGCCGAACGAACCGGAGGATGAAGGCGAACGTCGAACGTCGAACATCGAACATCGAACACCCAACATCGAACACCGAATCAGCAAGCGGTGACGGCCGAACGAACCCGAGACGCTATACAAGGGACGTTCACCGGCGCGTCGCGGCCGGTCATCCGGGTCTTCGGAGTACCTCAGACACCGGCGTGAAATTCGCCGAACGAACCCGAGATCGGACAGCCGAACGAACCCGAGGCGGCGGGGAACAGTCCAGCCGCTCCGTGTCGCCGACGCATAGGCGCACCGAGAGCGTGCCCGGCCACTCGATCTGCGAACGCGAGTCGACCTTCAGACCGCCGCGGATCACACCCGCCGGGCCAAAGGCACGAGCGCAGCACCAGCCAGGAAGGCCGGCGACGAGCCGCCAATTTGTTCTATATATGTTAGGTTTAAGGCAGGCTAATGCAAGCAGAATCCGCGCTTTGTCGCCGCACGGGCGTATCGCATATTTTGTGATTAAGTCCTTGAGCCTCGAAGAGGCGGCAGGGCCATAGCCCAGGGCGCTGGCCGGCTCAGCCGGACGAGCCCTGGGTTTGCGGCTCACAAGAGGTTGAGCCCTGAAGGGGCGAAAGAGCCGTCGCCGTGCCGACGTCGCGAGCTCTGTCGCCCCTTCAGGGCTTAAGGCGGATCGGTCGATCAACCCAGGGTTGCGGTCGGCGTACCGACCTCCACCCTGGGCTATGGCTCTGCCGCCTCTTCGAGGCTTCGGATTGTCTCACTCGGTTATCGCATCCATCGAGAACCCAGGAGGACCGTTTTTTGAAGCAGAGCATGCGTCGAATGCTTTCAGTGCCTCCGTGGCTTCCTCTGTCTTTGGTTGCGGCCGGGCCGCGCTGAGTGACTTTGTGCCCTTCGTGACTTCGTGCCCTTCGTGTTGAAATCGACCTGCCGGAGCGATTTGACTCGCATCAAGCCGGCTTCCTCGGTTCGCCGTTACCGGCTTTGCTTGCGGATTGTCATGTCGAACCCCTTCACCATGCCCGTGTACATCTGCCAGACGATCGCGACGTAAATGCCGACCGCGACGAGTGTGGTCACGGTGACGATGGACCGTGCGGTCCACAGGGCGCTGGCGGAAATCCCGCGGTAGTTGCGCCCGCTGGCGTAGGGGTCGATCAACATCTGCATCAGCGTGAATGGGCTGAAACTGCCGACGATCAACGCCATCTGGTTCTGGCTCGAATCCAGGAAGCTGTAGCCGCACCAACCCATGCCGGCGCAGATGCCGACCACGATGCCGACACTGCTCATCACCGCCGCGACCGTCGTGCGACAGCGGAGCGACATCTGCATACCCAGGATCGCCGCGAAGGCGCAGATGATGATCAGCATGCCCGGCAGCAGCAGCACCGCCTCGGGGAAAACGAGCCATTGGAACAGTTCGCCACTGGTCCCGGTGATCTGCTGGAAAATGTCGTACACGACGAACAGGCCCGCACTGACCACCGGCACCGCGACAAGCGGCATGACGAAACTGACGAGCCCGCGGAGCTTGCCCCAGATGTAATACCGGCTGGTGATCGGACTGCTCAGCAGCAGGTCGAGCGTGCCGTCTTCCTTTTCGCGGGTGACCGTACTGGCGGCGGCGTTGGTGACGATCAGAAGGATGACCGCGAACTCCACCGCGCACAGCCCGAGCAGGTACTTGCGGGCCAGGCCGGCGTCCAGCCCGCGGGCCGGCGGGCGGACCACGAGCGTGTTAAGGAACCGCGACGGGTCGCGCCGGCCCATCTGCCCTTTGACGAACGAGTTCTGCGTCGGCGGCGCTTCGGCGAAGGTCGTGTAGCTCACGACTTCCATCGTCCCCTGCATCCGCCGAAGGTCGACTTCTTCAGGTTCGTCGTCCGGATTGTCCGTTGGCAGGACCACCTTCGTCCCGCCGGGAATGACGTTCAATGTCTTCGGCGAGCCCTTGCCGTCGAGCGCCGGGAGGGTGATCTGCTCCAGCCGTTCGTCGTAACTGCCGCGGACGATGGCATTCACCGGCGCCGACGTATTGGCGTACGCGATGACCAGGTACACCGCCGCCCCGAGGCCGATGAGGATAAAGCTGTACCGCAGCACGGTCGCCCGGGCGGCCGACGCCTTGGTGCGGGCTTCGCGCCACGCGATCGGGTTGGTCCAGACGGTTCGCGGCTTGCGGTTGCGGTCGCCTTTGGACAGCTTCAGCTTCTGCAGGATCTGCGACCGCAAATTGGTCGAGCTTTGCGCCATCCGTCGAAGCAGCGCGATCGACGGCAACACCAGCACGAAGCTGAACAGGAACATGAAGCTGATGTAAAACCCGGTCGGGTTGCTCAGCATGTAACCCACCGGCCAGGACTGCTGGGCGGCCGGCAGGTCTTCGAAGTTCGGCGGGGCGTAGGTGGGGTCTTTGAAGATCACCCGCAGCGCCAGGAACGGGTTGAACGCCGTGAAGTAGCTGATGTGCGATTCAATGCCCTGCGTGACGGTACGGCCCCTGACCTGGAACTGCGGGAACGTATCCAGCACGATTCCGCCGGCCATGTAGACGACGATGAACAGGTAGAAGCTGAAAATCGTCCGGCGGGTGCCGACCTTGAAGGTGGCGATCGCCATCGCGAGCGCCCCCGTGGCAAACGCCGTCCCCGCCGCCAGCAGGAACGAGAGAACGATGCTCTTGATCGCGACGCCGCCGAAGATCTGCGTGATCGAGAAAACCGGTATGCCGCTGACGAGCAGGGCGATGATAAAAAACAGCCGGCTCAGGAGTGAACCGAGCACGATCTGCCCGTTGGTCAGTGGCGTGGCGAGCAGGATGTCATACGTCTGGCTGTCCTTTTCCTGGGTAATCGCCCCGGCGGTAAACACCGGTGCCAGCAGCGCCACCAGCCCGAGCTGCAGGTAGCTCATGCTCTGGAACAAGCTGGCGGAGGTCTTGGCGAGCGAAGACAGGCTGCCCGACCCGCCAGTGCCGGAAGCACTGACGAGCGAGATGACGACAAATGCGACCAGCAGGCCGAGGTAGGCGCAGCGGATAAACAGATCGCGCCGCCGCTTCCCGCCGGAATCGACGACCCGGAGGAGGATGGGGTTGGCGGGGATGAGTCGCCAGAGATAGTGGTGGATGCCGAGCATGGGACTTATCAATGACGAATGACGAAACTCGAATGGCGAATGAAACTCGAATGCCGCGCGGGAAGAACTGGAGAATCTGACAGGTAGAAGCGTTCAGATGTCAGACTTCGAATCTCAAATCTGAAATTTCAAACCGCAAACTTCAGATCTCAACTATTTCAAATGCATGATCTCGCAGATCGCAGAGTTCAGGCACTCAACTCGCGCTTCAAGACTTCATGTCTCCGACGCCGACGCCGAACTCCTTCCATTGCGAATGTCGTTCAACTTCTCCATAAACTTCGCGGTCCGCTCCTTCTGACGATACTCCGCCTGGGACTGCTCGGTCATTCGGCGCTGGCCGGCGATGTCCGAGTTCTGAAGGCTGTTCGCCCAACCACGAAGCTGACGCGCGACCGACTCTGACAACTGAATCGTCGCCGAAATATCGGAGTGAAGGTGTCGCATCTTCGGCCTGCCTTCTGCGAATCGAAGGCCCGAGCGCGTCTCGCCCGCTGAGCCTTTGGCGATGTACAGGTATTGGATCAACTCATTCGTCGATCCTCGTTCAAACCCTTCGGCGATGTTGTTCGAGATCGACAACGACGATCGCTGAAGCTGATTTCTCAAGTCGCCTTGTCCCATGAACGCGAGGTCGTCCACCAGATCGAAGACCCTGTGGGCCAAAGTGATCGCCGCCTGCCAGGCGGGCGTATCTTCGAAGCGCTCGTAGGTCATAGTGGTGGCTCCAATCGGTGCGTTGCAGATATCGAAAGCAGGAGCGAAGGAACGAGCGCGCGGCAGCCTTTCAGATCTCAAATCTCAGATCTCAAATCTCAGATTTCAGATTTCAGATCTGAAACTGACTCCACTACTGCACCATCCCTTTCGTCAACCTCATAAACGCCGTCTCCAGGTTCACCTCTTCTTCCTTGAGCAGCCGCAGCTTCATCCCATTGGCCAGCAGCTTTTCCGGCACGAACGAGTAATCCGTCACGCCGTCTTTGAGCGCGACTTCCATGTACGTGTCCAGCGGGTTGACGCTCTCGACGTTCGGGTCTTCGCTCAGCAGGCTGGCAGCTTTGACTTGCTGGTCGTCGGGGACACCGACGTGCAGGATCATGCCGCCGCGGGCTTTTCGGACGATGTCGGTCCAGGGGCCGGAATAGATGAGTTCGCCCTGCTCGATGATGCCCACCGTGTTACACAGATCCTGCAATTCGGGCAGGATGTGCGAACTGATGAGGATCGTCTTGCCCATGCGCTGCAGCTCTTTGAGCAGCTCGCGCATCTCGATACGGGCACGCGGGTCAAGATTGCCGGCCGGTTCGTCCAGCAGCAGGACCTTGGGGTCGTGCAGCAGCACGCGGGCGATGCTCAGCCGCTGCTTCATGCCGCGGCTCAGGCCGTCAACCGGGGCGTCGCGCTTGTAGCCGAGGTCGGTGAGTTCCAGTACCTGCTCGACGACCTTGTTCCGCTCGACGCCGTTGATGTTGTACGCGGCGGCGAAGAACTCCAGGTACTCCTGAACGACCATGTCTTCGTACGCACCGAAGTAGTCGGGCACGTAGCCGATCAGCGGGCGGATCTGACGGCTCTGGTAGCCGACGACAAAGTCGCACACCCGCGCCTCGCCCCACGTCGGCTGAAGCAGCGTGGCGAGGATCTTGATCGTCGTGCTCTTGCCCGCGCCGTTGGGGCCGATGAACCCGAAACAGTCCCCTTCGTGGATCTCCAGGTTCAGGTTCGACAGCGCGACAAGGCTGCCGTAGCGCTTGGTGAGATTGACGGTCTTGATCATCACGGCCATAGATGGTCAGTAGGCAGTACGCAGTAGGCAGTAGGCAGTAAAGAAGAGAAGCCGATCTTTACTGCGTACTGCTTACTGCGTACTGCCTACTCCTTTCGTCGTCGGCTGACTTGTCGGCTGTGTCTGGGGCACGGGTTTCAGGGCGGATCGGTCCAGGGGCAGGCTGACCTGATAGTACGTCGTGCCGCGGCTTTCGAACCCGCCGCCGTTCACCTGCATGGGCAGCGGGACCGGGGCATCCAGCGCCTGGGCCATCACGATCAGCCGGCCGGACGCGACCAGTTGCGACACATTGAACTCGCGTCCGCCCCGGCGGATCGGCTCCGGGCGGGTGTCATCGTTACCCTGTGCCCGGCGGAACGGGCCGACGCGATCGACCAGGCCCATCAGCGGGAACGTCCGCAGGATGCCGCTCTGACCCTTGTCGTACACCTCGCCGCCGAAGGTACCGCTGAAGTCGCCCAGGAGGTACTTGCTCCAGCCATCAGTCGTCGCTGGCATCAGGCGGTCGTAAACGTTGCTCGTGCCCGATCCGGGCGATGCGCCATTGATGCCGATGACCGGCTTGGCCTTGCTCGCTTCGACGCCAAGGTCGATGGTCGCGCCGTTCTTCCAATTGGGGATGAACAGGATCAGGTCGTTGGTGGAGGATCGTCGCTCGCCGGCATCCACCCAGCCGGAGGAGAACGCGAGGTAGACGTTGGACAAATCGCGGCCGAGCTTGTTCGTCAGCGTGCCGCTGATACCGCCGGGCGTCATCGCGGCGTTGCCGGTGATGCCCTCGGCGATCGATCCTGCCCAGCGGGCTTCGATCTTTTTAAGCGTGCTGCGGTACGGGAAGCCGACAGAAGCGGCCTTTCCCGACAGGATCGGATCGGTATCGACAAAGTACTTGGCGGTGTCGGTAAAGCCGGCGTCAGTGTCGTCCTTCAGCCACTGGGGGTGGACGGCGTAAGGCGAGACAGACGCCGTCCGCTCGGGGCCGGGATCGGAGACCGAGACCGTCTGTTCGCCGTCGCGGGGGATGTAAAGCCCCATCCGCGTGTGCATGCTGGCGGCGAAGCGTGGGGAGCCGTCGGCGGCCTTGGCGTCGGGCGAGAGCCGCACCAGCGTGACGTGCCGCGCCTCGGCCCCGCCGCGAAGCAGGACCTTGACCAGGACGACTGTGAGGAGCGTCGCCGCCAGGGCGCTGGCACCGAAGACGGTCCAGCTCAGGCCCTTCTTCTTTTTGTTCGCGAGATAGAGATACGACCCGGGGCCGGCGATGACCCAGTAAATGATGAAGAACAGAACGACCAGGAAGACGTACGCCGTGCTGCGGGCGCCGTGCTCGGTGGCGCGGTCGATCATCGCCTTGCCGATATCGACGCCGCCGCCGCGGGGGTACTGGTTGGCGGCAAGCTGGTAGATCGCCTCTCGGGCGGGCCCCTGGTTCTGCGCCTTGAGGTCCTCCATTTCGCCATTGGTGCGCGTCTGATTGCGCCAGCCGAAGACCTTGTCCCACAGCCGGGGCCAGCCGTTGGTCAGCAGTGTGCGACGGGGCCGCGACGGTTTGGTGGTGCCGGCGATCGGCGGGGGAATGTCGGTGGGGTCGGGTGCTTCGTTGAGCAGGCCGCTGCCCAGCTCCTGCGCCACCCAGGTGACCGAACCCATGCCGTAGGCCCGGCGGGCGATGAACGGGGTCTTGTCTTCCTTTTCGCCTTGCTTGTTCCAGGAGATCCAGGCGTCCACCATCGCGTCGGGGCGAGCCTGGGCATACGCCAGTTCGAACGACGGACTGGCTTTGATCACGGCTTTCCACGCCGCATCGTTGAACTTCAGCGCCAGCGACGTGTCCTGAAGCACCTCGAGGATGTGGTCGAGGTCCGACTTCTGCCGAAGCTGAATCGCCCAGGCCGCATCCGCCGCAGGGCTGACCTTGCCCACCACCGGCAGCATGTCGGCGGCGATCAGCGCTTCGAGCTGACTGCGGTCGGACTGGTGACAGATCGCGAAGTTCCCGCCCTGACGGATCCACTGCTGCAAGGCGCCGAACGAGGGCGTGTTGCGAATGGTGTTGAGTTTGCCGTCGAGCCAGAGGATGGCATCGACCATCTGGTAGCCCAGCGCGTGGTCGGGCAGGCCGGTCTGGTCGAGCCGTACGGGGATGAAGAGCACGTCTTCGATGACGCCATGGGCGTTGGCGAACTCCTGGGCGTGGTAGTTGCCGGTTTCGCGGACGACGAGCACGACCTTGACCGCACGCTCTCCGCCCAGGCCGCTACCGCCGGTATCGAGGCTGTTCGCTTTAACGGTGCTCTGGATCGGCAGTTTGGCGATGTGCTTCTTGCCGGCCTTGTCGTAGAGGTGCACCTTCAGGACGTCGCCCAGCGGCGTGGCGGACGTTCCCCCCGGCAGGCCGTCGTTGGTCGGCTGCGGTTGAAAGTAAACCCAGACGTTATCCCTGGCCTGCGGGCCGAGGGTGATCGTGCGCGTGTAGACGACGGTGTCCTGGTCCAGGTCCTGCTGATGGATCTGGATCTGGTACTCGGCGGGCTCACTAATGGTGGATTCGAGGTGGACGTACAACGGCGTCCAGCAGTCGGGCCGGTAGTTGCCGTCGAAGCCCAATTCACGAACGTAGCCGTTGGCTTGCGCCAAGGCCCCGGAGGTCAGGGAAAGAACGAATAATCCCGCCCAGAGGAAACGCATCGCCGCGGAATTTACGGGGGCGGTGGAGGAGCGTCAATCGTAATGCGGAGAGTGTTCGCTGGCGGATGACCTAAAGGGCGAACGCCGAACATCGAACGTCCGACGCCGAATGTCGAATAACGGCCGTGCGGAGCATGTCCTATTCGGCGTTCGATGTTCGGGCCCGTATCGATGCACTGCCCTTACCCCGCCACCTCGCCGCGCCCCCGTTTGGCCCCGCTCCAGTCGAGCAGATACGCTAAGCCGGTCAGCAGCAATTCGCCGACGGTCGCCCAGATGCGGAGAAGGACGCTGAGGAAGATCAGGAACAGTTGCCGTTGTTCGGGGTCCTGCAATTGGCCGCTGCGGACGGCATGGGGAATGGCAAAGCTCATCGCGGCGATAAAGACCGCTTCGCGAACGCCCAGCCCGCCCGGCGCCCAGAACGCCAGGAACCCGGCACACCAGGACAGGCAGAACGCGCCCGTCACCACCCACCACTTGGCGATCGGCAACTGAAGCAACTCGGCGACCACCAGGTAGATCGCCAATCCCTGCACCGTCAGGCCGAGCACGTTCCACAGCAGCAGGTCGATCAGGCTCTTCCAACGCATGCGTTTCTGGATCGGCGGCTTCTTGAGGGCGACCAGGATCTTGTCGGCGAGCGTGTAAAACACCTTGGGGTGCAGCGCCAGCGACAGCAACGGCACCAGGCCGGCGGCAACGATCATCATCGTCCGTTCGCGGCCTTCGAAGCTCTTCCAGCCCAGGAATGTCAGTGCGCCCAGCGCCACGATCAGATTCGCCAGCAGGTAAAGGGCCAGCTCCATCACCTGGCTCGTTGAGCAGACGCTGCCGCGGACGCCGTAGGGTTTGATCAGGTACACGCGCCCCACCACCTGCCACACCGAGCCGGGCAGGTAGCGGGCCAGTTCGGAGGTGGACCAGATGCGGACCGTCGGCCAGATCGGCAGCTTGTGCCCGAAGTTCTTCAGCAGCCGCCGCCAGACCAGGGCGCGAAAGGTAAACAGGTAGGCGGCGAATAACGCCGAGGCGATCGCGACGCGGCCCCAGTTCATCTCCCAGATACGGTCTTTGACCTTGTCCCAGTTCAGGACGATCGGCTTGAGAATCCAGACGAAGATTCCGATGGTCAGCACCACCCCGAGAACCTTCTTGCCCCAGCGGCGGGCGACGACGCTCCAATGCTGCATCCGGGTGACGTGGCGCTGGTCGAGTTGAAGGATCGTTTCGTCCATGAAATCGGTCGTCGTCGAGTTCCTGGCGACGTTGACGAATCGACGTCGTCGCCTGGGCGGCAGCAGATCGATGCCGCGGTCGCGCATCCACGGACGGACGCGACGGCGGATTACCGGCACCTTGCGGATCAGCCAGTTCAGGAGCCGGCCGTTCCAGAACACCCACAGCGTCAGCCCGGCGACGGCAAGGTAGCAGGCAAACGTAGCGATGGCCAACTCATTGGTGGCGTACCGCCATAACTTCCATTGCAGTTCGATGTACGCGAGCACCGCCGCCGGCACCAGAAACGCCGTCGCGGTCGCGGCGATTCGATAGGAGGCACTGCGGGCATCGACCGGCCTGCCGCGCAGCACGCGGGCCGTCAGCTTCCGTTTGCCGGGGAAGGTGATCAGCGCGAATCCGACGATGAAGACTGGAATCCCGCCGGGCCCGGGAATGGCCGGCCCGATGATGAACGACGCCACGATCAGGGCCCAGCCGAAGACGTTCTTCAACAGGAACGCGACCCACTGCAACGCCCAGGCGGACGTTGAGTGGCCAGCCGGTTGATCGGTTTGCTCCTTCACGTCGGGCGGATTGTACCCCGGCGATACTTGTGAACGAGGACGGTCGCTCACTTCTTGGGCAGGGGCAGCGAGCCTTCACCCGTGAAGTAGGACGGGTCGGGAATGATCTGAAGCTCCGACTTGTCGATGCTGACCGGCACGTCTTCCACCTTGTAGCCGGGTTTGGGCTTGCCCGGTACGGTGCGGTCGCGGGCCCGGGTGCCCAGAAATGTGTAGGTCGCGCAGGCGACGTCGTCGATCGACCACTTGGCGTAGTAAAGACCGACGTCCTGAATCTTGATCGGCAGGTTGATCAGGATCTGGGCATCAACCGGACCCTCGGCTTTGTTCCGCTGGCTGGCCAGTTGCACCTTCACCACCCTGGGTGCCGCGTCCATCTTCACCCATTCCTTCTTGTCGCGGTCGTATTTCCAGATTTCCTTGAACTGGAAGTTCGCTTCCTCTTTGGCGTCCCTGTCGTAGATCGCCAGGGAGAAAAGGTTGGTGTCTTCCTGGCCGTAGAACTGGACGATGTTCTGCCACTTGATGCGTTTGGCCAGATTCTCTTTGGCGTCGCCGGTGGCGGCACCGTGCGGTAGGACCAGCGCGAGCAGCAGTGCCGTTGCGAGCCCACGATTCCAGGAATTGCGATTCATCGGACCTCCGGTTGCAGGACAAAACGTCGACACCGGTCGGCCATTAGGCAAAACCAAGGTCGGACCAGAAGTGTAACCGCCCGGCCACCCTTCCCGCAGCGTTTTTGCCAACGCCGCTTATAATCGGAGGCATGAACCGTCTTTTCTCAATCGTGGTGACCCTGACCTGGGGCATTTGGACCGGCGGATTGATGGGCGTGACGCTGTCGGTGATCGCGCTGGCCAGGACCTTCCCGCCCCGGACCGACGGGAACTTCGCTCTGGCCGCGCCACCGATCTTTGCAATGTTCGAGCGCGTGCAGTTGGGGCTCGCGGCGGCAGCGCTGATCTTCACATTTGCCTGGCGACTTCGGCCGGGCGCCAAGGGTGTCAAGAGCCTGCTGTTCGCGTTGTTTGCCCTCGGAACGGTCGGCGCGGTCGTCGAGGCGACCTACGTCGCCCCGCGCATCAACGAACTGCGCGTCGAACGCGCCAGCCGGGAAGCCGAGTTCAATCAGGCTCACCAGCTGTCCGAACGGCTTTACGGCGGCACGTTTGTGGTTCTGGTCATAGCCGGGTTGGTATTGCCCGTCGCGATCGCCAACGACGGACGGAAAAAGGAAGCCGCCTGAGAAGCCAGTCTTTCCGGGTCGTGTCAGTAGGGTCGAGCGGGAGTCATGCGTTTGGCGGCCTCTGGCCGTATAGTTGGCCCGACCATGCCCCTGAGCACGCTACCCCTGAGTTACTGCACCAACGTCCACCCCGGCCGAACGGTTGCCGAAGTCGAGGAAGGACTGGACCGCTACACGGTCGGTGTCGCCAAGGCGTTCGGAAAACCGCTGGCGGCGGGCCTGTGGCTCGCAAAGCCCGTCGTCGATGAGCTGCTTTCAACCGCGCAAGGCGTAACAAACTTCGCCGCCGGACTCGCCCGGCGCGGACTGACGTGCCACACCCTCAACGCGTTCCCCTTCGGCGACTTCCATTCGACCCGCGTCAAGGAAAAGGTTTACCTCCCCGATTGGTCCACCCGCGACCGACTGACCTACACCGAGCAGTGTGCGGCGATCCTGGCCGAGCTGTTGCCGGCGGGTGTCGATGGCAGCATCTCCACGCTGCCGCTCGGTTTCAAAGGGTTCGTTCACCCGGCGGACTTCGCGGAGCAATGCGCGACGATGCTGGTCGCCGCCGCCGTCTCACTGGCCGATCTCAAGCGGCGTACGGGCAGAATGATCCGCCTGGCGATCGAACCCGAGCCGTTTTGCGTCCTGGAAACCACCGAGGAAGCGATCGCGTTTTTCCGACAGCTTTGGCGTGAGGCTGACCGCCTCTCTGCCGAGCCGGCCGTTCGCGAGCACGTCGGCCTCTGCTATGACGTCTGCCACCAGGCGGTCGAGTTCGAAGACATCGCCGGCTCGATCCGGCAATTTCAGTCGGCGGGCGTTCGCCTCAACAAGATCCACCTGAGCTGCGCCCTGCAACTGGACGACCCCGCGACCAATACCGCAGGTCGCGCCGAGCTGAAACGCTATGTCGAAGAGCGGTACCTGCATCAGACGATGGCGAGCCTGCCGGGCGGAAAGGTGGCACGGTTTGTCGACCTGTGCGAACAGTTGATCGATCTGCCTGATGCCGACTTCCTCGCCGCCCCCGCCTGGCGGGTGCATTTTCATGTGCCGGTGGACGCCGACCGGCTGGGCCCGCTCGCGACCACCCGGCCGCAGTTGAAGGAAGCGATCGCCGCCGTCGCCTCGCTGGACTATGCGCCCCACCTGGAAGTCGAAACCTACACCTGGCAGGTGCTGCCCGGACAGACCAAGCCCGACCTGGTGACCGGCCTGGCCCGTGAGTTGTCGGCAACGGCCGAGCTGCTGTCGCGGCGATGAAGGCGGTTTGACCACGGCTGGTCCTGAGACTTTCCAGGCGCCTCGCGATATGCTCACCGCCCCGGCGGCGTTGGATCGTCGGCACCCCCGTATGGACCGTACTGATCCCGCGACTTCCGCCGCCGCCACGCCCCGGGCTGAGGCAGTCTCCCAAGAAACCAGCATCCTCGCGTCAGACAGTCAACGATTGTCCGACCGCGTCCTGTCGATGGCCGACCGGTACCGGTACTGGCTGTTGGCGCTCACGCTTGTTCTCTACATCGCGGGTTTTAATGCCCAGTGGCGGCTGGAGCCTGACAGCGCCCTCTACCTGTCCATCGGGCGGAACTTGGTCGAAGGGCAGGGTTACACCTTCCACGGAAAAGACCATCGCCTGGCCTATCCAGGCGTGCCGATGCTCTTTGCCGCAATCTTCAAAGTCTTCGGCACCGGCAGCTTGGTGCCGCACCTGGTCGTTTTGTGGCTGATGGGATTGGCAACCCTCGCGCTGGTGTATCGGTTGTTCTTCCTCCACGCCGGACGCCCGACCGCCGTGCTGATGACCTTCGGCGTCGCCATCAGCAGGGTGTTCTACCGATACACGTTCGAGCTACTGACGGATCTGCCGTTCCTGTTCGGCGTAATGGCATTCTTCGTCGGGTACGAGGCGATCTTCCATCGGCGATCGGGGAAGACCGGCGAAGAATCGCGCGTCGCAGGGCGGGCGATCTGGCTGGATGGCGTGCTGATGCTCGCAGGGCTGGCGATCGCGATTTCCACCCGCCCGTCGATGCTGGCGCTCGTCCTGGCCGCCGTGCTCAGCGCGATCTGGTCGCTGGTGCGCGGGAAGGCGAGGTGGGGACACCTGGTGGTTGCGGCACTGATTGTCGCCGCCGTCGCGGTGTTCTATGTGAAAGATCCCCGAAGCGAGAACAGTGCCGGGTCGGTCAGCACGAGCTACGCCGAAGAAGACCAGCTGTTCAACCTCAACGTCGAGAGCCTCGTACAGTTCGCACGCAAAGCTGGCGGAAATGCCTGGGAGGTGCTCAACGGGGCGGTGGTCAAGGCATCGTTCGGGTTGCAGGTGGTGCCGGGTCTGAACGCGATTCTGTCGGTCACCGTACTGCTGGCCGGCATACTGCTCGTTCGCACCCGACCGCTCTGGGGTATGTGGGTGCTGGCGACGCTGGCGATGGTTCTGCTGGTGCCCAAACCGCTGGACCGGTACTTCCTGCCCGTCGTCCCGGTGCTGGTGTTTGCCTGGTGGAACTTCGTACGCTGGGCGGAAAGTCGATTCACGGCGATCAGGGGACGGTACGTCTTCCTGCTTCTGTTCGGGCTCGGCGGGATCTGCAATATTCTGTCGACGGTGGACTTCGTGATCCAGAATCGCCGGCTGCCGTTTCTGACCTATTACAAGGAGGGTCGATACGCGTCGGTGTACGACGTGGCGAAGATGATCGAATCCAGCACGCCGCCGAGCGGTTCAGTAGGCGATCCGAAAACGACCTGGGTTGCGGTGCCGGATAAGTTCGCGCGCATCCTCTCGTTCCTGAGCCGCCGGTACTGCATCGAACCCGATCGGTACAGCGCGCTCGACCCGCGAACCCAGAACGTCTTCGTTCTGACGCCGTTGCGTTCGCAGCAGTCGGAGTCCGACAGCGCCCGGCAGCCGACGGAAGTCTGGCTGCAGTCGCGGGGGGCGGGGATCGAACCGGTCCCCATCGCGGCCGTGCCGAACAAGAACCCGGACGATCGTCGTCCGTTCACGCTGCATGACGTCGTACCGGCCGAGGCGCTGGCCACCAGGCCGACGACCACGACATCACCGGCGGCTACGAATCCGGCACCGAATCCCCAGGGCCCGCGATGAAGATCTCCATCGTGACGCCAACCCTGAACCGCCGCGATTACCTCGCCTCGACCGGCCAGAGCATCCTGTCGCAGAAGGGACAGTTCGATCTCGAGTGGATCGTGGTCGACGGCGGCAGTACGGACGGAAGCGTCCCCTGGCTGGAGGAGTTGTCCCGGCGGAATTGCCGCGTTCGGTACACGAGCGAGCCCGACGCCGGACAGTCGGACGCGATCAACAAGGGTTTGGCGATGGCGACCGGCGATGTCGTCGCATGGCTGAATGCCGATGACCTGTACGCCGACGATACGCTGGCCGCCGTCGCGCAAGTGTTCGAGGCGAACGCAGGCGTGCAATGGCTGGTCGGCGGGTATGAGGTCATCGATGCCGACGGCCGATCGATCCGCCGATCGATCGTACGGTACAAGCGTCGGCGATTGGCGCGGTACAGCTATGCGGCGCTGCTGCGGGAGAACATCATTCCCCAGCCGGCCGTGTTTTGGCGGAGATCGTTCGGCGAGCAGATCGGCCGGCTCGACACCTCATTGCACTGGACGATGGATTACGACCTCTGGTTGCGGATGGCAAAGCAGTCCCCGCCGCGTGTGCTTGATCGGCTGCTGGCGCGGTTCCGCCATCACGGAACCAGCAAGTCCGGCGACTTCAATCGAAGGCAGTTCGACGAAGGTTATGAAGTTGCGCGTCGCCACGCCTGTGGCGACCGTCGAAGCCTGGTCATTCATCGGCTCAACGTCGAGAAGATTGTCTGGGCGTACCGTGTGATGCGGCTGATCGGGAAGTGAGCCCCTTTTGAGCTACCGCCAGGTTCTCTCGTTCGGTAGATTCCCGCCCCGTGGACCACGACCGCCTCTTTAAACAACTCCTGCAGACTTATTTCGTCGAGTTCCTGGAGTTGTTCTGCGCGGATCTGCTGGCGCACATAGAACCCGGCAGCATCGAGTTCCTGGACAAGGAGATCTTCACCGATCTCGCCGGTGGCGACCGCCATGAGGTGGACCTGCTCGTGAAATGCCGTTTTCGCGGCGAGTGGGTGTGCTTTCTGATTCATGTGGAAGTCCAGGCGTCGCCGCAGGCAGACTTTGCGGCACGGATGTTCTGGTACTTTGCGAGGCTGACCGAATCACACAAACTGCCGGTCTACCCGATCGCACTGTTCACGTTCGATACGCCCCAGCGGCCGGAGGCCGACACGTTCGAGGTGGCGTTCCCCGGCCGGCCGGTGTTGTCGTTTCGGTATCACGCGATTCAGCTCAATCAATTGAACTGGCGGGATTTCGTCCGTCGGCCGAACCCGGTCGCCGCGGCGCTGATGACAAAGATGAAGATCGCGACCGAGGACCGCCCGCGGGTCAAGCTGGAATGCCTGCGGCTGATGGTGACGCTGAAGCTGGACCGGGCAAAACAGGCTTTGATCCGTGAGTTTATGGATTCCTATCTTCGCTTGAGTGCCGCAGAGATGGGGGTGTACAATCGGGAGCTGAAGTCGATCGACCCGCCAGAACGCGAGGCTGTTATGGAAGTCATCAACGAATGGGAAGCATTGGGAGAGGCGCGGGGTATCGCGCTCGGCGAAGCACGCGGCATCGCGATGGGAGAAGCCCGTGGAAAGGCCGACCTTGTGCTAGGCCTGCTACGACAAAGGTTCGGAGCGGTGCCCGATGAGCTGCGGCAACACGTAACATCCCTCTCGTCCTCAAAACTGCAGGAGTTTGGTGAAGCCGTGCTCGGATTCTCGTCGGCGGCGGACGCCAAAGCCTGGATCGCGGTTCATGGCTGATTCGCGGGCCTACGCCCGTTGCCAGTTCAGCTGGCGAACGCCTGTCACACGCTATGACACGGCGTTCGCCGGCTGAACGGGCACGAGGCCTATTCTTCCACCTCGACCGGCTTGTACTGGCTCGCCACCTGCTGCTGTACCTGCGGCGGAACCGGTTCATAGTGGCTTAACTCCATCACGAATGTTCCCTGCCCGCCGGTCACACTTTTAAGCTGGCTCTGGTATTGCATCACCTCCGCAAGTGGCGCCTGTGCCTTCACCACCGCCATGCCACCAGGCAGCATGTTGGTTCCCTGGATGCGGCCTCGCTTGCCGGACAGATCGCCGGTGACGGCGCCCATCTGTCCCTCCGGCACCGTCACCTCCATATTGACGATCGGTTCCAGCAGCGCGGGTTTGGCTTTCAGGAACGCGTCCTTGAACGCGAACTTGCCGGCGGTTTTGAACGCGACTTCCTTGCTGTCCACCGGGTGGTGCTTGCCGTCGTATACCGCTACGCGGACGTCCTGCACCGGGTAGCCGGCGATCACGCCGGTCTCGAGAAGTTCGCGGACGCCCTTCTCGATCGCCGGCAGGTATTGGCCGGGTATGGTGCCGCCGAAGATCTCGTCGGAGAACTCGAACCCCGGGCCGCCGTTTTTCTTGCTGAAAGGGGATTCGCCGTTGAGCGGCTCGACCCGAAGGTACACCTCGCCGAACTGCCCCGCGCCGCCCGTCTGCTTCTTGTGGCGATAGTGCCCCTCGGCTTTCATGGTGATCGTCTCCTTATAGGCGATCTTGGGCGGTTTGGTGTCGACCTGAATGCCGCGGTTCTTCAGCCGTTCCAGCACCATCCGCAGGTGCAGTTCGCCGATGCCGTTGATCACCATCTCGTGCGTCTGGCGGTTCGTGCCCCAGTGGAAGGTCGGGTCTTCCTCGGCCAGCTTGTGCAGCTGCTGGCTGATCTTCTGCTCGTCGCCGCGAGCCCTGGGCGTGATGGCCAGGCCGTACATTGGCGTGGGGAAGGTCAGCGGTTTCAGGTGGACGCTGTCGAGCGCGTGGTCGTCGTGCAAGACATCGCCGGTGTGAATTTCCTCAATCTTTGCCACCGCACCGATGTCGCCGGCGATGATCTCATTGACCTCGTGGTGCTCTTTGCCCTGGAGGTGGAAGATGTGTCCGAGCTTGATCGCCTTCTTACTGTGGCCGATGAGGACCTGCGATTGGCCGGTGACCTTGCCCTGGTGAACCCGGAACACCGCGAGCTTGCCGACAAACGGATCCGTCGTCACCTTGAACACATGGGCCAGCAGCGGCTTCATCGCGTCATTGGTGTAGGTAAACGGACGCTCATCCTGTCGATCGTCCGGCCCCGACCCGACCAGGAACGGCCGCGGATTGCCTTCAAGGGGCGATGGGAACCAGCGGATGAGAAAGTCCAGCAGTTCTCGAACGCCAAGCCCGGTCCTTGCGTCGGTGAACAGGATGGGCACCACGTGCCCTTCGTCCATGCATTGCTCGAACGGGTCGTGCAGCGCTTCGAAGTTCGGCTCTTCTCCGCCGAGGTACTTCTCCATCAGGTTTTCGTCGATCTCGACGATCTGATCGAGGATTCGGCTGTGCGCCTCGGCGACTTCGCCCAGGTCGCTCGTGCCTTCCTTGTTCAGCAGGCAGTCAACGACGCGCTTGCCGTTGTCGGCAGGCAGGTTGACGGGGATGCATTCGGTACCGAAGGATTCGCGCAGTTGCCGGACGACCGCGGCTAGATCGACCTCGGTCATGTTGCACTTGTTGACGACGATCGCCCGCGGCAGGTTGCGGTCTTTGGCCGATTCCATCATGCGTCGGGTAACGACTTCCACGCCGTGCTGGGCGTTAACGACGAGGACCACCGTCTCCACCGCCGGCAGACAGGCGATCGCCTGGCCGATGAGGTCGGGCGACCCCGGCGTGTCGATGATGTTGACGCGTTTGCCGTCGTGATCGAGGTGCAGGAGCGTGGAGAAGATCGAGTGCTTGTGTTCCTTTTCTTCCTTTTCGTAGTCGCTGAAGCTGGTGCCCTCGGCGGGATTGCCCTTGCGGGTGACGGCCTTGGCTTCGAAGAGCATCGCATCGAGTAGCGATGTTTTGCCACACACGTGGTGGCCGGTAAGAACAATGTTGCGGATATCGGCGGTCGTATAGGCGGGCATGATTTCGGCTCCTCGCGCGGCTGCGCGCTGCGTACGCCATGTCCGCTGGTGCGTCGCCCGCCCGGGCGTTCGAGAGATGAAAGAGCGTGGGCGGCGCGTCCGGCGAAGCGTGGCGGGGGCATCAAGCCCCTTGGACCTCGACCCTCCGGAGGCTCGAATGGTGTCGAGACTCCAGCACGGGCGCGGAAGGATGGTCGCCGTCAGTCCGTCAGAAACACCGCGAGTTACGCGCCGACTACAGTCGTGCCGCGCGCGGTCTGCGAGAGACAGCGGCCGCCGATCCGAGCGTTCACGTGAGTCCGGCTCGGCCGGACTGTTAAACAGTGTATATGACGGCGTTTAGATGGGGCAAGGTTCAAGTTGCCGGCAAAGGGGGTGCTGTCGGCGAGTTTGGTATGTTGCTCGTGCGTCGGCCGGCCTCGTTGATGGCAAGGACGTAGGGCTATCACACCGATTGGTGCGATCTAACCTGCTGCTCGGCATGATAGCTGCTCCTCACCAGCGGCCCGCTTTCGACGTGCCTCAGGCCGCGCGATTCGCCCCGCTCTTTCCACATCGCAAACTCGTCCGGGTGTACCCAGCGTTTCACCGGCAAATGCTTCGGCGTCGGCTGAAGATACTGGCCGAGCGTGAGGATCTCGCAGCCGATCGACACCAGATCGTCGATCACCGAATCGATCTCGGCTTCTTCCTCGCCCAGGCCCAGCATCATGCCGGTCTTGCTGACCAGGCCTTTCTCGCGGGCGATCTGGAGCAGTTTCAGGCTGCGCGGGTACTTGGCCTGCGGGCGGACAATCTTGTACAGGCTCGGCACGCTCTCGATGTTGTGATTCAGAATGTCCGGCTTCTGGTCGAGCACCAGTTGCAGTGCGTCCCAGTCGCCACAGAAATCGGGGATCAGTACTTCCACGCTCGTGCCCGGCGACTGCAGGCGGATTTGGCGGATGGTCTCGGCCCAGATCGCCGCCCCGCCGTCGGCCAGTTCGTCGCGGTTCACGCTGGTGATGACCACATGGTTCAGCGACATCTGCTTGACCGCATAACCGACGCGGGCCGGTTCTTCTGTGTCGAGCGTGGGCGGTTTGCCGGTGGCGATGTGGCAGAAGCCGCACGAGCGGGTGCAGACGTCGCCGAGGATCATCAGCGTCGCCGTGCCGGCCGACCAGCACTCGCCCATGTTGGGGCAGCGGGCTTCCTGGCAGACGGTGTGGAGCCGCTGGTCGTTGACGAGGTTGAGCAGGCGCGAGTAGTTCTCGCCGGTGGGCAGCTTCATCTTGAGCCAGGAGGGCTTGCGACCCAGGCCCGAATTGGCGGAAGCGGCGGGTTCGTGGGGGACGACGTTGAGGGAAACTGCCATGGTGGTGAAACGATCTTAGGGCCGTGGCGACGCGCATTCAAAGGTGTTTCGACGCAGTCGCCGCCCTGCCGCTTGCCGCAGTAGCGGCGATGGCGTAGGGTCCGGCAGGAAGCGTCCGGCCCACGACCGTGCGAATAAACTCGCGAATGCCCGCCAGACCGGGTTTGCCTCATGTCTTCAACAAACGCCACGAAGAAATCAAAACCGTCGGACGAGCGGGGAACGATCACCTCCCGCATCCTGCGAGCGGGCAACCGGGTCTACGCCCGCACCTTCCACCGCATCGACGTGCAGACGCCCTGCCGATTGCCCCGAACCGGACCGGCGATCCTGGTCTGTAATCACATCAGCGGCCTGGATCCTTTGCTGCTGCAGGCCGTTATCCCCAGGCCCATCGTCTGGATGATGGCCCGCGAATACTATGATATCGCCGCCCTTCGATGGGTTTATCAAGCCGTCGATGCCATCCCGGTCGAACGCAACGGCCGCGACTCTTCCGCCACGCGGGCGGCCTTGCGGGCGCTGGGCAGCGGGCGTGTTTTGGGTGTGTTCCCGGAAGGCCGGATCGAGACCTCGCGCGAACTGCTCCCGTTCCATACCGGCGTCGCGATGATGGCGACGCGCGCAGAGGTCCCGGTTGTTCCCGCGTATCTCGACGGATCCAACAGGGGAATGGAGATGCTTGAAGCGTTCGTCGAACCCAATGACGTCAAGCTCCGCTTCGGCCCGGCGGTGGATCTAGCGCCCAGCACCCCGGGTGAAAAGATCGATCTGAATATCTGCACATCAAGAATCTTCGATTCGGTTTCAAGTCTCAAGAAGACAATGGCTTATGCGTGATTTGCGGCGGATTTCGGCATGGGGATAACCTGTTGTGTAGAAATGTCTGATGCGGAAGCGGACGGTCGGACGATCAATATATCAGAAACGTAGTAGCCCATCTGGTGCATCGGCGGAGCAAGAAGAGATGAGAAACCAGTTGACAACAAAGGGATAGCCCTACGATAATTTGGGGGATACAGGATACTTAGCGCGACGGCGCATTTTCTCCCTCCGGAAGACACCGTGCAGCAATGCCGGTGTCTTCTTTTTTAACTCTTCTCGGTTCGCGCCTTGGTTCGCTGTTATCCCGGACTTCTGCTCCACGCCCGCATCCGGAAAAGTAGGCCGCTCCACTTTGGGTCGGTCCCCGCTTGGAAAAATGTCCTCGCCGTGACCGCTGGACTCACCCCGGCGGCCACGTGAACTCCCGCCCCGCCAGGACGTGTAGGTGCAGGTGAAAGACGGTCTGCTGTGCCCCCGCGCCGCAGTTGAACACCGTTCGGTAGTCGGTGTGTCCGAGTTCCTTCATCACCTTCGAAGCGACCAGAAACAGGTGCCCGGCGAGCGGCGCATCCTCCGGCTTGAGGTCATTGAGCGTCGGAACGAGCTTCTTCGGAATCACCAGAATGTGCGCCGGCGCTTTGGGCGAGACGTCGTGAATCGCGATGCAGAGATCGTCCTCGTGAAGGAACTTCGCCGGAATCTCGCGATCGATGATTTTCTGAAAGATAGTTTTGGACATAAGGTGTGGGGTAGAAGGCACAAAGGCACCGAGGACGCGTGGTTCAAAATCGCCGGCAAACGAAGGCTTGCGTCCGAGCGTAATAATGGGGACTCTCTGGCCAAGAGTAAATGGGTTGAACAGACCCGCCGTGCCTTCGTGCCTCTTCGTCTTCGTGCCGTCGATCTCCCATGTTCAACTTTCTGCTGGAAACCTTCCGCCTTGGCCTTAAGAACCTTCGGCTGCACAAGTTGCGCAGCTTGCTGACGGCGCTGGGCATCATCATCGGCGTTGCAGCGGTCATCATCATGGTGGCGATCGGCGAAGGCGCGAAGCGCGACGCCCTCGAACAGCTCCAGCAGCTCGGGGCCCGCAACATCCTGGTCAGGTCCGTCCGTCCGCCGGAAAGCTCCGAAGCCTCCGGACGCACCAGCTTTGTCGCCTCCTACGGCATCAAGCGGAGCGACTTGGCCCGCCTGCGCACCATTCCCGACATTGAAGTCGTCGTCGCATTGCGCGACACCGAGCAGAAGGTCGTCCACCACGACATGCGCATCCTGGCCAACCCGATCGGCACCACGCCCGATGCGTTCGACGTCATCAATCTGAAGCTCCTCCGCGGGCAGTATTTCGATCAGCTCCAGTGCGACCGCGCCGAGCCCGTATGCGTCCTCGGCAACAAGGCCGCCCAGCAGCTGTTTCCCTACGAAGACCCCATGGGCCAGCAGATTCGTGTAGGCACCAGCCGATCGGGCACGGCGATGCTGACGGTCGTGGGCGTACTGGAGCCGACCGGCCTTCGCGCCGGCAGCGAAGGGGCCGCGATGATGAACCGCGACCTCGACATGGACATCTACTTCCCGCTCACGCTTGCCGAGGACGTCTTCGGCGACATGATCCGCAAAGAGGTCGCCGGCTCGCGGGAATACAAGCGGATCGAAATATCGGAAGTCTGGCTCAAGGCCAAGAAGACCGAAGACGTCGAAACGTTGGCCGCAACCGTCGAGAACCTGCTCGAAATCCAGCAGCGCGGCGGGCCGCAGGACATGAAGTCGACACCCCGGCTCGACGTCGAAGTCAAAGCCCCCATTCAAATCCTTCGCGCCGCCGAGCGCACCCAGAAGACGTTCAACGCGATCATGGTAAGCGTGGCCAGCTTCTCGCTGGTGGTCGGTGGCATCGGCATCATGAACATCATGCTGGCGACGGTGACCGAGCGCACCAAGGAGATCGGCATCCGCCGGGCGCTGGGCGCCAAGCGCAAGCACATCACGCTGCAGTTCCTGATCGAGACAACGGTCATCTCCCTGACCGGCGGCCTGATCGGCATCGGCCTGGGTGCCGGCGTGGCCAAGGTACTGCCGGGTCTGGTGAACTACCTCGATTCGAGCCAGAACTACCCCACCGTCATCGCCCCCTGGAGCGTCATCGGCTCGTTCGCGATCAGCGGCCTGATCGGCGTCGGCTTCGGCCTCTACCCCGCGATGAAAGCGGCATGGATGAACCCGATCGAAGCACTGCGGCACGCGTGACCGCTAACCAACCTGCCCCCATTCGCGGACGCGCTGGCTGCAAACCATCCGAGGATAGGTAAGGCACAATCCTGCGAGGAAAAGGGCCGAAGCAATGACCGCGGGAGCCAGATGCACGACGTCGAGATAGCCCACCATTGGATGCACGCCAATTGCGGTGCCAAAGCCGATCACCCCCGACACCAGGAGGGCCTGCCAAAGGCTACGGCTCGGCCGGCCATTCCAAACGCAGAGGAAGACGGTCACGCCCGTTGCACACAGCCCCCCGCCGAAGCCTGCCCTGTCGTGAGCGATCAGCGGCACCAGCCGGGGGTTGATCGCGTGTAGATCTGCCGGTTCAAGGCCCATGAAGGCCAGGTCCTGGGGCACGAACACGCTTGTCATCCCCACCACCATGATCACGATGCCGGCGGCCACAAGCGCGACGGCAGTCAGTAGCAGGCAAGCCCGGCCAACACCGAAACGCGACGACCACCCTGACGGTGTTGCGCGGTCGGTATCGGGTTGGTGGTCCAATCGTCGCGGCACTACCAACGCACGGCGGGTCCGCCCCATGCCCCAGACATAGCACGGCAGCAGTACGAGCGTCGCAGTGCCGTGCCATGTGTCGAGATATCCGTAACCAAGGTACGTCAAAAAGCTCACGAACCCGACGGACCCACTGGCGAGCATCGTCCACCACGCCCATGCATCGCCACGACGAAGGGGAACGGCGACCAGCCAGAGGTAGAGGATTCCCACTGAGATGAGAGAACCGCCGAACGCCCCGCGGTCGTGGTACATGAAGTGGACAACCTTGCACCCGTGGAGATCGCAAAGCTGGTCGGCCGTCATACCAAGGAACTGCTCATCGTGCGGAAGGAAGTGCCCGGTTGCGACCAAAAACAGTGCGAAACCGCCCGAGAGAACCAGCGCCAACCCGACAAACGACAGCAGCGGCCGCCCGTCGCCAACGAGAGCCGACACCAGCCCGCGGTCTTCAACCGGGGGCTCGACGATGGCGTTCTGTAGTGGCTGTTGCATCGTCTGTCCCCAATGGCATCCTAGAACACACGCTGAGGCTCCACGCCAGCTTCCCGGAAGTGCGGATCTAGCCGGCGGGCCAGCCGCTTCCAGTTCTGATGCGGCACCTGCGGATACAGATGATGCTCCAGGTGGTAGAGGTGGTCCAGTGCGATCATTGAATAGAACGTGCCACGAAACAGCCGGGTTTGCCGAAGCACGCCATCCTCCTCTGGCCGGTGGACGAGATACGACGTCACCAATGGAATGATCCACGAACCCGCGTAAACCAACGCGCAATACGCCAGTGGAATCAGCGTCAAAGGCGAGACCGCAAGGCTTGCCAGCACGATCGTCGCAATGCCGAACCATTCGGCGGTCATCCGGCGACGATCGACCGTTGAAGCCCGCCGACACGCCCAACGGCCAAGCGTGAACTGAAACACGATCCCCTCGAATAACGTGCGGACAAGACTGAATCGCGCTGCGGCCCCCTCAGGATCGTCGTGCGCGTCAGGGTACTTCGCGTGATGGTTCAGATGAACGATGCGGTAGACCGTTCCACTCCGAAGCATCAGCAGTTCCAACAGGCTTAGCAGCTTTCGATTGAGCGCCCGGGGTAGACCCAGGTTCGCATGAACAAGATCGTGAGAGACCGACCCGTAAGTCAGAAAGCTGAGCACTACCACTGCGAGAAGCGCCAGGACTGGTTGGCCCATCGCGGCAAAGAAAAAATAGGCCGCAAAGCACAAGAACGGGCAGGCTAGCGCGACCGCCCGTCGCAGGGGGCTGATTCGCAGCAGGTCGGTGCCAAGCTCTCTGATCGGCGGTCGTCTCCAGGCTTGGCTTGGCGTGGACATGCGACGCATTCTATGCGCGGTCGTCCCGACTTGGCGTATTCGCGACGTGGCCCCCCGATGAGCGGTCGCACCGCAGGTGCACGCTTCTTCCCCCGCGCCGTCGAAAATGCCTGGTAACAACTCAGGCCCTGCGGCGTTTCACAGGGGCTTTGACGGTGCATCAACCGATGCCCGCCCCTTCCACTGGAAACTCCTATGCGAAGCAGAATCGTCGTCGCGGCCCTCTTGTTGTTGCTGCCTCTTGTCGCGTCAGCCCAGGCCGGTGCTGCCATTGTCGGGAAGCCCAACATCGTTGTGATTGTGGCTGACGATCTGGGGTATGCCGACGTGCTGTTCAACCCGCAGCACCCGAAGGAAGTCACCACGCCGAACCTCGCCGCCCTGGCTTCGCAGAGCGTAGTCTGCCGGCAGGGGTACGTCAGCGGGCATGTCTGCTCGCCGACGCGCGCCGGGCTCATGACCGGCCGATATCAGCAGCGGCTCGGCCTCTACACCGGCGGCGAGGCCGGCAGCGGGCTGCCCCTGAGCGAGAAGATCTTCCCGCAGTTTTTCAAGCCGGCCGGGTACGCGACGGCACAGTTCGGCAAGTGGCACCTGGGGCCTACGCCGGAATGGAGCCCCGCCCTTCGTGGGTTTGATGAGGTGTTCGGATTTCTCGGGCGCGGCGCTCACGACTACTTCAAGCTGAACGATCCCGAAGACCCCATTTACCGCGGCACCAAGCCCGTGCAGGAGATGGGCTACCTCACCGACCGCCTTGGCGACGAGGCGGCGGCGTTCATCACGCGTCATAAGGCCGAGCCATTCCTCGTCTACCTGGCGTTCAATGCGGTTCACGCACCCCTGCAGGCGCCCGAGGATGAGATCGCCAAGTTCAACACCGGCAACGCCAACCGCAACACCCTGCTGGCGATGGGCAAACGGATGGACGACGCGATCGGCAAGGTCGTCGCGACGCTGAAGCAACAGGGCGTGTGGGAAAACACATTGCTGTTCTTCATCAGCGATAACGGCGGCCCGCTCGCGCAGGGTGCCGTCAACGCGCCTCTCCGCGGCGGCAAACACCAGGATTACGAAGGCGGCATCCGCGTGCCCTTCCTCGTCTGCTGGCCCGCCCAACTGAAACCCGGCGAATGCCAGTCACCCGTGATCTCTCTCGACATCCTGCCAACGGCGCTGGCGGCGGCCGGCATCGTCCCCCCTGATGCCAAGCCGTTTGATGGAAAGAACATTCTTCCGCTCCTGCGAGGCGAACCGGCGCAGCCGCGCAACCTGTTCTGGAGCGCCGGCGGTACCGAAGGCTGGTGGGCGGTGCGATCCGGCGACTGGAAGCTGGTCGCCGAGAAGGGACGTCTGGGCCTCTTCGATCTCGGCAAGGATGTTTCGGAGAAGAATGACCTTTCCGCCACCAGCCCGGAAAAGGTGGCCGAACTGACAAAGCTTCACGACGGCTGGCTTGCCGAAATGGCCAACCCAGTCCACGGTGGCGGCAAACGCTTCGGCCAGGCCGCGCCGGGAGACGCCCCGGCGAAGAAAAAGAAGAAAGACGGCAAAGCCGCCAAGCAGTAGTCCCTCGCGGAAGAATTCGGAGCATGGCTTGCGGTCCCTTCCGTCCTGACCACAATCCCCCGTCCCGATGACGTTGCTCCTTAACTGTTCCAGTCTTTCCAAGGCGTTCGGTGCCCGACCGCTCTTCCAGGGGATCTCCATCTCCTTCGACGATTCCGAACGCACCGGCCTGATCGGGCCGAACGGGTCGGGGAAATCGACGCTGATGAAGATCCTCGCCGGCATTGAACAGCCGGACGACGGGAAGATCGAAGCCAAGCGGAACCTGCGGCTCGGGTATCTGCCGCAGGAAGACCGGTTCCCCGCCGGCAAGACCTGCCATCAAGTACTGGTAGATGCCCAGAACGGCGCCCACGCTGACGAGCACGAGCGTGAGCTGGAAGCGACGATCCTGCTGAGCAAGCTGGAATTCCCCGACCACGACCAGGCGGCGGCCGAACTCTCCGGCGGCTGGCGCAAACGGCTCGCGATTGCGCGGGAACTCATCCGCAAGCCCGACCTGCTGCTGCTGGACGAGCCGACGAACCATCTTGACCTCGAAGGCATTCTCTGGCTGGAAGACCTGCTTTCGAACGCGCCGTTCGCGTTCGTGCTGGTCAGCCACGATCGGTACTTCCTGGAGAACGCGACAAACCGCACCGTCGAACTGAACGACAGCTACCCCGACGGCTACCTGAGCCACAACGGGCCCTACAGCCAGTTCGTGGAGAAGCGCGTCGAGTTCCTGGAAGCCCAGGCGGCCCGCGAGCAGGCGCTGGCGAGCACCGTTCGTCGGGAGATCGAATGGCTCCGCCGAGGGGCCAAGGCGCGGACGACCAAGGCTAAGGGCCGCATCAACCAGGCCGGCCAGATGATGGACGAGCTGGCCGACCTGCGCAAGCGCAACGCGCCGCAAGGCGGGGCCGAGATCGACTTCTCTGCCAGCGGACGCCAGACGAAGAAGCTGCTGGTCGCCAAGAAGCTCAGCAAGGCGCTCGGCGGGCGGCAACTGTTCACGAACTTTGACCTGGTGATGTCGCCGGGCATGCGCCTCGGGTTGCTCGGGCCCAACGGCAGCGGCAAATCGACGCTGATTCGGCTGCTCGTCGGACAGCTCGCGCCCGATGGTGGAACGGTCGTCCCGGCAGACGGACTGCAGATCGTCCATTTCGAGCAGACGCGGGCGGCGCTCGACCCGGCGCAAACCCTTCGCCGGGCACTCGCCCCGACCGGCGACAACGTCAGCTTCCGCGGGCAGAACATGCACGTCAGCGGCTGGGCGGCGAAGTTCCTGTTCCGCAAGGAACAGTTGGATTTGCCCGTCGGCGATCTGTCCGGCGGCGAGCGTTCGCGCGTGCTGATTGCCCGGTTGATGCTCCTGCCGGCCGACCTCTTGATCCTCGACGAGCCGACGAACGACCTGGACATCTCGTCGCTCGACATCCTGGAAGAGAGCCTGTCGGACTTCCCCGGCGCGCTGCTGCTGGTGACGCACGATCGAATGATGCTCGACCGCCTGAGCACCGACCTGCTCGCGCTGGACGGCAAAGGCAATGCCAACTTCTACGCCAGCCTCACGCAGTGGCAGGCGGCGAAAGAGGCCGCCGAGGAAGCCGAGGCGGCCAGGATTCGCGCGGCCAGCAAGGCGGCACGATCAGCCGCGCCGGCGGTCGAAGCGAAGAAAAAGCTTTCGTACATGGAGCAGCGCGAGCTGGAGCAGATCGAAGCCAAGATCCACACCGCTGAAGAGGACTTGGTCGCCCAGCAGAAGAAGATGGACGACCCCAAGGTGCTCGCCGACCGGAACAAGCTGCACGAGGTCTGCGCCGCGGTCGATGCGGCTCAGAAGAAGGTGACAGACCTGTACGCCAGGTGGGAAGAACTGGAATCGCGGGCGTGAGCGGCCCCCATGCGATCTTGGGTCAGTTTGCACCTGATCTCGAGTTGATCAAAAGCCTCGAAGAGGCGAAAGAACCATAGCCCAGGGCGCTGTCTCCGCGAAGCGGGGCGAGCCCTGGGTTTGTCGTGAAGTCAATCAAAGCCCTGTAAGGGCGAAAGAGCCATCGCGCCGCTCACGTCGATCGCTCTTTCGCCCTTTCAGGGCTTGCTGTGAAATGACCTATGACCCAGGGTTCCGGCTCGCTGCGCGATCCTCCACCCTGGGCTATGGCTCTTTCGCCTCTTCGAGGCTGAACTGTTCACGCGACCTGGAAGATGTCCGAACCATGAAAGACCTCAACATCGCCATCATCGGATGCGGCCTGATCGGGAACAAACGCGCTAAAGCACTCGCCGGCGGGCGTCTGGTGGCCGTTGCCGACACCAACCTTGGCCGGGCCGAGCAGCTCGCCAAAGGCCATCCGGGTTGTGTCGCGACCGACAACTGGCAGAAGGCGGCGCTGCGGGATGATGTGCAGGTTGTTGTCGTCGCGACGACCAACGACCAGCTCGCCCCGATCACCCTCGCGGCGGTCAACGCCGGCAAGCATGTGCTGGTCGAGAAACCCGCCGCCCGCAACGCCGCCGAGCTCGAACCCGTCGCCGCCGCCGCCCGCAAGGCGTTCGCCGACAAGGGCGTCGTCGTGAAAGTCGGCTTCAATCACCGCTTCCATCCGGCGCTGTTCAAAGCGAAACAGATGATCGACGCCGGCGACGTCGGCCCGCTGATGTTCCTCCGCGCCCGCTACGGCCATGGCGGGCGAAAAGGCATGGAAACCGAATGGCGCGGCAACCCCGCGATGTCCGGCGGGGGCGAGATGCTCGACCAGGGCGTGCACCTGATCGACCTCGCCCGCTGGTACCTCGGCGACTTCCCCCACGTCATGGGTCACGTCAGCCGACATTTCTGGAACTGGGCCGTCGACGACAACGGCTTTGCCATCCTCCGCACCGAAGCCGGGCAGGTCGCGTTTCTCCACGCGACGTGCACCGAGTGGAAGAACCTGTTCTCCATGGAGATTTATGGCCGCGACGGCAAACTGTCGATCGACGGCCTCGGCGGCAGCTATGGGGTGGAAAAACTGACCTATTACAAGATGCTTCCCCAGATGGGCCCGCCTGAAACGACCAGCTGGGAATACCCCTTCCCCGACACCAGCTGGGATCTGGAATGGGCCCACTTCGTCCAGTGCATCCGCGAGCGCAAGCAGGCGATGGGCAACCTGGATGACGCCCTGGCGACGCTGGTGGTCATCGGCGAGCTGTACCGGCAGTCGCCGGAGATCGTGCCGTTCTCCGGCGGTCATTGAGAATCGCAGCCGATTTTACCCCAACCGTCGCTTTTCATTCGAAGCGAGGGAATCGTGAATCATCTCGAACATTCGATGGCAGCGCTGATCAACAGCGAGTTGTCACGGGTCTGCGATCCCGCGCAGTGTGGCCGATTGCAAGGATTGCTCCAGCCGCCATCGCTTCTCAGCCTCGCGTGGGACTACGGTAGACCCGACGAGCGTTTCGATTGCTGGCAGGTCGGTCGCTCCCTGTGTGGTCGTGTGCTTCTCGTGTATTGCGAAAGTGGGTTCGGACCGTCGTTCCCCTGGGGATTCGTATCAGCCGCCGAAGGTTCGATGGGCATGGATAGTCAGTGGCACTCCGGCCTTGAAGATGCCGCAATCGGCGCGGGTTTGCTTCCTGCGCCTGCCGGCTATGAGGCACCAGGTCCGCGAACCAATCCCCTCGTCTAACCCCTGACGCCCCCCAATAGGGGTGGCGGATATGGATACCAGAGCAGGCTCTGCCTTGTGATATCTCGCGAAAACAGGTCGGAATATAGGTGAATCGGGGCGGCAATCCATTATTCTGGCAGGTCGCCCGAACCCGCGTCGGGGTCGATACGTTGTTGCAGATAGACCATGCTGTTATTCCGATCCCTCGGGCCCGCCGGGCTCTCCATCTTGTTGCTTGCGATTTCCGCCGGTTGCCAGACCGGGACGCAGGTCGCGCGCCATCGCCTGATCGAGCATCAGGCGTTGATCGATTTCACCGGGCTTCGCGCCCCCGAGGTCGTTGAGCCGGTGCGCGTTCAGGTCGCGGTTCCGCAGACGTGGGTCGTTCATGATGTCGAACACCGCCCGCTCTTTACCCATCAGCAATGGAAGAGCCCGTCGGCCAGGACGGCTGTCGGCGTGATCTACGCCCGGCTTCCACTGCCGGTGAGTTCGGGCACCATCCTGTGGCTCGCGACCAAGCAATACACCGCCCGTGGCGACGACGGCAGGGAACTGGGCCGCTGGGACGACGAAGTCGGCCGTAAGTGGTTCGAATGTGAGACCGCGAAGTATCACGCCCGCGGCTATGTGATCGTCAACGGGCTGGACGCGTGGATCGCGTATTCCGGCTTTCGCACCGACGTTCCGCCGGAGCCCGGCGAGATCACCATGGGTATGCGGTGCATGGAATCGTTCGTGCCGATCGCGACGGGGGAGGAAGCGTCCAAGAGCCTTCCGACATCGCGGCCATCAACGCAGCCTGCTCTACCTTAGATCAGACGATTGATTAGCGGTCGCACCGCAGGTGCACTCTTTTCCTCCCAAGGTCACCAGGAAGAGTGCACCTGCGGTGCGACCGCTAATCGACCACGCCCGACGCGAACTGGCATCCCCCCTCCTTCGATCCTGTATCGGTTCGATGTATCCTTTGCGGCATGTCCACCGCCGCTCCACTGCGTGACATTCTGCTCAAGCTCTGCCGCCGGGAAGACCTGACGCGCGGCGAAGCTCGCGACGCCTTCACTCACCTGATGTCCGGCCAAGCGACCGACGGGCAGATCGGCGGCTTGCTGGTCGGGCTTGCGGCGAAGGGGACGACGGTCGAAGAACTGGTCGGCGCGGCGCAGGCGATGCGGGCGAAAGTGCTGCCGGTCGAATCGCCCGCCGGCGGCGTCGTGCTCGACACCTGCGGCACCGGCGGCGACGTCCGCGGCACCTTCAACATCTCGACCGCCGCCGCCATCCTCGCGGCGTCCTGCGGCGTTAAAGTCGTCAAGCACGGGAACAAGTCGGCGACCAGCAAGAGCAGCAGCGCCGATGTGCTGGAACACCTGGGCATTAAGCTTGAAATCACACCCGAAATCGCCCATCAGTGCCTCGCGTCCGCCGGGATCTGCTTCGCCTATGCCCGTAGCCATCACCCGGCGATGAAGTTCGTCGCGGCGACGCGCACGTCACTGGGCATTCCCACGATCTTCAACCTGCTCGGCCCGCTCACAAACCCCGCCGGCGCGGCGCATCAACTGCTCGGCGTGTTCGCGCCGGAGCTCACGGATCGCATGGCGACCGTGCTGCGCGAGCTGGGCAGCAAGCATGCCTGGGTGGTTCACGCCGAGGACGGCCTGGACGAGCTGTCGACGCTCGGGCCGACGCGGGTGAGTGAACTAAAGGACGGCGAAGTTCGGACGTTCACGGTCGATCCGGAAGACGTCGGTCTGCCTTACGCGCGGCTGTCGGACTTGCAGGCCGAATCGCCGGAAGAGTCTGCGAACATCATTCGGCTCATGCTGCAGGGCAAGCCGGGCGCGGCGAAGGACATCGCCGTGCTGAACGCCGGCGCGGCGCTGCTGGTGGCGGGGAAGGTCAGCGAACTGCGCGACGGGATCACCGAAGCCGAGAACGCGCTGGAATCCGGCAAGGCCGCCGAGACCCTGGCGAAGTGGGTGAAGAGTTCGCACGGGTAGGGCGGACGACAGCCGGAGCAACACGCCGGGTCTGAGCGGTACTCCGCAAGACCCGGATTCTGAGTGGGATCCGGGATCGCCTTTGTAGGGTCCGCCTTGGCGGACGCGTCGGCGTGCGCTCGCAGTCGGCCTTGCGGATACGCGCACCGTCTATCCGCGATCGTGTCGATCATTAGGTCGAGTCTTCGCTCGCAGGGTGAGTTTTCGCGTCCGCCAAGGCGGACCCTACGAACTCACGCACTATGCATCCGCGGCCCCGGCGGTTGCTGCTGGATCAGCTCCGCCTCGCTGTCGAGCATCTGGTTCCATCGCTTCGCGACGGCCGGCTCGGGCATGATTTGCTCGGCGAGCTGGATGAACGTGCGATAATGGCCGTGCTCGCTTGCCCACAATCCCCGGTACAGCTTTTTCAATTCCGCGTCGTCCTCGACCCTTTCTCCGAGAAGCTTGAACCGCTCGCAGCTGCGGGCTTCGATCAATGCAGAAATCATCAGCCGATCGACGAGCTCTTCCGGCCCCTGCCCCCGCCGGACGAGCTTGTGCAGCGCCGAAGCGTAGGGGTTGCCGTGCTGGCGGGTGAGCTTTCCGCCACGCCGGGCGAGCATTCGGCTGACGACCGAGAGGTGTTCGACCTCGTCCCGCGCGATCGCGGTCATCGCCGCCACCCAGTTCTCGGGCGGGTTGGGCTCGGGCCAGCGGTTGAGCAGTTCCAGGGCGTTGGCGGCGGCTTTCTTTTCCAGGTGCGCGTGGTCGTTCAGCAGGTCGAGCGGCCTGGCCAGAACGCCGGCGGCCCATTCGACGGGCGTGGTATAGCGGAGGGGAAGATCGGCGTCGCGTTCGCGGGTCATGACCGGCGAAGCATACACGCCGGCGACACCGGCAACG
The DNA here is from genome assembly GCF_015169395.1 of Humisphaera borealis. Taxonomy (GTDB): domain Bacteria; phylum Planctomycetota; class Phycisphaerae; order Tepidisphaerales; family Tepidisphaeraceae; genus Humisphaera; species Humisphaera borealis. The sequence goes on from NZ_CP063458.1 coordinate 3,713,298, forward strand.
AACTCATGCAGCTGTCCCGAAAACAGAAGTGATGAACGCCAAGACGCCGAGGAGCCAAGGATGTGATCCAAGGGATTGCAGCCCTTAGAGTCTTGGCGTCTCGGCGTTCAATCCTGATTCGCCGCCGGGGCCGTTGCCGGTTGCGATTTTTCGCGCTGCATCGGGCTGGGCTGGCGGAACTTGAGACCAATCAGGCCCAGGATCACTCCCAGAGCGACCACGATGAGCACAATCCACCGGCCGTCCACAGACGCTGCGGGAACCTCGCGGGGGTTATCAGGGCGGTCGATATCGGGCATGAAAGGTGAGTGTAGCGGAAGAGTTGGGAAGTCGAATGTCGAATGACAATCCACAACCCACTCCCGCCCCGGCGCGCAAAAAAAGGCTGCACGGTGGAGGGTAGTACCGTGCAGCCTGGCGGAGGAGGAAACGAGGTTCGTGTGACTATGTTTCTTGCGGTTTCTCTCGTCCGGTCGCTTTTGGCGACTCTCTTTCACTTTTGAGGGTCTCCGACAGGCTGGTTCAGCTCAGCCTGTCGAAGCCCCACTTGACCCTGATCTCCCCTGAGCCCCAAACCTACCGGGGTCAGAGCCTGTTGCAGAGCAGTCCGTCGGCATCCATGCCAGGGTTCCCGTCTGCTCTCGGCCACATCATGCGACCTCAAAGAACTACAATGTAAATGCCGTGCCAATCGCCGAAAAAATAAGCTTTCCCCGTTACAATTACGCTAAGCCCGCGAAAAACCGCCATGAGGACGTCACAGACCCGTTTTCCTTTGCGGTCCTGCCCTCACGGAAGCTACACTGTCTCGTTACCTGCTCATCCGCGTTTGCGTCGGCGGCCGACGAACAATCCGGCATTACGCCCTTTGCTGCCCAAACCCTGAGCACCCTTTGGTCGGCGGGTGCCGCGGGCCGTCGAGTGCAACTGGGGGCCGAAGAGAAACTTGTGTTGCAGAACTGTCACGCCCGAGCTGTAAATCACTGATGACTTTCCGCATCCGACAGTCGAAGACCCTTCCGACCTTCGCATCGCGTTGGCCGCGGTTGCATCATCCCAGGAATTGCCGGCCGGCACTGCTCGTGATGTTGCTCACGGTGCTGTCGGCACTGGCAGTCGGTTGTGGCGGCCGTGCTGCCGCCACTGCCGTTGGCAGCCTGCGCCTGACGCCTCTGCGCGACGAAGGCGCGGCGAGCCCCGATGGCATCAGGCTCGCCGGTGCCGGCAACGAATGGGTGAGCTTCATCGTCCAGCTGAGCGACCTTCCCCCGGGCGGGACGGCCGGTCTGTCGGTCGAGTTGTCTCCGCTGCTTAATCCTGCCATCGACACCACCGCCCTGCCGCCGACCGATGTTGCGGTGTATCAGCTCATCGACATGCCGATGGAAACCGGGCGGTCGGAGTTCGTCCGTCACGTGGGCCAGTCCACCGGGCAGATGAGCGTGTCGCGGGCGCTGCTGCCGCTGCCGGACGAAGTGGGCCGGTTTTCGCTGGCGTCGTTGCGCTCGTCGGCTTTCGCCGACGGCCCCGGTTCGGCCCCCGGCAAGACGGTCCGCCTGTGGGTGGATGTGCGGGCCGGAAAGGCCACCCCCGCCGGCACGTATGCGGGTAAGTTCGAGGTGGTGTCGGTCGGAAAAGGCACCGCTCGCGGGGTAGCCGCCGGTGCAACGATCGCCGGTGCGGCACTTGGCGGTACGACGATCGCTTCGACCCCCGTCGAACTGAAGGTCCACAACTTTACGATTCCCGATCAGCGGGCGCTGAAGGTCGTCGGCCGGGTGGGGTGGGAGTCGCTGGTCCGGCACTACGAAGGTGATTTCGAAGCCGTCACGCCCCGCAAGCTCAATCGGACCGACGACAAGTATGCAGTCACCGTTCGTCGGCTCGATGCGCTGATGTCGCTGGCACAGCGGCACCGCGTCTCGCTGGTCTACCCCGACCTGCAGCCGACGGTGAAGTGGCCGTCCGACATCAACAACGCCCCGCCGGACCTGTTCTGGGACGACTTCGATTCCCTGATTGCGCCATGGCTGACCGGCAAGCGGTTTCCCGATGAGGTGGGCGTCGGCTTTTGGCCGCTGCCGGAATACGACCAGCTCCTGAGCCTCGACATCCGTTCGCGGCTGGCCTACTGGGGCCAGTGCGCGTCTCACTTCGATCAGCGCGACTGGATCGACGTCGCGCCGGTGCTGCTCCGCAAGGCCGGCGGCGGGCGGATCGAAGGGGCCGACGTGATCGAGATGTCGATGGAGGCGGCCAAGCTGCTGGCGTCGCACCCGCGGATTGCCGTCAGCACGCCGCTGGCCGACGGGCAGGTCCAGGTGATGGACCCGAACCAGCCGCCGGTTCTGGGCGGGGTGGACCGCGTTGACCCGATCCACATCCGCAGGCTGCGCACCGCCGCCCCGGGCCCGATCGCCTGGAAACAGGAATGGCCGGCCGGCCTCGAGGAACCAAGCCACTGGCTGCGGACCGATCTGCCCGATGCCGTCAGTGTCACCGGCGCCGGCGGCGAAGAGCGCGACATCCGTCAATGGGCGTGGCTCGCGTTCCTTCGCAAGGCCGACCAGGTGGTTTTCGGGCAGGCGTTGCCCGGCTTCAAGTCCCCCAAGACCCTTGCCGACCCGGCCGAGCTGGTCTGGTTCTATCCCGGCGAATGGTTTGGGCAGGCCGAGCCGGTGGCCACGGTTCAGCTGAAATGGCTCCGCGCCGCCGAGCAGGACTTCGAATACCTCAACCTCGCCCGCACGCGCGGCGAGACGCTCAACTCCCTCTGGATGGCCCGGCTGCTGACCAAGCCGGTGGAGGTCGGCCGGGTCGCCGATCCGTCGTACACCCTGATGACCGGCACCGCCGACGAGCGCGCCTGGATCGAAGCCCGGCGTCTGCTGGTCAAGCTGATCGAGCTGCGCGGCGCGGGCGAAGTCGACCCTGTCGCACAGTCGGCGCTGGAAGTCGAAATCCTGCAATGGGCTCGCCCGCAGGAGCGGCCGCTGCTCATTGGCCGCAGCACCGATTGGACCTGGAAGCGCCGCCCCGACGGCAAGCTCTGGGTCAACCTCACCCTCGGCCTCGACATCTACAACGCCTCCGACATCGCCCCCGGCGACAACCAGCTTCTCTGGACGGCGGTCCCGCCCGGCTTCGAGCGCCGGCCGGAACCCATGCCGGTTCCCAAGCTCGACCCGTTCCGCGTCGTTCGCGGCGGACTAGTAGCGAATGTAGACCCCGATAAAGTCCTGCCCACCGTCCGCCAGCCACTGGAACTGGAACTGACCGTCGATAGCCCGACCGTAAAGTTCACCAGTCCGCTCAAGCTGTCGTTGCCGGTGGCGATGACCGATCGGCGGGAAGGGCGCTTCAGTTTCGACGGTCGGCTCGAAGACTGGATCGACGCCGACAAGATCCACGACGGCCCGCTGGTGAAAATGCTGTCGCGCCCCGCCGTGCTCGCCCAGGCGATGGAGCCGGCCGCCACGCCGAGCCGTGTCTACACCAACTGGGCGGCGGAGAACTTCTACGTCGGCTTCGCCGTCGAAGGCCTGAGCAAGGCCGATCCGGCCGGCGGCGGGTTCAAGAACTTCGTCGAATACCAGGCCCGCCGTGCCTGGGGCGAAGACCTGTGCCAGGTGCTGATCCAGCCGATCTACGGCGACAACACCCTCGGCCCGATCCTGCACGTGGTCTGCAAGCCCAACGGCAGCAACTGGGTGGAGCGCAAGCTCGACCCGCGACTGAACGCCGACCCGTGGGAATCCTTCGAAGGCACCGGCACCCGCTACGCCGCCCACCTTTCCGGCGACAAATGGACCGGCGAATTGGCGATCCCCTGGAAGGTCCTCGACAGCAAAGAGCACGGCCGCCCCACGCTGCTGCGGTTTAACTTCGTCCAACACCGCTCGGCGTTCGGCGAAAGCGCCAGCTGGGCCGGCCCGGTCGATTTCGGCCGCGACGACGCCCTGACCGGCCTGCTCGTCCTGAAGTACCCCCTGCCCGGCAACCCCGGCGACGCCGTCCAGGCCCCAGGCGGATCAGGCACGCCCGGCGTGATCGAACGATAGGGAGACGGCCTCAAGAGCCCCGCGCTACTTCGCCCGCATGCGGTTATTCTTCGGGTTGTGCTCCAGTTCGCACAGGCCCAGTGCTTCCATGAGCGGCGGCACGTAGACGCCGAAGCGGCCACGCAGGCCTTTCTTCAAACCGTACCACCCGCCGACAGGATTCTTCGACGAGCGACCCCAGGCTTCCACCGTGCCTTCTTTCGCGGGCTTTTGTTCGTCGGCACCGCCGAGGTCCATCCAGTCGCCGCGGGCTTTCAGCATGGCGTGGAGGTCCTGAATGCACCGCGCGTCGTAGTGTAAAACCGTTTTGCCCACCGTGCAGACAAGGATCGCCACGCCATCCTTGGTATCGGCGTGCATCGTGAATTCCGCGGTGCCCGGCGGCGTCTTGAGCGCCAGCGGGTTGTCCTTGGTTCGGTCGAAGGTGGCCATCGGGTTGCTCCGTCGCTTGGAGGTGTTCGCCGGCATCTCATCCGGACGCTACTTGCTGAATCCCGCACGCCGCCTGTTTAGCGGTCGCACCGCAGGTGCACTTTGATCGCACGCCATTCAATGATTATTAGGATCACCTTCCACGAATACCCGCCGTCAGCTCCCGCGTCAGCTTCAGGTACATGTCGCCATACTCCGTGGACGGCTCTACCTCGGTCCCCTCGTGCCACTCGTTGAACGTCGTGATCAGCAGAAACGGCTGGTCGGGCCCGACGAACGCCGACGCGACGCCCCAGTTCTCGCGATAAAACTGCCCGCGCCGGCGGTTGATCGTCACCCGCTCGGTGCCGCGCAGCGGCGTGTCGTCGTAGCCCGGCATGACGTTAGGGATCAGCCGCATCCCCTGGGCACGTGCGGCGCTGTCGGCCGACTTGAACTGCTTTTGCACCGCGTCGAGGAACTTCGGCCGGTAATACATGTTGTACGCGGTGACGGCCTGGAAGTGCTCCTTCAGGAACGCCCAGTCGAGCTTGTCCGGCGATTCCCAGTAGATCACGTCGGCAATCAGGTACAGGTCGATGCCGCGATCGCTCATTCGCTGGCGGATGGATTTGAGGTACGCACCGGCGTTGATCATGTCGCGGACGAGGTAGACCGTCACGACCGCCTTGCCGCCAAACCGCAGATACTGCGGATGCTTCAGGTAGGTGTCGGCGAGGTGGTCGAAGTGCTCGACCATGCGGTCGCCGGCGGTCGGGCTATGGGCCGGGTTTCCCTCGGCCGGCTTGCCGCTCGCGGCCTTGCCGTCCGTCAACTTCGCCGCCAGGTCGATCGGTTTGCCGGCGGGGGTGTCCAGCGCCAGCGGCGTTTCGTAGAGCAGCGCGAAGCGAAAGTTCGCGCTCGCCAGCTCCGGCAGGACGGCATCCTTCAGGTTCTTTCCTTCCCGGCCGTCGGCCTTGAGCCAGGAGACCAGGAAGAAGTCGATGTCTGCCTGCTTCGCGAAGCGGATGTGCTCGGCGGCAACCTTGCGGTCGTCGCTGGTGTACCAGCCGAGCGCCGGCGTATTACAGACGGGCTCGTTCGTCCAGCGTTCCTTGTAGTACCAGGGATAGTAATACGCGCCGACCAGCCGTTCCCCGGTCGACGCGGCGCGCTGCGTGGGCGGAACCGGTTGGGCCGGCTCGGCCGTCCATGCGGTCACGCCTGTCGTCGCGAGTGCGAGCACCAGCGCGATGCAAGACACCACACCGCACCGCCGCGATCGAGACGCCGGCCTGCCGAAAACAACGCGCATCAGGCACTCCCACATTGAGTAGCTCGCGGCGGGTCGCCTGTCCCGGCCGGCATTCCATCACTTGATCGCCGCCCAGACGCGGTGGACGTCGTCGTGTTCGTCCAGGGCGTGCAGGAAGTCGCCGACTTCTTCCTGCTGGGCTTCGGTCAGTTCCGAGAACGTTTTCGCAATAAAGCCGATTTCACTCGTGATGACCGTCCATCCGTTGGCCGCCAGCCATTTGGAAACGTTCGCGACCTCGGTGCGTTCGCAGATGAACTTCGCACCAGCCGCGCCGACGGGGATGTCGTCGTTCTGATCTCGGGTGAGCGGTTCGACTTCGTTGGCCCCGGCTTCGATCGCCGCCTCTTCCGGGTCGATCGTCGCATCCGGGTGATGCGCCTCGACCAGGCCGACGTTGTCGAACACGAACTTGTTCGCCCCGGAACTGGCGAGCTGTCCCTTGCGGAAAAGCACGCGAATCTCTGGGGCCGTGCGCTGTACGTTGTCGGTGTACACCTCAATGATGACCGGCACGTTGTGCGGTGCCCGGCCTTCGTAGACGACGTATTCGAGCGTCAGTTTGTCGTCGCCGACGCCGGCCCCCTTGTTGATCGCCCGCTGGATCGCGTCCTTCGGGACGCTGTCTTTCTTCGCTTTTTCGACAGCGGCAAAGAGCCGGGCGTTCATCGTCGGATCAGCCCCGCCCATCTTCGCCGCGAGCGTGATTTCGCGGACCAGCTTGGTGTTGGTCTTGGCCTTCTTGGCCCCGGCAACCAGTCGTTTCGCATGCAGCCATTGGCGTCCCATAGTCGGGACAGTTTAGCAGGTCGCGGCGAACGGCGTGAGCATTGAACGCCAAGACACCGAGACGCCAAGACGCCGGTGTAGCGCAAGAGATCAACGCTTGCGTGTTCTTCGGGTGCCATGGACTGCGGTACTCCGCTGCCCGTGGTGAGATGTGACTGCAGCGAAGCCGCCACGCACCAGGAGAGCACCTTGGCAACTCTGCGTCTTGGCGTTCGTCACTTCTCTTTTCGGGGCAGACACGGCGGCATCTTGGGTCGCCGGGCGCGCCTCCGTGTCTCCGTGCCTGCTCCGAAAATGCATTAAGGAACCGCAGATTCCGCAGATTGCGCAGATTTCAGAGAAGACAATCTGCGAGATCTGCGCAATCTGCGGTTTCACCCTCTTGGTGTAAGGATCACGGTGTCGTGATGAACTCGATGGTGATTCTTCTGCCGCGCCACGGCAGCCTCGACAATTTCGATGCACCAACGCCGTTTGTTCCTTACCGATCGAACCCGACGAGCCCAGCCACCACCCACGGAGCCATCATGAAACACCTCCCCGTACTCCTCGCCGTACTGTTGATGGCGTCGCTGTCGGCGTTCGCCGCCGCTGCCGCGTCAGTCGGCAAGCCGAACATCGTCATCATCCTCGCCGACGATCTCGGCTACGGCGACGTGCAGTGCAACAACCCCGATCGCGGCAAGATCGCCACGCCCCATATCGACAAGCTCGCCTCGCAGGGCATGCGCTTTACCGACGGGCATTCCTCGTCCGGCGTCTGCACGCCTTCGCGCTACTCCCTTCTCACCGGGCGGTACCACTGGCGCACGTCGCTGCAAAAAGGCGTCCTCGGCGGCATGAGCAAGCCGCTCATCCCACCCGACCGTCTCACCCTGGCCGGCTTGGTCAAGGCGCACGGTTACGACACGGCGTGCGTCGGCAAGTGGCACCTGGGAATGACCATGCCCACGCCGATCACGGAGGGATCGATCAAGGACGGCCCTACCACCCACGGCTTTGACTACTACTTCGGTATCAGCGCCTCCCTCGACATGCCGCCGTACGCGTTCATCGAAAACGACCGCTTCACCGAATCGCCCACGGCGAAGAAGTCGCTGCTGTGGATCGGCGGCAAAGAGGAGTCGCGGCTGGGCCCCGCCGCGCCAGGGTTCGAATCGGAGCAGGTGTTGCCGATGTTCGTGCGGAAGTCGGCCGACTGGATCGCCGCTCGCAAGGACAAGCCGTTCCTGCTTTATCTCGCGCTCAACTCGCCGCATACGCCGGTCGCCCCGACGCAGGAGTGGAAGGGCAAAAGCGGTCTGGGCGACTACGCCGACTTCGTGATGCAGACCGACGCCGCCGTCGGCGACGTGCTGGCGGCGCTGGCGACCGCCGGCGTGGCCGACAACACCCTGGTGATTCTCACCAGCGACAACGGCTGCGCGCCCTATGTGGGCACCAAGGTGTCCGCCAACCCGCGCGATTCCAACGAGGGGATGGAGGCCGTCAAAGACCTGGAGAAGAAGGGGCACTTCCCCAGCGGACCGCTGCGCGGGTACAAGGCCGACGCCTGGGAAGGCGGGCACCACGTGCCCTTCATCGCCCGCTGGCCGACCGCCGTTGCGGCCGGGACAGTCTGCAACCAGCTGGTGCAGCAGGCCGACCTGATGGCCACCATCGCCGACATCCTCGGCGACAAGCTTCCCGACAACGCCGGCGAGGACAGCTTCAGCCTGCTGCCGCTGCTCAAAGGCAACGACCAGCCCGTCCGCCCGAACGCCGTCAGCGCCGCCATGGGCGGCGTGCCGTCGGTGCGCCAGGGGCACTGGAAATACATCGCCGCCCCCGGCTCCGGCGGTTGGGGCAAGGGCGGCGATCAGAGCCAGCCCGTGCAGCTCTACAACCTCGCCGACGACCTGGCCGAAACAAAGAACCTCGCCGCGGCGATGCCCGAGAAAGTCGCCGAGCTCAAGGCCCTGCTGGAGAAGCTCATCACCGAAGGCCGCAGCACGCCCGGCGCGCGGCAGAAGAATGACGTCGAGGTGAAACGCTTCCCCGCCGAAGCCGCCGAGACCCCGAAGAAGAAGGCCAAGGCGGGGAAATAGGTGAGGAAGAGCCAAGTGATCCCGCCGGCGGCGACTAGCCCGTTTTCCCGCCAGGGTGGCTTCATGTTGCGGCTGGATCGAGCAAGGGCAGTCCCTGAGCCGGGAAGGTCTATCGGTCGAGGGCGAAGCCCTTCCGCGAACGCCGCCAGCGCCGAACACGCCACGCAATGGGCAACGCTGACGCTGCGAGTAATGGGTAGAACAGGCTCAGCGACAGCGTCCAGAGCGACGACCCATTGGGCCAGCGAATCATCCGGTAGTAGACGCCGGCAAAGTCGCCGAAGCCCGAGGTTGTCGGCCCGTTCGGGTCGCCCGCGAAGCCGACAATGCTTCCCGCGTACGGGCCATAGGTCGAGTCATTGAAGACTTTGACCCTGGCGTCCGCTCCGCGGGCACCAAGGCTGACATGGAAATCAGGCGAGACGCTCAGGAACTGCTTGCGAGGGTCGATCCCTGGGTCGATACCTGCAGCCGCCACCCACGCGACGACAACGACACAGAACGCGATCGCTGACAAGAGGGAAGCGAGGTTGAAGAGACGGTTCACCATGGCAACCGGCAGTCTGCTTTTTCCGGAGCCCCAACGGGGCGAAAGTTCCATAGCCCAGGTCGCTGGCGCCTCAATTCCAAGCCCTGAAGGGGCGGCATAGCCCGACAAAAGGCCGCTCAAGCGCGGCGGTCTCACGGGTACTCCGGTGCCACGGGTCGGCGGTACTCCGCAGACCCGTGCGCTCGCGTCGCCGCACGGGTCTCCGGGGTACCGGCGACCCGTGGCACCAGATCGCCGTGCTTCTACTTAAGTCTGGCAACAGCCGAAGAACTGCGTCACGCAGCCGTATAGCCGGGATTATCCCAGGCGTATCTCGCCCTCGGGTCGCCTGCCGAGTCGCCCTTGGCCATCTGGCAGGAACCAGGCAACCTCGGGATGCTCCATACTGACAAGGAGCGATCCTTCATCATCGAACAGGAACGCGCGCCAACATCGTAGGAACACATCGAACGATGTCAGGACGACCCATGTCGGCCGCGAAATGAAAAAAATCGGAGTGTTGTCGCGCCAAGGCAGCCGCGGTCGCAGGTGCGATGCAGCCCACAGATCATCGCGCTCGTTGCACGGTCGACGCCATTCGAACGGAATGCCGTAGTCGCACAGTTTGCTCAGCCACCCGTCACGGACTAAGACCGTCGAAGGAAGATCCTGCTGAACAACGCTGTCCCAGACAAAGCGGCTAGACGTCTCGTCCAACCGGTGAATCTGTGTGCGGTCACTTTCCGAGATGGTTACCGACGTGTGAAAGAATGGCCAGTCGTCACTCGGATCGAGTGGGCGCGTTACGAAGCTTGATCCGCCAAGACGCCTATGCCAGTCATTTCCGCACCAGAGGCATTGCTGCGCCTTTGGAGTACGTACGACACGATTGCATTTCGCACAGCGGTTGATGAATACTTCCGAGTTATGATCCTGAAGGACACGCCGCGCGGTTCGACGGCGGAAAGTTTCAACGCCTTCCGCCAAGGCTTCCATCACCGCGGGGTCTTCTGCCAGTGCATGTCGCTTCCAAATAAACTCGGCGAAGTTCGGACTACCAGCTCTCGTCTTGGCATCCGCGAAGACCGCCCAGCCGGCCTTGACTTCGAGTGGCGTGAAGAACTTTGAGTAATGGTTCCACACGTAGGTCGTGAGTTCATCGTCTTCGTCGTAAGTCTTCATGGTGGATTCTCCCGCCATCACGAACCCGCGATTCAACGCCACAAGCCGCGTTCGGGCACGAGAGGGAAGCGAGCTTGAAGAGACCGGCCCGACAACCGGCCGCACAAATGCGGCGGTCTCACCGGATCGTCGTGCCATCAAGCTCTACGTGATGTCCTCCGTGCGCTCCGTGAACGCCGTGGTGAGTCCCCTCTTGTTCCCGTAGCCATCACCCCACGATATCCGCCTCCGTGAACCGCGACTCCACCTTCCCCGCCACTTCGCGGAACAGCCATTTGAGTGGCTCCCGCGATTTCCCGGCCGTGCAGCCGTCGATGATGTTGAACGCCAGGAACAGGTTCCAGTCTGCGATCGCGTGCAGCAATGCGTCGAACCGTTCCTGGCTGTAACTGCCCTTGAACTCTACCTGGCGGTACAGCGCGAAGGGCTCGTCATGGAATTGCACCATCGCCAGCAGATCGGCGTCGTCGGTGTATGACGCCAGGAACGCCCGGGCGAGCGACGCATGGCTCCGGGGGTCGGCGATCGAAACGCCGGGCCGGGCTTCGGCCTTGAAGCTGTCGTGGGTATGGATGAGCAGCTTCAGCTTCCAGTGTTCGTCGTCGGTCAGCTTTGGCTTCAGCGTCTCCAGGTTGGGTTCGATCTCGGCAATGTGCGCCCGCACGGTTCCCTCAGGATGCCCGGGCCTGGGTTTGCCCCAGTCGAGGTTCGCGAGGTAGCGAGGATCGGCCGTGATGGCGTCGAAAGTGCGTTGATAGTCGGACATGGTTGCCCCCGGGGTACTCTCCCTGAACTGGCATTCTCCCCTCATTTCCGCCACACGGCAATTGCCCTGTCGGCATCGGCGTCGGGTGAAGATTCAGGTTGTTCGATGAAGGGGCAGCTGGACGTAGAATGTCGCGCCTCGTCCCGCCCCCTCGCTTTCTGCCCGAACCGATCCGCCATGAAGCTGGACCAGCTCGCGAACGATGTACAACCCCAGTCCCAGGCCGAGCCTGCGTGAATGATGATCTCCCGTCTGCGACATGCGGTCGAATACGTGCGGCAGGAAGTCGGGCTCGATCCCCTTGCCTTGATCGATCACCTGAATGGAAATGTGCGTCGACTCCCGGCCGGGCCGAATTCGAACCAGAGACCCACGCGGGCTGAACTTGACGGCGTTCGTCAGAAGGTTCCAGCAGATCTGCTGAAGCCGAAGCGAATCACCCTCGACAAATAACGGGAAATCTTCCGGCTGATCGAGAACGAGCTGTACTCCGCGCTCCCCGGCGAACGGTGCGACCGTCGTCATGGCCGCCCTGACGACTGGCACGAGGTCCACCCGGAGAAGTTCAATCCGCAGCTTCCCATGCAGGATTCGCGTCGTATCCAGGATGTCATCAATCAACCTGGATTGATCTTTGGCCGATTGCTCGATCCATCCGATGCTATCGCGCAGTTCTGGTGACGAGTTCAGCCGCCGCAGAATCTCGGCGTGAAGACGAATCGCACTGATCGGTGTTCTCAGGTCGTGCGTGACGGCCGCGAGGAAGTCATCCTTGGCACGGTTCGCGATCTCGGCGGCTTCCTTGGCCACGCGGAGCGATTCGGCTTGTTTGAGTTCTGTCATGTCCCAGAACACGCCCACCGCGCCACGCGGCTTTCCCAGACTGTCTAGAAGGGGCCTGGCATTCGCGGCAATCGGTACTGCCGGCCCGTCTACAGGCACGACATCAATTTCGAAGTTCTCGACCTGATGGCCCGTCCTGGCGGCAACTTGAAGCGGAAGGTCGTCAGGGGCCAGTTCCGCCCCGTCCCGCATCGCCCGGTATCCGGGTCGCTGGTCGAGCGGCGCACTCTTCGAGACGTTGGCGGTGACAGGCGTGCCCAGCATCTTCGACAGCACTGCGTTGGCTCGGATCGTGCGGCACTCTGCGTCCTCGGCGACCGCCACCCCGATCGGAATGACCGCAAAGAGGGCCTCGAGTTCCGCAACCTTCGATCGGAGATGTTCGTTCAGTTCCAGTATCTCTGCCTCGGCCCGCTTTCGTTCCGTGATGTCTTCGCTGAAAACAATGATGCCACCCGCCTTCGCAGCCGCGATATTCCACGGACGAACCTCCCATCGAAGCCACTGCGTGTTGCCATCGGCCCGCACAAATGGATCTTCTTCCGCTCGTTCAACCGCTCCGGCAAGACACCGTCGATGGATCATCTTCCATCGCTCTGGAATTTCAGGAAACATCTCGTAGTGGCATTGGCCGATGACATCTTTTCCCCGCATGCCATAGTCGCTCAGCCACCGCTGGCTGACCGCGACATATCGCATCCGATCATCGAGCATGGCGATAGCGGCCGGAGCATGTGCCGCGAATAACCGAAGCCGGTCGTTGGTCTGCAACAGCTCGGCTTCGGCGCGTTTTTGAAGTTCCGTCTGCTGCGCGACGGCTTCCACCTGTCGGGTCTGGCGAAGGCGATCGCCCAGGACGCAGAGACAGAGGTTGCAGCCTGCAAAAATGGAAAGAGACAGGAAGTCGCTGGTTGAGGTAACGCTGATCGAACCGCAGGGCGGAATAAACAGATAGTCAGCGAGCAGTGTCGACGCGAGCGTGGCCAGAATCCCGGGTTCGCCGCCGGCAACGCTCGCCACCAGCAGAACCGCCGGATAAAACGTAAGGAACGGCGGCAAAACCCCATACGTCTGTCCGAGCCACCATCGAATGCCTCCGGCAGCTAGGACGACCCCCACGGCGAACAGGTAGCGAAAGAGCACTGACGTCACTGTTTCACGAGGTTTGGCCATCCGCATTAGAGTGCTGTCCGTCCGACCCCGATGGACGACTCGCACCGCCAGCAACGCAAGTCCGAACAGCAGAAGCGGGATCCCGAGTTGGAGAACGCTGTTTGACCGAATCCCCACGTCCGAAAGCGTGACGCCATCCGTATCGGTGCTTGCCAAAAGATGCGTCATCAAGCTCCCGGTCTGCGGCTACGCAGGCTGGTTTTCAGTTGTGTCAGAAATGTCAATCGCGACGCTATATACACAGAGTGGTCTCCAGTCTGAAATTTCTTTCATGAAGGATCTCCCGCGCCTTTCATGCGTGGGTGGCGGTATCGCTGTGGCACCATCCTCGAAGCAACTGGAATACGTGGCAGACGCGGCTTTTTGGTTGCAATCCTGAGATTTTCACTTAACATGTACCGTACAAATGATCCGGCCCGGGTCGGACGTTTTCGGCGTTCGGCCGCTGGCTTGCGCTGCCTGGTACCTGGTTGCCGCGGGTGTGATCCGTCGTCGGCCGGGGTGTCGGACTGGGTGGCGCGTGTGGCGGGTGGCTTGGTTCTGTCGGCGAGTCGTGCGGCTCGCCGTGGTGGTGGCATTGGGCTAACTCGGACGATCTATCGGCGCGTGTGACTTCTTGAAGGAGCCGCGCACGAAATAAGCGGGCATGGGACGCGGCGTTGCGCAGGTTCCTGCGGCATCGCGGCATTGCGGCGCTGGTTCCCCACCGTTCCCGCTTACTTCGCGCGGCTCTTTCGGAGTGTTATGCGCGTTGGCGGATCGGGCCGAGTGGTCTTGTTTCGGGAGGTGGAAGGCAAATGCCGGAGGTGACGCCGACGGTTCACTTGGGTTCGTTCGGCCGTTGGACCGTTGCGTCGGGTTCGTTTGGCGGGTTGCAGTGTCGCTCGGGTCGCTCGGGCTGAGTGCACCTTCGGTGCGACCGCTAATCGAGGTTGATCTCGGGTTCGTTTGGCTGATTTGCGATCGCCTTGGGTTCGTTTGGCGAATTGGGTGTCCGCCTCGGGTTCGTTTGGCATCGCCGGGCGGGTGGGTTTCCTGCTGCTCCTGGGCCTGATCGTCCGATAACACGGATCGGCGATATCGCCGGAAAGGCCGTTCATGGATGTCGTGATCATTGGCGCAGGCGGGCACGGGAAGGTGATCGCGGACATCCTGCGCGCGGCGTCGCTGGCCGGAACTTGCGACGCCCGGCTGATCGGATTTCTGGATGCCGACCCCAGTTTACGGGGTAAGCTGGTGGCGGATCTTCCGGTGCTGGGGCCGGTGAACCAGTTGACGAAATTGTGGCAACAGAAGGTCCGGCATGCAGTTGTGGCGATCGGCGACAGCCGGACACGTCGGCGGCATGGGGACCTGCTCCGCGAGTACGGGTTCGAGGCGATCAACGCGATTCATCCGTCGGCGGTGGTCTCGCCGACCGCTGTTTTGGGGCACGGAATCGTTATATGTGCCCAGGCGGCGGTTTGTACCGAGGCACGGATCGGGGATTTTGCGATTATCAATACCGGTTCGGTGATCGATCACGAGTGCAGAATCGGAATTGGGGTGCATATTGCACCCGGCGCGCACCTGGCGGGTCGCGTCAACGTACAAGATGAAGCATTTGTCGGAATCGGTGCCAACATCATCCAGTGTCTGAACATTGGTGCCGGGTCGGTTGTTGGTGCCGGTGCGGTGGTGACCCGCGACGTGCCGCCGGGTGTGACGGTGGTCGGAGTTCCGGCGAGGGTCATCGAGGTCGAGGAAGAGATTTCCGGCAACGAGGCCGGCGGGAAAGCGACGATATAATCAGTTGTGGCGCGCCTTTACGGGTGCTAAGCTTTTGACGTCGCGGCGAGGCGGCAGGAGGCGATCATGAATCAGGTTTGTATTCCGGAAGAGGCGGCGATCATCCAGATCGAGCGTTTGGCGCTCGAGGCTCGGCACATTCGTCGGCGGATCGAGTCGGCACACACGCCGCAGGACCGTCGAGTGATGAACCGGCAGTTGCAGGAGATCGAGGCTGAGATCCATCAGCTACAGAGCCGGCTAGAGCGATAGCCGATTCGGCCGAGGACAAGACGATATTTTCGTCCGTCGCCGTTCAATGGGTTTTCGAACCGGTGTCGGCGCGGGCGAACAGGCTGCGATGCAAGACCCGCCATGGCGGGTCTTGTGTGTTTGGCGAGCTCTGCGTGTCGGTGGAACCGGGCCGGCGTGTCGGTGGAATGGCGGGTGGTTTGCGATCCGGCGGGATTTGCCGTACACCGTTCCCATGACCGATTCCGCCTCGCCGGGCGGGCTCAGCTACGAGTCGGCCGGCGTAAACTACGACCAGCTTGACGCCTTCAAACGTGCCTGCCAGCAGGCGGCGGGACAGACCGTCTCGGCGCTCGCGGCGCACGGGCTTCTGGAGCCGGCGGGCATCCGCGGGGAAAGCGCCTACCTGCTCGACGCCGGCGACCACTACCTCGCCCATGTGGAGGAGGGGCTCGGCACCAAGAACCTGATCGCCGACGACATGCTTCGACTGACGGGCCGGTCGTTCTACGCGAACGTGGGGATCGATACCGTCGCGACGATCGTCAACGACCTGATCACGGTGGGTGCGGTGCCGATCTCCGTCGCGATGCACGCCGCGGTCGGCGACGCGGCGTGGTTCGAGGATCCGCGGCGGTCGGTGGAACTGGCCAAGGGTTTCGCGGCGGCATGCCTGGAAGCCGGCGCGGTCTGGGGCGGCGGCGAGACGCCGACGCTCCGCGGGATCGTCAACCCTTCGACCATTGTCCTGGCCGGCAGCGCGATCGGACGCATCAAGCCCAAGTCCCTTCGCGTCGGCGGCGACGTGCGGGACGGGGACGCGATTGTTTTCCTGGCGTCGTCCGGCGTGCAGACCAACGGCCTGACGCTGTGCCGGAAACTCGCCGACGGCCTTGCCGACGGGTACCTCACGCCCCTGAGCGACGGCAGGACGTACGGTGAAGCGCTGCTCGATCCGTCGGTGATCTATGTGAAGTTCGTGTCGGCGCTGCAGCGGGCGGGCGTGCCGATCCACTATGCGGTGCACGTGACCGGGCACGGCTGGCGGAAGCTGATGCGGCTCGTCGAGCCGTTCGTCTATCGCATCCGCGTGGTTCGCGAGCCCCAGCCGGTGTTCCGCTTCATCCAGCGGCACGGTCCGGTGGACGAGCGCGAAGCGTACGCCACGTTCAATATGGGGGTCGGGTTCGCGGTGTATGTCGATCCCGGTGATGTGCCCGCGGCGCTGGAACTGGCCAAGGCGAACGGCTACGACGCCTGGGTGGCTGGTGAGGTGTGTAAGCAGGGTGACCGCAAGGCGGTGGAGATTGAGCCGTTGAACGTGTCGTTTGAGGCCGATTCGCTGAAAGTAAGGTGAACCGGGGCGTGTTCGATGACGAAGACCTGATGCGGGTGTTACTATCGATTCGAGAAGTCAACGGTCAATCTGGGAGCGTCGGCTTTTCTCGGACGTTGATTTTTGATCTAATAGTTGCGTCATCGAATTTTGAGTCGCCCCATGTCGCACGACTGGTTTGCCGTATCGCAGGAAGGCGTCGTGCAGGTGCTCGCACTGGCAGTGCCGTTCCATGTGGACTCGGCGGATTTCGATCGGCTGCATGACGCGATCATGTCGGCGGTCGAGGTCAGGGTCGGCTCGAAATGGGTGATCGACCTGGCCGGGCTGCATTACATGGGCAGTTCGGTGCTCGGGCTGATGGTCAACCTTCGCCAGCGGGTCCGCCAGGGCGGCGGAAAGCTGGTGTTGTGCGGGATGAACCCGAAGCTGCACCAGGTGTTTCGCACGTGCAGCCTCGAGAAGTTGTTCGTGATCCGCACCGACCGCGACGACGCGGTGGAAGCGGTCACGAGGTAGCGGCGTTCGCCCTGCCGGGCCGGATGCCGATCGGTTTGAACAGCGTCTTGAAGACAACTCGGCGCTCCGAGCGAGCGCGATGAAAAGGCCACGGAAGGCGCACCAGGAAGACCGCGGCGGTCGATGAACGTCCGCCGTCGTTCGCGAATCAAGGACTGACGCGAACCCATGATCTTCGGGTGACCTTGCGGGACGGGACAACATGAACACGCAATTTCAAGGATGGAAGCGCGTCAAATCAGCCCCACCGACTGCCGACGGCCGGAAAGGCGGCAAGGCTTTTCGAGGCCATCTGGCGCTGGGCGTCTTGGCCGGACTTCTGGGAACCGGGTGTTCGGGTGGCGGGGCGTTCGACCCGACCGAGCCGGTGATGAAGCCGCGCAAGCCTTATGTCGCCCAGGGCGGGGCGCGACAGACCAGTCCCAAGACGGGAACTTCAAGCACACAGACCAAGGCTTCAAGCGGCGTCGCGGTGGCGTCGGCGGATGCGACGACCTCCGCGGATGCGATGCCGACGGTATCACCCGTGACACCGGTCGCGACGGCGACGCCGGTGAAGCCCGTTGTCGCGGTGCCGACGACCCGGCCTTTGCCGGAGCCCGTGCCAACGGTTACGCCACCGGACAACCGCGTGGTTTCGGCGCCGCCCGTCGCGACGCCTCCTGTCGCAATCCCTCCGGTCGCCGCACCATCGGTCGCCGAGACGCCCGCGGCGGCCGGTAAGTCCGTTGATCTGGATCCGAACCCCCGGCCGCGGAATCCGCTGGCGAGGATCGACGCCGGCGTGTCTCCGGCAGCGGTGCCGTCGACGAATGTTGAGGCGACGACCGTGTCGCAGTCTCCGACGCTGGCGGTGACGCCGGCTCCGACCCCCGCGGCAGCAGATCAGGGTTCGCCGGTAGCGGTCGAGCCGACGACGGCCAAGCCGGACATCGGACCGATTCAGGCCGCCCCGTACAACCCAGCGCCGCAGGCGACAGTGGCCCCCGCGGTCGCGGTCGCCAAGCCGGTTGATCCTGAAACGCAGAAGATCCGCGACCGGCTCGCGCAGGTCCGGAGTGAGCTGGAGAAGGGCCGCGACGTCAACGAAAAAGACGACAACGGCCGAACCCTGTTGCAGCAGGCGGCGCTGGCGGGCGAGCAGGCGGTTGTCGAGTTGCTCCTGGACTGGGGCGCGAGCGTCAAGGCGGTCGATCGCCAGGGCTGGACCGCGCTGCACTGGGCCGCCAGCAGCGGGCATCCGGAAATCTGCGAGTTGCTGATCGCTTGCGGGACGCCGGTCGATTCCCGCGGCTTTCTCGACGAAACACCGCTCTATTGGGCGTCGGTGTTCGATCGCCAGCACGCGGTCGAACTGCTGCTGGCTCGGGGCGCTAAGGTGAACGCGGCGGACAAGCGCGGCAAGAGCCCGCTCCACGCCGCCGTCGAAGGCGATGCCCGCGCGACGGCGACGATCTTGCTCGCCCAGGGTGCCGACGTGGCGGCGCGGGACGAATCGGGGCTGACGCCGCTGCATCAGGTCGTGTTCCGCCTCCGCAAGACGCTCCTGGGCCTGGCCGAAGAACCCTCGACCGAGGCGACCAGCACCTCGGGATCGCCGGCAGCGGAAGTCGCCCTGGAGCGCGACCATCAGCGCAAGCTGGCGATCACATCCGCGCGGGAGATGGCACGGCTGTTGTTGTCTCAAGGGGCCGACGTGAACGCCTCCACTGCCGCCGGAGTAACACCGCTGCACCTTGCGGCCTGGGACGACACCAAGGAGATCGCGGACGTGCTGATCGCCGCTGGTGCCAAGGTGTCGGCAAAGGACAGCCGCGGCCGAACGCCCGGCGATTACGCGAGCCAGCGCGGGCAGAAGCGCGTGCTGCCGCTGCTGGCAGCCAAGGCGAGGTAACCTGTGGGCGACGCGTCGCGCCGGCGTCCGATATTCTGATTGGGGTCACGCGAAGCCTGTCGTCGCCACGACGGCTATTCCCGGCATTCGGGCATGGGGAGAATGGGGCAGATTTCCGGCTGGTCGCCGAGCGTCGGCCGACAACAGTGACGGGGGTCACAGGTATAAACCCGCGGTAGCGACGGTCTACACCAGGCTCGTGAAGCACCCGGCAGGGCCGATGCTCGTGCTGACGTGGGCGAATCAAGGGGGAAAGCGCTGTTCGAGTCGTAGTGCAGCGCAGGCGGGGTGACATCCACCCGGCTGTTTGATTTCCGTAATCTCGCCTTCGCACCGCCGAAGTCGAAATCTAAACCATGAAACCGAGTCTTTTGGTAGCAGTCGTTTTCGCCGTCGCGACCCACGCGTCGGGTGCCGAAAGCAAACCAGCATCTACCCCACCGTTGCCGTTCCGGGTTGACGAGAAGGTGCTGACGCTACTCGATAACTACTGTTTCTCCTGCCATAACGCTGACAACCAAAAAGGCGACGTTAAGCTCGACGATCTCGGGAGGCTCTCGCTGGATGCTCGATTGGATCTGCTGAACCGCGTCCAGGAGCAGCTCTTCACCGGCGAGATGCCGCCAAAGAAAAAGAAGCCGCCCACGGAAGACGAACGAGCCCTCCTGACGGAGTGGATCGGCGGGGAATTGCGGAAGCACAATGCCTCGAAGCTGGAAGACAAGCTGCGTAAGCCGGAGTTCGGCAACGTCGTGGATCACGACAAGTTGTTTTCCGGGAAGTTCAAGGACCTCCCCGGCTTCACCCCCGACCGTCGCTGGCTGATCAGCGAATACATCTTCAACGCGAAGTTTAACAAACTGCTGGACCACACCGCCCCACTCAATGTTGACGGCAAGAACCACCAGGTCATTGGCAACAACAACCGCCGGGCAAACCTGACCAATCCGTTTCTCCTGCCGACGCACAGCGGCGTGCGCTATTACGACACGACGATGCTGGATGGCGGCCATCTGTTAACGATGCTCACCAATGCCAAGGAATCGTCGGCATACCTGATGGAACTCAGCAGGAAGAAGAACTACTTAACTGCTGTCACGGCCATCATGGCGTCGCAGTGGGATCATGAAAAGATCCTTCTGGCGCGCGAGAACTATCTGAAGTTGAACATCGAGGCGTTGCTGCGCGACCTCTACAAGGAGAAGCACGACAGCCTGCTGCCGGCCTTCGTCGCGACAAAGCCGGCGCCTCCCGCTGCCACCATGGGTGCCGACGGCAGGCCGCTCAAGAAGCCTGTGTTCGATACGGCAAAGCCGTCGAACGACGAACTGGCACAGATCTGGTCCGGCATGAGGAAGCACGGCACAGACAGTGTCGAAGGGGAGAAACTGGTCCTGAAGTGCGAACAGGAGTGGTTCCATCATGGCGTGAACCAGCGCACGATTGAAACGCGCCTGCTTTTCATGCGTGGCTACATGGATGAGTTGGTCAAGCGCATGCCCAAGGCCACTCCCGCCAACAGCAAACCTCCCGTCGCCGCCGAAATGGATACCATCCGCGCCGCGCTACTGAAGCATCGCCAGGCGGGCGACACCTACGCTGCGGTGATCGCCAGGTGCATGGCCGACTGGAGCGACGGATTCCAACGCGAACGGGAAAAAGCCAAGGTCACCGACCAGGCCATCGCCCAGCTCGTCGAACAGCTGTTCGCCAAGGTGATTGAACGTGCCCCGACGCAAAAGGAAGCAGCGGAATACGTCACGCTCACCAAGGGCTATCTTCCAAACCTGGGCAACGAGAAGGCGATTGAGCGGCTCATTCAGACGCTCATCCTCCGAAGCGATTTCGTCTATCGGCAGGAGTTTGGTGAGGGCACCGCAGACCAGTACGGCCGCAAGATGCTTTCACCGCGTGATGCCAGTTTTGCGCTGGCCTACGCACTGACCGACAGCAGCCCCGACAAGGAACTTCAGGAAGCCGTGAAGAACGGAAAGCTCAACACGCGCGAGGATTACCGACGCGAAGTAGAGCGCATGCTCAAGGTTCGCAGCCAGTATTACATCGTCGACGAAACGGTGGAGCGAGGTGGGCACGACAGCTTCACCGATCTCCCCATCCGAAAACTCCGCTTCTTCCGCGAGTTCTTCGGCTATCCGGCCATGCAGTCGATCTTTAAGGACAACAAGCGATTTGGTGGAAACTACGTGAATGCCGCCGGGCGGATCGTCAGCGAAGCCGACATGCTTGTGGAGTACATCCTCAAGCAGGATCAGAACGTGTTTGAACGCCTGCTGACCACGGAAGACTTTTACGTCTACCACAGCGGCGACGACAAGGCGATGGCCGCCTCGACGGCACTCATCCGTAGCATCTACGACTACTTCAAGGACAAAGACTGGAAGAACTTCAACGACGATCAGTTGAGGGCCCACATCCCGTTCCTCAAAGCCAATCCGATGCCCGGCCTGAATCTGGACGCCATCGGCAAAGTCGGCGGCCGGTCGAATCAGCTCAAGATCTTCAAAGACATGATGGCCAACTACGCGCAGCGGCTCGGCAAAGGCGAGACCGTCACCGCGCCGTTCTCATCGGTCTTCGGAGTTCCCAGTGCCGCCAAAACTCGCACCGGAAAACAGCTCGGCGGTTCCGAGGTGGCCAAGGCCTTCAATCTTGATATGGTCAGTTGGAACTACCCAACCGCCCAGCCCGCGAAGATGGAGCATCGCAAGGGCATCCTCACCCATCCCGCCTGGCTCATCGCGTTTGCCGCAAACACCGAAACCGATCCGATCCGCCGCGGCAAATGGGTACGAGAAAAGCTCCTCGCCGGCACCATTCCCGATGTTCCGGTTACGGTCGATGCAGTGATTCCCGAAGATCACCACAAGACCCTGCGGCAACGCCTCGACAAGGTCACCCAGGCTGAGTACTGCTGGAAGTGCCACGAACGCATGAATCCGCTCGGCACCGCTTTCGAAATCTATGACGATTTCGGTCGCTTTCGCACGCAGGAGTCACTTGAACATCCGGACAACCTGATCAAAAAGATGCCCGACAAAGGCGCTCCCGAGGCTGACCTACGCGACATCTACAAGACACTTCCGGTGGATGCCAAAGGCCAGCTCGTCGGCACCGGCGACGCCAAACTGGATGGCGATGTCAGCAACGCAATCGAATTGACCGAGCGACTGGCGAAATCCGCCAAAGTTCGCCAGTCGATCATCCGCCATGCGTTCCGATACTTCCTTGGTCGCAATGAAGTGCTCTCAGACTCAAAAACCCTGATCGACGCCGACCAGGCTTATGTTAAAAGTGGCGGCAGCTTTGATGCCGTCATCGTTTCGCTCCTGACCTCCGACTCTTTCATCTACCGCAAACCGATCACCGACGGGAACAACCCATGAAAAGCCGACGAGACTTCCTTCGATCCACGATTCTGGGCGCCGGTGCACTTTCGCTGACACCGTGCCTGAAGTCGTTCGCCGGTGAAGCCGCGACCAGCGGATTTCCGAAGCGGTTCGTCTTTATCCGCAAGTCCAATGGCGAGCGCCCCAATGAGGTTGCTCTGCCGACGCTCTCGGCAAAGGATAAGTCCTCGGAAGAGAAGAAGCTGCCGTTTGAGGTGGACCTGCGCGACCACGAACTACCTCTGTATCTGCGCGCTCTGGAGAAACACAAATCCAACATGTGCATCCTGCAGGGCCTTTCCTGCATGATGAGCGAGAACGGCCACTACTCGTTCTCGTCCGTCATGGGCGCGTACAAGTCGAATCGCAATTCGCTGAGCGGCATCAAGCGCGCCACGATCGATTTTGAGTTGGCCAAGCTCTTCCCGTCGCCGTTCGGGCACGTCGAGCTCTCGCTCACCGGCGACTATTCCACGTTCAGGACCGGGATTGTCTCCGGCTATTCCGCTTCTGCCGCCCACCAGCGGAACTACTGCTACGCCGATCCTCAGACCGCCTTCAACGAGCTCTTCCGTTCCGTCACCAATCCCGGCGCTGTCGAATCCGACAATGCCATGCTGAAGTTCCTCGAAAGCGAGGAATCCTTTAAAGCAGGCATCCTGCAGGGCTACGAGAAGCTCAAGCTCAGCAACCACATTGATTCCATCGAGGCCATCCAGGCGCGCAACCAGAAGTTGTCGAAGATGGCTGGTTCCATCGCCAGGCACATCCCGCAGATTGGCAAGATCCACGCTGATGGCGGCCCCAATGCCAGCTACCCCGAAAAGCAGGAAGCGATGACCGAGATTCTCATCGCCGCGCTCATCACCGGTTTGACCAATGTCGTGACCTACACGATTGACGAGCTATCCACGCCTGTGCGGGGATTGCCCGGTAACGAGTCCGACCGTATTTCAATCCACGCCATCGGTCACAATGAAAGCTACAGCGGCGTTCCGGCCGACAAGATCCGCGAGAACATTCGCATCGGGCATATCCAGCAGGTGGCTCGTATCGTCGAACGGCTCAAGGCAACGCCCGAGGGCAATGGCACCCTGTTCGATAACACGATGATCATGTACTTCCCCGAGGGCGGCGAAACGCATCACGGATGGGGTTTCGAAGCACCCTTCGTCATCATGGCGGGTAACAATTGCAAGCTCGACATGGCCGGCCGCTACATTCGCCTTCCCTATCATGGAACCGAGGGGCACAAGACGATCGGCAACTGGTATACAACGCTGCTGAACGCGCACGGCAATCCGATCAAGCATTACGGCGATTTCGACCTCGAAATGTCTCGTAAGAAGTTGGATCAGGCCGGGCCGATCAAACGGTTCCTCGCTTGAGAAAGTGCAAATAGGAAGCAGTGCTCGCGTGTGGGCTGCCGGCCGGGCTGCCACAGAAGGGAATCCCCGCGCAACTCTATTGCAGTTCATATTTTGTGAATCGAACCGCGATTTGACATCTCCGCCGTTGTTCCGCTAGAAGCTACTTCGGTTTCCAGGGTGAATCGTGAAAGGCCGGAGGGTCCTGCCGTCTCGCGCATTTCGCCCCAAATCCGGCCGCTTCGGCGGCCTTCACTGGTGGAGGATTCATGCGCGGATTGTTCAAGACCCTGGCCGTTATCGCGGTCGGCGGAGCCTTCTCGTCGGCGGCGCTGGCGGACGAAATCGTGTTCAAGAACGGGGATAAACTGACCGGCAAGATCGTCTCGGCCGAAGACGGCAAGCTGAAGATCAAGTCGACGGTCGCCGGCACTGTTGAAGTGGATCTCGCGGACGTCAAGACCTTTGCTTCGGACGCACCGGTGTCGATCAAGCTCAAGGACGGCACGATCATCAAGCAGCAGGTGGCCGCCGCCGACAAGGCCGGCGAAGTCGCCGTGAAGCCCGGCGCGGTTGCCGCGCAGAATGTTCCCATCGAGTCGATCAAGTCGATCAACCAGAAGGAAACCTGGACGGGCAGTCTCGTCGCCGGCGGCCTGATCACGCGCGGCAACAGCAACACCGAGGCGATCAACATCGCGATCGACGCAACCCGCCGCACCGACAACGACCGGCTCAATCTTAACGGCCAGTACCTCTTCGGCCGGCAGGAAGACCCGACGACCGGCGAGAAATCGACGAGCACCGACAACTGGCGCATCGGCGCGAAGTACGACTACTTCTTCAACGAGAAGTTCTACGCGTTCGGCAGCTTCGGCGTCGAGAAGGACCGCATCGCCAACCTCGACATCCGCCTGACGCCTGCCGTCGGTGTGGGTTACCAGTGGATTGAAAAGAAGGACTTCAACTTCTCGACCGAAGCCGGTCTGGCGTACGTCTACGAAGATTACGCCGGCGAAGACGCCAACGAGAACATCAGCCTGAAGCTGGCTTACCACGTGGACAAGAAGCTTCGCGAAGGCGTCAGCGTCTTCCACAACCTGACGTTCTACCCGAGCATCGAGAGCATCAGCGATTACTACCTGCTGACCGATGCCGGCATCCGCGCCGAGCTGACCGACAATTTCTTCACCGAGTTCAAGGTCGAGTTCAAGTACGACGCCACCCCGGCGATCGATTCCAGCCGCAGCGACCTGCGGTACATCCTGGGCGTCGGCTGGACGTTCTGATTGCCTAAGCGCGCTGCGAAGCCCCAAAGGTGTCTGCGCCGCTGCGGTCAGGCCGCTGGCGTCGCCGACTGGAGCTGGCAAAGGCCAGCAATGCAAAAGTGGTTTGGTTGACGCGCCAGGTTCTCGGCCGGTTACGTCGGGGACCTGGCGCGTTTTTCGTCACTTCTCTTTCCGTTCCCGCCCTTTCTCGATCGCCTCGAAGTAGGCCTTGATCGACGCCTCGTAGCCCGGCGGATCGGTGCGGTGCAGCAATCCGGTCGCTTCGTCCATCTCGCGTGGCCTGAGCCTGCGAAACTCGCCGGACAGGATCGACCAGGCCGAGGTGGGGGGCGCCGCCGGGTCGGCCGCCGTGGCGGCGGGTGTGTCGGCCGGCGCGACCATCACCGGCCGGGCCGAGCGCACCGCGAGCACGCGCTGGCCCGAGGCGTATCGAAGTGTGTCGTCCCGCGCCCGAGACATCAGCGACACCGCCGACCGCTGCGACTTCTCGGCGGCGCGGAAATCCGGGGGCTTGCGTGACAGCGCGTCGGCCGCGGCGCGGGCATACCACCGGGCCGACGTCAACGGATCCTGCATCGCCAGTTCGTCCTGCCAGCGGGCGACGACAACCTGCGACGCATCGATCGCCTGCCGGGCTTCGGCGGCGGCACGGTCGACCCGCGCCCGGTCCGACGCGGAGCGCTCGCCGGCCTTGGGGCCGACGGCTTCCACCAGTGATTTCAGTGCCGGGGTCAGTTGAGTCGCGATCACGTCGCGGGCCTGCGAAGGATCGTCCGCGGACCGCCCCGCCGCCGAATCCAGATTGACCAGCATGCTCTGACCGATTGCCGGCCCGATCGCCTGCGCCTGTTCGGCAAGCCGCGCGGCGGCGGCGGCCTGTTCCTGCTGAGCCATCTCCGCCATGCGGGCGGCGGCGGCCTTGTTGGCGGGGGACGCGCGGTCGAGTTCCTCTCTTGCGAGCCTCGTTCGCTCGGCCGCCTCGCGGTAGGTGGCGTCGGCCTCCAGCAGGCTGGCGACCTGCTGCGGCATGGCGACCAGGCGGTTCTGCGCCGCCAAGTACGCCTCGGCGGTCTTGTCGCGGGCGTTGAAGGTCGAGCCGGCGATACCGGCGATGACCGGCGTGCGGTAGCGCGAAGAGGTCTCCAGATCGCTCGCGATCTGCCGCTGTGCATCTGCCAGTGCCGGGGCGTCGGCGACATTCGCCGCGGCGGTTTTCCCGGCGAGTTCGAGTTGACTCGTCCGGGCCGTATCGAGCGTCCGCGCCGCGACGGTGGCCCGGCGGGCCTTTTCCAGCGCCTGTTGCGTCACGTCGCCGGTCGAACTCTGTGACGCCAGTTGCCGCGATAACGCCGCGTCGGCGCTGTCGGCGGCCTCGTAGTTGCGTTCGGCGGCGGCCGCGCCGGCTTGAAGCGCGATCGCCTCCAGCGCGGCCGTCCGCGCCACGGGCGCGGTTGTGGGCGGCGATGCCGCGACGGCCCCCTGCCCGGACCACTGCTCCATCAGCGCCCTGGCTTTCGAGGCGTTGGCGGCAATTGTCGCCTGCTCGTCGGCCATGCGGAGGTCTGTCGGGCGGCGCAGGACGGCGTGCTCCCGCGCCAGCGCCTCGAATGCCGACACATACGCGTTGGCGGTCGCCGGGCTGACCGGCACCGGGCGGGTGCGGTCGCCGGCGGCATCGATCGCGGCGGCGGCGCGGGCGGCAAGGTTCAAGTCGCGGGCGATTCGCAGATCGCCACCCGGCCGAACGGCCTCGGCCTGGGCCGCCGCCGACATCCGCTCGTCGAGCACAATCGGCTGCCAGGTGTTTCTTTGGACCTGCTGCGACCATTCGCGGGCCGCCGCGATGTAGTCGACCTTCGACTTTCCACGCGAGACTTCGTTGCCGCGATCGACCAGGCCCTGCAGCTTCTTTTTGAAGTCTCCTGCCGAAGGCTGCAGCGAAAGGGCCTTGCCGGCTGCGTTGATCTCGTCGCGCATCCTGTCGCGCGACTGCTTGTAGCGATCGACCGCAGCCTTGTCGGCCGCAGTTCCGGTCGATTTGGGCGGGCCGCGTTTTTCGATGGCGGCGGCATTCTCGAGGTCGGCGAGTACCGTTGCCGACCGCAATCCGTCCCGCCCGATCCGCAACTGCTCGGCCAGGCGGTTGGCTAGCTCCGTCAGTCCGCGCGTCAGCGCGAGGAGTTCGCCAGGGGCGGGCCTGCTCCTTGGCGAGGGTTTGGTCGAGGAATCGCTAAGCCGCGGCTCGCCCCCCAGTTCGCGGAAGCACGACTCGGCGGTCGATGACAGCGTCTGCGCTTCATCGATCCAGGCGAGCATGGCGGCCGACAGTTCGGGCGACGGCTCGCGGCCGATGCCACGGACCAGTGCCCGCCGCACCAGCGCCGCCGCCGATCCCGCCGCCGAAAACCGCCGACTGAGCCGTCCGCCGGTGAAGGATGTGCCAGGGTCGGCTTCGGCCAGTCGCTTAGCGGCTTCCTGAAGGTCGTCCCCCACCGAAGCCGCCAGCAGCGCCGCGGCGTCCAGCTCGGATATCAGCTCGTAGGTATCGATCCCGACCGACCGCGGCGACACCAGCACGTGCAACGCTTCGCTGACCGCAAACTGGTTGGACGTGTCGCGTCCGGCCAACACCAGCGTGACCACGTCGCCCACGGCCAATGGCAGTCGGGCCAGGTCCAGATCGTAAAGCCCTTCGCGGCGGCGCGGATCGGGAGACGTCCGGCCCGCACCGGATGCCCCACCGGCGGGCAGGTCGCCCGGTTCGCCCGATGGCTGGGCAGCAACCACCGGGAACTCCACCGGCGCCGCCGAGCCGACCTGGGCTCGGAGCGTGAGCGCATCGATGCCGAAGTCATCCAGCGCTTCGTACGAGATCGGAAGCAGGTCGCGCGGCCCCAGCCGAAGGGTCTGCCCGGTAACGCCGACGCGGACGATCGGCGGTCGGTCGGGGACGACTTTGACTTCTGCCGTCACCGGCCCGATGCCGGCCTGCTCGCGAGTGCTCACCAGCCCGAAATCGAGCCTGCCGTCGCGAGACAGGAGCACCTTCGCCTGGCGGAAACGGCCGGTGGCGTCGTCGTTCGGACGCACCATCGCCTGGGTTTCGCCGGCGTAGGTAAGGAGGGCGGATTTCAGCGGTTCGGTCGAGACAACCGTCAGCTCGGCTTCGGTGCCCGTCGGCGCTTCGAGCCGGCCGTCAGCGCTGGTGAACGTCGCCGGTGGCCGGCCGGTGTGGGGCGGATAAATGAACCGCACGCGGAACTCGGCAATGGCCGGCTTCCGCAGGGCACGCAGCGTGTAGACCCGGCTCTTGGCATCGCCGGCGGTGATGTAATACCTGACGTCGCGGTCGATCGACGTGAGCGTGTAGGTGAAATGGATCGGCTCGTCGGAACCGGCGGGCGAGCCCGGTTGCGTGGCAGGCGGGCCGGGTTGCGTGGCGGGCCGAGTGGTCACTCCGTCGGCGGCCGGCAGATCGCGGATCGACATCTGGAACTTCTGCCAGGGTGGGTCCTGGAGAGACGAGGGGTCGGTGTCATCCACCTCGGCCAGGTGGAACCAGGCAAGCCCCCCGCCGAGCCGCCGGATGGAGGCTTCGATCGTCGCCGGCGCGCCCTGCGCCAGATCGCGGTCGCCGGGAACTACAACGAGCTGTGTGGTCGTCACCGGGTCGATGGGCTGCCACGGGGTCAGGAAGCGCAGGCCCAGCCGGGGAAGGTTGATATCCGGAAGTGAGATCAGGCCGTACGCGATCCCCAGCAGCACGGCGAACAGCAGCCAGGGGCCGACAACCCGCCTGGCGGGGAGCAGTCGACTGGGGCGTTCGGCGGCGGCTTCGCGATCAAGCTCGTAAGAGAGCTTGTCGAGCATCTCGTCCGAGCCGCGATAATTGTGTTCGCCGAGCAGACGGGAGGTGACGGTCAGCAGCCGCTGGCCGAAGCGATCATCCTGCGTTTCGATCTGCTCTGTGACGGCGAGCCAGTCGATCTCGGGTTTGGTGAGCTGCAGCAGCGGGCGAACGACCAGGACGAGGCAGGTGAGCCCGGCGGCACCGAGCAGCAGGCCGCGAACGGCCGCGGGAAACTGCACGAAACGATCGCTCAGACATGCTGCGAGCATGACCCCCAGGAACACACACGCGGCGACACCTGCGCCGCGAATCAACGCCAGCCGGCGACCACGCATGACGCAGCCGCGAAGATATCGGCGGACGGCCGGAGGAAGTTGGGCGAGGTCGGACATGGCAAACCCGGCCGCCCATCCTAACGCAAACCATTCACCACGGAGAATACGGCGTTCGCGGTGACAAACTTGGAAGACGCTTCCGGCGAAAGTCGTCCGGACATCAGACCGGCGTGCCGATCCAGGTCTGGGCGGTCGCGCCCGGGCCATTGCCTGTAGAGACGACGATGCGTCCGTCGGGTAGTGCCCCGGCGACCATTGTGCTGCGCGGCAGCGGCAGATAGCCCATGATCGACCAACTGTCCGTGACCGGGTTGTAAGCAAACACCTCGGTTTTCGGATCGTCATGGCCGGGGTCGCCGCCCGCGAAGCAGATTCGCCCCTGGTAGATGAACACGCCGGCCGTCAGATGGGACCTTGGGACGGGAATGCTCGCCTTCGCGACCCAGGTGTCGGTCGCGGGATCGTAGTATTCCATGGCGGACAGGCCGATGGTGTCTTCCTCCTGGGCGATCTGCCCTCCGACCGCCCAGAGCTTGCCGTCGAACGCGATGGCACCGACGTGATTTCGCCCGGTGAGAATCGGGGCCTTGGCCACCCAGCCGGCTGACGTGTTGTCCAGATCGAGCGCCCAGGTTTCGTGCTTGTTGGCGGTGCGGGTCGCTTCCATGCCGGCGGTGTAATAGATGGTGTTGCCGATCAGGACTGCAGCGCCTGCGCCGCGGGCTTCGGGCAGGTCCGGCCCCTGCGACCAGGTGTTGGCAATCGTGTCGTACTTCCAGACATGCGTCGTTCCGGAGCCGGGGTGATTGCCGAGGTATCCGCCGACGAACCAGATCGTCGTCCCGACCACCACGCCGGTGGAGTGAGTGAACACTTCGGGCATGTCGGCGATCCGGGTCCAGGTGTTGGTTGCCGGGTCGTAGACATCGCACCGGGGAATGGCCACCCAGAAGTTCGTGCTTCCCGGCAAGACTGTGCCGTCGAACCCGCTCATCACGTAGAGCTTTCCGCCGACCAGGCTGCCCACGGCTTCGGCGCGCTTGACCGGGCTTGGCGCGGCGGCCTGCCAGGAAATGCTTGTCGCGAATGGTTGCGTCGTCAGAGCGCCCTGGTAGACCTCGACGAAGTCAATCCGTGTAATACCGGCGGCGGCGCTGCCGTTCTGAATCGACAGCTTCCCGTCGGCGACGGTCACGGTGACGGTTCTGGATGCGAACTGGTTCGCCGGCAGATCGACGTAGTTAAACAGCCAGTTGCCTTCCACCCAGACGTTGTCACGCGACGCCTGGTTGGAGTCGCCGACGCCCACCTTCACGGTGTACACGCCGTTCGGCACGGCGAGCTCCCAGGCGGCGCCCTTTTTCATTGCGACATGGGTATCGAGCTTCTGGTCGTTGTTCTTGTTGCGATCGATGACCACATCGGTGTGGGTCGCATTCCAGCCGTACGACAGTCCGTTACGGCTGCCGTACACCTGGCCGGAATCGACCAGGTATCCGCCGACCGTCGGCGCTGACGCGGGTTGGAAGTTAATCTTCACCAGCGCGGTGGGAGGAGGCGGCGGCGGAGGAACAGTGGGCGGAACGGTCGGCGGCACAGTCGGTGGAACAGTGGGGGGAACCGTCGGCGGCACGGTGGGTGGCACCGTTGGGGGCGTGGTGGGCGGTGTCGTGGGCGGCGGCACGACGTCGCCGACGTCATACACCGTCACGTTGATCGTCGTCTCGGCCAGGACGGTCCCGCCGGCACCCGTCGCGCTGTAAAGGACGGCCTTGTAGACATGAGCACCCGAGGCCGGCTTCCAGTCGAGGTAGTCGCCGGCGGTGTACCCGCCGAGGGTGTACGGCGAGGTATCGACCGTCACCATGGGGGTGCTGTCCACCAGGAACTGGATGCTCCCGCCAACGAATGTCGTCACCGCTTCCAGGTTGAGCCGGGTGCCGACGACGTTCATGTCGATGACGGCGCCGTCGGCGAGCGTCACGATCTTCGTCTCGGTCGCGGCGTCGATCAGGTCGAGCGAGTGCGCAGCGACGACCGGAGGCACGGTGGGAGGAACCGTCGGGGGAACGGTGGGCGGGACGGTGGGAGGAACTGTGGGAGGCACCGTAGGGGGCACGATCGGGGGCGGCGCGACGAACGTCAGTGAAACTTCGTAGGTCGCCGCGATCTCGCCGGAGGCTTCAGCGCCGGTATAGGCGACGGCCTTGACCAGGTGTGTTCCCAGCGGGGCGTTCCAGGCCAGGAAATCGGGGGCCGCATCGCCGCCGATCGCGTACGGCGCACTGGTCTCGACCTTGGCCGTCAGTCCGTCAATCAGGAACTGCACCGACCCCACCGGCCCGCCGGTGACCGCGTGCAGGTTGATGCCGGTGGAAGCGACTTCGATCGTCTGGTCGGCGACGACAAGGCCGATGTCGCTGTCGGTGGTCGCGTTAACCAGCATCAGGCCTGATATGGAGATGGGCACCGTGGGCGGAACGGTCGGAGGCACTGTGGGGGGTACAGTAGGTGGCACGGTGGGCGGAACCGTTGGAGGCGTTGTGGGTGGCGTCGTCGGAGGTGTCGTCGTCGGCGTCGTCGGCGGAACGACCGGCACGATCTCGATCGAGTCGATCCGGGTCGCCAGGTTTGCGGCCGATCCCACGCCGACGGTCAGTCGTCCGTCGTTGACCTGCAGCGTCTGCGTCTGGGTCAGGAACTTGCCCGCCGCCAGGCTGACGGATTTGATCGCCCAGGTCGATCCTTCGAGCCAGATGTTGTTGGTCGACGCGGCACCCGAGTCGCCGACCGTCACCTTCACCTGGTATTGCCCGTTGGGCACGGCAAGTTCCCACCGGGCACCGGCCCTGACGGCAACATGGGTGTCGAGCCGCTGATCGGCGATCTTGTTGCGGTCAAAAGCCGAGGTGGTGTGCGAAACCGTCCACCCGTAGGTTTGTCCGTTTCCGCGGTTGCCATAGACAAGCCCGCCATCAACCAGAAACCCCGAAACGGCCGGGGCGGCGGTGGGTTGGAAGTTCACGGAAACCGGAGCGGCGGCGAACAGTGTTCGATGTTCCAGCTTTTCGAGCAGTTCAAGACCTTTGCGACGCTTCGAAAGCGAGGGTGCTTTTTCCCTTGCGACTGACATTGGCAACTTCTCCTGCAACCTGACCGAAACTCAACGAACAGAGCGTGGAATGATGTACACGACGGTCGTTAGCGCCGCATGACAATCCCGCATTTGGCCGGCCGAGATACCGCTCCGCGAGATTACACAGCCCACCTAACCGACATCAACCGGCTCAGGCGTAGAGCATGAACCAGTTATAGGACATCCGGGCTTGCCTGTTCACGGCAAATCGGGGCGGAATTACACTGAATTCCATGAAGTATAGAAGACTGGGCAAAACGGACCTTCAGGTGTCGGTCATTGGCGTGGGCACCTGGCAGTATGGCGGGGAATGGGGCAGGGACTTTTCGCAGGGTGAAGTCACCGACATCCTTCACCGGGCGGGTGACCTCGGCATCAACTTCATCGATACCGCCGAATGCTACGGTGACCACCTCTCCGAGATGCTCATCGGCGGAGCTATTTCGTCAGCGCGGCAGAACTGGATCATCGCAACCAAGTTCGGCCATAAGTACCACGGCTACCTGAACCGGTCTGAGCCGCGTACGCCGACCGACATCGTCGAACAACTGGAAGGTTCGCTTCGCGCCCTGCGAACTGATTACATCGACATCTATCAATATCATTCAATGCGCAACTCGGAGTTCGACGACATGGGTGTGCGTGATGTGCTTCAGAAAGCGAAGCAGGCGGGGAAAATCCGGCACATCGGGTCGTCGATCAGCCCGAACGACAACACCCACCAGACCGACGGCGCAACCGCCGCCGACGTCGAAACAATTCAGGTCATCTACAACCGACTGGATCGCAAGCCCGAGGAGAAGGTGCTGCCTTCCTGCCAGAAGCAGGATCTGGGCGTGCTGGCCCGCGTGCCGTTGGCCAGCGGCCTGCTGAGCGGCAAGTACCGGCCGGGCGTCGCCTTTCCGCAGGGAGATGTCCGTCACGGCAAGCCCCAGGATCAGATCGACGAACAACTCCGCGAAGTCGCGAGGATACAGCGCGAGGAAGTGCCGTCCGGCGTGAGCATGGCGACCTGGGCGCTGGCATGGTGCCTGCGACACCCGGCCGTCTCGTGCGTTATCCCGGGATGCAAAAGCGTGGAACAGTTAGAAACCAACGCGGCGGCGGCGGATCTGGATTAGGGCTGCGGGAGTCAGCGGGATTCGACAAGACTTGATTTGCCCTGGGCCGCGCCGGCCGCGCGCTTGTGCTGGAACTTCACCTCGTACAAAGCCCGGTCGGCCGCTTCGAGAATCGCCTTGGCGGTCGGTTCTTCAATGTCGCGGAGCAGCGCCATGCCGATCGACAGCCGCGGCCGGCGCTCGACGCGCAGGGTTTTGGCCAGGCCGTCCACCAGCGAAACCAGCCGGTCGCTCAGCGCCTTGCCGGCAGCGGCGTCGGCGCCTTCCATCGCGACGACAAACTCGTCGCCGCCACACCGGAAGCTCAGATCCGACTCGCGCGCGGTCGATCGGATCATCTGCCCGATCGATCTCAGCAATTCGTCGCCGGCGGCGTGGCCGAGCGTGTCGTTGAGCATCTTGAAGTTGTCGACATCGATCATCAGCACCGCCAGCGCGCGGTGCTCGGCCTTGCAACGCTCGATGATTTTCGGCAGCGATTCGTCGAGCATCCGGCGGTTGAGCAATCCGGTCATGGGATCGCGTGACGCCTTCTCCCGCAGCGTGCCGAGCATGCGCTCCAGCGCGTCGGTCCGGTTGGCGACCCGCTGGTTCATTTCCTGTTCGAGCTGATGGATTTCCACCCGGCGGTTCTTGAGATCCTGCAACAGGTCACGCAATACCGGCACCAGCACCGCAGGAACCCCTTCGACCTTCGAAAGCTCGTCGAGCGGAAGTTCGCCCCGGCGGACCGCCTGCACGATGTCGCCCAGCCGCCGGACCGGCAGCGTCCAGAGCTTGTACCGCTGCCAGGCGCCCCAGCAGATGCCGGCAACGGTGGCGGCGGCAAGCAGGATCTGCACCGCCCAGGCCGCACTGGCGGCCTTTCCGCCGAGCAGCATCCGAACGAATACCGCCATCACCGCGATGGCCAGTAACACCGCACCGATCTGCAAGACCGCATCGCGGCGGACCACACGGAGCGCCGGTTCGGCGGCAGGTGGGGTTGGCGTGGGTTCGGCGGGTGGCTCGATCATGGGGTGGTTTTGTCCCCGCGGCGGCGGGAATCCAGATTCAATCCCAAGATCGGTCGCCAATCCCGACCGGTTAATCAGATCGCGGGACATCCACATCGCAGGTCCGACGATTTCGTGGGTTTCGTTACCTTCAGCGGCGACGATCAGGAGACGCCCCGTCGGCAAAACTGCGACTTGGCACTCGCCAGAAGTCCCTGTCGTCGCGAGAATGAATGCGGTCCCATCTGTCATACAAGGGAACTGCAGACCCCCCGGACGGCCATCGACCGCCGATGGCGCGTGGGGCGACATCTCTACGGCTCTTACGGAACCCACCATGCGTCTCTCTCTTAGCGCGTGCTTTCTGATGCTCGGCCTGATCACCGGGCCCGCCACTGCCGAACAAGCTGCCCCTACCGGACGTCGAGTCCTGGCGCTCGACTACTCGGTCAAGCGTCTCGCGATGGTCGATTCGGCCGGCAAAGTCCTCTGGCAGCGCGAGACAAAGGGCAGCCACGACCTGCATCAGCTACCCAACGGCAACATTCTTGTCGGCGACGGCTGGACGCGCGTCATTGAGATCCAGCCCGCGCAGGGAGGCAATGCCGAGAAGGTCGTCTGGGAGTACGACGCCGCGAAGCAGAACCGGACCGACGGCAAGAAGGTCGAGGTTCACGCGTTCCAGCGGCTCGCCGACGGCAACACGATGATCGCCGAGTCGGGGCCCGCGCGAATCATCGAGGTGGACAAGGACTGCAAGCTTGTGAAGGAGATCAAGCTCAAGACCGTTCACCCCAGCACCCACAGCGACACCCGGCTCGCCCGCAAGCTGGACAACGGCCATTACCTGGTCTGCCAGGAAGCCGACGGCACACTGCGAGAATATGACGGCGATGGGAAGGTGGTCTGGGAGTACGAAGTGCCCCTGTTCGACAAGAAGCCCGCGGGCGGCCACGGCCCGGAGGCCTGGGGAAACCACCTCTTCGGCGCCGTCCGTCTGCCGAGCGGCAATACGCTGATCGCGACCGGCAACGGACACTCTGTCATTGAAGTCACCCCGGCGAAGGAAGTCGTCTGGCACCTGAAGCAGAACGACATTCCCGGCGTCACGCTGGCATGGGTCACCACGCTGCAGGTTCTGCCCAATGGCAACATCGTCATCGGCAACTGCCACGCAGGCGACAAGAATCCGCAGATCGTCGAAGTGTCGCGGGAGAAGAAACTCGTCTGGCAGTACAAGGACTTCAAGCTGTTCGGTAACGCGATGTCGAACAGCCTGGTGATAGACTGACTAAACGGCTGATCGTGATTCGCGCCCTGGGACCGCCGAGCGCCTGCTCGGCTCTTGGACATGCCGAGCAAGCGCTCGGCGGTCCCAGGCGGCAAATGGGCGCGAATCGAGGACGGCTATTTCGCATGGCGATGTCTCGCCCCGTTTTGCATTTTCATTGCGTGTTTTGCGTTTTGCATTCTCGAACGGTGAGCGAATGCAACATGCAGAACACGCAATGAAAAGTGCAGAATGAGTCGCCGCGCCCCGCCGCTGCTTTATTCGTCTCCCATCGCATCAATGCTTCGCATTTGACGGCTGCTGACGATGCGGGCCATCATTCCCAGTGCCAGGAATGCGCCCATCACGCCCGCGAACGCGATCCCGAGCCGGCGAGGCCGTGGGTCGGTCCCATCCGGCCAGCGCGGCAGGAGATCGTTGGCGATCAGCACATCGGGGAGCGCATACGCCCAGAGGTAACTGAACGCCGCCGCCGCAATGACCAGCATCAGCAGGACATGCAGGGTGCGCGGCTTCCTTGGCGGAGGTGGGGCCTCGTCGGGGTCGATCGTAAACGACGGCGCGTTGTGCGGCATGTGCGTTCGCCGGCGTAAAACCAGTGCCGGCTCCGCGCCTGATCTACGATTCGCGGACGCTGTCGGCAAGGCAGGCGTAGTCTGTCCTTGGCAGTCAACGCATAGACTTTTCTGCCTACTGCCTACTGCCTACTGCCTACTGCCTACTGCCTACTGCCTACTGCCTACTGCCTACTGCCTACTGCCTAATGACCAAACGCAAACGTCCCGGTGTCGATCGCTCGACACCGGGACGCTCGTTTTAATCAGGAGATGTCAGCAGGATCGTTAGTAGGCCGAGTACGCCTTGCCGGCCTGATCGTTTCCGAGGGCGTTGGCGGTAACGGACCCGGTCGAGACGTCGTAGATCCAGGCCACGCCGGCCGCGTCGGCGGCGGCTACGCCGCTGCTGCCCTTCTTCGCGCCCACAGAAATCTGCGGCACCGCACGCAGGTATGGACCGTAGATCACGCCGGTCGCGGTGTCCTTGGTCGCCGAGGTCGTCGTGCCGTCAATATTGCTGTACTTGGTCAACTGGTCGGCGAACGTCGCGACCGGCGGGTAGGTTCCTTGGTGCTCCGTGTGATAGAGATCGATCGCATTGCGAAGCACCGCAAGGTTCGACGCGACGGCCGAGTCGGCGGCGGCGGCGGAACCACGGCTCATCCGAGGGATCGCAATCGCCGCGATGATCCCGATGATCACCACCACGATGACAAGCTCGATCATGCTGAACGCCGATCGACGCGGCAACGACTTCTTTCCGATACAGGCTTTGAACTGCGACATTCGTAAATCTCCTGTCCTCCCACAACCCACGGTCCTTTCCCCGCGCTCTCCGGAGCGCCCCAAGCCGGTTCATAGGAAGCATCGGATTTCCCCCCGTCAGACTTGAGTGCCGCACGAGATGGGCCGGCGGATTCGCAGCCGTCTGCTAACCCGGACAATGCAGGATCACAACGGATTTCGCGATGAGGCCGCTGGCCTCTCACCGAGTTAACGAAACCTTCGTACGGCACCACGATTGAACGCCAAGACGCCGATACGCCAAGAGTTGCGTTGCCTTTGATGGCGTCCCTGGCGACTCGGCGTTCATCACTTCAATTTTCGGAGCAGGACACGGAGAAATCACGGAGAGTTTGCCCGAAGGCGATCGGAGCAGCCTGCAAGTCGAATGAATCGCTCAAGTCGTTCGTAGGTTTCTTCTCCGTCTTCATCTCCGTGAACTCCGTGTTCTCTGTGGTGAATCATCCTGGCCAAATGGGCAACGAAAAAAGGGCCGGCCGATCCCGACCGAGCCCTTCTCACCAAGAATTGTCGGACGTGCAAACTACCTGGCGGCTGCCAAACCGACGTCGGGAAGCTCCAGCTCGAAGTCTTCCGTGCCGTCGGTCAGCAGGACGCTGCGGTCCCGCACCGCCTTAACCTTGAACCCCTTGAACGATTCTCCGACGCGGACCGTGTCACCGTGAATCACCGCCAGCCCCTGTGTCGCGCCGGACCGCATGACGGCCGTCAGCTTGTATTTGGAGCGGAACTCTGCGGCACGCGACGAAACCACGGGGGCGGCGGTTCCGTCGGCCAGTGCCGGGGCCTCGGGGAACCACTGCGGCGGCGGTGCGAACGCGTCGCCGGAGTGCCCGGGTTTCAGGCCCTCGGCGGCACAGATCTCCTCCATCTTGCGGGCCAGCGCCGCCATCGGCAGCGACGCCGACGCAATCACCGGACCACCGCTTTGAGTGCGCGAGCCACCAGCCGAGCCTACAAGAGCGGTCGAGCCGGTCGGCGCAATCAGCAGGTCTTCCTCCGCCGAACCGCCTCCCAGGACGAAACGGTCGCCCAGAAACGCGGCGACGGCCACGCCCAGAAGTCCGACCGCTATCTTTTGTTGTTTGTTCCACTTCATGGCGAGTGAAGCAAACAATTCGGTTTGCCAGCGGGCAAACGAAATTCAGATATCAGTAGGGAGAAACCGGTCGTTACCGGACGGCAACCGGAAACTGTTACGGCAACTCTGATCGCAACGAATGCACGGTCTCCGCGACCGGACATGAAGCTATTTGTTGGCCTTTTTCTGCTCGGCTTTGGCGGCGAGCTTCTGCTGGGCCTTTTGCACTTCGGGCGGGTGGGGCTCGTCGGGGAACATGCAGCTTCGCGGCAACGCCGCCAGCAGGGTTGCCTGGTTGAGCGACTTGTCGTCGGGCATCGCCTTGCCGACTTCTATTGACCGCTGCTGAAGCCGGGCGAATTGTGCCGCGTTGGCGACCGGCGGTTTGAGCTTCTGCTGCCAATCGGGGTGTTTGGCCTTCCATTCGGCGGCCCATTTCTCGGCGTTGGCGACGCGCTCGGCCGTCGCCGGGTGCGTGGACATGAAGTCCGATCCACCGCCCCCCGCCTTCTGCTCGATCTTGAGAATGGTCCTGAAGAAATCGGCGAAGTGATCCGGGTGCCAGCCGGCACCGACGTAAAAATCGAATCCGATCTTGTCGGCTTCTGATTCGTCGCTTCGGCTGAAGCCGGCGTTGGCCAGTCCGCCGGCGAGCATGCCCAGGCCCGCGCCGTAGCCTGCGTATTCCTCGCCGCCGGCGACGTAGCCCGCCGCCGCTGCCGCTCCCGATCCCAGCAGTACCGCCATCTGTCGGTTCATGCCGTTGTGAATGTGTCGCCCGAAGACGTGTCCGTACTCGTGCGCCATCACGGCGGCCAGCGCGTCCTCGCTGGTCGATTGCCGGAACAACTCGGTATAGACATACATGTGCTCGCCGCCGGTCGTGAACGCGTTAAGCGTCTTGCTGTTGACGAAGTGAAACTCCATTGCCTTGGAGAACATCCAGTCGCTCGCCTCGTCTACTTTCGACTTGGGCCGGTAGCCCTGCGAGAACCGCTTGGCGGCGATCGTGACGACGCGGTCGCCCACCGTCTGGATATAGGTGGATAGCTCAGGATCGGTAATGACCGCCTTGCTCAGCTCGCCATGAAATTCATTTGCCTGCGCAATTACTGCCTTGTCGCTCGCGCAACCACTGCCCAGGAGCAGCGTGACACCGAGCGAAACGACGACGACGGAACGCGCGACGGCGAGAAAGAATTTGCGCGACAGCGAATGTGAAGCGGCACGGAACATGGCCAAGTCCTTTGCAGTACGTCGCCTCGATCAACGTTCGCGGCAATGCCGCAAACGCGACTCTCCTGAAATACCTCGAACAGCCTAATCCCCCGGAAAAATTGCGACAAGCGGCAATCTCTGCGCGGGCAGACGGCACATCGTTTCAGCACGCTTTTTGAGGTGCTGCCCTCTTCAGGTCTGGCTTCATCGGAAGTGGGTGCCGAGCCGATGAATGGGCTGTGAACACAACCCACCCAACCGTGCGTGCTTCGATGGGGAAGCCGCCGCAAGCCCGCGATGAACGCAGGCCCGCGACGGACAAGCAAATGCTCGACTCCATCGTCGCCTCCCGACGCGAAATCGCCGACAAAGTTCGTCGGCTCAAGCGCTCCATCCACGACAACCGCTACGACAATTCCGCGAAGCTGTCGATCGCGCTCGATCGAATGATCGCGAAGGTGATCAGCAGATGACGGCACCGTAAAGCGTTTAAAACTTGACCCTTTCATTGGCCCCGTCACTGACGGGGCCAATGTCATTCATTCCCGCTCACTGCGACAGCGGGTCTTCGGGGTATCGTTCCTTCAGCAGCTTGCGCAGGCTCAGGCTTCGCGCCAGGTCGGCTTCGCCGATCAGTCGGCTGGCGCGATCAAGCAGTGGGGGACTGTACGGCGAGTCGGGTACGGCGCGGGCGAATGCCTCGGCGATGTTCGCCGCCGCTGCGTTGGACTTGCGCAGCTCCAGCAATCGCACCTTCAACATCACCGCGTGGCCTTGCAGAAAGTCGGTCGGAAGTCTCTGCTGCCAGACGGCCCACGCGTTTTCGCCGGCATCGGCGTCTTTGGTTGCGATGTAAAACTCCACCGTCCGCGCCGATGCCCCGCTGATCGCCGCCCGGCGGGCGGGATCGTCTTCCATCGGCAGCGATTCCAGCAGTTTCGCCCCTTCCGCGCGCTTGCCCGAAAGCACCAGCGCCTGGCCGAGCGCCCGCTTGAGGTCCGGGTCGTCCATGGGCAATTGCGCCAGGGTCTTGGCCGCCCCGTCGGCGTCGCCCTGCCGCCAGAGTTGCAGCAACGCGAGCGCTTTGGCCGGGCCGGGTTGCAGGAGGGAATCGGCCGGTGTCAGTCGCCAGAGCTTGACGGCGTCGGGGAGTCGGCCGGCCTCGACGGCAGCGTCGGCGGCTTCGGTGAGGGCCGTCATCACCTGCCCCGCGTCGGCCGGCACCCGAGCCGCTGCCCCCGCCGCCGCGGCTGACAACGCCTGGTCGAGTTTCCCCGCCCTGACAAACAGCAGCGCCGCCCGCGGCAGCCACGTCGGCGGCAGTCGGTCGGCCCGGTAGCCGGCCACCACCAGGGCATGCCGTTCCAGCGGTTCCTCGGTCGGGCGGTCGGTCCACTCCCAGTCCCGGCTGACAGCAATGCGCTGCGTGCGCGTATCGCTGCGCGTGCCGTCACGCACGACCAGCTTCACCGGGTACACGCCGTCGGCCAGGTACACCTGCGTCGCCGCCGGCCCCGTCGCCGTCTGGCCGTTGCCGAAGTCCCATTCGTAATTCGCCGCCACGCCCTGCCGCGGCGGATTGGCCGTGAACTGATAGCGGTGCGAGTATCCGCCGGCGAAAAAGCATTCACCCTGATACGCGACGGCGAAGTCGGCGATCAATGCCTGCTCAGGACGTTCGAGCGCGCCTGCCTTGCCCCACAGCGGCTTGCCCAGCACGTCGGACGACAGTGCCTGCCAACGCTGCGTCTCGGCCCGGCGGAAAGCCACGGCAAACCGTCCGTCGCCGGCGAGGTTGGCGTGGTAAATGACCAGCGACCGCTTACCCGCACTGAGGCGGACGGCGGCGTTGTTCCGCACGTCGCCAATCGCGGCGTCGGTGAAGATGACCGGCTTGCCGTCGATGAACACCGCCGCCCGGTCGTCCGCCGACAACGCAAAGAAGTAGTCGCCGTCGAAGCCGACTGGGAACGTGCCTTCGAACCGGCTGATGGTCCGCTGCTGCTCGCCGAACGGATTCACGCCCAGCGACGCGTGCGGGATGAGCGTCCTGCCGATCACCTTTTCGGCCGCGTTCCACGCTTTCTCCAACTCGGCGGCGTTGTTGATGTCGGCCTGGGTCAGCTCGCGCATTTCCATCAGCAGGCCGGCGGAACGCGGGATGTCGGCCATCGCGGGC
This sequence comes from Humisphaera borealis, assembly GCF_015169395.1. GTDB lineage: Bacteria > Planctomycetota > Phycisphaerae > Tepidisphaerales > Tepidisphaeraceae > Humisphaera > Humisphaera borealis. The sequence continues at coordinate 3,754,852 of NZ_CP063458.1, forward strand.
TCGAGCGGCGGTGGCTTCGGATGGCCGAAGTACGCGTAGTACCGCGACACACCCTTCACCGCCGGGAACGCGATACGAATGCGATCGCCGGGGCCGACCGTCAGCACTCGGGTGCGAAGGAGCTTGTCGTCGGCGGTGGCGACGCGGAGATCGCTGCCATCGGGCTGGTGTGTGCCGCCGGTGTAGAGGTCGGCGTAAATCAGTTCGTCGCCGGTGGCGCGGTCGGCGACCCAGTCCACGTCGATCGGTCGGCGGAATGGCCAGGCGGGGTCGATCCAGGCGAATACGGGGGATGTGGAGACGACCAGGAACAAGGCAGCAATGAGCAGGTGAATGCGCTTTCGGGTGGCATGGGCAAGTACGCTTGCCCGTAGTTCAACACTGCCCTCATGCGAACCGCGGGCAGCGGCGCACCGCAGCCCATGGCACACCGATGAATGCATGATTCGAGGGGACATACTCAGAATTTCCCGTGCCACGCTACGCCGACTAGGACCTTAAAAGCTCCAGACCGCACAAACACTTCAAGTTCGGATTCAACACGAAGGCACGAAGTTCACGAAGAAGCACCACCGACGCTTTTGACGACTGTTCTGATCATCCGATGCTTCTTCGTGTCCCTTCGTGCCTTCGTGTTAAAAGCCGAACTCCAGACGACTTTGGGTTACACAACGGTACCGCCGGCCGGTGGCACCAAACCCATCGAACTGGCCCGAGATCGTCATAATACGTCGCTTCACAGCTTATGCGTCGTACACCATACTCAGCCTGCCATGTCGCTGATCACTCCAGACCAGACCCCCGCCGCCGTCCTGTTCGATATGGATGGCACGTTGACAGAGCCTATGCTCGACTTCCCGCGCATCAAGCGGGAAATGGGGATCGGCGACCAGCCGATCCTGGAAGCGCTGGCAGCGATGTCGCCCGGCGACCGCGCCGCCGCCGAGGCCGTCCTGCTTCGCCATGAAGGCGAAGCCGCCCGGCTGTCGCGGCTGAACCCCGGCTGCCGCGAAGTGCTGGCGTTGCTCGAACGCAGCGGCATTCGCACGGCGCTCATCACCCGCAACAGCCGATCGAGCGTGCAGACGGTGCTGCAGACGCACCAACTGGCGATCCAGGTGCTGATCAGCCGCGAAGACGCCGCCCCCAAGCCCGATCCCGAGCCGCTGTATCACGCCTGTCGGCGGCTGGACGTCTCGCCCGGCGAAGTCTGGATGGTCGGCGACGGCGAGTTTGACGTTCAGGCCGGCCTGAACGCGGGCGCGAGAACGGTCTGGGTCAGTCACGGCCGCTTGAAGCATTTTCCCGAGACGCCTTGGCAGGAAGTAACCGATTTATGGGCCCTCGAAGCGCTGTTGGGCAAGCATCTGACCCCGTAGGGTGGGCTTCAGCCCACCGCATCGCGACCGGAGGACTGTTGTGTGCCTTTTCGAGTACTTCACTCCTTATCGAAATCGTCGCCGAATCAACCTTCGATCCCGAGGCAGATCTGCTCTCCGCCATTCGGAGATCGACATCGATAGTGCACGCCAAAGGTGCGGCCGAGTGAACCCCACCCTACGATGAACCAAATGCCCGCCCGGGTGTCTAAACTCCGGGGCAGGGACGCCGAATTGGTTGGAGAAGACTCATGAAACGAACGCCGACACGAATCGCCTCACTGGTTCTGCCGCTGGTCATGGGATCGACGCTCGCCTGCGCGCAGCCGGCGCCCGGTGGCAACCCCGCCCCGGTGAATCCGGTTGCCCCCGCGGGCGGACCCGCCGTGCCGGCCGGTGCGCCGAATGTCGACGCGATCCTCGACCAGCTCGACCAGCGCGGGCAGACGCTCGACACCTTTGTCGCCGATGTCGAGCTGATGGAGGAAGACGCCACGCTCGCGACCGAGAACACACGCGTCGGCAAGCTCTGGTATCAGAAGCTCCCGGATGGATCGGTCCGCCTGCGCATCGCGTTCACCGACCGTCTGACCAAAAACGCCAAGCAGAACGACCCGATCGACTATGTGTTGGAAGGCGGCCGGCTCATCGAGCGTCAGCACGCCAAGAAGCTGGAAGTCCGCCGGCAGATCCTCAAGCCCGGCGAGAAGCTGAACCCCTTCAAGCTCGGCGAAGGCCCGGTGCCTCTGCCGATCGGCCAGAAGAAGGAAGACGTCAAAAAGCAGTTCGACGTGACGGCGGCCAAGCCCGACAAGGAAGACCCCGCCGGGACGTCGCATGTGATGCTCCGCCCCAGGGCGAACACGTCGCTTTCGCGAAAGTTCAGCCTGATCGACGTCTGGGTCGACCAGAAGTCGCAGATGCCGGCGAAGATCATGACCGCCGACCGGAAGGAAGAGAACATCAAGACGACGACGCTGAAGAACATCCAGATCAACCCGAAGCTGGCGGATGAAGACTTCAAGCTGCCGGCGATCGACGAGACGAAATGGAATGTGACGGTGGAGACGCTGAAGGAGTGAAGATGGTGCGGATGAAGGATGAAGGATGAAGAACGGGGAATGGAGAACGTCGCGTTTAGCGGTCGCACCGAAGGTGCACCCTTCTTCCCTTACGGCGGCGGATTCTGGCCGGCGTTCAGAGCGGCGATGATCTTGGAGAGGGACTTGGCGTCCTTCCATCGGACTTGTCCGTCCAAGTACAACACATGGCCGCCCTCTCCGGTGTGATTGACAAGCGGTTCATACGCAATGACCGCAGTTGCCGGCGATGATGGGGTGAGACCTTTCCCGGCGTAGTGGTACGAAAGGTACCCGCCGCTTGTAGAACCCGGCGGCGGGCTGGTGGCGAGTTTCGTATGGATCTGGGTGTTATCCCCGCCAGCAGCGCGAAGGTCGTTGCTACTGGGGCAAAGACAGGACTCGGGATCAATCTGACCGGCGACGTACAGCGCCGCAAACGAGTCCGGCAGCTTGTAGGCGTTACCGTTGGCGTAGCTCAGGCAGGCGATCCCGATTTGCCGCAGGTTGGACGCGCACTTGAGCCGATTGGATCCTTCACTCGCCCGACCGCGGTTGCCGAACGGCAATACGAGCACCAACAGAAGCCCGAACGCAAGGAGGAGGAAAAGCCAGCTCCACCAGGGCGACTTGGAGCTGGCATTTTGCCCCGGTAATGCGTAGTCGAGCTGTTGCGTCACGGTTGCCCTCGCAGTTGCAAGCCTCTAGCCGCCTACCTTGTCACCGCGCCACTCTCCACCAACACCGCCGCGATCGCGAACGTTGCCAGCAGGCTTACGACGAAGTTCACCGCGGTGAACGCGATGACATACGTCAGTTCAAGATCGAACAGCCACATCATCAGGATGACGAACGTGGTCGTGCGGACGAGGAATCCGAAGCCCGACGGCAGGAATGCGCCCAGCGCCGCTGAGAAGATGTAGATGCCGGCGAGTTTGAGCGCCGCCGACAGCAGATCGCCGAAGCTGACCTTGCAGATCGCCGCCGTCACGTAGGCGGCCATCAGCATCAGCAGGGTGCCGACGACGGTGCTGATGCCGACGTACGCCAGCAGCAGGCCGACCTTGCTGCCGAACTGGATCAGGCCGGCGACGACGAACAGCAGTTCGCCGCCGATGATCAGGCCGATCGGAATCTTGCGCTCTGTGAGTGAGTAGTCCATGCGTGCCCTCCCGTGCCGTGTGGGTGTTGTCGAAGCGTACCGACCTTGGGGAGACGTTCAAGAGAATACGACTTTTAGCGCCATCCCCGAAGGGGTGGGATTCCGGCGCGGGTCGCTCGGAGTCGCTCACTGCGACGAAGTGGTTGCGGTTAGACCTCGCGCAGATCCAACACCTTTCGCGTATCGCAGAAACCCACCCCTTCGGGGATGGCGCTAAAAGGAGTCCTCTGGAGTTCAACTTTCAATCCTCGATCCTCGATCCTCGACGTTCGACGTTCGACGTTCGACGTTCGATCGTATTTCGTTACCCACCTGTCCACTTCACCCATCTCTCGTACAATCCCCCATCCCATGAGCACGCAACCTTCCTCCCCCGCCAAGAGCTGGCAGGCCCGTATCTCCGAAGCGACCGACTCCATCGCACAGGCGTTTGTCGAATCCGTCAGTTACGACTGGCGGCTCTATAAGCAGGACGTCGCCGGGTCGATCTGCCATGCCCACATGCTGTCGGCGGTCGGCTTGCTGCCCGATGAAGACCGCGAGGCGATCATCGGCGGATTGCGGGAGATCGAAGCCGAGATCGACCGGCAGAAGCAGAACTGGCCGGGCTTCAAGCCGGAGTTCGAAGACATCCACATGTGCGTCGAGGCCGAGCTGATCAAGCGCGTCGGCGAAGCCGGGCGGAAGCTGCACACCGGCCGCAGCCGCAACGACCAGGTCGCGACGGATCTCATGCTCTGGACGATCTTCGCGACCAAGGAACTCGGCGAGCTGTACGCGAACGTGCTCAAGGCGTTCGTCGCGATGGCCGACCGCTCGGCCGACATCGTCATGCCCAGTTACACGCACCTGCAGCGGGCGCAGCCCATCGCCGCGGGGGCCGAAGTGCTGGCGTGGACGGAAGCCCTCTCGCGCGGCTACGAACGGCTGGCGCGGTTCGCGGCGAACTACGAGTTCCCGCTGGGCGCAGGCGCGATCGCCGGTTCGTCGCTGCCGCTCGACCGCAAGCAGACGCTCTGGTTCGCCAAGCGGTTCGGCATTCTCGCCGAAGACACCAACCGCCTGGCGATGAGCAGCATCGACGCCACCGCCACGCGCGACGTGGCCCAGGAGTTCGTCTTCGGGCTGGCAATGATCTCGCAAACGCTCAGCCGCTGGGCCGAGCAGTGGATTTTGTACATGTCCACCGAGTTCGGCTTCATCAAGATCGCCGACCGGTACACCACCAGCAGCAGCATGATGCCGCAGAAGCGGAACCCCGACATGCTGGAGCTGATCCGCGGCCGATCGGCCAATGTCTACGGCGATCTGTTCGCGATGATGACCCTGCTCAAGGGCATTCCCATCGGCTACAACCGCGACCTGCAGGAAGACAAGCGCATCCTGTTCCGCGCGTACGACACCGTCACGCAGTGCCTCATCATGGCGGCGGCGATCATTGATTCGGCGTCGTTCGACAAGAGCCGAATCGAACCCACGCTCGACCGCGGCTTTCTCGACGCGACGTCGCTCGCGGAGTACCTGGTGACACAGAAGGTGCCGTTCCGCACGGCGCACCACATCGTCGGCACGCTGGTGGCGACGTGCGAAAAGAGCGGCCGGCACGCGCTGGCACAGCTCAAGCTTGAAGAGATCAACGCCGTCGTCGCAAGCCTGCAGCCGGGCGCTGCGCTGACGGACGATGTCTACACCGCGCTGGGCGCTGCGAACGTGGTGAAGCGGTATCAGAGCACCGGCGCTGCCGGCGGAAAGCCGTTCCAGGAACAACTGGCGGCGTGGAAGAAACGGGCGGGGCTGTAATCGGCCTTTCCGCTTGTCGTCGCGCCGGCGGGTTCGCGGCCGCGCGTCACTTCACCTTCCACGCCTCGTCGAAGAATCCGTTCGCGACGACATTCCCCGGATCGCCGGCATCCGGCGGTGTGGTGATGTCGATGATCGCCCAGTCGCCGAGCTTTGGGTTCTGCTGCGAGTTCGTGCCGTCGTGGGCTTCGCGGAAGGTCAGGCCGCTGTTGAGGACGACGTACTTCGCCGGGTTCTTCGGGTTCGGGTAGATCAGCGCGGGCACGGTGTTCGCCACATCGTAAGACTTGCCGGCGAAGGTCAACTTCTCGTCGCCGTAGCTCACCGGAAGCTTGCCGGCCAAGTCGGCGATGAGCTTGTTGCTCTTGGCGTCACCCCACAGGACAAGGTTGTACTTCGCGATGTCGTCGGCGGTGACGTCAGTGTCTTTCTTGATCCGCAGGTCGCCGCGCATCAGGGCGCGCCAGCGGTCCTGTTGGTGCTGCATCTCAAACGCCGTCCAAGCCGCAACTACCGGGCTGGCGGCCTTGCCGGTGGGGGCAACGAAGAGGAACGGCGACATGAAGGCGTCGTCGATCGGGCCTTGGAGGCCGGGGGATTTGCGATAAGGACTGGTCGGCGATTCGAGCACCGGTAGTGCCCATCCGCCTCCCAACTTCACCAATTGAAGTGTACCGCTGCTCAAGTCTTTGGGAGTTACCTGGATCCGTTTGCCGTCGATCACCACCAGGGAAGACGCCGATTCTCCGGCGTTTCCGAGAAGTAAGAAATCACTGAGTGCGATGCGAGTCACGTTTGTCGTACTGACCGCAAGTTCTGCAGGATTCACACGCTTTGCGTCGACCCGCGCCTCCTTCCAGTGCTCTTCCATCCCCAGAATCTCCACCCAGAACTGTTTGTTGTACCGCAGCGTCTTCGTCTGCAGATGCACTTCGGCCGGGTGCGGGTTCCGCCCTTGCTTTACGTAGCCATCGATCTTCGCCAGCATCTCCGGCAGCGGGAGATACTTGTGCTCCACCTTCGGGCCGATGAACTGCGTCAACTCCTGGCCGTCCTTCTTCAGCTCCTCGGCCATGATGTTCGCCGACTGCCGCTGCTTGTCGTTTTCGCCGCTGTAGCTGATGAGGTGCGTGTTGCGGAAATTGCGCAGGTAGTCCGGAACATCGTACTGGCCCCAGAGCAGCTTCTCGGCCAGCGGCGTCTTCGCCGGGTCGAGGTTCTGGTAGCGCTGCACGTCGATAAACCCCGCGCCCGGCTGCACGACGCAGAACTGGTCGGCGTAGTGGACGCCCAGGTGCCACGCGCCCGCCCCGCCCATGCTGAAGCCGGCGAGCACCACGCGGTTCTCGTCGATCTTGTACCGCTTCTTCACCGACGCGATCGCGTCGAGCACATCGATCTCGCCGGCGTTCTTGTATCCGACGCACTGTCGTCCGAGCGGGTGCAGCACGATCGCGTTTTCATGCTTCACTTCGCCACGCTTGCTCTGCCGGCCGGCGATGAAATACAGGTCGGTGTCGGTGTCGCCGCGGCCGTGGAGCCAGATGTACAAAGGCACCGGCTTGCTGAAGTCGACATCCTTGCCGATGTCGAGCCCGTAAGGCTGCGCCGACCCATCGATGTCGCTGATGTACCCACGAACGAGCGTGCCGGTTGCTTTCGTCCAGGCGTGCGTGCCCTTGTTGAGTTCGTCGAGCCGGGCATTGGCGGTCTTGAGCAGATCGAGGCATAGCGCAACCCCGCGCGGTGCGGTCGATTTCGCCGGAGTCGCCGGCTTTGGCGCGGCAGGCTTCGGAGCCGCTTGCGGTTTTGTGCCAGTCGTGGGTGCCGGTGCCGCGGCCTTCTTCGCTTCGTAAAACTCATCGTGCAGCAGCGCGTACCGCACTGCCTTCTCGTACACCTTCACGTCCGGCAGTACATCGGCGAGCGCGGGGTTGCCTTCCAGCTTGGCGATCCGAGCCTGCACTTTGGTCAGCTCGGCTTCGATCTTCTGCCGGTCGGTGGCGTCGATCTTTACGCCCGGCGGCGGGAGCTTCCGCGCGATCGGCTGGATGTCGGCGGCGTACGTGAGCGAAATCGACAACAACAATGCGATGGCGGCGGCTCGGTAGGGCATGGTGGGATTATCCGTCACTCGGCGTTGCGCTACAATCTTCTTCTCTACGCCTGCTCGACGACGAATACCTGCCTGTACCGCAGCACCCCGCCGACACGATCGCTCACATGAGCCGCGACCCAGCTCGCCTGTGATTGCCCGTCGAGCTGAATGACAAGGACGTCGCCGACGGAGATGCCGGGCAGCGGCGATCCCGTGAGTGGCAGATAGACGACGGCGGACGCCGCGACCCCCGCCGACTCGAGCCAGGCTTGCTCACTGGTCGTCGGGGAAGCGAGCGTGCACCGCATCTCCAGCGCATCGCCGGCCGGCGGATTGACTTCAACGAGTTTGGCGTTGTGGAGCATGGGTGGGTCACCGGTTTGGAGATGGGTGGTTCGCGCACGATCGGGATCCTGCTCACAGCAGTCGGCCGCTTTGCAGGCGGTAGCGGCGTAGCACGATCCACGCCCGGCGGCAGAGTCCCGAACGCACCCCGGGGCCGGACGTCGACTTGTAGCTTTCGGCGAGCGCGCCGGTCTGCTCGTAGACGACGCCGTCGTGCTGGGCCGAAAGGCGCAATTCGCGGTCGCCGGCGAGAATGGCATCGGCCTGGTAGAGCGCGGCGCGCTTCACGCTTGCCGGGACGACCGCCGACTGGGTGTCGTCGTCCCAGTCCCAGACGCGCGATGGCGTTACGGCCGGGTCGCTGTCGAAGCTGCGGGGAAACTCGCGCGGCTGATCGGCGTCGTAGCGACGGCCCTGGTAGGACATCGCCGAATCGATATCGATCGTCGCCTGCAATAGCGCGGCCGACTTCTCGTCGTCGGTCACTGCCTTGTATGCGGCCAGTTCCGGAAGTGCATCGGCGAGGGTGTCGGCGTCAGCAAGGGACAAATACGCGGCCGCAGGAATGACGGGTTCGGGCATGGTGCACCTCGTGGGTTGCGATGATGACACTCGGGAAATGGGGCCGCCGGCGAGACGGTGGGTTCGGCCGGCGGCCCCGGAGACGCTGCAGCGGTGCCAGTGCTAAGGCAGCGGGTTGAGCCACGCCTTGTAAGTGATGGAAGGCGTTGTGCCCGAGGTCGTCAGGACCAGTCGGATGTACCGCTTGGTGCTGACGCCGCGGACCACGGTAACACCGGTGGAGACCGCGACTGTTCCGACGCCGCACGCGGCGAAAGTGGCGTTGTCCGACGACTCCTGGAGGGTGAAGGTGTAGGCCTCGTTGCCGTCGTCGGTGTCGCGGCTGACGACGGCGACCAGCGCCGTCATGCGCCGGCCGGGCCCCCCGGGCGCGTACCCCGCGCCTAGATCCAGTGCGGTCGAGTTGAATGTAGCGGTCTTGGTGACAGTGTCCTGCAGCAACAGGCGGGCGTCCTGCGGGGTGGGAACAATGGGAGATGACATGGGAGATTCCTTTTATGTAAATGGTGTAAATGCAACTGAATGATCGGTCACTTGTCGCGCGAACCAGTGACCAGTGACAAATGACAGTTTCCTACGCCGTAATGCCCTTGATTCGGCTGGCCGCGCGGGGGTGGAACATGCCCATGCCGATCGCGGATTCGACCAGGTCGCTGTAGTAGGTGCCGAGCAGGCCGACCGAGACGTGCTCGATCATCTTGCTGCCGATCAGGCCCTGGACGTGTTCGCCGTCGACGTCGCTGCCGGGGCGGATGACGTACAGGCTCGTGGTGACGTTCGAGCTTCCCTGGGTTTCGTTGAAGTCGAGGATGGGGGTTTCGTCGCCGTCCTCGTCGAGCACCTGGATGGGAGCGCCGTCGTACTCGCGAACCTGCGCGCCGATCTCGCTCATCGCCGCCCCGCCGGCGGCGTCGCGAACCAGTGCGGTGATCTGCCGGCGGACGGCCTTGTTGCAGATGATGACCTTGCGGCTGTTGGACCCGACGACGCTGTCGAGCGCCTCGTCGAGCAGTTCCAGCGTAAGCGGCCCGCCGTTGGCCGCCACGGTCAGCACCTGGCTGCCGGTCAGACGCCCGTTGAGCCCGTAGAACTGCAGCGGATCGACGGTGGGATCGCCTTTGATGACGTAGCGGTCGAAGAAGAGGCCGGCCTTTTTCACTTTGGCGGCGATCGCGTTGGCGCGGGCGGCGTCGCCTTGCTTGTTGACGATCTGGCGGTCGGTGCGGACTTCGCCGCCGAAGATCGACAGCGACTCCACCTGCGGGTTCACCACGCCGGCGTCTTCGGTGTAGGAGTCGTTGAGCCCGCGGAATGCGATGCCACCGAGCGCGGATTGGCGGTTGTAGGTGTACGCGAACCCGTCCACGGGGACGAAGCGGAGGATCTTGAGGAAGATCGACTCGTTGGTGATCTCCTGGATGATGCCCCGCCGCATTGGCGAGCGGGACTGGTTGGCGAAATCGAGTAGCGAGATAGCCATGGGAGTTTTCCTTTCTTGAACTGTGGAGCGGGCAAGTTCGCTTGCCTGTTGAGTTGACGATCAGGCACGCAAAGGCGCGGGCATGACCTCATGCCCAGGCCTCCTAATGTCTTTCGAATAGAGTAGATGCAGTTAATCTGCGCCGACAAAGAGCGGCTCGCCGTCGAGGACGTCGGGCGCGGGTGCGCGCTGATCGCTGCGCGCATCGCGGGGATGACGATTCGATCCGGCTTCGGCGGCGGGAGTGGCTTTGGACGGCGATCCTCTCAGGCCCAGCGCGATCTGCTGCATGGGGGAGAGCTTGCTGTAGTCGATCGCGGCAGCGGGCGATTGGCCGCCGGGGTCGGTGCCGAAGAAGTCTTCCGGCGGATCGAACCCGACGTCCGGCGCCGAGGGCGCTGCCGGCTGAGTCGCCGGACTGCGACCGCCCTGCCCGGCCGATCGCAGGTCGTCGCGGAACTGCCGGCGGACTTTCTGTTCCGCGTCGGCAAGCGTGGCGTCGTCGGCTGTCTTAGGCATGAGCCTTCTGTACGCTTCGGGAAGATCGGACAGGTGCTGCCGGAGGTACTCGTCGCGGGCGATCGATCGAGCCGCCGTCGCCGAGTGCTGGCGGAACAGGTCGGCGACGAACGCGCGGAGGTCGGCCGGGCTGACGGCCGGTGACGAGGAAGCCGTGGCCAACGGGTTGGGCGCCGGCGACGGCGTCGGTGACGCTTTGAGTCCGTCGAGCAGGGTTTGCTGCTGGCGGGAAAGCTGACCGACGGCATCGATCAATCGGCTGAGCCGGTCGTCCGGCGGAGTTGCGGGGGTCGAGGTCTGTGACATAGCGAGTGCCTTTCTGCCGCTGGCATGCAGCGGACGTTTGAAGAGGGTGAAGAATCGGAACGGCATGGTGAGTCCTGTTGGGGTGTCTTGAGACGCGTAATTGGTTGTATGCTGTACAGGTGATCTATAAGTGGCTTTGTTGGGTGTTAAGGGGAGCGTCGTCGGTGGCAACCCCCTCCCTAGCCCTCCCCCGGAGTACCGGAGGAGGGGATGTGGGTACCGGAGGAGGTGACTGGGATGTCTGTGAAGGGGGCTTGGAGTTCCAGCCGTTGCAACTCGCGTTGCACGGCGGCGGGGTCGCCTAGCTGCTCTTCCACGGCCCGCTGAAGCGAGATCAGGCCGGCGGCGCGGAGGACGGACAGGCGGTCGGCGGTGTCTTTGTCGTCCTGGGGGATGCCGTCGCGAAGGGTCACGCCGATCGGTCTCTGGGGGTACCGTACGCCGGGTAGCGTGTTCTCGAGCATCTGCGCGACGGCGATCGCCCGGCGGATGCCGGCTTTCCAGTATGCCGCCTTTCGGGCCGCTTTCGTCAGCGAGTTGAAGCTCTCGAGCCGGACCTTTCGGTAGGCATCCGGCGCGGCACCTTCCTTCAGTCCCAGCAGCACCGGCGATGTCTCGGTCCGCACGAGCAACTGGTTCAGTACGAACGCGCGGTCAGCCATCGCATGGCCCAGCTCGGCGTTCCAGGTGATGTACTGCGGGATCTTTTTGGCGTCGCTGAACGCGAAGACTTCATGGTCCGACCGTACGTTGCCGTCTGCGGTGAACGCTTCTTCCGGGAAGACCATGCGCGGGTCGGCGTGCTTCAGCAGCACCCTGCCGACCTGGCTGTTCTTGGCGTTGAGCGCGTCCTGCAGCTCGATCGCGCCGTCGTAGTCGCTGACCGGGCAGCAGCGCACGAGCTGGTTGGGAATCCAGGTGATCGTCGGGAACGGGATGCCGGTACGGGTGACGGGAGCGAGCGTGACGCCGGTTTGGCGCGGTGGTGTCGTGGAGTACGACGATACGGCCGTGCCATCGCTTTGTGCGTCATGACTCGCAGTCCCCGCGATCCAGCTGCTCAGCTCGACCTCACGACGGCCGCCGTCGTCGTCGAGCTGATAGCACCGTCGTTCGATTCGCCCGGGCAGATAGAGGACTTCGAGGAGCAGGTGGAGCGGGGACGAGTCGGTGCCGGCATTGCGGATGCGGTAGCGGGCGTAGGCGTTGTACTGGCTGTCGGGGCCGGGCCGGCCGACGGGAAAGATCTCGTCCGCCGGCACCTGCCGCAGGTGGACTTCACGTTCGTGAACGCAGGCTTCGAGGAAGGTTTCGCCTTCGTAGCTGGCATCGACGGCGCACGCGTAGAGCAGGCTGTGGAGGTTGCTGCGCTCGCCGAGCCGCGCCAGGGCGTTTTGCTGGGCGGCGTTGTCGGCGACGAGTAGGGGTTCCTGGCCGAAGAGCAGGTCGGCGCCTTTGAGCGAGATCAGGCCCAGCACGTTGCAGGTGAGGTACATCCGCACCTGCCGATCGCCGGCCCGAACCAGCGGAAAATCGAACTGCGTCCGCCCTTCGTCCAGGAAGTACTCGCGGTGGCGGCCGTCGTAGAGGAGACGTGCCTGGCGCAATCGCTCGAGGCGAGCCTGCTGGTCATCGGTCAGAAATGCGCCGTAGCCGCCGGCGCGGGCGTTGTTGTAATCGGTGCCGGTGGTGTGAACCCAGACGGCGGGGATGGCTCGGGTGAGTTGCATGTTTTCCCTCTGTAGTAGATACAGTCAAAAGCAGCGTCGCCGCATCCGTGGCCGTGGGGCATTGCTGCGGCTCGTTGTGCCCGCCTGTCGTTCGACCTCTGGTGGCGACCGCTCACCACCCCACGGGTTTGCGGGCGACGCTCATCGCCTGGTGTGCCGGCGTTTGCTCGGCGGCGTGGCACGCGAGCGCCAGCGCCCAGAAGCGGTCGGCATGGCCGTCTGCGTCGCGCGGGGCGGACAGGCGCACATGATGTGCCGCCGTCACCGTACGCCGAACCTTGTGCAGGTCGTCGCGGGTTGCCGCATCGGCCGGGATTCGGACCAGGCGATCCTGGAATAGCCGCACTAGCGGCATCGCCAGTTCGCTCTTGGCGTCGGTTGTGAAAACGATCGGCTCGACGCGATGACCGTGTTTCTGGGCGAGTCGTTCGGCGAGCATCGCGCCCATGCCGGTGGCATCGATGCACAGCCGGCGCAGCCGCCGGCCCTTCAGAAGGTCGTCGAGCAGTTGTTCCTGCACGCTGAACGGCGCATCGCCCATCACGCGGACGATGCGCGTCCAGAGAACGTCGCCGAGACGTTCGACCACCCACAACACCGAGCGGTCGCGTTTGCGGCCGACGTCGAAGCCGGCGAACAGTGGGCCGGCGCTTTGCGGAACACCCGGGGTGACGGCGGCGTCGCCGGCGATCGTGTCGACCTCCAACAGTTGCAGGTTGGCCGCTTCGCACCCGGCAATCAGGGGATAGCCGAGCAACGCGGCTCCGTCGGCCGAGGGTTCGCAGAGGTACTCCTCGCGGAACGATGCTTCGTCCGGGCAACTGGCGCGGATTTCGTCGATGAAGTCGCGGCGTGCGGTGAGATTGGGCTCGGGCAGCCCGCGAATGCACTCCACCAATCCCTGGTTGACGGCGTCCACCAGCGTGACGCGATAGCGACCGACCGACTGGCGTGTGATTGGCGTCGCAAGGCTGTCGGCGGTGGTGTCCGGATTGTTCAATGGCGGTTGAACAAGCTGGTGAAAAAAAGAGCCTACTCCATTGTGCGTTGACCAGATGCGCATCTGGTGGCCCCAGATGAGCGCCGCCGGCTGCATCGCCTTGTAAAGTTCCCGCGGCTGCTCGTGAAACGCGAACTCGTCGGCTTCGGTGTCGCCGCCCTTGGAACGGAAGAACGTTGGGCTGGAACTGCCGGCGACGATCCGCGCGCCGTTGCAGAATCGCAGCATCCATGCCGTCATCCCTTCCTCCTCGATCAGCGTCTGCGACCACAAGGCACCGACGGCGTTGAACACGCCGGCCCAGTGGCGGCAGTCCTTGATGAACTCGCGGGCGGCTGTGAGGTCGGCAGAGGAGTAGAACAGGTCGGTTCCATACCGGAGGCGTCGATAAACCGCCCGGCATGCCGACACGTACGTCCACCCGATCCGCCTGCTCTTTTCAGCAAAGCAGATCGGGCGGTCGTCTGCAAGCCATGCCTTCTGGTAAGGCAGCAGGTGCGCGACGTACCCTGAAAGGTCGGGTGTAGATCCCATGGTTGCTCCTTCCGACCGATGACGAAACGACTGCGCCGGCGCGCGGCAAACCGCGATTGATGGCAATACGCGCGGACACGCGCAAGCAGAGCGCCGTGCCCACCTGCGGGGTTGAAGACCCGGGGCAGCTTGCCGTTGGACGACTGAGTTTTGCGGAGGCTCTTGATCGCTGCGTACGCCGGCCGCAGGCCGGCATTCAAGGTGCCATGACGCGCCGGCCGCCGGGTTGTGCGCCGCGGCCGGCACGTCGATAGCGGGCTGACGCGAGGTCAGTTTCCTCTCGACGTCATACCAAACATGTTACGAACATGCGCATTTGTGTCAAGCAGAAAATCGGTCGCCGCGTCGTGCCGGGTGTAGCGCAGAGTTTTGGCGCCTGTGTGTGTGTTGCCGGGGTGCCATGGGCTGCCGTACTCCGCTGCCCGTGGCAAGGTATGACTGCGGTGACACCGCCACGGGCAGGCGAGTACGCCAGCCCATGGCACCCGGAATAATGCCGAAAACACGAGTTACACCCCGTCGTGCCACGCCGATCAGGCCTCGATGGGTGTGGGGCTGAGATCAAGTTCGGGCAGTTGGCGTCGGACGGTATCGGCGAGTTCGGGGCGGGCCGCGACCGCGCCGACAATCGCCGACAGACCGGCGCGGGTTTCAGGAACGCGCACCGACCGGATGGCGGCGGCGAGGACGGGAATCAGCATCTCGGCGCGAGCCGGTGTTTGACGGATCGCATCGCTGATCTGCCGCAGGGCGGTCAGCTTTCGGCGGCCGCCGCGATGGATGTTCAGCAGGACGCCAGTCCAGAGAAAGGTGATCGCGTCGTCAGTCGCGCCCGGGAGGTTCTGGCGTTGTTGCAGCACATCGACGAGGAACAGCCGGATGTCTTCGAAAGGCGATTCGACCAGGCGAGACCAGAGGGCCGGGTCGTGCCAGCCGGCGGAGGGCTTGGTTGCGCTCGCGAGCCAGTCGCGGGCGGCAGCGCGGATCTCGGGCAGCAGGCTGTCGAAGAACCGGGTGACGGTGTCGACGTTGTAAACGCCGGCGACACCGAGATGGCCCAGTGCCCAGGTGCCGATGTCGTAGCCGACGGCGGCGCATCGGGCATCGGCCAGGTGCACCAGTGCCTGCCGCAGTTGTGACGGGTCGATCGACCGACCCTGGAGAAAGTTCAACCCGAGCCGCGCGACAGGGGCGGCTTCGGTTTTCGCCAGGTTGATCGCGTCGAAGAGCGACACCGATGCCGGCGTGACGTGCCGCATCATCAGGCGCGCGACGGCATCGAGCACGGTGAGGTTCCTGTTCTGCAGCAAGCGGAACCAGCGGTCGAACGGAAGTGATTCAAGCCCTGACGCCTTCTCGAACAGTTCGATGCCGATCGACCAGACGGCTTCGTCGGGGTGGGCCAGCAGCGGCGCGACTTGTTCGACCGGCAGGCCGACGAGTGCCTCGGCATGCCAGCGGCGGAGCAGATCAATGGACCAGACGCGGGCGAACGTCGATCGGGCGGCGGTGAGCAGCGAGAGCAGTTGGGGGGCGGCCGCGCTGTTCTGCCAGAGCGCACCAAAGGCGGGTGCGGCGGCGAGATTGGCCAACGACGGTCCGCCGACGAGCTTGGTGCGATGCGTCGTGAAGGCGATCGATTCGCTTTCGCCGAAGCAGGCGTGCAGGAGCGACCAGCAGTCCATGAGGTTGTCGCCGGTGGCGAGGTCGGCGTCGGTGTAGCTGCCGATCATCGCGGCGACGGCGGGAACGTAGTCAGTGGGACGGCGATGGCCGAGGTGGCGGAAGTACCGCCAGGCGCGACGGCGTAGGTAGTGGCGGGTGTGGTGCGAGAACAGGCGCCTCCCGCGCCAGCCGAGCTGGCCGTAGACGATCCACTGGCCGCTTCCTGGCTCCCTGTAACGATGGCCGGGAAAGTAGTGAAGACGATCTTCCGGTGAGATCAGGCGTTCTTCGGGCACACTCATGCGCGAGGTGTAGTCCCACCGCCATCTCTTCCTGCGGACCCGCCGGACAAGCCGATCGAAGCTCACCGCCCAGGCCGACAGCAGCAGGTCATCCTGGCGAGCCTCGGCTCCTTTGAAGAGCCGCTTGACGAGCGAGTTGTGATTGCCGGCGTTCAGCGGCAGGTCGATGTACGCGAGCATCTGCTCGCGTGCCCAGGGCCGCGGATCGCGGAGCCACTTCTCGGCGAACGCCGCCATCGGGGCGGGATCGACGAAGGTTCGCAGTGCCGGCAAGAACTGTGGGCTGCCGGCGGCGAACAGCTCTTCGACGACGAGAAAGGAAGTTGGCCCGGCGTCTGCCATCCGGCGAATCCAGGTTCAGGCGTTCGCTTCAGCGCGAAACCGCGAAGCGACTGGCGGCTGCCGCGGCGGATGAATGCTTTGCGATGACCCGGACTTTTCTAACGGTAATCACTTCACCGGCACAATCCAGATGTTGCGGTATTGCACCGGGTTGCCGTGGTCCTGCAGCACGATGGGGCCGGGGGTCGCCGGGTCGCCGCCCATGCCGCTGGTGGTGTTGTCCTTGGTGATCTCGACGTTGTCGTGGATCTTCACGCCGTTCTGCACGACGGTGATTCGGCCGTTGGCGACGCGCTTGCCGTTCTCGAACTTCGGTGCGGTGAAATCGACGTCGTAGCTCTGCCAGACGGTGGGCGCCTTGCAGGCGTTTTCGCTGGAGGACTTGATGCCGTAGATGCCGCCGCAGTCGCCCTGGGCGAGCTTTTCCTTGGGGATGCCGTAGCTGTCGAGGACCTGGACTTCGTATCGCCCGTGCATGTAGACGCCGGAGTTACCGCGTCCCTGGCCGCTGGCCTTGGGCATGTAGGGCGTGCGGAACTCGACATGAAGCTTGAAGCTGCCGAAGGTCTGGCGGGTCATGATGTCGCCACCCTTGACCTGCATCGCCCCGCCGTCAACCAGTGGCCACTCGGCGGCCTTGGGTTCGGCCTTGCCTTCGACGACCTTGAGGTCCTTCTTGCACCAGGCGTCCAGATTCTTGCCGTTGAAGAGCACGATCGCCCCGGCGGGCGGCGGCGTGGACGCGACATCCTGCTTATCCTCCGGCTTGGCGATCTTCAGATCGCCGGTGCCTTCGTATTGGGCAAACGAGACCGGGGCGGTGATCAGCAGAAGGGCAAGAAACGCGACGAAGCGGGGCATGGATGCTCCTCGGGGAAGATGCGATACAAGGCCGACAGCGGCCTGTGCAGTTTGAATACAGCAGCCGGTGTGGATTGTGGCGGACGAACGATTTGCAGTACATGTGGGAGCCCCGGGTCGCGGACGGGCGATTGCGATGTCGGGCCGGCGTGAGCCGCCTCCCCCGTCCTTGGCCAGCAAGCTGCGTTTGTACAGCGGGAATCGCGGCCGGAAGGCTGCAACCCCAATATCCACCGGGATATGGGTCGCGCCCACGGCGGACCGGCGCACAACATCTGGCTGCCACAAATCTGTTGCGACCTCCACTTCCCCCGGTATACTTGGCGTGAACGGACCTCGCACGAGGCGAGATTTGGCCGGCGGATGTGTTGTTTCCCTTGATTTCTGAAGGGTTTGGTGAAGATGCCGAGTCGGCAGACGCTTCGCCGCCGCCATAGGCGATCGCCTCTGGTTGTCGCGCTGTACCTGAACGCGGCTTTGCTTGCGTGTGTTCTGGCTGCGGTGTTGTCTCGGAATTCGGGTTCGGCAGCGTTCGCGGCAGCACCTGCACCTGGTGCCCAGCCGATCGCGGGTGGCAACGGCCTCTACCTGATGCCGGGGCAGTTCGCGATCAATATCTGGGGCTGCTACGTCATGGACGTGGACCGCCAGACGCTTTGTGCGTACGAGTATGTTCCCGGGCGCAAGCAGTTACTGCTGGTGGCGTCACGGTTTATCGGTCATGACCGGCAGTTGCTGGAATACAACACCAGTCCCTCGCCGGAAGAGGTGAAGCGGCTGGTCAACTTGCAGAACGCCCCGATCCGCGGCCAGCCCGGCGAGAATGGCGGCGGGCCGATTGTCCCGAGGGCTGATGAGCCCAGGACAGGTACGCCCGGTGCCCCGGGAACCCAGCAGGGTGCCCCCGCAGGTCCCACTGGCGAACGCCCGTTGGATCGTCCGCCGCAGCCCGGCGATAAAGATTTTGTGCCCAAGCCGAGCGATATCAATCCGCAAGGCTAGTTCTTGTTGAAAGTGGAACGCCGAGCCTGGAATGTCGGCGTTAGCAAAAGTCCACGTTCGTTGATCGAGAGTCAGCCGTCGAAAGTCCCGCAGGAGTAGTGCCCCATGATGGCCAAGATGTTCTACACGATGGAAGAGGCCAAGTCGGCCCTCGGCAAGTCCGAGGACGAAATCCGCCAGTTCGCCCGCGAGGGCCGGCTGCGCGAGTTCCGCGACGGCCCGCGCCTGATGTTCAAGGCCGACCAGGTCGAACAGCTTCGCGCCGAAGTCGGCGGCGGCATCGGGGCCGGCATGGATCAGGTTGACCTGGGCGTCTCCGACTCCGGCGGTCTGATCGGCCTGGTCGATACCACCGGTGCCAGCGGCACCAGCATCACCCTCTCCGACAGCGAAGGCTCGAGCGGCTCGCTGAAAATGAAGGACGACACGGCCCTGGCGGCCGACCTCGGCCTCTCGGGTTCGCTCGGCGGCATGCCGTCGCCCGGCCCGGTTCGCGCTGGCGCGGGTGGCCCGAGTGGCACCGGCCTGTCGGGCTCGATGTCCGGCCGCAGCGGTGCGGGCATCAATGTCTTCGGTGGCGACGACGTCGAACACGTCGACCCGATGGCGCAGACGGCTATCACCGGCGCATTTACCGACCAGATCGACCTGCAGGCCGTCGGCTCGGGCTCGGGTCTGCTCGACCTGACCCGCGAAAGCGACGACACAAGCCTGGGTGCAGTGCTCGACGAAATCACCCCGCAGGCGGCCCCGCCGATGCGTCGCGGCGCCGGCTACGGCCCGCTCGATCAGGGCGAAGGCAGCCTCGGTGCGGCGTTTGAAGACGTCCCTGCGACCCCTCGCGCCCCTGCTGCCCCCGTCTACATCGAAAAGCCTGACGCCTTGGCGCCCGCCTTCGGCGGCGCGGCGCTTGCGGCCAGCCTGGTCTGCATCTTCGGCCTGTTCGTCCTGATCTCCGCCATGCTCGGCACCCGGCCGGATGCGGTGCTCTGGTTCGAGACCAAGAAGATCAACATGTGGATGGGCGCCGGCATCGGTTTCGGCGGCGTGCTGTTCTTCTTCATCTTCGGCCTGATCCTCGGCCGGCTCGGCAAGCGGTAAGGAAACGACGGGAGATCACCACGGAGGCACGGAGACACGGAGGCCACCTCGACTTCGGTGCCTTCAGATCCATCAGGACTGAACCAGGAATGCAGGTAGACATGCAACATTTGCGCGTGTCTGCCTGCATTCTCTGTTTGGCCTGTTCCGACGTGTAGTCGAGTTACCCCCCGTGTCTCCGTGTCTCTGTGCCTCCGTGGTGATCTCTTCTTTCCCTACGAAAAAGCGCAATTTCCGCCGTATCTACTTGCAATTATCGGACCGGTTGCCCAAACTATCAGCCAAGCCGGAACGGAGTCGGGCTTCCTGCGAACGCCTACCACTTCTTTTTGGCCATCGGGCTTTTTTTGATCTGACAAACTGTACCAGCGACCGATTCGTCGTGGCCGGTTGACGTGCGAGGCTATCGCACGCGGTTCACACAACTGGCGATTCGACTCGCGCAAGAGCATGGAGGCCAGCTCATGGCAAGGATGCATCACTTCGCGGTTCTCGGTCTTTCCTTCCTCGCACTCGGCACCGGCTGCGTCTCTTCGGAGAAGTACCAGGCCCAGCGCATGCGTGCGGAGCAATCCGATGCGCAGCTCTCGGCGGCCGAGGCCAACCTGATGTCGGCCAACGCCAAGGCAGAGCTGACCCAGGGCCAGGTCGAGAAGCTTCGCCAATACCACGAAAGCCAGGAGACCCTGATCCGTAATCAGGGTTCGCAGATCACCGAGCTGACGCGCCAGCTCGAAGAGATGAACGGCAAGTACCAGCTGGCGATGAGCAACATCGGTAAGGCCGGTACGTCGTCGCTGCCGATCCAGCTCGTCAGCGAGCTCACGACTTTCGCCCAGCAGAACCCCGATGTCGTCGAGTTCGACGAAGCCAAGGGCCTTGTGAAGTTCAAGAGCGACGTCACATTCTCGGCCGGAAGCGCCGTCGTGAAGCCCGAAGCCAAGACGGTCATCGACAAGCTCGCGGCGATCCTCAACGGACCGATGGCAAGCCAGCACGAACTGCTCGTCTGCGGCCACACCGACAACGTTCCGGTGAGCAACCCGGTGACCAAGAAGAACGGCCACCTGGATAACTGGTACCTGTCGGCCCACCGCGCGATTGCGGTCAGCCAGGAACTGCGTACGGTCGGTGTGCAGTCGAACCGCATGATGGTCGCCGGATACGCCGACCAGAAGCCGGTCGCCGCGAACGACAGCGATGCCAACAAGGCCCGCAATCGCCGCGTCGAGGTGTTCATCCTCCCGACGACGGTCAGCGGCACCCCCGCTCCGATCGCTCCGTCGGCCCCGGTGACGATGAAGCCGGTTCCGGCAAAGCCGTCGCTGAACAAGGACATCACCCCGATCCAGGGTGGCCGGGCTGATGTTGATCGCGGTGCCGCGATCAACAAGTAATCCGAGCGCTGGCGGCGGAGAAAGAGACTGAAATAAAACGCCCAGGGACGGCTGTCCCTGGGCGTTTGCTTGCGCTTTGACTTGTAGACGGTTCGCGACTTGAAGCCGGTCGGAAGCAACTCGGCTGTCGATCGAGTCGCCCCGTGTCTATCGAGTCTTCTGGGCTTTCCTGGCCTCGCCGGCCTTCAGCTGCTTCGAGGCTGATTTACTGAGCGTCGTGACCTGGTTGTTGGTCGGTCCGACGACCGGGTGTGACGGAAAACCTTTGGACAGTGAGGGGGCACTCTTCGTGTTGCCGCCGGTCCGGATCGCGGCTAGCGAGCGGGCAATGGCCTGGGTGGTGACTTCGTCGTCGCCGGGGGTTGCGATGGTTTCGAACAGCTCGTTACGGGGAACAAAGAGGATCGCGCCGTCGGTGCCATCGGGGCCGATGGTGCCCTTGAGCGTATTGACGCGAATAACGTTTCCCTCGGCATCGAATGTAAAGATCGGCAGTGCCTCGCCGTCGAGGAAGGCGTTGATCTTGAAGTTGGTGGTGCCGCCGGTGGCGTGCAGGACGCCGACTCCATAAACCCCCTGCGGGAAGCTGTTCTGCCAGTAGGCGATTTCGGTACCGCCGTTCTTGCCGCCACGGTGATCGAAAGGAATCAGTCCGCCGGAGGTACTGACATTCAGGCCGTAACCCGGGAAGAGGATTTCTTCCGGGCGGAAGCCGCTGAGCACGATGTTCGTCGAGTCGCCGGCCTGGTTATCGACGATGAAGTTGAGGTCGGCCTGGCTGTCCCACCGAAGGGCGAAGCTCAGGCGACCGGGCAGCGCGCCCGGCAGCGAGGTATCGGGGAGAGGTCCGCCGCCGCGAATCACGGGGATGCTCGCGCGGTTATCAAACCCGAGCACGCCGCCGGAGCTGAGCTGCTGGGAGATCACCGTCGATTCGTTCTGGGTGCGGGCCGCGGCGATCGACGGATCGACGGTGCTGTTGGCCAGTGCTGTTTCGGCGGCCGATCCCTTGATGCCGCTGGCGACGCTGTAGCTCTTGCCGCCGATGAACGTGGAGCCGCGGGCCGTGCGGAACAAGGCGCGGCCGGTATAGCTTTCCGCCTGCGGGGAGAAGCCGGCGCGGTCGTAGATGCGAACCACCGTACCGCGAATCGCCATGGTGCTGCCTGGCGTGCGGATGACCGCGTCATACTCGCGGCCGGCGGCTTCGATGCCGTAGCTGGCGGCGCCGTACTTCATCATCAGGTCTGTTTTTTCCTTGCCGCCGGCACGGCTTGCTTCTTCCACGCGTACCGTGCTCAGCGATTCGAGCGTAAACATCTGCTCGCCGCCGATCCGGCAGGTAACCGCCGATCGCAGTCCGGTGCGGAAGACGGCGCCGGTGTTATAGGTTTCGCCGACGGCAGCCTTTTTGAAAGTCTTGCCATCGTCGGTGCTGACCATGACGCTGCCCTTGACCTCCATGACCTTGACTTCAAGGAGCACGGCCTTGGCGGGTTCGGTCGCCGGCTGCGAATCTTGCAGGAGGTAGTGCGGGAAGACGGGCTCTGATGTTGCCGGGGCCGCTGCCGAATTCGGGGCCGCGAGCGACGGCGATGCCAATGCCGCCGCAATCGCAGAAGCCAGCAGGGCAGGAAGTCGGACCGATGGGCGATGCGAGGTCATATGTTCGCTCCGGGCAAGGTAGGCGGTTTCTGCCGACCATTGTACAAGCTTTTGCGAAGTTGGCTTGAGAAAACGACACCCTGATCAGGTGAAACCGGGTCTATTCGAAAATTCAAGGCCGTATTCGGGCCCGATGCCCGCCGAGATTGAGGACCCACCACCCGCGGTCTTGCCGGCGCGGGATAGCTCGTGAGACATCGGCCATTAAAAAGCAAAATTGCGCAAAGTCGGTACTTGGGGCACTTCAGAGTTACGGGCTGGTTTGCCTGTAAGACACCCGTCGGACGGCTGCGTGAAGATGAATGACAGAAAATTCTTGAAATCTGCAAATTCTTCTCGGCGAGAATACATCGGCCTGCTGGTACAATCCGCCGCATGACAAATGAAGCGCAGAAGTTGCTCGAACAGGCGGTTAAGGCGGTCGGTCTTCGCGGCAGCTTCGATCCTGCGGAGATGGGACACAAGGTCGGCCTGAACCGCACGCAGGCGGAAGCAGCCGCCCGTATGCTGTCGAACGCAGGCGTTCTCGTCCTGGGGTTTGACCTCGCCGCTCACTTCACGCCGGAATACCGCAAGTTCCGTGGCCCGGTCGAGAAGAAGTCGGACAAAAAGTCCGCCGAGCCGTCGGTTTCCTCCCGTACCCCCGGCAAGACGACCAAGGCAAGCCGCAAGGACGTGGAAAAGCCGGAAAAGAAGCGAAAGAAGCTCGCTGCGGCCCGCTGAGCGGCCCACCGATTTGAGAACTACCAACCGAATGCCGTGAATTGCATCTCGGCTCATCTGTCGTCCAAGGTCTTAGGCATAGCACACCAGAACGTTCGAAGGAGCCCGCCGTCGACCACCGACGGCGGGCTCTTTTGTTGGTGCCTGTCCGGCGTCGATGGCATGTCAATGGGGTGACTTCCGGCACGACTTTCAAGCATTTCGTGGCGGTCGGGGTCTGTATCGCGCCGCCAATGGTCGCATGCGTGAACGCGTCTGCTCGCCGCCTGCCACATTGGCAAAGGCTTCTGCGCGGGGGTTCAGCGCTCCTGCCAGCCTGACAGCCGTGTCACCGGGAGCGTACGGGGCGGGCTTGGACGATGCGTCTCCTAAAATCAATTGATACAAAGGCTTGCGCTGAAGTTGGCGAATTGTGGCCGGTGCGGCACACCCGTTGTTACTGCGACGGTGCCGTCTCCGCTCGCGGAGCGGTTCTCGGATCGCCGCGACTCTCGGTTGCCTCACGATTTCCTGGTGCCCCTCGGGGTGCCTTGGATTGGGGTTCCCGTCCCGGCGTTTCGAGCCTCGCGGAAACGAAATCGATTCGGTTGCAAGCAAGAAGACCCCCGAAAGGAGCCATCGCATGGCCGCCAAGATGTTGTCGTTCGACGCTGAAGCCCGCAAGTCGCTGCTCGAAGGCGTGACCAAGCTCGCCCGAGCTGTCAAAGTCACCCTCGGACCCCGTGGCCGCAATGCGGTCATCGACAAGGGCTGGGGCAGCCCGACCATCACCAAGGACGGCGTGACCGTCGCCGAGGAAGTCGAGCTCCACGACAAGTACGAGAACATCGGCGCCAAGCTCGTCAAGGAAGCCGCCAGCAAGACCTCCGAGGTCGCCGGCGACGGCACCACGACGGCAACCGTGCTCGCGGAAGCCATCTTTAAGGAAGGCTACCGCCACCTCGCCAGCGGCACCGACGCGATGAAGCTCGCCCGCGGCATCCGCATCGCCGTCGCGGCGGTCATCGAGAACCTCAAGAAGCAGTCCAAGAAGATCGACGGCAAGAAGGACATCGAGTCTGTCGCCACGATCTCGGCCAACAACGATCGCGAAATCGGCGCCATCATGGCCGACGCGATGGAGAAGGTCGGCAAGGACGGCGTCATCACGGTTGAAGAAGGCAAGGGCCTGCAGACCGATATCAACGTCGTCGAAGGCATGCAGTTCGATCGCGGCTTCCTCTCGCCCAACTTCGTCACCAACCCCGACGAAATGAAGGTCGAGCTCGAGAAGGCTCTCGTTCTGGTGTACGAAGACAAGATCAGCTCGGCCGCCAAGCTGCTGCCGCTGCTGGAAAAGATTCAGAAGGCCAAGAAGCCCCTGCTGATCATCGCCGAAGACATCGAAGGCGAAGCCCTCTCCACCCTGGTCATCAACAAGCTCCGCGGCATTCTGAATGTCGCCGCCGTCAAGGCCCCCGGCTACGGCGATCGCCGCAAGGCGATGCTGGAAGACATCGCGATCCTGACCGGCGGCCAGGCGATCATGAAGGACCTGGGCATCGAGCTCGACAAGGTCGATCTCGAACACCTCGGCCAGGCCAAGAAGATCGAGATCGACGGCGATAACACCGTCATCATCGAAGGCGCCGGCGACAGCGACGCAATCCAGGGCCGTATCGGCCAGATCCGTAGCGAAATCGCCATCACCACCAGCGACTACGACAAAGAGAAGCTGCAGGAACGCCTGGCGAAGCTCGCCGGCGGCGTGGCCCAGATCAACGTCGGTGCGGCGACTGAAGCCGAGCTGAAGGAGAAAAAGGCCCGCATCGAAGACGCCCTTCACGCGACCCGCGCCGCGGTCGCCGAAGGTGTCGTCGCCGGTGGTGGCGTCGCCCTGATCCGCGCCGGCAAGGTGTTGGACAAGATGACCAACGATGACGCCGACGTCGAGTTCGGCATCCGCATCGTCCGCAACGCGATCGCGGCTCCGCTCCGCCAGATCGCCGAGAACGCCGGCTTCAGCGGCTCGGTCGTCGTCCGCCGGGTGAGTGAATCCAGCGGCAGCGAAGGCTTCAATGCCCTGACCGGCGAATACGTCGATGTGATCAAGGCCGGCATCATCACGCCGACCAAGGTCGAGCGCTCGGCCCTGCAGAACGCGGCGGAAGTCGCGATCCTGCTGCTGACGACCGACTGCATCGTCGTCGAGGCCCCGAAGGAAGAGGCCGGCGGCGACCATGGCCACGATCATGGCGGCGGCGGAATGGGCGGCATGGGTGGCATGGACGGAATGATGTAATCCGGGACAGCCTCTCGAGGCACCCACTCGACGCGACGTTTCAAAAACCGAATTCAAGCAACTGGCGGGTTCAGGCCCGCCCAACGAGGACAACGAATCATGGCACTCAAGCTCAAGCCCCTGGCCGACCGTGTAATCGTCAAGCAGACCGAAGCCGAAGAAAAGACCGCCAGCGGGATTTACCTCCCGGACGCGGCCAAGGAAAAGCCCACCAAGGGCAAGGTCATCGCCGCCGGCCCCGGCAAGTTTGATGACAACGGCAAGCGGATGGAACTGGCCGTCTCGGTCGGCGACACCGTCTACTACGGCAAGTACGCCGGCACCGATGTCGAAGTCGACGGGCAGAAGCTCGTCATCCTTCGCGAGTCGGACATCCTCGGCGTTCTCGAGTAAATCGCTCGTGTAGGGTCCGCCTTGGCGGACGCGATGCTCTCGCGTCCGGCGGACGGCCTGAATGACCTAACGATCAAAGCTCTCGCGTCCGCTACGACGCTCTCGCGTCCGCCAAGGCGGACCCTACGAAGGATCAATCCCATGGCTGCCAAACAAATGAAGTTCACCACCGACGCCCGCGCTGAAATCTTCAGCGGGATGTCGCAGCTTTCCCGGGCCGTCAAGGCGACCCTCGGACCCCGCGGACGCAACGTCGTCCTCCAGAAGTCGTTCGGCTCGCCCCGGATCACCAAGGACGGCGTCACTGTCGCGAAGGAAATCGAGCTCCCGCAGCCGTTCGAGAACATGGGCGCCAAGCTCATCTCGTCGGTCGCGAGCAAGACCGGCGATGTCGCCGGCGACGGCACCACCACCGCGACCGTGCTCGCCGAGGCGATCCTCGCCGAAGGCCTGAAGTACGTCGCCCAGGGTGGCGTGAATCCGGTCACCATCCAGCGCGGCATCCTCAAGGCCGCCGAGGCCGCTGCCGAGGCGATCACCGGCTTTGCCCGCAAGGTCAAGGGCCACGAAGACTACAAGAAGGTCGCCACCATCTCCGCCAACGGCGACGAGCTGATCGGTCAGCTCATGGCCGACGCGATGGAAAAGGTCGGCAAGGAAGGCGTCATCACGGTTGACGAGGGCAAGAGCACCGAGAGCACCCTCGAGTACACCGAAGGCATGCAGTTCGACAAGGGCTACCTGTCGCCCTACTTCCTGACCAACCCGGGCACCCTCGAGTGCGAACTCGAAAACCCGTACATCCTGCTCCACGAAAAGAAGATCAACAACCTGGCCGAGCTGCTCCCGCTGCTCAACAAGATCGTCACCGCCAGCCGTCCGCTGCTGATCATCGCCGAAGACATTGAGTCCGAAGCGCTGGCGGCGTTGGTCGTCAACAAGCTCCGCGGCGTCCTGAATGTCGCGGCTGTGAAGGCCCCCGGCTTCGGCGATCGCCGCAAGGCGATCATGGCCGACCTTGCCGTCCTGACCGGTGCCAAGTTCATCAGCGAAGACCTCGGGCTCAAGCTCGAGAACGTCGAGCTGGAAGACCTCGGCACCGCCAAGGAAGTGACGATCGACAAGGACAACACGCTGATCGTCGAAGGTGCCGGCACCAAGAAGGAAATCCAGGCCCGGCTCGATCAGATCCGCGCCCAGATCGACAAGACCACCAGCGACTACGACCGCGAGAAGCTCCAGGAACGCCTGGCCAAGCTCACCGGCGGCGTCGCAGTCATCAAGGCCGGTGCCAACACCGAAACCGAGATGAAGGAACGTAAGGACCTCATCGACGACGCCCTTCATGCCACCCGCGCGGCGGCTGAAGAAGGCGTCGTTCCCGGCGGCGGCGTCGCGTTCCTGCGGGCGATCGCGTTCGTTGAAGCGGCCAAGAAGCAGGCCAAGGGCGACGAGAAGATCGGCTTCGACATCGTCATCCAGGCCCTGCAGGCCCCGGCGATCCAGATCGCCGAGAACGCCGGCGAAGACGGCGAAGTCGTTGTCGACAAGATCCTGCAGAAGGAAAGCCAGAGCTACGGCTACAACGCCGCCACCGGCGAATTGGCGACATGTTCAAGTTCGGCATCATTGACCCGGCCAAGGTCGCCAAGACGGCGTTGCTGAACGCCGCCAGCGTCAGCGGCCTGGCCCTGACGACCGACGTCATCCTGACCGATTACAAGGGTGACGACGAAGACCAGATTCCCGGCGCGATCATCTAAGTGTCGGCAGTCGTAGAAAAGCTGAACCACGGCGGCGCGAAGACACGAAGATACCCTTTGTGTCTTCGTGCCGTTTGTGGATATTGAGGTGGCACGGGTGTCCTGCCCGTACCACCGCCCGCGCCTGTTGGAGCACCTGAGTGGCCACGACCAAGCGAGATTACTACGAAGTCCTCAGCGTCTCCCGTACCGCGACGGGCGAGGAGATCAAGCGCGCTTATCGCAAGCTCGCGATGAAGTACCACCCCGATCGCGCCGGTGCCGATCAGAAGGCCGAGTACGAGGTGCACTTCAAGGAGTGTGCCGAGGCTTACGAAGTCCTTTCCGACGACACCAAGCGACAGCGCTATGACCAGTACGGCCATGCGGGCGTCGGCGGGCAGCACGACTTCTCCCACATGGACGTCGGGGACATCTTTTCGATGTTCGGCCTCGACGAACTGTTCGGCGGTGGTCGACGCCGGGGTGGCGGCGGCGGAGCGGGTGGAAGGCCGCGCGGGTTCGACCTCGAAACCCAGGTCGAGCTCACCCTCAACGAGATCGCCAACGGCACCGAGAAGACGATCGAGTTCGAACGCCAGGACGCCTGCGAAAACTGCAAGGGCTCCGGCGCTCGCCCCGGCTCATCACCGATCGTCTGCCCGCAGTGTGGCGGGCAGGGTCGCGTCGCACAGCAGGGCTTTGGCGGCATGTTCCGCATGGTCACGACCTGTCCCAACTGCCGCGGCAAGGGGAGCGTCGTCAAGGAACACTGCGTCGCCTGTGCAGGCAGCGGGAAGAAACAGAAGCACCGCGTCGTCAATGTGAAGATCCCCGCCGGCGTTCATGAAGGACAGGCGGTTCGCGTTGCCGGCGAAGGCGAGGCCGGTGACGGCCCCAACGCTCAGCCCGGCGACCTGCACTGCTACATCGCGATCAAGCCGCACCCGATTTTCACCCGCCACAACAACGACCTGGTCTGCCAGGTGCCCGTGTCGTTCGCCCAGGCGGCGCTCGGCGGCAAGATCGAAGTGCCCACGCTCAAGGGGCGCGAGCAGCTCGATATCCCCGGCGGCACCCAGCACGGCGAAGTGTTCAAGCTCAAGGGCAAGGGCCTGCCCGACATTCGCAGCCATCGCACCGGCGACGAGCTGGTTCAGATCCTGATCGAGATCCCCAAAAAGCTGACCGACCGTCAGAAGCAGTTGCTCAAGGAGTTCTCCGAGCACGATAGTGCCGACGGCGACCACCTTCCGCAGCGCAAGGGTTTTCTCGATAAGTTAAAGGAAGTCTTCAAGGGCGAGTAACGAAGGTGTTCACTGTCATGAATCAACTTTCCCCGGCGACAAACGGGAATGGAAGCAACCGGCATGATTTACCGCCGCTTGCCAGTGACAAGGGACAAACGACAAAGGACCAACCCAGATGACCCGCATCCCCATCAACGACAACGATCCCGAGCAGGCCAATACGGCAGCCGCCGACCAGGCCGAAGAACTGTTCGAGCCCGATCCGGAAGCGCCGGGTGCCACCGACGACGAACTGGCGAAGGTCAAAGCCGAGCGCGACGACTTCTACAACCGCCTGGCCCGCGCGACTGCCGACTTCAAGAACACCCAGAAGCGGCTGCAGGACGAGTTCGACCAGCGCGTGAAGTACGCCAACCAATCGCTCATCAAGGAGCTGTTGCCGGTCATCGACAACTTCGAGCGAGCATTGGCGGTTGACCCTGCGAAGGTCGATTCTGCGAAGATCCTGACCGGCCTGCAACTGGTTCACGACCAGTGGCTGTCGGCGCTGAAGCAGAACAAGGTCGAAGAGATCGCCCCGCAGCATGGCGAAACGTTCGACCCGACCCGCCACGAGGCACTGATGCAGCAGGACGCCCCGCCGGAGTTCGTCGGAAAGGGTACCGTTGTGCTCAACCTGTTCCAGAAGGGCTACGCGCTGCACGGCCGTACGCTCCGCCCGGCACAGGTGGTGGTCAGCAAATCGTAAGGATGAAGGCGGTAGGACGAAGGATGAACCAGTCCTTGGTCCAGCCGCATCACACTTCATCCTTCATCCCTCTGCCTTCATCATTGGATCCCCATGCCCACCTACGAATACCACTGCGACGCCTGTCAGCACGACTTCGAGAGCTTTCACTCGATGTCGGCGCCGCCGGTTAAGAAATGCCCCAAGTGCGGCAAGAACAAGGTGCGCCGGCTGATCGGCGCGGGCGCCGGCCTGATCTTCAAGGGCAGCGGGTTCTACATCACCGACTACCGCGACGCCGGCTACAGCGAGAAAGCCAAGGCCGACGCGGCTCCTGAAGCCAAGTCGTCGAGCGGGGACGGCAAGTCGTCGGACGCCAAGTCGTCCGATGGCAAGACTGAGACCAAGGCCGAGTCCAAGCCTGCCGAGACCAAGTCCGCCGATACCGCTGCCGCGCCCAAGGCCGAATCCAAGCCGGCGCCAAAGTCGGAACCCAGGGCTTCCTCCAGCGCGTCGAAGAAGAAGTCGAAGTAGTTGTCTGAACCGGGCTGTCGTGTGGACAGGCCGGGATCCGCGGCAATCAGATGGGAGTCGTGATGGCCTCAACCGCCTGCCCCATCTGCAAGAAGCCCGTACCCATCCCTCGCGACGACGAGCCGATGGGTCGATTCCCGTTCTGCTCGGAGCGTTGCAAGCTGGTGGACCTCGGCCGATGGCTTGATGGGAAGTACCAGATCCCCGTGGCCAAGGACGACGACGAGGAAAAGGACACACCCGACTTCGAACTGGAAGACGACTAACGGCCGGGCGGCGACAATTCCGACATTTCCCGTCGTCCCGCGACGAAGCCATTGGTGCGGCAGTCCGGCCGGTATCCCCCGCTGCCACCAAGACTGACCGTTTCTTGCAGCAAAGCCCCACGATTTCTGCTTCGCTGGTGCCGTCAGGGCCGGTTCGACCCTGCCGCCCCGATAGACCGGACGACCCCACCCGCCGCTCGCAACTCCTGCGTTGACAAGTCGATCGTCGATTGTGCGGCGGGGCCTGCCCACTATAATGCGGGCGTCGGCGGATAATGCGTCAGCGGTCGTGCCGCGCCACATCCCACGCCGACACAGGGACAAGGAGAGCCGCCCATGGCGGAAGAATCGCAATCCAACTCACCGACCGTTCTGCGCTCGATCAACTGGCGGGAAGTCTTCCCGTTCACCAACATCTTCCGGGGGTTCCGCATTGCGGTGCACCCGTCGAAGCTGGTGCTCGGGTTGCTCGCGCTGCTCTCGCTGTACCTCGGCGGGCGCGTGATGGACGCCATCTGGCCCACCGGATCGCTGGCCAACCCGGGAGAGATCGCGGCGTATCAGTCGTTCGTCGACGCCACGCCCAAGGCGGACTTCTCGGAAAAGATCAAGAAGGACCGCGAGGGGATGGAAGCCCGCTACGGCAGCATCCTTCGTCAGGCCGGCATCCTGACCGATGACGCCGCAATCAAGGAAGCGGCCAAGAAGTTCGCCCGGCGCAGCGAACTGGAGAGCAAGCGGATGTGGATCGCGAACACCGCGATCGAAGAAGCCGCCAAGGCCAAAACCAAGGCGATCGAGGAAGCGAACAAGCTCGACACGGAAAAGAAGAAGAAAGGCATCGAAGACGCCGAGGCCGCCTACAAGAAGGCTTTCCTTGAGAACAAGTCCGAGGCCGGTTCCGACATTGCCCAGTTGCGCAGGGTCGTGCCCGAGGGCATCTTCAAAGCGTTCTTCGAATACGAAGTGCAGCAGGTCAACGGCGTCGCGTATGCGGTCTGGCAGAATGAATGGCTCGCCAAAGGCGGCGTCAAGGATTGCGTCGTCAACTTCTTCTCGGTGGGGCCGGTCTGGCTCTGGAAGTATCACACGGTTTACGCGGTGATCTTCACCGTGCTGTTCCTGCTGGTCTGGGCGGTCTTTGGCGGGGCGATCAGCCGTATCGCCGCGGTGCATGTGGCCCGTGACGAGAAGATCTCCGTCCGCCAGGCCCTGCGATTCAGCCTGAACAAGGTGCTCAGCTTCATCTTCGCTCCGGTGATTCCGCTGGTGATCGTTGCGATCATCGGGCTGGTGATTGCCGTCGGCGGGTTGCTGCTGTACATCCCGGTCGCGGGCCCGATTGTCGTCGGTGCGATGTTCTTCCTGGCGCTGACCGCGTCGGTGGTCATCACGCTGGTGCTGTTCGGGACGATCGGCGGCTTCGGCCTGATGTACCCGACGATCGCGGTCGAAGGGTCCGACAGCTTTGACGCCATCAGCCGCAGCTTCAGCTATGTCTTTGCCCGTCCCTGGCGGATGGTGTTCTACACCGCCGTCGCGATCGGATACGGGGCGTTCACTTACCTGTTCGTGCGGTTCTTCGTCTGGATCGTCCTGCTGGTGACGCACACCTTCGCGGGCCTGTTCCTGAGCGGTGCCGAGAGCGGCGGGACGGCGTACTGGTTCAGCCAGATGTGGCCAGAGCCGGGCACGTTCTTCAGCTTCAAGCTTCCTTACGAGGTCAACTACGCCGGCCTGGCATGGTCGGAGAGCGTCGCTTCGTTCCTGATCAGCTTCTGGGTCTATCTGCTGATTGCCCTGGTCGGTGCGTATGCGATCAGTTACTTCCTATCCGTCAGCACGATCCTGTACGCGTTGATGCGGCACGAGGTCGACGCGACTGAAATGGAAGACGTCTACGTCGAAGAGATGGAAGACGATCTGGCCGATATCGCCCCGGCGACTCCCGCGGCTGCCCCCGCCGCCTCGACCTTCTCGCCGGCGACGATCCAGGGCACGACGGCCGACGTCAAGCCGCCGGAAGGCCAAGCCTGAGTTGACCTCATTCGCTGAAGCACAAAGGGCGCAGACCTTCGTTGGTCTGCGCCCTTTTTCATGCGCCCTGATCGACATCTCTCTGTACGACGCCGATAAAACCGAGCACGATCATCAGGATGGCGATGAACGCCCAGAACCATTTCTCCGGGCTGCTGGTGGACCACTTGCCAAGCTCGAACGCCAGAAAGATCACGCCGCCAATGGCGGCGACGGCGGAGTAAAGTCGCTTGGGTTTCTTTCGTTGAAGCATGGGTTGCTCAACTATAGGGCCGCTCGCTTGATTTCAACCGACCCCTGCAAGCGTTAGACTTTCGCTCGTGCTCACACTTCTCGTTATCCAGGGCCCCGACAAGGGCCGTCGGTTTGAACTTCCCGATGCGCCGACGTTCTGCGGCCGCGACAGCCGTTCGCTTCCCCTGACCGACAACACCGTCAGCCGACGACATTTCGAACTGCTTCCCGCCGACGGCGACTGGATCCTGAAGGACCAGGGCAGCGCCAATGGGACGTACGTCAACGGCGGCCGGGTCATGGATCGCCGGCAGCTCAAGCTCGGCGACCAGATCCGCGTCGGGCGGACGATCATGGTCTTCGGCGCCCAGCCCGGCGTGTCGCGCGTCAGCGGACAGCAGGTGAGCCTTGCCGGCGAGGAAGCCGGCATGGACTCCTCCATCATGCACGCCATCCCGTCGAACGAAGATTCGATGGTGCTCGCCGTCCCCGAACCCGCGGCGGCGGCGGTATCGAACCTCCGCGTGCTCTACCAGCTCGCGGCGGCGCTGGGCACCGGTTTCGACCTCCAGCAGATTCTTGAAGTCGTGATGGACCTGGTCTTCGAATACGTCAAAGCCGACCGCGGCATCGTGCTGCTGCTGGACGAGAAGCAGAACCAGCTCATCCCCCGCGTCGTGCGGACCCGCGACGATGAATCCAGCCGCAGCATCAACAACGGCGATCCGGCCGAAGCCGCCGCACCCAAGATTCAGGCCTCGCGGACGATCATCAACCACGTCATCAATACCGGCGAAGGCGTGCTCTCGAGCAACGCGATGGCCGACCAGCGGTTCAGCAAGGGCAAGAGTGTTCACAGCCTGGGCATTCGTTCGGCGCTGTGCGTGCCGATCAAGGCTCGCCGCCTCGATGCCCGCGACCAGCGCACCGATGAGACTCCCGACGCCGCCGCCGGCATCATGGGCGTGATCTACATCGACAGCTCGGTCAAGAATTACACCTACGCGCCCGACCAGCTCCGGTTGCTGACCGCGATCGGCCTGCAGGCGGGCCTGGCGATTCAGAATGCGCGGCTCTACCAGAACCAGTTGCAGGCCGAACGACTTGCCGCGATCGGCGAAACAACCGCCGCGTTGTCACACTCGATCAAGAACATTCTCCAGGCGCTCCGCGGCGGGGCCGACGTGGTCGAGATGGGCATCAAGGGTGCCAATCTGCCGCAGGTCGGCAAGGGCTGGCGGGTGGTCGAGCGCAACCTCGACAAGATCTACCACCTGACGATGAACCTGCTCAGCTACAGCCGCACCCGCGAGCCGACGCTGGAGTTCGTAAACCCCAAGGTGCTGATCAACGAATGCGTCGAGCTGGTCAGCCCCAACGCCAGTCAGCAGGGCGTAATGGTGGTCGCCGACATCGACGCCGACCACCCGGCGATTCCGATGGATGCCGCCGGCATGCACCAGGTCCTGATGAACCTTCTGGGCAACGCCCTGGACGCCGTCGAAGGGGGCAAGGGCCTGATTCGTGTCGAATGCCACTACAGCGCGGCGAATCGTGAGTCGGTGATCGAGGTCATCGACAACGGCGTCGGCATCACGCCGAGCATGATGAGCCACATGTTCGAGCTGTTCCACTCGACCAAGGGGAACCGTGGAACAGGTTTGGGCCTGGCCGTCGCGAAGAAGATCGTGGACGAACACGAAGGGACGATTTCCGTCAGCAGCCAGCCGGGGCAGGGGACGACATTCTCGATCAGGCTGCCGGTGTATCACGAGAATCTGACGGACCCGAGTCATACACACGGACCGCGATAGCCGGCAGCGTTATTGCACCGGCTTTCTCGAGGGCCTGGCGTGCTCGGCCGTCGTTTGTTTTGCCCGTCGGCCATATCGGGTTCCTTCGCCGCTGTCGGCGTTGGCACCGGCCAGCGGACCGGTCTTTTTCATGGCTGCGGTTGCCTGCGCGGCACGCACGTCATCCAGCGGCTTCCACCACGCCTTCTTGATGCCCTGCTCAATGAGCTTCACGCACTGCTTCGGGCTGTCGACCACGCGGAAGATGTCGATGTCTTCGGGGTCGACATAGCGCGGCAGCAGTGTCTTGCGCATCCATTCGACCAGTCCGCCCCAGTAATCGCTGCCGTAAAGGATGACCGGGAACGGCTCGCACTTGAGCGTTTGGATGAGCGTGACGGTCTCAAAGAACTCATCGAGCGTCCCAAAGCCGCCGGGGAAACAGACGATCGCTGACGTGTACTTCAGGAACATCACCTTGCGGGCGTAGAAGTAATGGAAGTCCAGGCTGATGGTCTGGTAGGCGTTGCCTTCCTGCTCCTGCGGCAGCGTGATGTTGCAGCCGACGGAGGTGCCGCCGGCATCGAACGCCCCTTTGTTGCCGGCTTCCATGATGCCCGGCCCGCCGCCGGTGATGACGGCGTAGCCGTCTTTGGCGAGCAGATGGGCCACCTTCTCGGCGGCCTTGAAGTCGGCGTGATCGGGGTCGGTCCGGGCAGAGCCGAAGATCGACACGGCTTTGCCGATACCGCCGAGGGCTTCAAACCCTTCGACGAACTCTGACATGATCCGAAAGATCCGCCAGGAGTCTTTGCCATCGATCGAGAATTCGGCGGATTTCTTTGGCATGATTCTCGCCTGCGCGGGGTTGACCGAAAACGAGCAGAGACGCGGCTGCCGGTTCGCGAAGGATTCCAGATCTTTCGGCGTACATCAGAAGTTGAGAGTTCTCAAGGAGCCGCGCACGAAGTAAGCGGGGGTGTGCCGCCGCTTCTGGCAATTTCCCGCTTACTTCGTGCGCGGCTCCTTAAGAGCAACACGTTCTCGGGATAACGGTCGAGCGTCGACGCATCGCTTCTTGTTACAGCCCCAGTTTCCCCTTCTTCTCCTCCCACTCGGCCGTCTCGCGTTTATTGATCGTGTCCAGCGGCTTGCCGCTCTTGATCGCTTCGATCTCCAGTCGCGTCAGGTGCATCGCGCCGAAGTGGTAATCCAGGAAAGCCTCGGCGGCGACGGGGACGATCGGGCGAATGAGCGCGAACATCGCCATCGCGTAATCGCGAATCTCCTGCTGGGCATGCGCGTCCATCCGCAGCGACAAAAAGTGCAGCAGGTTGTGCAGGTCGATCTTCCAGTACCACTCGGTGTACACACTCACCGGCAGTGCGATGCGGGCCAGCTCGCGGCTGACGCCCTTGGCCATGAACTCCTCGTACTTCTGGTGCGACTTCTCGATCTCGTCGAGCCAGGTGAGGAACTCCTCGGCCGTGCCGCTGTCGATCGGCTCTTCGCCGCCCTGGCGGTTGGTCATGCTCTGCTTGCGGACATTGCCGACGTCCGGCCGGTAGTAGCGGTCCTGAACGATGCTGTACCGGGCCGAGTATTCGTTGACGTTCGCCGTGCGGTGCCGAATCCACTGCCTCGCGATGAAGATCGGCATGACCTGGTGGAACTTGAACTCGACCATTTCGAATGGCGTGGTGTGCCGGTGACGGGCGAGGTAGCGAATCAGCCCGCGGTCTTCGTTCACCTGCTTGGTCCCAGCGCCGTAGCTGACGCGCGCCGCCTGCACGATCGCAAAATCGGCCGTCTTGCCGACGGGGGCCAGGCGGGGCATGGTGTCGACCAGCGCAACCAGGCCGTGGTCGTGAACCTTCACCTCCCAGCGGGAAGCGCCGCCCATGACGTCGTAGGTGGGTTCCTCGAACGGCTTTTTCTCGATCGCGATCGAATCGAGGTGCTGGAGGGAAGGGATCGACTGGATGATCTGCGAAATCTTGTCGTCGGGGCGGTCGCTCATAGGTGCCGAGGATGATAGCGGCAGCGCGACCATCCGGCACGGACCGGGGCTTTAGAGAACAATGCTGCTCATGCCTCTCCACCGCATCGGGTAGTCGTTTTCGGCGTAAGAAGCCATTGTTGCAACGGACCTGATCGCGATCGCCAACAGAAACACATGCAGCAGGATGGGAAACCAGTACCACGCCCGCGGCTTGCGACCTGCGAAAAGCCGCCCGCAGATGATCAGTGTCATCCCCGAACCGACACACAAAAGCTGCATCGCCGGAACCAGCGTCGAGACGACTGGCTTGTAGTTGCCGCAGTGATCGGGGTACTTCCAGACTGGCAGCATCAGTCCCGTCAGACACAATCCAATGAACGCGATCACCCCGCCGATGCGGATCATCGGCGGAAGTTTCTCCCGCGTCGCGGCATTGGCGTAGGTCAACGTCAGGGCCGGATTCGGTTCGGAGATGAGGATTGGGGAGGGTAGCGCGGTCATATCAGTTGTATCGGGTGAATTGGACCGTTGGTGAAACTGCCCGGGAACGCCGAGCGCCTGCTCGGCTCTTCGGACACACGAAAGCATGCCGAGGAGGCGCTCGGCGTTCCCAGGAATCGATCGGCGCGCCACACTCTTCTCGAACACGATTACCGGACCGCTTGAACTCCCAGACTCCCGCGGCGATTCTGTGCTTCTGCAACGCCACCCATGACCTCCACCCCCCGCGTGCAAATCCTCAATGTCCGCAAGCAGTTCGCAGCTACCGCGGGGCGGACGAGTTCCGAGCGGGACAACGTCGCCGTCAATGACGTCTCGCTAGACATTGCCGCCGGCGAGTTCTTCTCGCTGCTGGGTCCCAGCGGGTGCGGGAAGACGACGTTGCTGCGTATCCTGGCCGGGTTTGAGACGCCGGACGCGGGCAAGATCATGATCGATGGCGTCGACATGACCAATGTCCCGCCGAACCGGCGGCCGACGAACCTGGTCTTCCAGCACTATGCCTTGTTCCCCCACCTGAGCGTTGAGAAGAACGTGGCGTTCGGGCTGGGCTACCAGAAGATCCGCGGCGATGAAGCCCGGCAGCGCGTGGCCGCCGCACTCGAACAGGTACAACTCATCGGCTTCGAGAACCGCAAGCCTCACCAGCTTTCCGGCGGGCAGAAGCAGCGGGTGGCGCTGGCGCGGGCGCTGGTGTTGCGGCCGAAGGTGCTGCTGCTGGATGAGCCGCTATCGGCGCTCGACCAGAAGCTGCGGCGGGAGATGCAGGTGGAACTTAAGCACCTGCAGCGGAGCCTGGGCATCACGTTTGTCTTCGTGACGCACGACCAGGAGGAGGCGCTGGTGATGAGCGACCGAATCGCCGTCATGAACGCCGGGCGGCTGGAACAGGTCGGCCCGTCGGCCGAGGTGTTCGAGCGGCCGCGAACGGAGTTCGTGGCGCGGTTCATGGGCGCGGCGAACTTCTTCAACGGTGGCGCCCGGCGGTTCATTGTTCGGCCGGAGAAGCTTTCGCTCCGTCCGGCGGATGCTTCAGTGAACGGCCAACTCGTCAGCCGGCCGGTGACCGTCGTCGAACGGCTCTACCAGGGCTTGAGCACGACATGGACAGTTCGAGAGGCGGGCGGGGGCGTGCTCAGCGTTTACGAGCAGAACTCGGCCGCGACGCAGCAAGGCTCACTCGTCAGCGAAGGGCAGCCCGCGCTGCTGTGCTGGGATCGGTGTCATGAAGTTGAGATGGAAGCGAAAGGCGAATAGGGATTCTTGCCTGTCACTCGGGACCGAGTTGGCGTTCGAATACAGTTTTCGGGTGGCATGGGCAAGCGTACTCGCTTGCCCGTGAGGGACGCCAACCGACGTTCGACACGGGCAAGCGAGTACGCTTGCCCATGCCACCCAACTCTGCCGCAGCGAACTCAATCCTTCTCTCCCCATACCTTGGGCGTCTTGAAGCCAGCGGCTTTGGGCGCGCTCTTGGGCGCGACGGCCTGGGCGGCGAGTACGTCGTACCGTGCTCGCAGTTCCTTCACCTTGTCGGGGTTGGCCTCGGCGACGTTGGTCTTCTCGGACGGGTCTTTCGCGACGTTGAACAGCTCGATCTGCGGACCGCCGTCGGCTCGCCTGGCCTGGCGCTTCTGGCGCGGTCCGCCTGCGGCAGGGGCATCGGCGGCGGGCTTTGCGGCCGCCGCGGGGTTGGCGTCGGCAGCGGTGGGTTCGGGCCCCTCGGTTTCGCTGATGTTCCCGCCGATGACCAGCTTCCAATCCCCCATCCGAATCGCGCCGCGGCCGGGGGCGGTGTTGTGCAGGATTTCCTTCCGCGGCGAGGTCTGACCGCTCGCGATCGTCGCCCAGACGTCCATCCCATCCAGTGGCAGCTTCTGCTCCACCTTCGCCCCGGCTAGTTTCAGCAGCGTGGGGTACATATCGACGACGTGCATCGGTTGATCGACGACACTACCCGGTTTGATGTGCCCTTCCCACGCGGCCACCGCACACACGCGAACGCCGCCTTCGTAGACGGTTCCCTTGCCGGCGCGGAGCGAGCCGTTGTCGGTGACCTTGCCCGGGCTCGGGCCGCCGTTGTCGCTGTGGAAGACGATCAGCGTGTTCTTCCGCAGGCCATTGTCGTCGATCGCCTTGAGGATCTTGCCGATCGCCTCGTCCATCGCGGCGAGCATACCGGCGTAGGTTTTTCGCGTGCCCTTCAGGTTGTCGTAGGGCTTGGTGTATTCGTCGGGAACCTGGTGCGGGGCGTGGACCGCATTGAACGGCACATACAGGAACAGCGGCTTGTTCTTGTCGCGCTCGTTGATCAGGCGGACGGCTTCCCTGCCGATCAGGTGGGTGCTGTAGCCTTCGTCGCGGTTGACCTTGTCGTTCTTGTGCCAGTCAAAGCCGCCGTCGCGGATGTGGGTGTTGTAGTCGATCGCGCCGTTGTAGTGGCCGTACTGGTGGTCAAAGCCGCGGGCTGTCGGGAGGTACGCCGGCGTCACGGTTCCCAGATGCCACTTGCCGACGATCGCCGTCTCGTAGCCGGCGGATTTCAAGCCCTGCGGCAGGGTCTGCTCTTCCAGCGGCATGCCGTACTCGGCCCACGGCCGGACCACGCCGACCTGCAGGCCCATTCGCATCGGGTAACGGCCGGTCATGAACGACGCCCGCGTCGGCGAGCAGACGGGTTGGACGTAGAACTGTTTCAGGATCGCGCCAGCCGCGGCGATGCTGTCGATCGCGGGGGTCTTGATCTCCTTGCCGCCGTTGAACCCGGCATCGGCGTAGCCCATGTCATCGGCGATGATATAAACAATGTTCGGCCGGGCGCCCGCATCATCAGCGAGCATCGGCCTGGCCAGGAGTGCAATCGCCAGCAGACATAAGACCGTCGTCACTCGTTTCATTGCTCGCTCCTGTTGATCGCAACACACCATCGCCTGGCGGAAGAGACGCTACGTCACCCGCGTTTGATCGCGAACTTCCACGCCTGTGGCGTCCACGCGCCGGTTTCCCAGGAATCCTTGGTGGCAAACTCCCGGACGACCATCTCTTTCGCGCCGATCTCGAAGTGCAGGATCGCCTGCGTGGCGCTGTGATAATGGCCGGCGTTATCCGTGTTGAAGTAGTTAACGCCGCCGACGGCCGGTTCTTTTGGTGTTCCGTCCCAACGGGCAATTTTTCTGACGTGGGTATGGCCGAAAAGGGCGCCGATCACGTTGTACTTCGCCAGTGCCTGGTGATAGCCCTTCACATCGCACGGGTCCCACTCCGGGTTGCCCTTGGGCAGTTCCTGGCCGCAAGGCTGGCTGTAGCGGGCCATGTCAACGTGGTGGGTGACGACGACCGGCGCGCCGCTCTCGCCGACGTTTTTTGCCAGGTAGTCTTCCAGGAAGCCCAGGCTCCCCTTGGGGTCGTAGCGTCGGGCGCGGCTGACTTCCTTGGATCCGCCGACGACGATTCCGAGGTTCAAAAAGTGCACGCCGCCCCAGTTCCAGGCGTAGTGCAGGCCGTTGTCGGAGGCGGTCTTGATCGCCTTTCGCTTCTTGTTGCGGTTGATGATGTCGGCGACGACCGGCCCGTCGCCGCGCGGGCCGTCATGGTTGCCGTGAATCTCGAACACCGGCCATTTCAGTTTGGCGTCGCCGCCGTTGAGGCCCCAATCAGCCAGGAACGCGGCCCACTCCGTGTCCTGCATCTTGCGGGCGGTGGCCGCGGCGCCTTTGTCGCCGGAGTCGATCAGGTCGCCGGCGTGGATGACGCCCATCGGCGTCGGCACGGTCGCTCCCGGTCCGCCGGCGGCGTCGGCCGAGATCGCCGTCCCGGGGAGCTTGTTGAGCCAGTCGATCAACCGGCTGTTGGTCTGCTGCGACGCTTCGTCGAGCTTGTCCGGAGCTTCCTTCGGTGCGTAGTAGTGCGTGTCGCCGACGAGAAAAAAGGACACGGTCGTCGGCGACGCCGGGGCGTCGCCCCGCGTCAGCCCTGGCAGCGCGAGCGTACCAGCCCCGGCGACGGCAGCCTTGAGCAGGCCACGGCGGGACCAATGGCTTGGGACCACGGCAGGATTCGACGACGGTTCCTCGATGCGGTTTTGCATAAGAGCGGTCTTTCGTCATGGCGGGTGGTGCCCGCGGCTACGGGGCCAGTGTGACGCGTTGCTGCAATGGACTTACAGCGATCGTCGGTCGGCGTCGCTGTGTCATGTGGTTTTTGGTCATTCCGCCAGGCCGCGGAAGCCCCGACCAGCGAGGAACAACCATTTCGCTGGCATCACGGAATGGTTTCGGCGAAACTTTTAACAGGCGGGTGCCGACCAACGCCGTGCCCTTCCCCCTGTATTGCCCTGAGGATGATGTCATCGGCTTGGAGACCCGGGATGAAATTACTACGTTACAATAAGCACCGCGTCGCCTGCCTGGCCCTTGCCGCGGCCGCCGGTCTGGCAGTTTTCACCGCCAGCGGACGCGCCCAGCAGCAGCCAGCCGACCCGACAACCGAAGTTCGTCCCGGGCATTCGGTTCACGGCGACACATTCGACGAAGGCCCCCGCCGCGCCGCGCCACTGATGGTCGGCACGGGTGATGTGCACTTCCCGGTCACCACGCGAAGTGAAGAAGCGCAGAAGTTCTTCGACCAAGGGGTCGGCCAGTTACACGGGTTCTGGTATCTCGAAGCCGAGCGATCCTTCCGCCATGCCGCATCGATCGATCCCACCAGCCCGATGACGTACTGGGGCATGGCGATGGCGAACTACAAGAATCCCAAGCGGGCGAAGGTCTTCATTGACGAAGCCTCGCATCGCATGACGCAGGTGAAGGTCCAGCCGATTGAAGAAGCGTGGATCAAAGCCGTCGCTTCGATGTACGTGCCCGACATCAAGCCGGACCAGAACCGCAAGAAGAAGTTCGTCGAAACGCTCGGCAAGATGCGCGAGTCGTTCAAGGACGATATCGAGCTCAAGGCGTTCTCGGTCTTTTTCATCTGGGAGTACAAGACCGGCGACAAGAACACCGCCCAGTTGCTGGACGAGGTCTTTGCGGTCAACCCCCGACATCCCGCGCATCATTATCGCATTCATCTGCTGGACGGCGGTAAGGCGAAAGACGCGCTGGCCTCGGCGGCGATCAACGGCCCCGCGGCCGCGGGCATTGCCCACATGTGGCACATGCCGGGGCACATCTATTCGTCGCTCCAGCGCTACGGCGATGCTGCCTGGCAGCAGGAAGCGTCGGCCCGGG
The DNA here is from genome assembly GCF_015169395.1 of Humisphaera borealis. Classification (GTDB taxonomy): domain Bacteria; phylum Planctomycetota; class Phycisphaerae; order Tepidisphaerales; family Tepidisphaeraceae; genus Humisphaera; species Humisphaera borealis. The sequence continues at coordinate 3,796,912 of NZ_CP063458.1, forward strand.
TCGACCACGCGTACATGATCCGCGACCGGGTCATGCCCTACGAGATCCACAACTACGCGCACAACAATGAATGGCTCATTCGCGACCTGATGTTCGTCGGGCGTGTGTCCGATGGCATCGACCTGGCGAAAAACATGGTCGAGCTGCCGCGGCATCCGAAGTACGGCGCCAGCAGTAACCGAGGGACCGGTGCCGAGTACGGATACCAGCGGCTGATCGACGCCCTCTCGCTTCACCAGATGTGGGACGATTACCTCGACGCCTGCGGCTCCGGATATCTGCCCGCCAACGAAGGCGACAATGACCATCAGATCCGGCGGCTGCGGTTCAAAGGCGTTGCCCACGCCGCGCTCGGCCAGGTCAAAGAGGCGCAAAGCGTCATCGCCGAGCTGAAACAGATGAAGGCCAAGGCGGCACCGGCACCGGCGGCCGCGCCAGCGACGCGCCCTGCGGCGGTCGTGTCGTCGACTCCGGCGACACCGCCGGCATCGCCGAAACCCGCGACCAAGCCCGCAGGCGCGACGCCTGCCCCTCAACAAGCAGTTGCCAATTCGGGTGACCAGCGCCCGCCGGCGATGATCAAGGCCCTGGCGGCCGCCAAGGCAGCGACCCAGCCCGCGGTCGCGTCGGCGACAAAGCCCGCGACCGCACCCGCCGTCGCCGGTCGCCCGGGCCGCGGAGCGCCGGCTTCGGGTCCCGGTGCCAGCTTCGACCGCGCCATCGAACACATCGAAGGCCAGCTCGCCCTGACCGCCAAGGACTACCCCAAGGCGATCAAGCTGCTGACATCGGCGAACATCCGCCAGGAACACCTGAGCCTGGTCCACCTCGCCGCCGGCGACAACGCCAAGGCGATCGACCTGGCAAAAAAGGCCGCCGACAGCGCTAAGGGGCAGACCTATCCGCTGGCCAACTACGTAAAGGTCCTCTTCAACACCGGCAAAAAGGACGAAGCCAAGGCACAGCTCGAAAAGCTCAACGAACTGGCGTTTTTCGTGGATCTGAAAGTCGAGCCTTACAAGTCGATCGGCCCGATCGCCAAGGCGTTCGGTGTGACGAAGGACGACTGGCGTCCGGAATACAAGCCGGCGAAAGACCTCGGCGAGCGCCCGCCGCTCGACCAGCTCGGGCCGTTCCGCTGGCACCCTTCGCCCGCGCCGGCGTTCAGCGCCCCTGCCGCCGACGGGGCGGCAATCAACCTCGAATCCTACAAGGGCAAGCCGGTGGTAGTGATCTTCTACCTCGGCTACGGCTGCCTGCACTGCACGCAGCAGCTCGCGGCGTTCGCCCCGCTCGCCAAGCAGTACGCCGAGGCTGGCATCTCGCTGGTCGCGATCAGCACCGACGACCGTGAATCGCTGCACAAGGCATGGGAAGGTGCCAAGCTCCAGGACGCCGGCCAGTTCCCGTTCCCGCTCGCGGCCGATCCGAAGATGGACATCTTCAAGCGGTACAACTGCTATGACGATTTCGAGAAGTCGCCGATCCACGGCACGTTCCTGATCGACGGCAAGGGGCTCATCCGCTGGCAGGACATCAGCGCCGAGCCGTTCATGGATGGCGCATTCCTGTTAAAGGAAGCGAGGCGGCTGCTGGCGGCGGGGTGAATGACGCCGGCCGATGTGGCCCTCTGACGCACCGGCCGGGCGAGATCAGAGAGAAGGCTTGAAATCCCGGCGAAAGTTCTCTGAACAAACCCGGGCTCCGATTGGTACATCGGATTGATGAGACGTTTTGTTGTGCAACTAAGCCCCACCGTTCGTTCACTGTCGGCCGCGCTGGCGGTCTTCACCGCCGTTGCGATGTCCGTTCAGGTCGTGAATGCGGCCGAAGTCACCGGCGAAGCAATCTACACCCAGCAATGCGTCCGTTGCCACAGCCCCAGCGGTGGCGGAACGAAAAAGGCCGCACTTCCGCTGATCGGCGACAAGTCCCTGCCGCAACTGGCCCGCGTGATCCAGCGGACCATGCCCGAGAGCGATCCGGGCTCGCTGTCGCAGGCCGACGCCGCCAAGGTTGCCGAGTATGTCTACAAGGGCTTCTATTCCCCCGACGCCCAGGCCAAAGCCAACCCGCCGCGGGTAGACCTCGCCCGGCTGACCGTCCGCCAGTATCGCAACTCTGTCGCCGACCTGATCGGCAGTTTTCGGCAACCCATCAAACCGGACGACCGGCGAGGCTTGCGCGGCGAATATTTCGCGTCGCGCGATTTCCGGACCGATCGCCGGCTAATCGACCGGATCGACCCCGAGCTGAACTTCGATTTTCACGCCGACGGCCCGGCTGAGGCGGCTCCGCAGGACGTACGAGCGTCGAAAGACGACGGCAAATCCAAGTCGGGTACAGCCGCGAAAGGGGCACCCGAGTCCAAGGCGGCGGCAGGCCAAGACGACGGCAAGTCGAAGGACGGCTTCAATCCGCAGCAGTTCTGCGCCCGCTGGGAGGGGTCCGTGACCGCGCCGGAAACCGGGCCGTACGACTTTGTCGTCCGCAGCGATCAGGCCGTCCGCCTGTTCGTCAATGATCTGCGCACGCCGCTGATCGACGCGATGATCAAGTCCGGTTCGGACACCGAGTTTCGGGGCACCATTTTCCTGCTCGCCGGGCGGAGCTATTCGCTGCGGCTGGAGTTCTCGAAGGGTCGGCAACTGACGCCGGAGAATCTGCGCAAGCACCTGCCGCCGGTGCCGGCATCGGTGGCACTGTTGTGGAAGGCCCCGCACCGACCGGAGGAGATCATTCCGTCGCGGCACCTGTCGGCGGGCCGGTCGGCGGAAGTCGCGGTGATCGAAACGCCTTTTCCGCCCGACGACCGAAGCTACGGTTGGGAGCGCGGCACGACGATCTCGAAGGAATGGTTCGCGGCGACGACAGGCGGCGCGCTCGAGGCGGCCGGCTACATCGCCGCGCGGCTTCCGGAACTGTCGGGCGTGCAGGACAACGCGTCCGATCGGGCGATCAAGCTGCGAGCGTTTTCCAAGACCTTCGCCGAGCGGGCGTTTCGGCGGCCGCTGACGGACGCAGAGAAGAAGCGGTACGTCGATTCGCAGTTCGACGCTGAGCCGAACGATCCGCAACTGGCGGTTAAGCGATCGGTGCTGCTGGTGCTGAAGTCGGCACGGTTTCTGTACCCGGCGTTGTCGGACATGCCGCCGCAGTACGCCGCCGCGTCGAAGTTGTCGTACACCCTCTGGGATTCGTCGCCGGACAAGCTGCTGATGGATGCTGCCGCGGCAGGAAAGCTCGGCACGCGCGACGAGCTTCGCCGGCACGCCGAGCGCATGCTGGCCGACCCCCGCGCTCGGACGAAAGTTCGCGAGTTTATGTTCGCCTGGCTGCACGTCGACCACTCGCCGGAAGTGGTGAAAGATGCCAAGCGGTTCCCGGGGTTCGATGCCAAACTCGCCGCCGACCTGCGGACATCGCTGGAGCTGTTCCTCGACGACGTCGTCTGGAGCGAGGCCTCGGATTTCCGCCAGTTGATGCTGTCCGACCAGGCTTACTTGAATGGCCGGCTCGCAAAGTTCTACGGGGCAGGCCTTCCGCCGGACGCCGGGTTTCAAAAGACGACCTTTGACCCGGGGCATCGGTCGGGGGTGGTGACGCATCCCTATCTCTTGTCGGTACTTGCGTACGCCGGCGAGAGCTCGCCGATCCACCGCGGTGTCTTCCTGGTGCGGGGGATTCTGGGTGTCTCCCTGCGGCCCCCGAATGAAGCTTTCGTACCCCTGCCGCCGGACAAGCACCCCGATCTGACCACCCGCCAGCGGGTTTCACTGCAGACCAAGGGGGAGTCATGCATCGGCTGTCACGGGGTCATCAACCCGGTCGGATTCGCGCTGGAGAACTTCGATGCAGTCGGCCGACATCGGGAGAGGGACGCGAGCAAGCCGATCGATGTGACCGGAGAATATGAGACGCGGGCCGGCCCCATCGCAAAATTCGACGGCCCCAAGCAACTCGCGACCTATTTGGCCGGTAGTGAAGACGTGCATGGGGCTTTCGCCCAGCAGATGTTTCAGCATCTTGTGAAACAATCGGTCCGTGCCTATGGCCTGCAAATGCCGGCCGAACTGCGGAAAACGTTCGTCCAGAACGGCTATAGTGTGAAGAAGTTGATTGTGGAGATCGCCGCAACCGCGGCTGAGAAGGTAGTCAGTAGTCAGTAGAGATTCGCGAGTCCTTTGTCCTCTCTGACGACTGACCACCGACTACTGGCTACTCCATCGCAAACGGAGTGATTAATGTCCCGTACTCGCCGCGAATTCATCCGAGACCTTGGCCTTAGCGCCGCGGCGATCCCGTTCGTGCTGAACCTGCCGAGCCTTGCGTTCGCCAACCAGGCGAAGCGCAAGCAGCGCGTCATTTTCATGTTCAGCCCCAATGGCGTGGTCCGGAAGAACTTCTGGCCGGACAAAGACGGTAAGGACTTTGACCTCAAAGAGATCCTGCAACCGCTGGCGCCGTTCAAAGACCGCACGCTGATGCTTAACGGCATGAGCACGCTGGTCCGCGGCGACGGCGACGGACACATGCGCGGCATGGGCTGCCTCCTCACCGGCACGGAACTGTTCCCCGGTAACATCATGGGCGGTGGCAACACGCCCGCCGGCTGGTCCAAGGGCATCTCGATCGACCAGGAACTCAAGAACTTTCTGCAAAAGAACCCGGCGACGAAGACGCGTTTCGGCTCGTTGGAGTTTGGCGTCATGGTCCCCGAACGGGCCGACACCTGGACCCGGTGGAGCTATGCCGGTCCGAACAAGCCGGTCACGCCGATCGACGATCCGTACCAGATGTTCGCAAAGCTGTACGGCAAGGCGAAAGACCAGGAAGCGCTCTCGAGCGTACTCGACGGCATCAAGGACGACCTGAAGAAGGTCGGAGCGGCCGTCGGTGCCGCCGACCGCAGGCTCATCGAAGAGCACGCGACCTTCGTCCGCGAGATGGAAGAAGAGCTGAAGCAGGCCAAGGCGGCGGCTTCCCACCCTGTGCCGGTGATCGAACCGGGCGTGCGCAAGGACAACGACAACATCCCGCAGATCAGCAAGGTGCAGATCGACCTGATGGTCAACGCGTTCGTGGCCGATTTCACCCGCGTCGCGTCGATGCAGTACACGCATAGCGTCGGCGGGGCGCGCATGAAGTGGCTCGGCATCACCGAAGGCCATCACACGCTCTCCCACGAGGGCAACGACAAGATTCCGGCCCAGGAAAAACTGACCAAGATCAACAAGTGGTTCTGCGAGCAGCTGGCTTACATGGCCAAACGCCTTGCCGAGACCCCGGAGCCCGGCGGCCAGGGCAGCCTGCTCGACAACACCACCATCATCTGGACCAACGAGCTCGGTGAAGGCAATTCGCACTCGCTGGACAATATCCCGTACGTGATGGTGGGCAACGGCCTGAACTTCAAGATGGGCCAGGCGATCACGTATCCCAAGCGCACCGCGCACAACCGCCTGCTGATGTCGATTGCACACGCGTTCGGACATGAGGTGAAGACGTTCGGCAGCGCAAACTTCTGCGGCGACGGGGCGCTGACGGGTTTGACCTGATCGGCGGTCAACGAAATGCGGGGCCTTGAAGAGGTGCTCCAAGGCGCGGCGAGTTCGTTCGTCGACCAGTTGCGCGGGTCTGATGCCCTTGACGCCAGTCAACCAATCGGCCTCGGTACCTGGAGGACTCCGGCGGGCAGGCGGGTCAGGAACTTAGGATGTCGCCCCACGAAACGCCTACAATCTGTCGCAATTTACGCCACCCCTTGAAATAGCCGATGATCTTGTCATGATGTGTGCGGGTTGAACCGGGCACGACCTGCACTTCGCAGTAGAATCGATCCGATAAACCGAATCGGCCGTTGAGATGAGCTCGCTGTAGTCGGCAGGTATTGTGCCGGAAGTGGTCTGCCGCATGGATGCGGGTTTGACCGGCAGTTGAAGCGACGTCAGGGATGACAGATGACGTCGTCGGGGCCGGTAGTTTCCTTCTTCCATGCTGGATGATTTCACACCACGACGGTGTGTTTGACCGCGCAAGCCATGGCCTGTTGAGGGCCTGTGTTGTGCGAGCTGTCCTGATGTCTATCAGGATGACGGTGTGAGACGTTCTCCCCGGCGGGAGGGCGTGAAATGGCAGTGAGTTCGATGTTGAAGCTCGAAAGTGATTGAAGTCCGGGCGGTATCCGGACCGTTTTGAGGGTCATCAAACCAATAGGACGGGGTAAGAGTCAGCGACGCACCAGCGAACGGAGTCGTTTTAAGGGATGGGCAGTGTAGCCGGGCCCTATGGACGGGGTCCTTCATTGCACCTCGCGTCGCGTACCGCCGGGCCTTGTTTAGCGTGTTGAGGCAAGTATGAGTCGTTCCTTGGAGCACCGGCGTCCGCCGGTCGTTCTTCAGTCCCCCGTGATTCCCGACCGCCGTCGCGACAGCCGTAAGCCGCTGCAGACGCGGAGCACGGTCGTCGTTCTCGACGGCCCGGACGCCAACACAACCCATGACGTGCTCACGCGCGACATGTCGTTCAGTGGCGTTTCTTTCCAGCTGAAGCTGCCGCTGAATGTCGGTTGGCGCGTCCGCCTGGATGTGCCCGGCCCCGGCAACAGCCTGACCCGCCGCACCGCCGAGGTCGTCCGCAGTCGCCCCCTGTCGAACGGCAAGTTCGAGATGGCGGTTCAGTTCCGCTCCGCATAACGCGACGGTCGAAAGTGGAATGCCGACCTTTGGTGCAACGCATCGGGTTTGCCGGCACCAATTCGACGATCCACAATCGACAATCAACCCGCTCCGAGTTCCAATTCCGACATGAGCCTTCTCGCTCGCGTCGCGACCGTCAGTCCCTTCGGACCGATTTTCGGCAAAGAGCTGCGCGTCACCAGTCGGCGAAAGCGCACCTATCTGCTGCGCGTCGGCTATCTCTCGCTGCTGCTGCTGGCGCTGTTGCTGGCGTACGCCAGTTCCGGCCGGTCGTATGGGGGTGTCGCCGCGCAGATGCAGCGGCAGGCGGCACTGGGGACGGCATTCTTCGTGGCGTTCACGATCTTCAGCGTCGGGGCAATGGGCCTCATCGGCCCGGTCCTGACCGCCAACGCGATCGGCGCCGAAAAGCTCGCCAAGACCCTCCCCGTTCTGCTCATGACGCCGATCACCGCCTGGCAGGTGGTCAGCGGCAAGCTCTTCAGTCGCGTGCTGGTCGCGCTCATGCTGCTGGGCCTGAGCCTGCCGGTGCTGGCGCTGTGTCGGCTTCTGGGCGGCGTGGAACTGCGGCAGATGCTCGCGGTGCTGTCGATTGCGACCAGCTTCGTCATCTCGTGCGCGGCGATCGGCCTGTTCCTGTCGCTTTTCCTGAACCGCGCCGCGATTGTCATCCTGCTGGCGTACGGCATTCTCGGGGTGCTGTACATCCTTGTGCCGGTCGTGCTGGTAGCGATCTTTGACATCGGCAAAGGCGGGCCCCGCGGCGGACTGGGCGGGATGCAGTTTCTGATGGCGCTCAACCCATTCGGCTGCGCCGCGATGATGTGCGAACCCCGCATCGGCAACTTCCTCGGGGATACCTGGATTGCCTGCGTGATCGTGCAATTGGCGTTCGCCGCGGGGCTGGTAGGGCTGACGTCGATCCTGCTCCGTCGACAGTTCCGCAATGCCGGCGAGAAGCCGATCGCGATGCCCGCTGCCGCCGGTCCGAGCTTCGTTCCCCAGCCGCCATCGCTACTGCCATCTCAATTACCGCCGCCGCTGCCGGCTTTTGGCGAGTCCTCTGAGCCCGCACTGCCGCCTGTAAGGGTCGCCTCCGGCCCGCCTCCGATCGTGACCTACGTCGCCCCCATGACGGCCATCGCCGCACTTCCGACCCGCGAGGTCGGCGACAACCCCGTCCTGTGGCGCGAGCTGCGCCGGCCCCTGTTGCCGAAGTTCTGGCAACGGCTCGTCGCCAGCCTGGCGGTCATGGCCATCATGCTGTTGATTTATGCCGTCCTGGCCGAAGGCAACGACCTGGACGACGTAGACGTCCAGGGCGGCTTCGCGTGCGTCTTCTTCGGTGTCTGGTGGCTGCTGTCGGCGGTGCTGTCTGCGACCGCGATTTCCCAGGAAAAAGAGACCGACACTTGGACGCTGCTCATGGCCGCCCCCATGTCCGGCAGCGATATCGTCTGGGGCAAGGTCGTCGGCCTGCTCCGCCGGATGATGTGGCCGACCATCCTGATGTGCGTCCACTTCCTGCTCTTCGTGATCGGCGGCGTCATCCCGCTCTGGTCGATCCTGTTCGTCATCCTGATGACCGTCGCGTGCAACAGCATCTGGCTGGCGACTGGGGTCTGGATCTCATTGCGGATCAAGAAGGTCACCTTCGCGGTCATCGCGAACCTGATGCTCGCGATCATCGCGTACGGCGTGGTGCCGCTGATGGTGCTGATCCCCGCCGAACTGCTCACCCGTCGCGGCGAACGCCTGGCCCAGCACACGGCGTGGTACATCCCTTACTTTTACCTGGCCGAGGGTTTCGAGGGGATTCGCCGGACGGACAACAACTGGAAGAACAGCTATTACGAGAATGGTCGCTACATCACGGAGAGCTCGTCGAGAGCGTATCACCTTCCTGGGAGCGAACGCGTCGGTTCTGTCGGGTTCGTGTCGATCGCGGCCGGCTGCGCGGCGATCCATCTGCTGCTGGCGTTCCTGATCCTGCGACGGACGGCCGACAACTTCGACGAGATCGTCGGCCGGGCCGGCAAACGCCGATTCGTCGGCGTTACCGATACCGACGACGCGCTGCTGCCGGTCGGCACCAGCGCGCCATCCGAAGCGGCCGGCAGGGGTGGTATCGTCGCCGCGTCCGCCGCGACGTCGGCCCACCCGGCCGCTCTTTCCGACGAATCTCCCGATCTGTATGCCTCGTTCGGTCGCCGGGCGGTCGCGGCGACGGTCGATACTGCGATCGTCATGTTCGCCTGCTCGGTGGTGGGCTTGGTCTGGGGCGTGATTAACGTGCTGACCGAAGCCGTGGACGAACTGGACGAGAGCGTGACCCACCGCGTGATGCTCAACCACCTGGGTGTTGCCATCCTGGTGAGCTTCGTGGTCGGCGTGTTTTACTGGGCGGCGTTCGAGTCATCCCGCCGCCGGGCGACGCCGGGCAAGCTGCTGATGGGCATCTTCGTCGCCGACCTGGAAGGCCGCCGGCTGAGTTTCGGCAAGGCGCTCGTCCGGCACGTCGGCAAGCTGGTGTCGGCCCTGACGGCCGGCGCCGGATTCCTAGAAGTCCTCTTCAACCGCCGCCGCCAGGCGATGCACGACCGAATGGCGGGCGCGGTGGTGCTGAGGAAGTGAATTTGTCACTGGTCACCGGTCACTGGTCACTGGTCACTGGTCACTGGCTGCGCTGCGCGGCAACCCGTAGGGTCCGCCTTGGCGGACGCGGTCGCTCGAATTGGCATCCGATGTCCACCTTGGCGGTTCGCTCGCGTTGGTGTTCGCTCGCGTCCGCCAAGGCGGACCCTACGGGTTGCCGCGCAGCGCAGCCAGTGACAAGTGACAAGTCACCAGTGACAACCGATACTCCCCCGAATGCCCTTTCGCATTCTCGCTCTCGGCGACATCGTCGGCCGGCCCGGACGGATGGTCGTCCACCGCAAGCTCGCCGAACTCGTCCGCACCCAGAAGATCGACCTCGTCGTCGCCAACGGTGAAAACATCGCCGGCGGTAGCGGCATCACCCAGAACTTGTTCCACAAGCTTCGCAGCTACGGCGTGGACGTCATCACCCTCGGCGACCACGTCTTCAAGAAGGTCGATATCCTCCCGACGATGGCCTCCAGCGAACGGCTCGTACGCCCGGCGAACCTCTCCGAAGGCGCGGCCGGCCGTGGGCATACCGTGATCAGCACCAACGCCGGCGTTCAGGTGTGCGTCTTCTCGGTGCTCGGTCGCATTTTTATGAATAACCTGCCGGCGAACGACCCCTTCGCCGCCGCCGACCGTGTGCTGGCGACGATTCCCAAGTCGGTGAAGATCTGCGTCTGCGACGTCCACGCCGAGGCCTCGAGCGAGAAGGTCGCGATGGGGCATTACCTCGACGGACGGGTGAGCTTTATCTTCGGCACGCACACGCACATCCCCACCGCCGACGCCAAGATCCTGCCCGGCGGCAGCGCGTTCATCAGCGACCTGGGCATGTGCGGCCCCTACGATTCGGTGCTGGGCCGGCGGAAAGACCGCGTGGTGCGGTACATGACCACGAACATGCCGCAGCCGTTCGATGTCGCCACGGGTGACGTACGGATGTGCGGCGCGATCGCGGAGGTCGACCCGGAGACCGGGCGGGCGATCTCCATCGAACGCGTCGAGATCGCCGACGGCAACGCCGATGCGGCCTACGACTCCGACGACAAAACCCCGCCCGCGAACTACGGCGGCGGGGATTAGGGCACTATAACACGCGTCCCGGGTGGCAATGATGTTTGCCGATCGCGAAGGTTGCCGGTTGGAAGTCCGGTTTCAACACGAAGGCACGAAGAGCACGAAAGGCACGAAGAAATGGAGACGGCAGGCGGCGATCGAAAGCAGCTTCATTTCCGCCTCTTCTTCGTGTTCTTCGTGCCTTCGTGTTGAAATCGGACTTCCGGGGATTTGATACGCGCGTGAAATCCTTGGTCCTTGCCCCATGACCTCACTGCTCTGCGATCAAGTCCTCTGCCCGTTCGACGGCGTCGCCGATGCGCGACTGGACCACCTCGACCTGCGCTGGGACGAATGCCATCGCCGGGCGTCGGTCAAAACGACGCGCGCCGGCCGGTCGGTGCGGCTGATCCTGCGACTGGGCGTGGCGTTGCGCGACGGCGACGTGATCGCCGATACCCCTGAGTGCCTGCTGGTCGTTCGCGTCGTCCCCTGCCAGGTGCTGGTCGTTCGCCCGGCGTCGGCGCGTGAGGCCGCACTGGCGTCGCTTGAACTGGGCAACCTGCACGTGCCCGTCGAAGTCACCGACACCGAAATCCTCACCCCCGCCGACGGCCCGGCGATGGGCGCGCTGTCGCGACGCGGGATCGCCTACGGCGTCGAAACCCGCTTGTTCCAGCCGACGGCGATCTCCGGCGTGACCTGGAACGTCGCGGGCGATGGCGCGGGGATCACGATTAACTCGCCGGCGAGAATCCGTTCCACGCCTTGATCGCGCAGGAGCCGCGCACGGACTCAGGAGCCGCGCACGGAGTGTACTCACGGAGTAAGCGGGCATGGGCATGAGCCCCGAACCGTCACCGTTCCCGCTTACTGCGTGAGTACACTCCGTGCGCGGCTCCTCACCCCACAAACATCGCATCCCCGTAACTGAAGAACCGATACCGCTCCCGAATCGCCTCGGCGTAGATCCGCCGTTGCTCGTCCAGGCCGATCTTCGCCGCCACCAGCGCGATCAGTGTGCTCCGCGGCAGGTGGAAGTTGGTCACCAGGGCATCGACGTGCTTCCACGCGTAAGGCGGGTAGATGAAAATCGCCGTCTCGCCGGTCGCCGCGGCGATCGGCCCGGCTGGCTGGCTTTCCAGCACCCGCGTGCTGGTCGTGCCGACGGCGATCACCCGCCGGTCTTCGGCCTTGGCTTGGTTGATCGCCTCGGCCGTCTCGGACGACAGCGTGTAACTCTCGGTGTGCATCGCGTGGGCCTCCAGCGTATCGGCCGAGACGGGTTTGAAGGTGCCCATCCCCACGTTCAGCGTGACGAACGCCCGTCGCACGCCCCGCGCTTCCAACTCCTCCAGAATCGCCGGTGAAAAGTGCAGCGCCGCCGTCGGTGCCGCGACCGATCCCGCCTGCTGCGCGAACACCGTCTGATATCGCGCCCGGTCCATGTCGTCGCGGTCGTCATGCCCCTTGTGCCGCTTGATGTAAGGCGGAAGCGGCATTCGCCCGATGCGATCGAGCAGCGCCGCCGCGTCGATCGGCGGATCGACGCTCACGCGAAACTCTCCGCCATCCACACGCTCCACTAGCCGAAATATGACCGACTCGTCCCCTTCCAACCGAAACGCCATGCCCGGCGACGACGGGCCGACGTTCCGCAGCAGCACGTTCCAATCGCCGGGGCCGTTCTGGCGGATGAAAAGCCCTTCCACCTGCCCGCCGGTGAGCTTGCGGAGCATGAACCGCGCCGGAATCACCCGCGTGTTGTTGAACACCAGCAGATCGCCCGGCCCCAGCAGCGACGGCAGTTCGGTAAACGCCCGGTGGGCGATCGACCGCGTAACAGGGTTGTAGTGCAGCAGCCGTGATCCATGCCGCTCGGCCGGCGGCTCCTGTGCGATCAGTTCGGGCGGGAGATGGAAGTCCAGTTCGTCGGTGCGCATCGAAGTCGATAGAACACTACCCGAGGCCGCCCCACCTGGGAACGCTGGTCCCTTGGCTGACACGGAGGGAGGAAGAGAACGCGAAGGCGCAAAGCCGCGAAGAATGCGCGAAGCTGATCAAATTTGTCGATGGCCGCATGCTTTCGCCCATCTTCGGGCTTCGCGTGGTTGGTCAGCAGGAAGTCGTTTCACAATCATCGCTCGATCTCGGTATTGAGTTCTTCGCGTCTCCTTCGCGGCTTCGCGCCTTCGCGTTCTCCCCGTTCTTCGGTCGCGACCCCCCTCGTGGCCTGTGAACGCTCTTTTTCTCCCGAGTCGTCCATGGTTTGGGTGAAAATCTCACCCGCTCGTCTGTATCATGCGAAAGTCTTGTAACCCGCGATCCGCCCCGGAGGTTGTAGATGCCGTCTTCCAGTGACACTTCCAATGACCCGATCGAACAGAACCCGCTGAACCTCGTCGCCGCCGGCAACGGCCGGGGACTTCAGGTCGAACAGGCGCCCGGACAGAAGGACTTCATCGCCTACCGCGTGAGCAATCGCCCGGCGTTCAAGCTGGTCCGCGCCCCGCTCGACCGAAAGTGGATGGACGACAGCCGCGACCGCTTCGCCTACCGCTGCCTGCCCCTGCTGATCGCCAATCAGTCCGGCTGGCTCGCACTGAACTCGGTCCCCTTCCGCGCTTCCTGGAATGGCGGATGGGACAAGGCCTGCATGGCCGTCGAAGCCCTCGACGGCGTCTCGGAGCTGCCGGCGATCACCCACTTCGGGGAAGGCGTCCTCACCTTCCACATGCCCTGGCTCTTCCGCACGCCGCCGGGCTGGAACCTCTGGGCCCACGGCATTCCGAACCACCCGAAGGACGGCATCGTCGCCCTCGAAGGCGTCATTGAAACGGATTGGGCGCTCGCCACCTTCACCATGAACTGGAAGTTCACCGCCCGCAACATGTGGGTGACGTTCGAGAAGGACGAGCCGATCTGCATGCTCACCCCCTTCCGCCGGGGCGACCTGGAAAGCCTCGACCCCGTCGAAAAGGATCTCGCCGAGAACCCCGAGATGCACGCCGCCTACACCGAGTGGTCGGCCAGCCGCGAAAAGTTCATCAAGGACCTGAACAAGCCCGGTAGCGAGGCACAGGCGATGAAGTGGGAAAAGGACTATTTCCGCGGCCTCGGCCCCGACGGCAAGGTCATGCCCCAGCACCAGACCCGGCTGACGCTGAAAGAGTTCGAGCCGATCAAGAAGAAGTAGGCGCCCCTATCCGCGGTTAAAGCGGCAACGAAGTGCCTTGCCATCCATCGCGACGACGTGTCCGCGGGGGCAGATGCCACGCGCAGGCCGCGGTCCGCTTCGAACGCTGTTTATCCCCTCGGCCGGTATCGCCGGGCGAACCGCCACGACTCGAAAACCGGGATCAGGATGAACACCAGCGGCGCGAACCCCAGCACAAGGGCCAGGGCGGTGTTCGATCGCAGTGGCAGGAAGAACGAGACCAACCCGACGACGACAAGAGGGGTCGACCAGACGGCCAGTCGCATTCCGCCGAACCGGTTGATGGCGAACCACGCCTCATCCGATTCGAACGACTGGGGGAACCGGACCCCATAGAACGCGTTCGGCCTGATATGACCACGGATGAGCGGGACCGACAGGGCGATCGAAATAAGCCCGACGAGCGTCCAGCTGATACCGATCGTAATCGCTACTGCGTCCATCTCGCCTCCCGAGGGCATAACCTAAGGCCGAGCCGGAGCCGCGCCGACTCTCAAACCACAATAGTTTACCCACCAGCTCGGTCCGAAAAGAACGGCCCAGCACTTCGATTCATCGACGTCCGAAAACAAAACGACAGCATACCTCCTGAAATCGCCGTTTCAGCTCGGAACGCTTTCTACAAGCCGCGGCCGCAACTGGTTTTCCCCGCGTCCTTATGGTCGGTAGACCACGGATCGATAAGACGATATGCCCAATCAGAAGTGCTGCGTTTTCGAGCCTGTCAGGGGCAGACGGTGCCTTCGTCGGCGAGGTATGGTTCTGGTTTACTCCATTCTCGCAATGGTGGCGTTGCTCGCCATCGCCAGCTTTGCCGTGGACTGGGGCTACGTCCAATGCACCAAGTCGGAGATGCAGCGAACGGCCGACGCCACCTCGCGGGGATATCTCTCCATCTACTCCATTTATGGCACCAACGCCGCCAACGCGAACGGCCCGCAGCTCTACGAGAAAACCTACGGACTGAACCCGATCGATTCCGGATCACCAGCCAGTCCAACGGTGAGCACGACCTGGGGTTACTGGGTTGCGGCGTCGAGTCAGTTTATCGCGGGAACCAATTCGAGTTACCCCATCGCAGTACGTACGGTCGTCTCCCGTAAAGCGTCGAATCTCAATCCGCTATCCATGCCGATCGCACGCGCAATTGGTTGGCAGAGCACCGACATCACCTGCGCCGCGACCGCCGTTCTGATTCAAACCGAACAGTCGCAGGGAGCCAACGTGCCATCGACGAGCGATCTCTGGCTCGCCGGAATGCCCAATGGATCCAAAGCCAGCGCCAACGCGAGCGGCCAGTACCAGGATACGACAGCGAACGCCACCGCGTACCAGGCGACCACGATACCCGTCACGCCGGGCACATACCTGAAGTTCGACTATATCGATGGGCATTCGGCGAACAGCCCGACGGTGACAAGTGTTCCGCCGGACGGCGATACCGGCTTCATTCTTTCGCACGAAGCCGGGGCCGAGAACGGGGTGGCGAGCATTACCGCGCCGATCAACTGCCTCATTGGCCTTTTCCTCAATGCAAATGCGCCCAATACGTCGGCCGCGCCGGCGGCGCTGGACTACAGTTCGGCCAGCAGCCGGGACCAGGAACAGTACGACAGCATTCAGTTAAAGCAGCCATTCTTCATCGGCGACGGACTGACCTCAGCGGGTGCCAGCCAGATGTTCAAGGTCCCCGCCGGCTGCACGCGGTTGTTTCTTGGAACGATGGACGGGTACCAGTGGCACAACAACAACGGCAACATCAACTGCTCGGTGACAGCCACGCTGACCATCGAGATGAAACAGTAGGCGAACTGAAGGGCGAAGAGAGAAGTGATGTTTGTTCTTTGCCCCTTCGCATTGCCGACTACCTGTCGCAACGCTCTTTCAGCCTTCAACCGACGACGCGAATCCCCATGCGCTCGTTGGTCGCCTGAAGGATCGATAGCGGCGTTCGCCGTGGTCTATGCCCGGGCCACCCGACGCCGCCGGGCCAGACGACCGCAGCCAGTGGGTGCGAAGAAATGGACCCGTCCGGTACTCTCTGCTCAAAACTTACTGTAGACCGAGAGTGGGATTCATCGTCGGCTGGTTAGGCCGCTGGTATCTCATTTGGAGTCCTTCATCTCTGTCTTGGGCAGGGAGTCGCGAAAATTCGCATCGAGCTCTGTTAGCTCCACATAGATGACATGATCTGACCACTTCCTGCTGACCGCGGACATCGAACTGCGCTTGATATAAGCCCGTCCTTCGCGGCGACCGAGGTAGGTGACGCTGTGCATGGACTGAGGCATCCCGACCTCCGCATACTGCTTCTTGAACTCGGAGGGTGTGACGTGCTCCGGATCGGAGGAGCCGCTTAGAAGCAGAGCGAGGAGAAGTGGTATGAGTAGTTTCATGGCGTGTGAAGCGGCCTAACGTAACGCCGATCAGCGGCCGCGGCGGCACCGTGCGGCCTCTCGAACCACAAGAAGCTTACCCGCCGGCTCGGTCCACTGCATTGGCGGGGTATTTGGCGGGTGGATCGCCGCGATCGCGATCACGTAGAGTATTCGCCACTGTCCCACGGCTGGTGGAACACGATGTCCTGCGGTTGCAACATCACACACTCGCTTGCCTCCCGTATCCCGTCGTATTCCTCAAGGTGATGCTCGTAGATCAGCCCGTACGTAACCCCGTCCAACTCTACCGCGAACGGCTTCACCCATACGTCACAGAACTCCGGCTCGCCGGCTTGCATCAACTCCCCGCACATTGTCTTCAAGTGCTCAGACGCCTTCTCGCCTGCCACGTCACGGCCCTCGATGTCGAACGCACCGAGTCGTGACTCGCTCCCGATGTGATTCCCGTCAGCATCGAAGCGGTGGATAACGGCGAGCCATCGCTTCTTCGTCTTCCAGTCGTCGCCGAGGTAGTGCTCCTGCCCGGTTGGGAAGGCACCGGTCACGAAGGCCATGAACTGCGTGCCGTTCGGCAGCCGCCCGACGCTTGTGAACCGCCCGTAGTCGCCGTCCTCGTACGGGATGCGAAGTTTGTCGGGTGCTGGCATGCTGAAGGGCTCCCCGCCAAGTAATCATTGTTTACCGTAACCACGCGGCCAACCCGCGTGGATCGACAATCGCGAAAATAGCCCTTGGTGCTAGCGCCAACAAGGGAATCGCAAGCCCTCAATAGGACAATCTTGTCCATTCGGACCAATATTGAACATGTATCCCGTGACGCTACTTGAGTCTGGACGTCCTGCTTCACGAAGGCCTCGCCTGCCCGGGATCGGGTGGCCGCCAGGGGGGTCTTGCCGGCGACTGACGCCGGGCGCATTTTGCTTGTCTTCCACGGCCATCTACCTAACATATATAGAACAATATCAGGCGTCGCCGTGGGACGGGTGGCGTCCTTCCTCCATGCGCCGGTCGGCGGGTGTGATCTGTCGGCCTTCAGCGTGTACTCCGTGGAGATGGCCGTCCTAGGACGATCGGTGTCGGTCGGGCCGGGGTGGTGGTGTTGGTGCTTTGGAGGCGTGGAGGCTTAGCGACGGAGAGAGACGACGTGGGCAGGCTGATCGATCACTTGGGTTCGTTCGGCGATGTACTCGCTGGGTTCGTTCGGCCAACAAGCCGCGGGCGCAGCGTAATCGCGGAGCCCCGGGTTTGCCGGCGTGATCTCGGGTTCGTTCTGCAGGAGGGCGGTATGTCAGCGACGCTGACGGCTCAGTCAGTGACACGGGCTTCCAGCCCGTGCGTGCGACATTGTGGTCGATGGGCGCTCCGAACGACGGTTTCCTTTGCTTCTATTCCATTGTCATCATTACCAACCATGTACTCGTGGAGAGGACAGTAAATGCAAAGCGAGCAGCTGCTTGAAGCATCACGCACCACGCACGGGCTGGAAGCCCGTGTCACTGACGGGGTCGTTCGGCAAGGGGTTCTTGGGTTCGTTCGGCGATGCCGTCTTGGGTTCGTTCGGCAGAGGGTGTGATTGAGGATGAACAGTCTTCTACTCATGACGCAACTTGCACGGCTTGGAAAGCCGTGTCACGGACAGCCGGCCGGGCCCCCGATAGAAATCGCCAGAGGCGATCTCGGGTTCGTTCGGCTATCCGCGCTTGCCGATTCGGTGTTCGATGTTCGATGTTCGATGTTGGGCGTTGGGCGTTCGATGTTCGGCGTTCGTCTTCGGCCTTGGGTTCGTTCGGCCAAACGACGACGCATGGGGATGGCCGTGTTTATGGGTTCCACTCGCCCTGGAAAACTTCTGTTGCCGGGCCGGTCATGTAGACGCAGTTGTCGCTCTCGCGCCATTCGAGGGTCAGGTCGCCGCCGGGGAGGTGGGCGAGGAGTTTGCGGTCGGTGCGGCCGGTGAGCACGCCGGACACGCACACGGCACAGGCACCGGTTCCGCAGGCGAGGGTGATGCCGGAGCCGCGCTCCCAGGTTCGCATGGTGACTTCGCCGCGCGAGTGAACCTGAACCCAGTGCGCGTTGATGCGGCGCGGGAACGCCTTGTGGTTCTCGACAACCGGGCCGTCGCGGTTGAGATCGACCCTGGCCACGTCGGGTGTGTAGATGGTGGCGTGCGGGTTGCCCATGGAGACGAAGGTGGCGTCGAGCAGTTCGTTCGATTGGGCGATGGACAGCCGGTAGGTGTTCTTGTCCTTGCCGGCGACGACCTTTTCGCGGTCGACGGGGACCTGCGGCAGGTCGAGGATGGGCTCGCCCATATTGACGGTGGCGGTGGCGACCTTGCCGTTGCGGACGTCGAGCGAGATGGACAGCACGCCGCGGCCGGTTTCGACCTTCATGGGGTTGTTGGTCGTCAACCCGTGATCGAACGAGTACTTGGCGACGCAGCGGACGCCGTTGCCGCACATTTCGGATTCGCTGCCGTCGGCGTTGAACATGCGCATGCGGACGTCGGCGACGGACGACGGGAGGATGAGAATGAGGCCGTCGCCGCCGATGCCGAAGTGGCGGTCGGCGACCTTGATCGCGGTGGCGGCCGGGTCGGCGACGGTTTCGGCGAAGCCGTTGACGTAGACGTAGTCGTTGCCGATGCCGTGCATCTTGGTGAACTTCATGGTGCTCTTACGATAGCGTCGGAAACCCGAGGTTTGTAGGGCCGTCGCGGCCGGCGGACCGGGGCCAGGACGTCGGGAGCCGCACTGCGGGGAACGCAAGCTGAGTGCCGCGCAGTTAAGCAGCATGCCGTGGGCTGCCTACGGGCGACGCGGGAAAGGGGCTGATTATGGACGTTCGGCGGGCTGGCACCGCGGTTGTGATACCGGCCTTGCGTGAGAGCGTCGTCTCTGATTTTCGGGTCGCTCGTTTGCCTGGTGGTGGCCACCGGCTGCGCGACGCGCCCTGTGGACTCTGGTGCAACCAGTGTTGACCGGTGGGTGAGCCGTCAGGGCGGGTGCATCGACGGAGATCCGGCGTGCCGTGCCCGGCGGGCATTGGATGCCCTGCGGTTGGACGACCCGACGGTCGAAGGTCTCCGCGGGCGGCCACTGACGGTGGCGGTACTGGATTGCGATCGTCCGACGGCATACGCGTGGCCTTGCGGCAGGCTTTATGTGAGCCGGGGGCTCGTGGAAGCGTTGAGCGACCAGGAGCTGGCGGCTGCGATCGCCCACGAAGCCGGTCACCTGATAGCCGAGCCGGCCGGAGAGGATCGCGCGGCACTGTCGGGAAGCCACGACAACGACGCCTGCGAGATGGCCGCCGATGTCGCCGGCAGGCGGCTGCTGGTGGCCAGTGGCATCCCGCCGTCGGCGATGGTGTCGATGCTTCGCAAGGTGGCCGGCGACAGCCGGACTGCGGAACACCTGCGGCCGCTGCTCACCCGGCGGGCCGACGCGATCGCGGAGTCGAAGTAGTTCGGGATGAAGCCGTTCGGTTCGTCGGCGAGGGAGCCGATTCTTGTGTCGGCGATTGTGGTGCAGACGTCCGGCCTGCAACGCTGCCGAGGCGGCTGGACTACAACGGTGCCGTTCACGCAAAGTCAACGAGGCGTTACCGGCGATCAGGGTTCGAGGTAAACGTGCAGCGTGGGCGGGCGTTCGGTCTCGGAGGAGGTGAACAGCGCGTTGATGTCTGCCGTAGGCACGGAATGCAGGCCAACATTGAGCGCACGGCGACCCTCTGACAACTCGGCGCGAAGGAAGCTGGTCAGGTCCAGCGGGTACCACGACTCTTCGCCGGTCTTAACATCTACTGTCGCCAGTGCCATGCTCAAATCGTTCCACCCCAGGAGATAGGGACGATTTCGCCAGGTTAACGTGCTCTCGAGCCATTCGGCGTTCGCATCCTTGAATGGGAACGCCGAGACATTGATGGACGGAAAAAGTTCCGCGCTGGAGTTTCTGCCGGTCAGCGCCGTCCCGTACAGCCAGAGAACCGAGCTGCGAACCTTTCTTCCGGATGGGATGGTGTTCAGTGGGAAACGGAGATAGGCATCGCGGGTGAAGCCGGGCTCGTTCACGGTTTTGACTTCGAGCCGAACGTGGTTGCTGTTGGGGCGAAGCTCTTCGACGCCCTGCGGGATGGTCGAGAAGTTTCCGTCGCGGACGTAGGTGTCGTCCGACGGAAGAATCTTCAGAAGTGTGACGGCACCTTCGGAATTGCCCGGGAGACCGGCCGATGGTGAAGCACCCGTAGCGGCAGGCGCGGACGAGGGGGAGATTGCCTTGCTGTCCGGACGCTGGATGGAGCGCCAAGCCATGACGACAAACAGGACGACCGACAGCGCCAGCACCAGCAGAGCCACGGCTCGACGGAACGACCTGCGAGGCGGCGGTGTGGAAGAGGGCGGTGCTGAAGTCGACGGTGCTGAAGTTGGTGGAGCGGCAACGCCCGGCGGGACGGGGTCGTAGGCGTGCGCTCGTTGTCCGGTCGGCGATGATGTCGTTGTCGGGCAGCGCCGCAGTGCGTCGAGGAACTCCCCGGCGGTGGCGAATCGGTCGGTGGGGTTCTTGGCCAGGGCTTTCATGACGACCGCATCCAGTTCCGGCGAGAGGCCCGGAATGAAGTGGCTGGGCGGCGTCGGAATTGCGTTCTGAATCGCCAGGAGCGACTCGGCGAGGGTTCCGTTTCGCGGATAGGGGTGTCGGTGGGTCAGCGACTCATAAAGCATGACGCCGATGGAATAGACGTCAGACGGTGCGCCGACATCAAGGCCGGTTCCGCTGGCTTGTTCGGGGCTCAGCCAGGGAATGGACCCGACGACGTCGCCTTCCATCGAGATGCTTCGTTCGTTCAATGCAGGGCTGTCGTCGTCGCGGACGATGCGGGCCAGGCCGAAATCGAGCAGATAAGGCTCGTTGCGTCGATCCACCCGGACGTTGGACGGCTTGAGATCGCGGTGGACGATGTTCCTGGAGTGGGCCTCGGCGACCGCGTCAACGATCTTGACGAACAGCGTGAGGACGGACGAAACATAGTCCGATGGGAGACCGCCTGTTGGGACACCGTCCGATGGGTTTGCCGCTTCGCTGCGGCGTGATTCGACCCAGACGTCGAGGTCCTGCCCGTCGATGAAGTCCATCGCCATGAACAGCGATCCGTCGAGCGTACGCCCGTGGTCGAAGACGCCGACGATGTTGTTGTGCCGAAGCGAGGCGAGGATCGTGACTTCGCGTTCGAGCCGAACCTGCCGACGGCGGTTCAGGAGTGGTCCGCCGAGCAGCACCTTGACGGCGACCTCGCGACCGGTGGAAAGCTGCGTCGCCCGGAAGACGACGCCCTGCCCGCCACGGCCGAGCGTCGCATCGAGTCGGTACCCGGGGACAATGACTTCCCCGTTGTCGTCCGGCGGGCTCGCGTCGAGGGCCTCTACCCGCCTGGCGGCCAGGAGTTGACGGTGAGTCAGCTCGAGCAGACGGAGTTCGTCGGCCAGTTCGGGCATGAGGTCGGGATTGGATTCGGCGACGCTGGCGATGTTGACGGAAACACCGCGGGCGAGCTTGTCGGCGACGTCCTGGCGGATCTGTTCGAGCTTCGCCTGCCGGGCGGACTCTGCTTCGCTGGGGGTGGTTGGCAATCCGGCCTGGTTCATCGCGCCCTCGTCACACAGGAACCTGTAACGTGGGCGAATTGTGACAAGTGGCTCCGAAGATCGCCACCCCGGATCAGGCGAGTCTTGCGGCAAACTGGCGAATCCGCTCGACCATGCCGGCCAGACCGTTGCGGCGGCCGGTGGTCAGGTGCTGGTCGAGGCCGAGCCGGCGGAAGAACGACTCGACATCAAATGCGAGCACGTCCTTCGCCCGCTGACCGGCGAACACCTTCTGCAGGATCGCGATCAGCCCGCGGACGATGTCGGCGTCGCTGTCGGCGAGAAAGTCGAGCCGGTCGGGAGACTTGGGATGAGCCCTTGCGAACAGATGCACCGTGCTCTGGCAGCCGTGGACGCGCGTCGCTTCGGTCTTCATGACCGCGGGCATGGGCAGAAGTTTGGCGCCCATCTCGATGACGAAGTGATACCGCTCGGTCCAGTCGCCGAGGAAGTCGAACGTCTCGGCGAGTTCGTCGGCGGCCTCGGTGGGGCTGCCGGCGGCGGGATCGGGGTACTTGGCGTCGGCGAGCGCGGCGGGGGAATGTCCGTTGCCGCTGGCCGATTCATTCGCGGCGGCGGCGCGGCTGACCTTGGCATTCGATTCCTGCCGGACCTTCTGAACCGCCGCGACCAGGGCATCGACGTCTTCCCGCGTGTTGTACATCGCGAACGACGCCCGCGTGGTGCTGGGGATGCCGAGCCGGTTCATCAGCGGCATGCAGCAGTGGTGCCCGGTGCGGACGGCGACGCCTTCGCCGTCGAGGCGGGTGCCAATATCGAGCGACGCGATGCCGTCCATGACGAACGACACGACGCTCCCCTTGTTCTTCGCGGTGCCGATGATGCGCAGGCCAGGGATCGCCGACAGTTGCTCGGTGGCGTAGTGGAGCAGGTCCTGCTCGTGCTGCACGTAGTTCGCGACACCGATCGACGTGACGTAGTCGATCGCCGCGCCCAGGCCCACGGCACCGGCGATGTCGGGCGTGCCGGCCTCGAACTTGTTGGGGAGCTGCGCGTAGGTGGACTTCTCGAACGTGACCGACTCGATCATGTCGCCGCCGCCCATGTAAGGCGGCATCGCTTCGAGCAGTTCGCGCTTGCCGTAGAGCACGCCGATGCCCGTCGGGCCGAAGAGCTTGTGGCCGGAGAAGACGTAGAAGTCTGCGTCGATGTCCCGCACATCGGTCGGGGCGTGGGCAACCCACTGTGCGCCGTCGACGAGAACCTTCGCGCCGACTTTGTGGGCCAGCCGGGCGATCGTCTTGACGTCGTTCACGGTGCCCATCGCGTTGGAAAGGTGAGTGACGGCGACGAACTTCGTGCGCTCCGACAGCATCTTCGCGTAGTCGTCCATCGCCAGTTCGCCGGCGTCGTTCATCGGGATGACGCGGAGCGTGGCCCCGGTCATCTCGCAGGCGATCTGCCAGGGGACGATGTTGCTGTGGTGCTCCATCGTCGAGACGAGCACTTCGTCGCCGGCCTTGAGCTTCGTCCGCCCCCAGCAACCCGCGACCAGGTTCACGCCTTCGGTCGTCCCGCGAACGAAAAGGCATTCCTTCTCGTCGGCGGCGTTGATGAACGCCTGCACCTTACGGCGGGCAGATTCGTAAAGATCGGTCGCGACCTGGCTCAGGCGGTAGACGCCGCGATGGATGTTGGCGTTCTGGGATTCGTAGTAGCGGCTGATGGCGTCGATAACCTGGCGGGGCTTCTGAGTGGTCGCACCGTTGTCGAGGTAGATCAGCTTCGGTCCGCCGGGGGAGACGGTCGTCTGGAGGATGGGGAAGTCGGCGCGGACCTTGTAGGGGTCGAACGAGGCAGCCGCGGTCGAATCTGTCAGTTTCTGGGAGGTCACAGTCATAGGCGTCTGCCCCATCTTAGGGTGCCTGAACGCCGTCCACGCGCTCATCCGAGGACTACATGTTCAAGACGCCCTCGTCATGCTCCCCGAGATCCGTAATCCGCAGGTCCACCGGCAATCCGTGCTGTGCCGCCATGAAGGATTCGAGCCGCTCCCGCACAGGCGTCACCTTGATTCGGCGGGTGACGTCGGCGGCGAATGCATAGGTCATCAGGTGCCGGGCGGCGGCGAGGCTGACGCCCCTCGATCGCAGGTAAAACACCTGCTCTTCGTCCACCGGACCGGTCGTGGAGCCGTGCGTACACTTGACGTCATCAGCGTAGATCTCAAGGGCCGGCATGCTTTCCATCGTCGCGCCATCGGACAAAAGCAGCGACTTACTCTGCTGCTTGCTGTCGGTCTTCTGGGCGGCGTTGCGGACGAGAATCTTGCCCTTGAAGATCGCCGTCGCCTTGCCGTCGAGCACGTGCTTGAACAGCTCATGGCTCGGGCAGTTGGGGGCGGCGTGATCGAGCAGCGTGTGGTTGTCGCAGTGGTCTTCGCCGCCGATCAGGACCAGGCCGTTCAACGTCGCGGTTGAGCCCTGCCCGGCGAGAGAGACGTTGTGATCATTCCGCGTCAGGCGGCCGCCGATGGTGGCCGTGTGAGATACGAACTGGCTGTCGCGCTCGAGCTTCACCTGCAGCGTGCTGACATGAAACGCGTCGCCGCTGTCGTGCTGAAGTTTGTAGTGATCGACCCGGGCGTCCTGGGCCGCGTAGACCTCGGTCACCGGGTTACACCAGTGGAGCCCCGGCGTGCCGACGAAGCTTTTGACGAGTGTCAGTTCGCTGTTCTGCTCGGCGACGACCAGCACCCGGGGATGCGAAACGATCGGCGCGATGCCGTCATGGGCACCGGTGCTGACGAACAGCAGGTGGATCGGACCCTCGACGGTCACGTTCTTCGCCACATGCAGCACCACGCCGTCGCGGAGAAAGCCGGTGTTCAGGGCGACGAACGCGTTGGCGTTGATATCAACGTACTGACCGAGGTGCGCTTGGACGACTTCCTCGTTCGACTCGATCGCCTCGGGCAGGCTCATCAGCCGGGCGCCTTTGGGCAGATCACCAAGGTTGGACAGGTCGGGGCGGTAGTGGCCGTTGACGAAGACCAGCTCGGCGCTCGCCGCCTTGCCGAAGGTGTACTGTTCGACGGTATGACGCGACCCCATGTTGTCGTCGGGGGTCGCCAGGCGGAAGCCGGTCTTGGCGATCGGGGCGACGTTGGTGAACCGCCACTCTTCGAGCTTGGTCGTCGGGAAGCCGACTTCATTGAAGCGGGCCATGCCCCGGCGGCGCAGATCCGTCAGCCAGTCGGGCGAGCCACCGGCGGCATCCTGCTTCTGCAGCCGCTTGAGGTTCGAGAGGTCGGAGGATGTCGGTTCCATCAGTTGGGTCATGGTAGTCGGGATGCGTCGCGATGCGAGTGATCGTAGTCGGATCTTACGGCTGTCGGAACCCACCCCTCCGGGGGATGGCACAAAAGTGAAAGCTGCTCAGGACTGGGCTACACCAGCTGCGCGACTTCCTTTTCCACCCAGTCGTAACCGCGGTTTTCGATCTCCGAGGCCAGGTCCTTGCCGCCGCTCTTCACGATCCGTCCTTCGAGCATGACGTGGACGTGATCGGGTTCGATCAGGTTCAGGAACCGTTCGTGGTGGGTGACCAGGACGATCGTCCGCTGCGGCGAACGGAGCGTGTTGATGCAGTTGGAAACGGTTCGCAGCGCATCGATATCGAGCCCGCTGTCGGTTTCGTCCATCAGGCAGAGTGTCGGGTCGCAGACTGCCATCTGGAACACTTCATTCCGCTTCTTCTCGCCGCCGCTGAACCCTTCGTTCACAGCGCGGTTCATGAAGCTCTTGTCCATCTTAAGCAGGTCCATCTTGCTCTTGACAAGCTTCAGGAACTCCGCGGCGTCGAGCTCGGGCAGGCCCTTGTGCTTGCGGGTGGCGTTGACGGCGGCCTTCAGGAAGTAGCTGGTCGATACGCCGGGGATTTCCACCGGGTACTGGAAGCCGAGGAAGACGCCTTCGCGGGCGCGCTCCTCGGCGGACATGTCGAGCAGGTCTTTGCCTTCGAACGTGATCGAGCCTTCGGTCACTTCATACGCTTCGCGGCCCATGAGGACCTGGGCGAGCGTGCTCTTGCCGGAGCCGTTCTTACCCATGACGGCATGAACCTGGCCGCGGCCAATGGTCAGATCGACGCCTTTGAGGATCGACCGGCCGTTCGGGCCGGCGACCTTGGCGTGGAGATTCTTGATTTCAAGCAAAGCAGACATTGTTCTTTCTTTCGTGGCACGGGCGTCTCGCCCGTGTGTCGCTTGTCAGCAGATGAAAACATGGGCGAGACGCCCATGCCACCGCAATCACCCGACGCTTCCTTCCAAACTTACGCCCAACAGCTTCTGTGCCTCGACGGCGAACTCCATCGGTAGTTCCCGGAAGACTTCCTTGCAGAAGCCGTTGACGATCATGTTCACCGCATCTTCCAGCGCGATACCGCGGGTCTTGCAGTAGAACAACTGGTCGTCGCCGATCTTGCTCGTGCTGGCTTCGTGCTCGGCGCGGCTGGTGGTGTTCTTGATCTCGATGTACGGGAACGTGTGCGCCCCGCACTTGTCGCCGAGCAGCAGCGAATCGCACTGCGTGTAGTTACGACTGTTCTGGGCGCCCTTGAGGATTTTCACCAGGCCGCGGTAGGTGTTCTGACCCTGGCCGGCGCTGATGCCCTTGCTCACGATCGTGCTCTTGGTGTTCCGGCCGATATGGATCATCTTCGTGCCGGTGTCGGCCTGCTGGCGGCCGTTGGTGAGCGCGACGCTGTAAAACTCGCCAACACTGTCGTCGCCTTGCAGGATGCAGCTCGGGTACTTCCAGGTGATTGCCGATCCGGTTTCGACCTGCGTCCAACTGATCTTGCTGCGCGCTCCCCGGCAGGCACCGCGCTTGGTGACAAAGTTGTAGATGCCGCCCTTACCGGTCTTCTTGTCGCCGGGGTACCAGTTCTGAACCGTGCTGTACTTGATCTGGGCGTCTTCAAGCGCGACCAGTTCGACCACCGCCGCGTGAAGCTGATTTTCGTCCCGCATCGGGGCGGTGCAGCCTTCGAGGTAGCTCACGTATGCACCGGCGTCGGCGATGATCAACGTCCGCTCGAACTGCCCGGTGTTACGGGCATTGATGCGGAAGTAGGTGCTCAGTTCCATCGGGCAGCGAACGCCCTTGGGGATGTAAACGAAGCTGCCATCCGAGAAGACGGCGCTATTAAGCGTGGCGAAGTAGTTGTCGCTGTAGGGAACGACCGAGCCGAGGTACTTCTGCACCAGTTCCGGGTGCTCGCGGACGGCTTCGCTCATCGGGCAGAAGATGATGCCCTTCTCGGCGAGCGACTTCTGGAATGTCGTCTTCACCGAAACCGAATCGAATACCGCATCCACCGCGACGCCGGCGAGCATTTCGCGCTCGTGCAGGGGAATGCCCAGCTTTTCGTAGGTCGCGAGCAGTTCCGGATCGACCTGGTCGAGGCTCGTCAGCGACTTCTTCGGGGCCGAGTAGTAAATGATGCTTTGGTAGTCGATCGGCGGGTATTCGAGCTTCGGCCAGTGCGTCGGCTCTTCCATCGTCTGCCAGTGCCGAAACGCCTTCAGCCGCCAATCGAGCATCCACTGCGGCTCGTCCTTCTTCTTGGAGATAAAGCGAACGGTGTCTTCGGTCAGGCCCGGCGGAAGCGTGTCGGACTCGATGTCCGTAACGAAACCCCACTTGTACTCGCGATTGGCGAGTGTTTCGATTTCTTCTGTTTCCGTGGGCATGGTACTTCCGTGGGGCCAGAGAAACTTGAGCGCGACGAGCCAGCTTCCCGAGACAAGGTCGAATCCGACGATGCTACGGCAGCCGGCCATCGCTGGCGCTCCCAAACATCCCTTTCATGAAAATCGCAATGGACGCCGCAACTACGCGTCGTCAGTGGGATGCAAGGAATGTCGGGGGCCCGCGCAAAGGTCCGACAAGTCGCTTGCGGTTTCGCGTTTCGTCCCGAAGGAGACGGGCGAAACCGCAAGCAACAACGGGCGAACTCCGCGTGAAGAACGCCCTTTGCGTTCGACAGCAGCGAGTAGTCACACCTTTTGAGCGCAGTATCCGGGATCAGCGCGTTGCTTTACACCGAGAAGCTGCTGCCGCAGCCGCAGGAATGGTGCTTGGTGTTCTTGAATGCGAAGCCTTCGCGCATCGGGCCTTCGCTGACGTAGTCGATGACGGTGCCTTCCAAGTAGAGCAGGCTCTTCTGGTCGACGAGCACCTTCACGCCATGGACTTCGAGCTCTTCGTCGTATTCGCCGGCGTTCTCGGCGGTCAGGTCCAGCACGTAGCTGAAACCCGAGCAGCCGCCACCCTTTACGGCGACCCGCAGGCGGGTTTCTGCGCCGGGGTTACCTTCTTCGGCGAGCTGGTCGGCGGAAGAAGCGATGATTTCCTTGACCTTGGCGGCAGCGGCTTCAGTGATTTGGATCGACATAGATTACTCACCTCGCGGACGGTGAAAGCGCCCGGGTAAGACAGCAAGTTGCGCCCGAACCGCCGCCGGCCCGATATCGGGCCAGAGAATCACGGCAATGAGAACGGGTCGCGACAACTATAGTCCGTTACGACTCCTATGTCACGCAGTTCGCGGCGATGGTCAGAATCGATGCGATCCCCCTGCCGGGAACAACCTTAGCGCGAGATATCTCAACGCCGGGTACAACACCCGTGTTAACGGTCGCGAACAGTCATTGCTGGAGAACCCGAATGTCCCGCCATCTTCTAACGGTGCCAACTGGGCTTCTATCGATTTTTGCTCTGGGTGCATTGCTTTGGGTAGGTCCGGTGTCCCACGCGGATGCACCCCCGACCGCAAGTGCCAGCCCCCGGTGGTACAAGGGCAATCTCCACACGCACTCCCTCTGGTCCGACGGCGACGACTTCCCCGAGCGCATTGCCGCATGGTATCGCGACAACGGCTACCAGTTCCTCGGAATCTCGGATCACAACACCATCCAGACCGGCGAAAAATGGGTGCGGTTCGCCGACCTCAAGAAGCGCGGCGCGGCGGCCGCGACCCGGCAGTATCTCAAGGATTTTGCCGACTTGGCAAAAACCCGTGGCGACACCTCCACCGAGGCGTTCGAAATCCGCCTGTCCCCCTTCGCCGACTACGCCCCCAAGTTCGATCGCCCCGGCGAGTTCCTGATGATCCCGAGCGAGGAGATCAGCGATAAGTTCGAGCAGAAGCCGATCCACATGAACGCGACCAACATCGCCGGCGAAGCGATCAAGCCGCAGGGCGGGTCGAGCGTGGTGGAGGTCATCCGAAACAACCTCAAGGCGGCCGAAGAGCGTTCCAGGGAACTCAATCGCCCGATTCTCGTCCACCTGAACCATCCGAATTTCAAGTGGGGCGTCACGGCCGAGGAAATCGCCGAGGCGGTCGAAGAGCGCTTCTTCGAAGTCTTTAATGGGCATCCGATTGTGTATCAGGAAGGCGACGCCACCCACCCGAGCATCGACCGGATCTGGGACATCGCCAATACCCTTCGGGTTACGGCGTTTAAGGCCGCCCCGCTGTTCGGTGTGGGCACCGACGACAGTCACAACTATCACGTCAGCGGAATGACCCGCGCAACGTCCGGCCGCGGCTGGGTCTGCGTCCGGGCAAAGTCGTTGTCCGCCGCCGACCTGATCGCCGCAATGAAGGCAGGTGACTTCTACGCCTCCAGCGGCGTTGTATTGAGTGACGTCCGGTACGACGCCGCCGCGGGCGCGCTGAAGGTATCCGTCGCCGCGGACGGCGATGCAAAGTTCGTCACGCGGTTCATCGGTACGCTCGCCCCGGACGACGGTAAGTCGATCCCGCCCGAAGCGGTGGGCGTTGAGCTCGCAAAGGTCGAAGGGCGGAACGCGACCTACAAACTGACGGGCAAGGAACTCTATGTCCGAGCCCAAATCACTTCAGACCAGACCCCCGCGAACCCCTGCATGAAGGACCAGAAAAAGCAGGCATGGACGCAGCCGGTGGGCTGGGAGAAGCGAGTGAAGTGACACAATCGCAATGTTCGGCGTAAGGACAAAGCCCGGCTTTTGGTGGCGATTTTGGGCTTATTTCCGTACTTTAGCGATATGCCCGCAGACCCCATCGACATCAAGTCCCTTCTCGAGGCCAAGCCCTTCGTTCCGTTCGTCATCACGACAACGCGGACAGGCCAATTCCGGGTCGGCTCGCCGGCCCATGTGCTGCTGACGCGGTCCACGCTGTACGTCGGCAATGACGTGGGCCCCGACGGTGTGCCTGCGGATGTGTCGCTGGTGGCACTGGCACAGATCGGTTCGATCAAGCTGGACCCGTGAGGTCGGTGATCCGTGCTCGTCGGTGATCCGTGCTCGCGCGAGGTGTGACCGGGTGAAGCCGGCGAGCTTGCTCGCCGTCCGGGCACGCGATCTGACCACGTCACGAGAACTACTTCGTCGTCCGGAGCACCGGTTTTGTCGCCGGTTTTGTTGCTGGTAGCGTCGCGGGTCGGGTCGCCGGATTGCCGACCCAGAGTGGCGGCGGGCGATCGGTGAACGCCTTGGCGATTGCGTCGGCCTCGGCGACTTCCCCTCTGGCGCCGTGTGCGGTGATCTCGTCGTACAGTTCCTGCGTCTTCTGACCGGCGCGGCTCGTCTGATCGAGATACGCCTGGATCATCGCCGAATGTGCCTTGGCCATGGCAGCGTCGGCGGCCTCGCTAGCTTCCTTGCTGGTGGCCCCTTCCCCTTCGAACTTCCTGCCGTCCAGTTTGTCCGCTGCCTGCCGGGCGGCCTTCTCGGCGATCTTGTCGTAGACCATCTCGGCAATCTGGCGATGCCCTTCCTCGTGTGCCTTGAGCTTGTCGCTAGCGTTGTTCGGAATCCAGATCTGGTTGATCAGCTCGAGCTCGACGAAAACGTCGGCGACCACCACCCTGGCCAGGTACTTGCCGTTGGCCTGCTTGCGGACACTCGGGGTGTAAGCCAGCTTCACGGCAACGCCGTAATCGCCTTTGCAGAACGCGATCTCCCCGTGGTTCATCGGGGGCATGTCGGCGGGTTTGTTCTGGGGATCGAACGGGCGGTATTCCACCTTCGCGGGTTTACGCGTGACCTTGATCGCGGCCGGCGACGCGTCTGTGAGCGCGACCAGGGCAAAGACGGCCGTGATGACGATGCGCGTCGCCGTGAACTTCATGCGAGGTCCTCAATCCCTGATTCCAAGATTCCGACGGGCGAGCCCGCCGGCTGAACCGGGGAAGCTACTCGAAGCGCGCCTACTCGATCAACGTCGCCGTTGTGCTCAGAACTTCATTGTCGATCTCGCTGCTCTCGATGATCGCATTCCCCGAATCCAGCGTCGCCACCAGGCGATACGACCCGGCGGCAAACGACTCGGGAATCAGGAACTTGAGCGTGATCTTCTTAGACTTACCGGGAAGGACGGAGAACTTCACCGGCACCGTCGCGATCGCGACTCTTGGTGCGCCGACGATTCCCTCCGGTGCGGTCTCGACCGTTACCGTCGCAGTGGAGGTCAGTTTTACGTTGCCGCTGTTTAGTGTCGTTACGACGAACTTTCCGTTCTTGCCCGGCGTCAGCTTCGCCGGCCCGCTGCCCGTCCCGGACAGATTGAAGAACGGCGCGGCGACGGCGGTAAAAGCGGTGGTCGCGGCGGTGGTCGCGGCGGTGGTCGCGGTTGATCCGACGGGCGTTACTTCGGCGATCACCTTGTAGTTGCCGTCGGCCAACGTGTCGGGGAAGGACTTCACCGCCAGCTTCACCGCCTTGCTCGCACCGGACGCGATCTTGAGCTTCTTGGTGATCGCGGCCAGTTCGGGGTCGGAACCATCGAGAATGTCATCGGTCGAGGCAAAAAGCCGAACCGTGACCGGCGAATTGACGAGCAGGCCGGTGGCGTTCGACACCGTGACGCTGACGCTCCCCTTGATCTTGGCGCCTGCAACCGCCGACGCCGGCAGCTTGCCGACCGCCGACGCGCCGAGCGTGACCGGCGGAGAAGTCGGGGGCGAGGTCGGCGGAGAAGTGGGCGGCGACGTCGGTGGGGACGTTGGGGGAGACGTTGGAGGCGACGTCGGCGGGGATGTCGGGGGAGAAGTCGGGGGAGAAGTCGGTGGAGAGGTTGGGGGCGACGTCGGTGGTGAAGTCGCCAGTCCGCTGATGTACACCGCGATCTTGTTGTCCCGGTACGACGCCGACGCCACGTCTTTGTCGCCGTCGCCATCGAAATCCCCGACCGCCACGTCCTGAGCCTGGTCGGCGGCGGCACTGATCGTCCGCACGGTAAAGCTCGTGGCATTGCCGGCGGTGTTGTCGTACCAGTCGATGTGGTCGTTCACGAAATTGGACGAGAGGACGTCCTTGTCGCCGTCGCCGTCGATGTCAGCGACATACACGCCGCTGGCACCGTCGGCCGTATTGGAAATGACATGCTTGGTGAAGACCTCGCTGCCGTTGTTTTCGTACCACGCGACGGTATCGCCATTGAGCGACGTCGCCAGAACGTCGATGTCGCCGTCGCCATTCAGATCGGTGGAGAAGACCGACAGGCAGAAATCGAGGGAGGTATCGATGTTCCGCGATGTGAACGTGCCGCTGCCGTTGTTGAGGTAAAGGATGACCGAGTCGGACTGCTCCGAGCCGGAGATGATGTCTTTGTCGGTGTCGCCGTCGATATCGATGACGAAGACGGATTTAACGACGCCGGCGCTGCTCAGGATGGTCCGCTCGGTGAAGGCCTGCGCGCCGTTGTTCTCGTACCAGACGAGTTTGTCGCCGCTGGCGTTGTCGGCGGCGAGATCGATGTCGCCGTCGCCGTCGAGGTCGCCGGCCATGACGGCGTTGGCGCCGACGGCGGTGGACGTCACGTTGTGCGGGGTGAAGGCATTGGAGCCGTTGTTCTCGAACCAGCTCAGGTGACCGGTCTTGGCGGCGGCGAGAATGTCGATGTCGCCGTCCTTGTCGAGATCGACCGCCGACACCGCGCCGACTTCCGACGCGCTGGTCGTGATGGTCTGCGCGGTGAATCCCCCGCCGGCACCATTGGAACGAAACCAGATGACGCTGTTGTCGGTTTCGACGGCGGCAAGCACGTCGTCGAAGCCGTCCTTGTTGACGTCAAAGACGAAGACGCCGTGAGCGCCGTCGGCGGTGGTGGTGAGGTTCGAGGCCGTAAAGCTGACGGCGGCGAACAGGGTGCGCACCTCGAGCTGTTCGATGGCACTGACCGCGGCGACCACGGCCGCCCGGCGTCGAGCGCCAGGGCGGGTCACCGGGGAGATTCTGGACAGGTTTACAACAGGCATCAGACTCCTTTACAACGTACCGTCCCTCAACGGGCGGGAAATCTTCCGGGTTTGCCCTGGATTCATGATATTGCCGGCACGTGAAACGCGCTAACTGGCTGTGGCCGAGGTCGTTCCGTTCGTCGGGGCGATCAGGTGAATGCTCGTTCCTTCCCCCGATCGGCTGGTGATCGTGAGGGTGCCGTGCAGCTTTGCCGCACGCTCGTTCATGCCAAACAGGCCGAAATGGCCGCTGACCGGGGCCGGCGGGTGATCGGCGTCGAAACCCTTGCCGTCGTCCGTCACCCGCAAGACCACCCGGTTGTCTTCAAAATCGACCTTCACGCGAACGGTCCTGGCGCTGGCGTGCTTGAACGCATTGGTGACGGATTCCAGTGCGACGCGCAGCAGGTGATTCTCCATCTGAGGCGGGAGTTCGCGCTCCTGCCCGCTGACTTCAACTTCGATCTCAGGGCCGCCCGTCGTGCCGGCGCCGCTGGTCAGCCCCGCCAGCGCCGATCGAAGGGTCGGAACGAGCCCCTCCTGACCGACTTTGCGCTCCCGAAGGTCCCAGACGGCACGATGGGTTTCCGCCTGGCTGCGGCGGACCATCGCCGACGCCAGTTGTAATGATGTACGAGCCCGCTCCGGGCGATCCAGCAGCTTTTCGGTCGCCTTGAGCTGCATGGTGATACCGAGGAGGTCCTGTTCGAGCGAGTCGTGGAGTTCGCGGGCGATGCGCATCCGCTCTTCGTTGAGGGTTTCCTGCTGGACGTGCCGGCTGATCTGTACCGTCTGCTGTGTCACCCGCCGACGCAGCGCGACCACCCACGCCATCGCCGCCAACGCCGACAACAGCAACAGGCCGATGACAACTAGCACCCGTTCGAGCGTCCACCAGTTGGGGGCCCGAATGACACTGACCGCGTCTGGCCCGGCGAGCATCAGGTGAAACGACACCGGCCTTGCCCAGACATCCGCCCGATCCGGCGAAGTCTCCCGCGGGGCGCGATTGTTCACGCAGACGCCGGACACCCGCACCCAACTGTTCTCTGCCGCGGGAATGGTCTGGCTGGCGTCGGCGGGACCGGCGAGCCGCGCCAGAAACACACGTTCGCCGGCCTGGAGGACCATGGTGGAACCTTCGCTGAATCGCGAGATCTCGAGCACCAATGCGTCCATCTGAATACGACGGGAGTTATACGTTCCGGAAAGCGCCTCGTCGGCCGTTACGGGAATCACTGAGGGCAGCTGGGCAGCGCCCATCGACTCCCAGATCGCATCTTCAAGAATAGGGCTGCCGTCGCGCAGCAGCGGGAAGCCGACCACATCCACCTTTTCGCCGATCCTGGCCTGGGTCTGGCGGTCGGGAACGTCGACCCAGACACCGCCGCCGTCGTCCTGCACGTACATCCCCTTGCCGGCGACCGGCAACGTGACGACGCCCTGGACGCGAACGCGTGTCTCGTCGGCGGGAACCGCTTCGATACTGGTCGTCGGTGACAGCGGGAGTGCCGCGGCCGGCGTGGCGGCATTGACAATGGCGACATCCCGCATCGCAGCGACAAGAAGGCGCATCGACGCAACCTGCTGGCGATCGGGCACCGTCGAATTGAAGACGCCGCGCACCCGTACTCGTGCCCCGACCCAGGTCTTGGGCAGGATGGATGCATTGCTCCAGTTCAGATAGGCGACTTCCAGTCGCTGGCCGGCCTCGACGACCGTGACGACCAGGGCTTCCTGTAGGGGCCCGAAGCTTTCGATCCGAGCCGAGCGGCAGGTTCCATGCACCTCTACGAGTTCCCCCGCCCCGCGCAACGTCAACACATCGGCGATCGCCACCGGCCGGGGTGGCAGCAGTTCCGTCTCGTCGAATACGGTGATCGCGAGCGGCTCCTTGGGCTTGGCCGAAAGATATGGACCTCCGCGTCCGGAAAGGACGATGCCTTCGACCTCGATGACCGCGCCGACCTTCAGAGACCGCCGGATACCCGCCTCGCGAGGACCAAAGACGCACACACCGCCAGTGGGGTCCTGGACGAAAAGGATGCTGGGCTGATTGGCAAGGTAGGTAAGGGATCCACGCACGCGGACGGTCGGGGTGCGTGCCACCTGATCCAGCGGCATGGCCTTCAGCTCCGCGGCGGAGATCAGTGGCGAGGTGGGCAGGGTTGTCGGACGTGAAGCCGGATCGGCGGCCTGGGTGCTCGCGCCCGACCCGGCGAACACGACAAGCCCGATAAGCGTCAATAGCAGCGAACGGGCAAGTCCGGCCCGATAACCTGGCGCGGACGGGTGCTCTTGTGGTGTCTGGTCAGGAACATGCATGGGCGGGCCGGCGATCATAACGTGTGGCGTCGCAGGATATTTACGTGAAAGGGCGGTTTGCATCTGCCGGGCGAAAGCGAACCTCCTGCCTCAGGGCACGTAAGTTCTGACGCGACAGTATGAGGACGTTGATGTCCCATAAGACGGCAGTGCGGAAGTTTTTCCGTTTCCTGGGCAACATTTGCTTGGGAGCCCAGCGGACCCTCCGTATTATTGAAGCGGTCGTCGGCGGAACCAAGCGCTGAATTCCCACCACGCCGAAGACCCCTCGCGCAGGAGGGGTGTAGAGTGTCTCACAGCCTTCGGGCTGATCACAGGTTTGAAGAGGGCGCGGCGTTGACGTTACGGGCTGACGACGCCGCGATGTTTCATCGCCATTATTGAATGGTCGGCCCAGGTTTCGCTCCGGAGTATCCACAATGCGTTTCAAGACGACGCGCCGCCCAGCGGCGCGCCCCGATACTGCAACGAGTCTTTACTCGGGCACCGCTGGCGAAGCCGGGTCGGAAGGGCGGCGCGCCAATCTTGTGGGGCGCTTAAGCCCCCATGTGTTCGAGTCGCTCGAGTCGCGCATTCACCTGTCTGTCACGCGCGACGTGAACGGATACACGATCGTCACGCCGGCGGTCGACTCGCGCGTCGTCTACGTCGCCGCCGACGGCAACGATTCCAACGCGGGCACCATCGGTTCCCCGGTCAAGACCGTCGAAGGCGCCAGGGCCAAGCTTGGTATCGCAACGGCGGCCAACGCCGCCACCGGGGCATCGGTCCGCAACAACGTCGCCGACCAGATTCTGTTTCGCCGGGGCGATGTCTTCACCGACCGGATCGACAACTGGGCCACCTCGGGTCGAAGCGCGAACGAACCGTTCGTCATCGGTGCCTATACCGACCCTAACCGCCCGTCGAGCGAGCGGCCCAAGATCCAGACGGGCATTAACACGGCGTTCGATAACATCGCGACCGCCTCGGTCCACCCCCAGCTGAACAACGTTTACATCCTGGGCATCGCGTTCGAAGCGAACAACCGAAACTACAAGCAGCCGAACTCCAACTTTACGATCGGTTACAAGTCCGACGCTTCGGGCGGCACCTACGGAATCAACATCTTCGGGGCGATCAAGAACTTCTGGATCGAAGACGCGTCGTTCCAGTACTTCCGGGCCGGTGCGGTCATGCAGTCGGTTGCCGGGTGGGGCGAACTGGCCGACGTAACGATCCGCCGATCCATCATCGCCGACAACTACGCGCCCAGTTTCGATTCAACGGGCAAGTACATCACGTCGGAAGGTGTGTACATCAACGGCGTCAACAAGCTGACGATCGATGAGAACGTGTTCGATCACAACGGATGGACCGACCCGGCCTACG
Source organism: Humisphaera borealis (assembly GCF_015169395.1). GTDB lineage: Bacteria > Planctomycetota > Phycisphaerae > Tepidisphaerales > Tepidisphaeraceae > Humisphaera > Humisphaera borealis. The sequence continues at coordinate 3,833,531 of NZ_CP063458.1, forward strand.
GGAACTTCGGCACGTTCGCGACGATCTACAACCACAACATCTATCTCAATATCGATAACACGAACGTCACCGTCTCGAACAACATCATCGCCAACGCCTCGAGCCACGGCCTGCAGATGCGCCCGGGCGGCGACGTCAAGAACAACCTGTTCATCAACAACCCGATCGGGATGAGCTACGGCTATCTCAACGGCAAGGAAAAGCCGGGCGGCGTGTTTGGTGAAATCAGCGGCAACGTCGTTTACGGTTCGCAGTCGATCAACGGTCAGGCACGAGGCTGGGGTTTTGAACTCGGCAACCTCAGGCCGACCGCCAACGGCGGCGGCACGGTCGTCAAGAACAACATCTTCTCGGGTTATAACGGTGTCGGGACCGGCGTCCTCTGGCCGGCCATCCATGTCACCTTCGGTAGCAACACGGTCAATCCGACCGAAGCCGTCGGCGTCAACGACCTCACCATCCAGAACAACATCATCTCGGGATGGACCAAGGGGCTGTACATCAACCCCGGTTTCGCGGTTGGTGGGAACACCCGGTACGCGCTGAACAACCTGAGCGTCCTGAACAACGAGTTCCAGACGATCTACGCCTCGCCCATGATCGAACACGGGCCGAACTACAGTTCCGCCGAGGAGACGTGGCGCGGCAACCGCTACAACTATTCCAACAATGCCGCCAGCTCCACCCCCTTCTTCGCCACCAAGGCGACCACCTACAGCCTGACGCAGTGGCAGGGACTGGCCGAACCGACCGCGACGAACGCGAAGATTACCTACCCCAACGCGAATGTTTCTCCGGCGTCGTTCAACGGTTCGATCGGCGGAACATCGAGCACCGACGCCTACCTGACTCAGTCGCGGCGGCAGTCGTCGCTGTTCTATCGTCCCAACTACTCCCCGACGGCGGCCGTCAACTACATGAAGGCCGGCTTCTCCGGTCAGCGGACGGACACCCAAGCGCCCGCTGCCAGCCTCGACAGCCCGAACATCAATGCCGGCGGTGCCGCGACCCATACGTTTACGGTCCAATGGACCGATGACAGCCAGGTGGACCTGGCCCGCATCGGAACCGGAGATGTGCAGGTCACCGGGCCGGGTGGTTACTCGCAGGTCGCCACGCTGCTGGCGGCGCTGCCCAACGGCGACGGCTCGTCGGTGACGGCGACCTACAGCGTTCCGGCACCGGGTGGGGCGTGGAGTTCCACCGCCAACGGCACCTACACGGTCGCCGTCCGGGCCAATCAGGTTTACGACACGTCCGGCAACGCGACCAACGCCGGGACCGTTGGCACGTTCACCGTACTGATCGGCGCGTCGTCGCCAACGGCTTCGCTGGTCACGACGAATGTGGCAGCCGCGGCGGCTGCGGCAACCCTCACGGTGACCTACAAAGTCACTTCAGGGCAGATCGATGCAAGCACCGTCGGCGTGGACGACCTGCAGGTCATCGGACCGAACGACTTCTCCGGCACGGCGCGGTTCGAGAGCGCCACGCCGTCGGGCAATGCGTCGACGATTGTCGCGGTGTACAAGATCGATCCGCCAGCCGGCGGTTGGACGCCTTCGTCCAACGGTCTCTACGAAGTGATCATCCGCGACGACGCCGTTCGCAGCGTCGCCGGCGTCAAGATCGGCGAAGCGGTCCTCGGGACCTTCACGGTCACGGTGGACTTGCCGACCGCGACCGGTGTGGGCACGAACATCACGGCAACGACGACGGCCGCACAAACTGTCACGGTCACTTACACCGACAAATCGGGCATTAACGCAAGCTCCATCGACAGCAACGACGTCCGCATCGACGGTCCCAATGGCTTCTCGGCCAACGCAACGCTGGTCAGCAGAACGGGGGCCGGTACCCCGGCCAGCCCGATGGTCGTGACGTACAGCTTCCTGCCGCCGACCGGTGGCTTCGTCGAAGCGTCCAACGGCACCTACTTCATCGTCCTCAAGAGCGACCAGGTGTTTTCGACCGCCGGCTCCGCCGCGACGACGGGGCCGATCGGCACGTTCGATGTCAACATCGACGTTACAGCGCCGTCAGCGGTCTCGACCACCGCGTCGATCTTCCAGCCTTCGAGCAACACCAGCCTCCCGCTGACCGTCGTCTTCGCCGACCCGTCCGGCGTGAATGTGAGCTCCATCGGCACCGGCGACCTGATCGTCGAAAGGCCCGACGGCTCGACTGACACCCCTGTGCTGCAAAGCACGTCGGGAAGCGGCCTGTCGGTCACCGCGACGTTCCTGCTGAACATGCCCGCCGGTATCGGTGCCTCCGCGGTCGGCACCTATACGCTCACCACCGGCGGAAACGGCGTGAAGGACGCCATCGGCAACACCACCGCTGCAGGACAAGTCGCCGGTTCGTTCAACATCGCGCTGGACCTTTCGATTCCGCAGGCGAGCGGCACGGCACCAGGCATCTTCGGTCAGTACGAAGAGCTGATCATTCCGGTGGAGTACAGCGACGAGCCTGGCATCGACTTGTCCACGATCGACAGCCTGGACCTGCGCGTCACCGGTCCCAATGGCTTCAACGCCCCGGTCGAACTGCTGGACACCGACTTCCCCGAAGGCAACATCGCATTCGCGATCTACTCGCTGAAGCCCCCGACCGACGGATGGCGGTTTGATGACAACGGCATCTACAGCGTTGTCGTTCAGCCGAACCAGGTGAAGGATCTTTCGGGCAACCCGGTCCCCGCGGGCACACTGACGACCTTCCTGGTTTCCGTATCTTCCGTCCTCAGCGGAACGGCCGATCCGATCGTCCCGAACCCGGCTCCCAAGGGACTCAGTGAAGCAACGATTCACTTCAACCAGAGTGTGACCGGTTTTGATCTGAGCGACGTCACGCTGACCCGCAACGGCGGCGCAAACCTTCTGACCGCGTCGCAGCAGCTTGTTTCCACGGACCAGACTACGTTCCGGTTGACGGGATTGTCGTCCCTCACGCAGATTGATGGCGACTACGTTTTGACGGTCCCACAGACTGCCGCGGTCTCCGGCCAGTTCGGGTCGGTTTTGACCCAGGATATCGTGCTGTCGTTCAAGATCGACGCGACGCCTCCTACGTTCGTTCTCTCCGCCCCGGACCTGACGACCGCCAACAATTCCGCCTATAAGTTCGACGTGACGTGGACCGATTCGAACGGCGTGGATACGTCCGGGCTCACCGACGGCGACGTCCGTGTCACCGGGCCCGGCGGCTACAACGTGCTGGCCAAGCTGGTGACGCTCGACAAGCCCGGCGTCGGCTCGCCGCGCGTCGCCACTTATTCGATCACCCCGCCCGTCGGTGGCTGGAGCCAGGGGATCAACGGCAGCTACACCGTGAGTGTCGAGGCGAACCAGGTGAGCGACGTGGCGGACAACTTCGTCGCCGCTCAGTTGATCGGCACCTTCAACGTCAATGTCGTCGGCCAGGCCGATATTACTGCGCCGACGGCGTCGGTCGTGGCGGTGTCGCCGAACCCGCGCGCAACGCCGGTCGACGCGATCACTGTCAATTTCAATGAGGCTATCTCCGGGTTCGACATCTCCGATCTGACGCTGACACGCGACGGCGGGGCCAACCTGCTCTCCGGCGGCGAGTCTCTGACCAGCGCCAACAACCAGTCGTTCTCCCTCGGCGGGCTGACATCGCTCACCGGGAGCGGGGGCGTCTATACCCTGACGCTCAAGTCGTCCGGCAATGGCATTACCGACATCAGCGGCAACAGCCTGAACGGCGGCGCGACCGCAAGCTGGACCGTCACCGTTCCTCCGACGGTGCCCCCGACGGTGCCTCCATCAGTGGCGCCGAGCTCGGGAATCAACGTCAACTTCCAGCCGTCGGCTGCCGCCAACGTGAGCGGCTATCTGATCGATGCCGGCGAACTGTATGGTGCCCGCAACGGCCAGACCTACGGTTGGACGGCGTCCCATACGGACTCGGTTTTCGATCGCAACGTCATCGGGGACCAGCTCCGCGATACCGTGGCGTCTGTGAAAGCCGGAGCAAAATGGGAAGTGGCTGTCCCGAACGGTACTTACACCGTGCTGGTCGGCATCGGCGATGCGAGCACAGCCAGCACGAACAACGTCTGGGTCGAAGGCGTCAATCTGTTCAACTACCAGGCGCAAGCCGCGAACACGTTCGACGCCAAGTCGATCAGCGTACCAGTGAATGACGGTAAGCTGACGCTGTCGATCGGAAGCGCGGTCTCCGGCCTTGTGAAACTGAACTTCGTTCAGGTGTACGTGCCGGGGTCGCCGCCCCCACCGCCGCCGCCTCCTCCTCCTCCGCCCCCGCCGCCCCCACCACCGCCGCCGGTGTTTGGCGTCACGGGTCTGATGCTGGTGAACGCGGACAACGATACTGACACGGGTCGGGTGTCGGCCGGTCAGACGATCCAGGTCGGTTCGCCGGCGATCAACCTCCACGCGGTGACCACCGGCACCATTGGTTCGGTTCAGTTCCTCGTGGACGGCGTTCAGGTCAGGATTGAAGGCGGCGCGCCCTACTCCATCGGTGGAGACGCGGCACCGGATTACCTGCCCTGGGCTGCGCCCGTCGGTACTCACGTGGTGAAGGCGATCGCGTATTCCGGCGCGAACCTGAGCGGTGAGATCGGTGGCTCCTACGAAGTCTCGGTGACGTTCGTTAACCCGACATCACCCCCGCCCCCGCCTCCTCCGCCGCCGGCGAGTTCGCCGATCAAGATCAACTTCCAGCCGTCGGCGGCACCGACCGTTTCGGGTTACATCGTCGATGCCGGACTGACCTACGGTGCGCGGAATGGTCAGACTTATGGCTGGACGACCAGCCATGCCGACACGGTTGTGGATCGCAACGTCAACTCGAACCAACTTCTGGACACCAACGTCGGCGTCAAAGCCGGTTCCAGGTGGGAGCTGGCGGTTCCGAACGGGACGTACACAGTCACGATCAGCGTGGGTGACGCCGGGGCCTCGACTCGCAACAACATCTGGCTCGAGGGAACGCTTAATCCGTTCGCGTATACCACGCTTGCCGCGAATCAATTCTTGTCAAAGTCAACCGCGGTGACGGTGAGCGATGGCAAACTGACGCTCGCGTTCGGCGGAACGGTCACAGGACAGACGCACATTGACTACATCGAAGTGGCGGTTCCACCGACGGTTCCGCCGCCACCACCCCCGCCCCCGCCGCCACCACCACCGCCGCCGCCTCCCCCGCCGACCGCTGGAACGGTGAAGGTCAACTTCCAGCCCTCCAGCGCGGCTACGGTCAGCGGTTACATCGTCGACGCCGGTCTGACCTACGGCGCGCGAAATGGCTATTCCTACGGATGGACGACCAGCCATGTCGATGCCGTGTTCGATCGAAACGTCAACGCCAATCAGCTTCTGGATACCAACGTCGGCGTGAAGGCCGGCTCGCGCTGGGAGTTTGCTGTGCCCAACGGCACCTACACCGTGAACATCGGCGTGGGTGACGCAGCGGCGGCATCTCGTAACAACATCTGGTTGGAAGGAACGCAGAACATCCTGGCGTATGTCAGTCTCGCCGCCAACAAGTTCACGTCCAAGTCGGCGACGGTCAACGTCGCCGACGGAAAGCTCACCGTCGCCATCGGTGGTGCCGCCACCGGCGAAACGCGGATCGACTTCATCGAGATCACCGGTGCCGGCCTGGCACCGGCCTCGCCGCCGGTGATTGTCCCCGTCGTGTTGGCCAACGCCGGTTTCGAGTCAACTGCCGTCGGCAGCGGATATGTGTACAACCCGACGAACTCGGGTTGGGTGTTTACCGGTAATGCCGGTGTCGCCGGCAACGCGAGCGGATTTACTGCCGGTAACTCGGCCGCCCCTGGGGGCACGCAGGTCGCGTTCCTGCAGACTGGCGATCCTGTTGTGACTCAAGCCATCGCAGGTTGGCAGGCTGGTACCTACCAGCTGTCACTTAAGGCGGCTGCCCGAGCCGGACTTGGTGGCCAAATGTCATTCCAGGCGCTCGTCGACGGACAGCTTGTTGGTACGTTTACTCCAACAACGACCGTTTACCAGCCGTACACCACGAACAGTTTTACCGTCACCGCCGGGTCTCACACGGTTCAACTGCGTGGGGTCAACACGCCGGGTACGGACCAAACGGTGCTCGTTGACGATGTTGTCGTGCTGATCGCGCCCTGATCGCGATCGATGGAAGTCCTCAGGCGTCCTCCCCGGGCGTCTCCAGACCGTCGCTGACAACCGGAACCAATCCGGTTAGTCGGCGACGGTCTTTGCCATTGTGAAGCAGCGTCTCGCATGCTCCCGCAATGCCGCGGGCGGGGCCGAGTGCTTTACTGCTTCAGATAGATTTTCCCATCGAGCCTCAAGCCGTTGCTGTGCAGTTCGTACGGGGCGCTCCAGTTCGTCCCGTCGTCGTAGCGAAACGTCAGCACGTTGCCGCGTTTGACGACCCTTCCCCGGCTACCACCCTTCGCGAGGCCGGTGGCATCCTGCCCGGAGAAGCCGGTGCTTGCGGTATCGGCGAACGTGCCGTTGGGATAGAGCGTGACGGATCGCGACTGCGACAGGTTGAAGGGCTGCTCGTCGACCTTCGCCGGTGCCAGTCGAACGTAGTTCTCCAGAACCCACGTGCCAACGAGCCCGGGCTCGATGGCCGCTTCCTTTACGCTGATGCTCTGGGCGACAATCTCGATCGCGCGGCCGAACTCCTTCATGCCGGCGTCGGACCCGAGGGCCACGACAGCGATCGCGACATCCTGCCGTCTGACAAGCATCACCCGGCAGATCGCCAGCTTGCCTTTGATCGTCGCCTGGTATTCCAGGATCATCGCCTCGTCGCCGCCGCAGGTCGTTTTGATCGGCTTGCCCGTCCGCTGGAAGACGGGGCCGGCGAGCTGATTGAGGAGTTGCTCGACCAACACCGGCCCGGCCACGAACAGATTGGACTGATCCTGCGCATTGGGTGTGCCGATCGCCGCGCGGAGGATGAAATCTGCCTCGCGTCCCTTGGGCGCACCGTCGCACCAGATGACGTTGTTGGCAACCCCGGGCTGTCCGTAGACCCAAGTGTCGAACCGGGCAATCGTTCCGCCGGGAAACTGCAGCACGCGGTAGGCGAGCGGATCGCCGCTTCCTGCTTCGCGCGTTGCCGGCTGTGACGAAGCGAAACGTCCGGTATCGCCGGTAGCGTGCGCCGCTTCGCCGGCGACGCGCTTCAGCCGATACTCCGCGCGACCGCTGCGCAAGACCATGCCTTCGCCGTGGCGAGCCATGGAGAAGTCGAACCGTGAACCATCGGCGGCAAACGTGCCGGTCAGTGCTTGGCCGTCGTCGATTGCCTGTGCCGGATACTGTTGCGCGGCTTTGGTAATCAGGCCGTGGTAGGACTTGCCGTCACGGCTCGACAAGTCGATCCGGAGCTGTTCGCCAGCCCATCCACCATCGTAAGTCGATGCGTTCACCGAGCCGCAAGCCAGCATCACCAGGGTCATTGCGAGTGCGACGTTGGAAACGGCCATATCGTTTCTCCGGGGTGGGTGACCAGGAATTGTTCCCTCGACATCATCAGACAGCAAGAAACGCGAGTCGTGAGTCCGCCGCGACTGCACAGCGGACCGGGTTCCCGATATAACTCCGACCCGCGACAAGCGATCAACTGAAACCGGAGGCACCGATGGCCGAACTACACCTACTTTCTCCGCGCGGCTTTCGTGCGGCGGGCGTCTATTGCGGAATCAAGAGCACGAACACGCCCGACATCGGTCTGCTGGTGACCGAGCCCGGTGCCACCGCGACGGCGGCATTCACGACGAACAAGGTCTTCGCCGCCCCTGTGAAAGTCGGCCGGGAACACATCGCCTCCGGCAGGCTCCGGGCTGTCGTGCTCAATTCGGGCAACGCCAATGCCTGCACCGGAAAGCAAGGGGAAGCCGACGCAAGACGCATGTGCGCGATCGCGGCGGAACTGGCAAGCGTTCGACCGGACGAAGTGCTCCCTTCGTCCACGGGCATCATCGGTCACATGCTGCCGATGGAAAAAGTCGAAGCCGGGATCCGGAACGTCGCCCAGTACCTCGGCGATAGCATGGAGCACGCGCATGACTTTGCCGCGGCCATCCTGACCACCGATACCCGTCGCAAGGCCGCCGCCGTCGAGGTGCGGTTCGGCAAGGAGAAGGTCACGATCGCCGGCGTATGCAAAGGTGCCGGCATGATCGGCCCGCGAATGGCTGTTGCGGCAGGAGGAGCGCCCGGCGTCAAAGCTTCAGCGGGAAAGACGAAATCGCTGAAAGGGCGCAGCGCGACCATGCTCGCGTACCTGACAACGGACGCCAAAATCGCCGCTCCTGCGTTGCGAAAGCTCTTCTCGCCCACGGTGGACGGCAGCTTTAACTGCGTGACCATCGACGACCACACGAGCACGAATGACACGGCGGTGCTTCTCGCTTCCGGCGTGGGCGCGTCGGTCGTCGGTGACAAGGACCTGGCCAAGTTCGCGGCGGCGCTGGATGAAGTCTGTCAGTCCCTCGCATATCAGATTGCCGCCGACGGCGAAGGCGCTACGAAGGTGGTTGTGGTTCACGTCCGCGGCGCGGCGAACGACGCCGCCGCCCGTGCAATGGCACGGGCAATTGCCAACAGTCCGCTCGTCAAATGTGCGATGAACGGCAACGACCCCAACTGGGGCCGCATCGTTTCGGCCGCCGGCCTGGCAGGGGTGCCATTCAATCCCGATAAAGCCACCCTGACCCTGCAGGGCACGACCGTCTTCAAGGGCGGCCGACCCGTCGCGTTTGATCCGGAGAAGGTCAGTCAGCAGCTCGGCGTTCCTGAAGTCCGCGTTGACCTCGCCTGCAAAGACGGAAAGGGGTCTGGCACGGTATGGACCTGTGATCTCTCGAAAGACTACGTGACGATCAACGCCGACTATCACACGTAACACTCCGAGAGACGCGGCCCATTCCCCTGCTGATCGAGAAAGCCCGCGGTTCGGGATCGCCTGCGTTTTGAGAGCTCTTGAGGTGTGGCGGCGCAACGGCCGCTCGTGACAAGTGGCAATCCACTCGTCACACTCGCACCATGCTCGAAGGGATTCCGCTTCTCGTCACGGTTATCGCCGGCGCGATCGCGCTGGTGCTGGTGGTCCGCTGGCGCTCACGCGACTTCGCGGCCAATCGTGACGAACTGGCGCACGACAACGTCTGCGAACACCTGAAGCCGGCGCTCGAACACATCCTGGCCCGTGGCTGCCGGATCACGCGGGTGGGTCAGAAGCACCCGGATCTGCCGCTGGAAATCCACGTCGCTCCGCCGTTCGATCCCCGGGCGGTGTATGACGAACTCAAGCTCGCCGAGCCTGTTTTCGTCTCGGATCGCAACGTGCTCTACTGCAAGGAAGACTTCTGCGAACTGGACCCCAAGGCATAGACGTCTCGTCAGAACACCACATCGAACAGCGCGACGACAAACCCGATCGCTGCCAGGACGATCGCAACGACGCTCAGAATTCCGCCGCTGACCCGTGGGCTCACGGACCGGAGAAGTCCGATCAACCCTGCAACGACCGCGATGCAGACCAGCAGCAGTCGCAGCATCGCGTGATCGACAAAAAAGCTGCCGACGGCGCAAGCGATCGCGATGATTGAGGCCGTGCTTTTTACAGGCTCGGGAACGCGGGGAAACGTATTGGGGTAACTCAGGCGAGTCATGATGCTCCTGTTGGCTGGTGACGCCCAACAGTAGCGCTCGACAGTGATGAATTGCGGCTTATTTACTGCTCATGGTGGCGACGGTGTTCGAGGAGCCATACCGCTCGCTGTCTCCCTGAACGCAGTGAAGGACCTGATATCACGGCAGGAAGACTGCCGGCTGTCGAACGACGCATTTCGCCGGTTCGACTTGGGCATTCCTTCTGCTCGAACACCGGGTCCTTCATCGCGATCAGGATGACAGGCTGACATCCCCCCAAGACACAACCTACCCTTCGAGCAGATCTTCCAACATGCGGTCGGTCGCGAGATCGAACTTCTTGTCATCGTCGTAGGTTCCGGCCGCGATCTGGGCCTTGATCTGGGCGACCTTGTCGGTCCGCACATCGCCACCGGCTTTGAGGATTTCCATGAAACCTCCGACCTGGGCACCGGACGAAAGCTCGACCGTGTCGGTTCCGCGGGCGGGCGAGGTGGTCGCCGGAGCGGCGACCGGCCTTGGGCCGGGACGATTGACGGTGTAGACGGGGGAGGTGTTACCGATGTTGTTCACGGAGCTCATGGACGACTCCTTTGCTTGGCCTGATCCCGGGGACGAGCCGACGATCAGGACGAGGAAAGTGGGTGCTTCGAGCGGGCGATTCCTTCGCCTCGCCGGCCGGCTGACGGTACATCCGCGAATCCTCGCGGCGGGCTTCATTGCCCTGTCCACGTCAACCTGACACCCCAATCATCGACCCCTGCATCGGCAACTCTTGAAGCTGTTCAGTACGCCACGAATCTGCGTTAAGTGTATGTAATTAATGTATTTATCGACTATCACAAAAACGCCCGCGCAGAATTCTCAGATTTATCGGACGATTCCTGCCGGTTTTAGTTTATCCCAAGATTCCCATGTTTCCCATATTAACGCGTCTGCAGCTTTCGCAGTATGCCGGAAACGGGTCTTATCAGACGTAACGGTTACCGGACCTGCATTACCGGACCACGCTCTTGCCCATCAGGATGGATTCGGTGAGCCGGGTCGTCATGACCTCGTTGCGATAGATCAGGGGCAGGAGGAAGCGAAAATCCTGCTGGGGACCGCGCATGTATTGCCCGAGAGTCGTCCGCCACTTCGAACGATACGGACCCAGGGCATCCTGAAGATGCGGCTCTTTGAGAGCCTTCTTCATCGCCTCCACGGCATGCACGGCAGACCAGCAATTGGGATAGATGTCTTCCGCCGATGCGGTGTAGAACCCGCCCGCCGGGCCCACGAGCAACGTGCGATTGGCGACACCTTCCTGCATGAGTGCGCCGGTGAGGGGCAGATCGATCGATTCGATATGGTCCAGCGGCACATCCGCCGCGCCCAGCGACCCAGCCGCATGGAGCACCTTCGCCCAATGGGCCAGCAGCAGAGCGGCCGGCACCTGGCTGGCCGCTTCGATCGGCTGACTGACGGCGATCTGCCAGCATTTGGGCCCGGGCAGCAGCCAGCCCCAGCAGAGCGTATCGCGCAGATTCAGCGACATCGGCGCGACCGGTCGATTGCCGACTTCGCCCCACTTCTTTCCCGCCAGTCGAATATAGCTGTAACGGTGGACGACCTCAGGTCCCCAGTTCTCGTGCATTCGCAGCAGCTTCTGCTGCAGCGGATCGGGCGTGGTTGAGAGGATGAGCGCCCTGGGTCGCAGCGTCTGTTTCCCAACCGCCACGTCGACGCCGGTCTCATCCAGCCGCAGGATCTCGAGCTTCTTCGGCGTGCAGCATTCGACGCCTGCCTGCTCGGCGACGCGCGCGAACTCCGCCCGGACGGCCTTCGACGACGCGACATAGCCGAGAATGGTTTTCGACCGGTGTTCGCTGCGGACGGCAGGGTCGTCGGAGATAAACTGCAGGCCGTAGATCGCGGTTGATTCGAGCCGCCGACGGATCGGTTCGAGGAGGGGGTGCAGGCCGAAAACCGCCGGATTGATCAGCACGAGCCGGTCGGGCTCCTGCTCGCCGGGTAGCGTGGCGTGAATGACGCGCGGTGCCTTCCCTTTTTCGCCGGCGTGCAGGAGCGTTGCCGCCAGATACGCCGACGGATGCTCGCCAATGACGAGCACGTCGAGCGGGGGCGGCAGTTTTTCGCGGGAGCTTTGTGGCGCGGCCTTGGTCTTCACGTGCGGTGGGATGATAACGGTGTGCGTGGAGAAGAGGTAGTGGCGTGATGGAATGGAACGGTAAGACGGCCACTAACTTGGAAGCAACCTCAACACCGCAACAGCAATTCTTCAGGCCCGACGGGCCTGGGTTTCCCCCTTCTAATCTATTCCCGCCGCATATCCCGCGCCGTGAAGTTCACCCCGCTGATCCGCACCGCCACCACCGACGCGAACAAGCCCAGGGCCAGCACACCGACAAGGGTCAGCACCAGCGGCATCCAGGCTATGCCGCCCTTCTGCGTCAGCAGTGTGGGCACAATGCCGAGCAGCGCGCACCCCGTTCCGACGCCCAAACCGAGCACCAGGAGCAGCACATTTTCGCTGAGGATCAGCTTCACACGATCGCCGCGGACAAAACCGATCGCCGACAGCAGCGCCAGTTCCCCGCGTCGCTCAATCACGTTGCGGATCAACACCACCGCCAGCCCGATTGTCCCCAACGCCAGGCCGAGCGAACCGAGTGTACGGAACGTGGAGAGATAGGTGTTTTGTATCGTCTGGAACGCCTCCAGCCGGGCGGCGGTCGTGTCCACGCTGACGGCGTAGGGCTCCAGCTCGGCGTTGATCGCCTGCATCGCCGGCGTCACCTTGTCGGCGGGTGTCTCGACCATCAGCGTGCCGTAACCGGCCTGGGCAGGGAATAGCTCCCGGAAATTCGCCTCGCCCATCAGCAGTTCGCTCTGAAAAACGCTGTGACTGATGGTGCCAACGAGCTTCAGCTTGCGGGCGCGGCCACGCTGATCGCTGATCGTCATCGTGTCACCGATGGACAGCTTCAGGATGTACTGAGCGGTCTCGGCGTCGGCGAAGACCGGGACATTGTCATTTTCGATCGGCTTTTCCAGTTCGGCCCAGTTCTCGAAGTCGAAGCCGCCGCGGGTAACCATCGAATGCGGCACGCCCAGGATCGTCGGGCTTGTGGCACGCGTCAGGTTCAGGCAACTGATGTCCTGTCCGGCCCATCGGCGGAGCTGGGTGAATTTGACGTCTTTCCAGATCGCCGCATCGGGTTCGGCGAAGCCGGCATTGAACCGGCCGGCGGAGGTGTTGAGGTCGCCGAGTACGCCGACCGCGGTCTGGGCGATCAGCCGGTAACCGCCGGCACCGCTTTGCTTGTCGCCGGTGTCGCCGGCCCCTTCCTTCTGCATGGATGCGACGGTAATCAGCGTGAACGCGGCAAACGCAATGAGACCGACCGACAAGACGGATCTGGCCGTATGTCGATTCGCGTTTCGAACGCCCAGCATCGCGACGGACGTAACGTCGCCGTGGCCACTTTCGTGCCGCCGCGGCCGAAGAACGCCGGACAGGTAAACCAGGCCCGCCGTCAGCAGGATTGCCCCGCCGGCCAGAGCCAGCTCGGGCTTCTTGATGACGCCGACAAGCACCATCGCGAGGAACCCGAGCCCGGCGATCGCGATCACGATCCCGACCAGCCGCAGCAGTCGGCCGTCGCCTTTCTTGATGCCGCGTGGAATCGCCGCGAGCTGCCCCGCCATCAGTCGCGACGGCGACACCTTGCCCAGCCGCCAGACGGCCCAGAGCACGGCAAAGATCGCCACCCAGAATCCGAAGATAAATCCGGCCCAGAGCGTCTTGGGGATGATGAAAAGCTCAAGCGCGGTGGTGCCGATCGCCCCCACCCACCAGGTACGCAGGCCGTACACCATCGCCGAGGTGTAGAGCACGCCCAGCAATGTGCCGATGAACCCGCCCAGAATCGCCAGGAGCGCACCTTCAGTCAGCGCCATCCATCGAACCTTCGACGGCGTAAAGCCAACCGCCGTCAGCAAACCGAACTGCCGCACCCGCTGCTCGACATTCAGCCTGAACAGCATCGCAACCAGCAGCGCGGCGGCGGCGATCAGGAAGAAGCTGAAACCCACGAACAGTCCTGAGAAATCGGTGCTTCCGGCAGACGCCTGGATCTGCTGAAACTTGGTCGGCTGGAACACAAACCCGAGGGACGCCGGGTCGATCGTCTTTCGAAGGACCTCGGCAAAGGCATCGCCTTTATTGGCAGGCACTCGAATGCTGGTGATTTCGCCGTACGGGCCCCCCCAGAGCTTGCGGGCGGCGTCGATGTGAATGAGCAGGCGTGGAGCCGCCTTGTGCTTCTTCCAGTAGGCGTCGTTGTCCTTCTCGGCGAGCTTCTCGTCGATCTTTAGCTCCGCCGGCGGGCTCCAGTCGGCGACGCTGTCGGAATCGGTCAGGCCCTTGAACGTCGGCGTCAGGCTGGCATCGGCACCAACGCCGGTCATCGGGATGATCCTGGATACCGTGAAGACGATGCCGTTCTGGGCGCTGGTGATCTCGACGAGATTGCCGTCGCCGTCGCGACGGTAGGAGTCCAGCCGAATCCGATCGCCGACCTTCACACCAAGCTGCTTCGCTGTCTCTTCGTTAAACGCGATGTCGGCCGGGCCGATGGGCCCGTCATCCAGCCGGCTGATGCCCGCGCCGATGACATAGTGCAGCGCCGGTGCGTCCTTGGCAGCGACACCCTGGTCATCGGTGACCACGACCCGGTTGACCAGGTTCACCGCCACGAGTCTGGGTGTAATGCCGAGCTTCTTCGCCGCCTCTTCGGCGGCTGCGACGATCGGCGGGTCGAGGAATGTCGCCTTGGTGGAGATAATCCGCTCGCCCGTCGCCTTCGAAGTGCCGACATCCAGGCCGTAGTCGTCAAGGCGGACGACTGCTTTGACGGCGTCGTTGAGGGTCGTCATCGCCGCCTGCATGCGGTTGTATGCCGGCTCGTCGTCGGCGGTCGCGAAGCTGAACTGCTTGTCCTTCACCAGCAGCACGTTGGCGCGGCCGGGTTGCTCGATCGCCTGCTGGAGATCGGCGAGGTTGACCCACGCATTTCGCGGGGTGCGTTGGCCGCCGGCCAGGCTGAACAGTGAAAGGAAGCTTCGGTCGCGGGCAATTCCGCTCACCTTGTCGGCTCTCAAGGTTGCGGAGAGTTCCTCCACGCTCCTGCGTGCGATGGTCCCCTCCCGGACGGCGTCTTCTTTCGACGGAAAGGTCAGGATTACCGGCCTGTCGCCGGGTTGAGCGATACCCAGGGCATCTGCGGTGTCGCCGTTCAAGAGGACCTGTCGGGCGTCGACTTTGGCCCAATCGGCTTCGGCCGCGCCTGCTTTCCCACCGCCGATCGCCATGATCTGTACGTCGCCGGTCCGAACCCGCTTGTCTCCCGCCCCGATAACGACCGACCCGGCCGAGAGGATGGCCGGACGAAGCTCAAATCCGTCCGCAATGCCCGCTGCCGTCTGCATTCTCTCGATCAGTGATTCGCCGGGCTTGTCGGCGAAGAACCGGTTGGACACCAGCGCATAGTCGACCGGCCCGAGCCGTTGGATCGCCAGCTTCCGCAGGCTCCCGCGGACCGAATCACCGACCATCAGCGATCCGGTAAGCACGGCCGTCGAGACCACCATGCCCGCGACAACGGCAATGCTGGCGGCGCGGAAGTGGATCAGATTTTTGATGATGAGTTTGATGGGGGTCATGCGACGGTCCAAAGTTCCCCGGCACAGGTGTGCCGTTCGGGTGGCATGAGCAAGCGTACTCGTTTGCCCTCACCACCGCGGTCCGTCGCAGTATACGCCTGGCGATCGCAAATCGTCCCTCGCAAGGGTGCGAGACGACTATCATGTCCTGCCATGCCGCAAGCCTCCCCGCACTTTTCGAGAAAGACGCTGACGTTCTTCCGACAGCTTGAGAAGAGCAATGACCGCGCCTGGTTCACGCCGCGAAAAGAACTGTTCGAAGCCGAGTGCCGCACGCCAATGCTGGATCTGGTCGCCTGGCTGAACGAGCGGCTGACGAAGTTCGCCGTCGATCATGTGACCGAACCGAAGAAGGCGGTTTACCGTGTGTACCGCGACACCCGTTTCAGCAAGGACAAGACGCCTTACAAAACGCACATTGGCGCGATCTTTCCGCGCAAGGGATTGTCTCGACATGGGGGTGCGGGCTACTACGTGGGTGTCTCGCACAAGGGGGTGGAGGTCGCCGGGGGCATGTACATGCCGGAACCGGAAGAACTCTCGGCGGTCCGCCGGGCGATAGCCGCCGACCCGAAAGCAGCGATCAAGCTCTTCGAGAATCGAACGATCGCAAAACTGGTCGGCCCGTTGCAGGGCTGGCAGGCGGTCCGGATGGTCAAGGGATATGACGCCGACCCCGCGTCGCCGCTCGGCAACCTGCTTCGACGCAAACAACTCTACTGCTATGTCACGCTTCCCGAAGATACGGCCACCAAGCCGACACTGGGCAAGGAAGTGATCCGGCGATTCGAGGCGATATCTCCGATGGTCGACTGGCTGAACCAGACCATCCTTGCCGCCAAGCCACAAGACGATGCCAATGACGCCCGCCCGAAGCGGCCGACGCCAATGTTTTGAGTCGTTGTCAGTTACGGCAGGAGCGTCAATCCATGGTCATCACGTCGTCCGGGAGCGGGATCGTCAGTTGCAGCGTCATTCCGGGTTCGAGCCTCGGCGGGAAGTCCTGAAAGTTGACCTCCGCCGTCGCCGGATGCGCGGCGGCCTCCAGGTTATCGAGCATGTAGCGGTTGACGAACATCGGACATCCGGACTCTTTCCACGCCTCCAGTGCACTGCCTGCCGACGGTCGGAGCACCTGCACCTGGCCGTACTTCACGCTTTCGGGAAGGCCTTCGATCGAGAACTTGGCGGGCCCTCCACGTAACGCAGCGGCGCTGGTGCCGTCTCTGTCGTAACTCGCGAGGATGCGGATCACGTTGTGATAGTCTTTGGTCACCATCGCGGTCAGACCCGGCGTCGGTTCGTGCCAGCGCCATTCGAGCTTGTAGCCGACGTGTTCGTTCAACAGCCTCAAGGCATTGAACGACGCCTTGCGAACGTCGTTGACGGTCAACAGTCCGCGCCCGCCATGGAACGGCTCGTAGTTGGCGTCACCGTGCTGGTCGATGTCGGACAGGCAGTCGTAAAGCACACCGCTGACGAGTTCGGCCGTGGAAGCCGCGACATCCGCGACGAAGCCGCCGGCTGCGCAGCGGTCGTTCTCCACCGACAGGCCCGGACCGCCACGGTTCCAGGCGGACAAAATCAGCGGCGTCGTCTCGCCGAGGGCTTCTGTCAGCTTGATCCGCACCGACGACAGTCGGTTGACGAGGGTTGTCGCGACGGCAGTCCCGTCCGTCAGTCCGCTGATGGTAATGAAGTCACACCGCTGGCCGTCGAGCACCGACGAGGTGGACGCACCCGAACCTGATTCTGACGCCAATTCGGGTTCGGCGACGGCCGTCTGGCTTGCGTCGGCAGAGGTCCCGCTGGACTCGAGTTCGGCCGATACAGACGTCGGTCGCGAGAGGGGATCGTCGCCGGCCGCGGCTTTGGTAACCGCTGGTGTTCCGCTAAATGCTTCGCTCGGCTGGGCAAGGTGATCGATAAAAGCGGTGGTCCAGTCAACGTCGGTTGCCGACGATCCGCCGACCTTGAGCTGACCGTTGACGAGCCGGATGGCTCGCGCGGTTCGGTCATAGAACCGGAAGAATGCTTCCCGTGAGTCGGTCCAGACGGCGGGGTTGTCCGCACCCGGCCAGACCTCGTAATGCCATTCCTGTGCGTCGCAGCCGTAGCGACCGTCCACGAACGCCGCCAGCGCGCGGGCCATGTCGATCCACTTCGCCTGGTCGAAGCCGCACGCGGCATCGGCCGTCCGAAGTGCCGAGGGCACGCCGCTTAGCCCGATAAACGGCGAGAAGCCCTGTTCCATCAGCCAATCGAAGGCCCGTTCGACCATGGTAAAGTCGTACGACCCGTCCGGCTGGAGGATGTTCATGTCGTCGTCGAAGATGCCGGTGAACCGGATGTGGCGGAACCCCAGTTCGTCTCGGCCCAGGTGCAGATGTCGCTGGATATCCTTGCTCAGCAGCAACGACGCCCGGCTGACATTCACGCCGTACGACCAGGGGGAGTTCAAGTAGTGCGTGGCACCGTGAAGATCGAGGTGAAGCTGGGTCATGGCTGCGCTATGTTACGGCGATCCGAACGTTGCGTCATGCGAAACATAAGACTTGGACGAATCCGTCAGGGGTACTACAGTCTGCAGCATGTTCGAGGCCGCCGAAATCGGTAACAGCATTGATAAGAAGGTCTACAAGACCGAGGCGCCCAAAACGCGCGGCGCGCTGCTGGACATGCAGCGACGGATGAACGAGCGGGGGCTGGCCGTGTGCGTGCTGATCGGCGGTGTCGAAGGCGCCGGCAAGTCCGAAACGCTCAACGTCCTCCTGGAGTGGATGGACCCGCGCGGGATCCAGACGCACGCCCTGCGCGATCCCACCGACGAAGAACGCGATCGACCCTACATGTGGCGTTTCTGGCGGCTGCTGCCGCCCAAGGGGCGCATGGGCATCTTCCTGGGCACCTGGTACGCCCAGCCGATGATGGACATGTTCCAGGGCAAGCCGCGTGCGGACGTCGATCTGATGCTGGACCGCGCCATCGAGTTCGAGCGCATGCTTCATGCCGAACACACGCTGGTGATCAAGATCTGGCTGCACCTGTCGAAGGATGCCCAGGACGCCAGGCTCCGCGAACTGGAACAGGATTCTGAGCGCCGATGGCGGGTGACCGAGGCCGACCGCCTTTACCGCAAGCACTACGACCGCATTCGCGAGATCGCCGAGCATACGCTTCGCAGGACGGGATCCGGCGAATCGCCGTGGCATATTGTCGAAGGGGCCGACGCAAGGTACCGGCAGTTGACGGTGGCTCAGATCGTGCTCAAGCGCGTTAACGAACGGCTGACGCAGCTGGCAAGGGAAGCTTCACGACCAGCGCCCAAGCCCGACCGCCCGAAGCCGGCCAAGATCAACCTGCTGAACCGGCTCGACCTGTCGGAATCGCTCAAGCGCGCCGACTACGAGAAGAAGCTCAACCGCCAGCAGGGTCGCATTGCCAAGCTCACCCGCAGGCTGCACCGCCACGGAAGATCGATGGCACTAGTGTTTGAAGGACCCGATGCTGCGGGCAAAGGCGGCGCGATCCGCCGGCTTATTCATGCGATCGACGCCCGCGACTACCAGGTCGTCTCGATCAGCAAGCCCACCGACGAAGAGCGGGCCCATCCGTACCTCTGGCGCTTCTGGCGGTATGTCCCGGGGCACGGGCGGATGACCATCTTCGACCGCTCATGGTATGGCCGGGTCCTCGTGGAACGTATTGAGGGATTCTGTCGTCCGGAAGAGTGGAAGCGAGCCTACTCCGAAATCAACGAGTTCGAGCAGCAGTTGTTCGATTCCGGGTGCATCGTGCAGAAGTTCTATCTGAACATCAGTCCCGACGAGCAATTGAGCCGCTTCAAGGCTCGGCAACAGACGCCTTACAAGCAATATAAGATCAACGACGAAGACTGGCGTAACCGCGAAAAGTGGGACGCCTACGAAGCCGCGGCCTGCGAGATGATCGAACGGACCAGCAGCGAGTCAGCGCCGTGGGTTCTGGTCGAGGCTAACGACAAACTCTGGGCGCGGATTAAGGTCCTGAAGGCGGTGGCGGACAGGCTTGAGGAGTCGCTATAGCTACGTCAGGCCGGTTGGGGTGTCACAAACATGTTCCCGCACTGTATTTTGGATGTGGCACTTCGCCGCCTGCCGGACGTAGCCTGATCCACTGGCTTATCGTTTCTTCATCGGAAGACAAACCGGCCCCTATAAGATTGTGACTGTGGCGGGCGGACGGTCGTAACGATGGGTTGAGTGCCGCACGAAACCACGGAGGGTCTGCTGTAACCGGCGGTCGCCCGCAATGATGAAACTGAAACGCCCTAAACGCTCGGCCACCCCTCCGCGACAACGTGGCACCCGCCCGGGCCTCGAGCCGCTGGAATCTCGGGTCCTCTTTGCGTTTTCGGCGAACGTCAACTTCCAGCCGGCGGGCGTTCCTGTCCCAGTGGGGTATGTCGCCGATACCGGACTCGTCTACGGCGCACGCAACGGCCTGACCTACGGATGGAACGCGGCCAACAACAACGGCCTTGACCGCAACAGCAGCCTTTCCCCCGATCAGCGCTACGACACATTCAACCGCCTGCAGGCGACCGGCGCCGGCAATACCTGGGAGATCGCCGTCCCCAATGGCAGCTACCAGGTCACGATCGTCGGCGGCGACTCCTGGATCGGCGGCGTCTACAAGATTGATGTCGAAGGGGTTCGCGCCATCGACGGCGTACAGACCGATGCCAGCCGCTGGCTGTCCGGTAGTAAGACGATCGCCGTCACCGACGGCAAGCTCACCGTAAAAGCCGGCAGCGGTGCATCCGGCGCGAAGGTCAATTTCATCCAGATCACGGAGGTTCCCCCTCCCAACCCACAGCCGGTGATCTCCGGCTTGTCGCTGGTGAACGCCGCCACCGAGCAGGTCATCGGCACACTCACCAACGGGCAGGAGATCAATCAGGCCGTCGTTGGCGATCAGCTGTCAGTCCTGGCGACTATCGGCGGCACGACCAGCGGCAGCGTCAAGTTCGATCTGGACGGCACCTACTCGCGCGTCGAAAGCGGTCTTCCGTATACGCTGTTCGGCGACAATCCCGGCGATATCCTTCCCGGGCCGCTTCCCGTCGGCACACACCAGCTCGTGGTGACGCCATACAGCGCGGTCAACGCCGGCGGGATCGCCGGAACGCCGGTGACGATCAACTTCACCGTCGTTAACGCCGCCCCGCCGCTCTTCGCGGCCAAGATCAACTTCCAGCCGGCCGGCACCCCGATTCCAGCCGGATATCTCGCCGACACCGGACTCGTCTATGGCGTACGCAACGGGCTGACGTACGGTTGGAACGCGGCCAACCCCAACATGGTTGACCGAAACGCAGTCGAATCGCCCGATCAACTCCGGGATACCTTCGCTCGGCTGCAGGCGGCCAACTCCGGCACCATCTGGGAAATCGCCGTTCCCAATGGGAACTATCAGGTCACGATTGTCGGCGGCGATGCCTGGATTGGCGGGGTTTACAAGATCGAGGTCGAGGGCGCCCTCGCGATCGACGGCGTACAGACCTCGGCCAGCCGCTGGCTTACCGGCAACAAGACCGTCGTCGTGAGCGACGGCAAACTGACGGTCAAGGCCGCCAGCGGTGCCCAGGGCGCGAAGGTCAACTTCATCGACATCACCGCGGTTCCGACCGTTCCCCCGGGCTCCGTGCCTTCGATTGCTGGCGTCACCCTCGTGAATGCCGCGACCGATTCCGATCTCGGCGCTCTGTTCAACGGCCGCGCGATTAACCTTGCCGAGCTCGGAACGCAGCTCAACCTGCGTGCGGACCTCGGCGCCAATCCCGCGGGGAGCGTTCGCTTCTCGATCGACGGCGTCTCGGTGCGGGTGGACGATGGCGCGATCTACACCATCGGCGGAGACAACGGTTCGGATTACCTCCCCTGGACCCCGACCGTCGGCAATCATCGACTGGTCGTTACGCCGTACACCGGCCCGGGCGGTACTGGTACCGCGGGGACGGCCAAGACCGTCGATTTCAAAGTCATCAACCAGCCACCGCCGACGGTTGCTGCCGTGACGCTCGTCAATGCCGCGACGGACAAAGATATCTTCCCACTGACCGAAGGGCAGATCCTGAACCTGTACACGCTCGGCCGCCAGCTCAACATCAATGCGACCCTGGCAACCAGTCTTACGACGGCGAGCGTGAAGTTTGTTTTCGACGGCGTGAGCCGCATCGAAAGCAGCGCCCCGTTCGCCGCTTTCAGCGACGACGGCGGCGATTTCGTCGCCTGGACGCCGTCGCCCGGCCCGCACACGCTGGTCATTACGCCGTACTCGGGCACCGGAGCGACCGGCTTGGCCGGGCCGAGCGTAACCGTCAACTTCACGGTCATTGATGTCGCGCCGCCGATCGTCAGCGCGCTGATGCTGGTCAATACCGCAACGGGCGAGCCCGTCCTTCCGCTGACCAACGGCATGACGCTCGACCTGACGCAGACCGGGTCGGCACTGACCGTGCGAGCCAATGTCTCGCCGAGCACACCGGCCGGTATGGTCAGCTTCCTGCTCGACGGCTGGAAGCGAACCGTGGACACCGCCGGCCCGTTCTTCGCCCCCGGCGACGACGGAACGGCGACCCTGGAACTGACGCCTGGCTTTCATACGCTAACTGTGATCGCCGCGACGGCCGGCGACACCCCGATCGCCGGACCGGCATACTCGGTTTCGTTCACCGTCACGCCATTCGCGCCGACGGTATCGCCGAACACTGTCGTGGATCAGCGCCTGGCGACACTGCTGAACTTCTCCGCCCGGCAGCTCAACCTGACCCTCGACGACTTTGCCGGGACCGGCAAGTTCCCACAAGTCACGTTGCCGAACGGCCTCTGGAGCCAGGTGACGGCGGCGACCTGGTCCAGCGGGTTCATGCCGGGCATGCTGTGGCAGATGTTCAACGCGACCGGCGACGACTACTGGCGCGAGAAAGCCATCCCGCTGGCCAACGCCTTCAAGGGGAACGTTACCTGGACAGAAGACACCGAGTTCCGGTGCTTCGTGCCCATGCTGCAGCTCTACGCCGTCACCGGCGACACCGCCATTCGCGACCTGCTCCTCACCGCGGCAGCCAACAAGAGCGCGCAGTTCGACCCCGACGTGCAGGGCTTCTTCACGAGCTGGCGGACCAGTTCTTCGGGCAATCCGAAGGCCAACTTTGGCGTACTGATGGACCAGATGATGGACTTGGAACTGCTGTTCTGGGCCGCCAAGCAGACCGGCAACCAGACCTACTACAACCAGGCCGTCGCCAACGCGCGTACCGTCGCCAAGCACCTGGTCCGCCCCGACGGATCGAGCTTCCACTGGGGCTACTTCGACAAAGACACCGGCGACTTCATCAGCGGCGAAACCGCCCAGGGCTATGCCAACAACAGTACCTGGGCTCGCGGACAGGCGTGGGGCATGTACGCCTTTGCGATGGCTTACCGCGAAACCGGCCTGACCGAGTTCCTCGACACCGCCCGCAAGATGTCCGATTGGTACATCGCGCACCTACCGGCCGACAAAGTCCCATTCTGGGACTTTGATGACCCGGCGATCCCCAATACGCAGAAAGACAGCTCCGCCGCGTCGCTGGCGGCATCGGCGCTTCTGATGATCTCCGACCTCGCCTCTGCCCCTGCCGACAAATCCACCTATGCGGTGGCCGCCGGCGGCATGCTCGAGGCGCTTTCGTCCCCCGAATACCTCGCCGACAACACCCAAAGTCGATCGATCCTCAACCGCGGCGCATGGTACGTGCCGGCCCCCATCAGCTCGCAGGAAAGCGGTTTGATTTGGGGTGATTACTACTTCCTGGAGGCCCTTAACCGGTATTCCGGACGTATCTGATGCACCTGCCGGAACGTCAGGGCCGGCAATGAAACGGCGGTGCGCTCCGCCTGGCGCAGTTGGTCGTCCGGCAGGGTTTCTCGTCCCCTCTCTGGACTCCGAAGGGTCAAACCGATACTGTACCCGCCCAATTTGTTGTGAATGGGTTCGCAATCCGACGTGGATGTGTAAGGTCCCGCCGGTTGAAACGGTCATTTTGAGCATTTTTGAGTTGGAAAGGAGACTGGCACATGGCTAAGCCTCGCCGCCGCCGGAAAGTCGGCAGTAAGAAGCGCAAAGCTCGTCGCGACCGGCGTAAACGCTGATCGTAGCGCCCGCGCATTCGGCCGACCCGCGCTCGCAGGCTACCGGCCAGTATTCATTCAAAAGAGACACGCCACACCTTCCTGGTGTGGCGTGTCTCTTTTTAATCCTGCGTCGTGCGTCACTTGCCTGGGTCACGGACTGGAATCTCGCGCGTGCGTGCGTGACAAACGACAAGGGACAAGTGACAAATAACATCTCTTATGCCCGACCTCTTCGGTGACAGACTCATTGACGCGATCGCCTCCAGGCAGGCTCCCATCTGCGTGGGCATCGACCCCATATTCGACCAGTTCCCGTCGGAACTGACCGAAGACATCGACCCCGGCGATACCGATGCCGTCCTCGACTCAATCTTCGAGTTCACCACGCGCGTGCTCGAAACCGTCGCCCCACTGGTGCCGGTGGTTAAGTTTCAGTCGGCGTACTTCGAGAAGTACCTCTGGGAAGGCGTCGAGGCGTACTACAGCCTGATCGCCGAGGCCAAGGCGATGGGCCTGCTGGTGATCGGGGACATTAAGCGGGGCGACATCGGCACGACCGCCGCCGCCTACGCCGAGGGGCACCTGGACGACGTCGCGACCGACGACATCGAAGACGCCGCGACGCCAGACGCGATCACGGTCAACCCGATGATGGGTGCCGACACGCTCGAGCCGTTCGTGAAGGTCGCCCGCGCCACCGACAAGGGCCTGTTCGTGCTGGTCCGCACGAGCAACCCCGGTTCCGGCGAGTTTCAGGACGTCAAACTCGAAGACGGCCGAACCTGGTCGGAAATGCTCGCCGAACGCGTGAACCAGATCGCCGAGGGATTGGTCGGCTCCAGCGGCTACAGCTCGATCGGCACCGTGGTCGGCGCAACCCAGACGGCGACAATGGAGTCCCTCCGCCGACGGCTGCCGAAGTCGATCTTCCTGCTGCCCGGTTACGGCGCACAGGGTGCCACGGCCGAGATGACGCGATCGGCGTTCCAGAACAAAACGGGTGCGGTTGTCTCGGCCAGCCGGAGCATTCTGTACGCCCACAAGGACAAGAAATACGCCGCCCACTTCGGCGATGACTGGGAAGCGGCGGTGAAGCAGGCGGTGCTGGATATGAAGGCGGATCTGGACAAGGTTTTGTCGTAGCTCTCCCCTCTCCCCTGTACTCGGGGGAGAGGGCCAGGGTGAGGGGCCGAACGAGGCCGATCAAACATACTGCAGCAGACACGGCTGTCGCGCGACCACCGGACAAGGACGTCCTATGAACCTGTTCCTTCTTGCGGAAGTCGGCGACAAAGTCCCATCGACTCTTTCTATTTTTCTGCTGCAACTCCCCGTCGCCGGATTCTTTTTCTGTCTAGGGTTGGGCTGGCGATCCTTAGCCGTGCTCTGGTTCTCGCTCACGCTCGCGTGGTTTGGAGTCGCCATGTATTTCATGTGGTTCGCTGACGAGTTGGCGAACGCAGCGTTTAGTGAACAAAGCCCTGTACGCGTGGTGTCCAACGCGGCCGTGTGCGCGCTTCCAATGTTCGCCGTTGGTATCGGGTGGATGATCTCCGCAGGGTCGAAGCAGGCGATGACGCCGAACGGTTTCGAAGCTGTCATCCCGCCGCCAGGAGCGCCAGGGAGGAATGCCCAATGATGCTCCGCGATCTCTCAGGAAAGCGCGTCACCATCGCCGGCCTTGGCCATTTCGGCGGGAATATCGCTGCGGCGAAATGGCTCGTCGAGCAGGGTGCGGAAGTGCTCGTCACCGACCGCGCCCCGGCCGATAAGCTCGCCGATTCGCTCGCCCAGCTCGCCGGTCTCCCGATCACCTTCAAGCTCGGCGGGCATGATCTCGCCGACTTCAATCAGGTCGATCTCGTCGTCGCGTCGCCCGCCATTCCGCCAAGCAACGAGTACCTTAAAGCCGCCCGGCTCATGGGCGTGCCGGTGACGACCGAGATCTGCCTGTTCCTCGAACGTTGCCCCGCCCCGGTCGTCGGTGTGACCGGAACCAAGGGCAAATCGACGACGTCCGCCATGCTCGGCGAGATCCTGAAGCGCGGCCGAACGACCTGGTTCGGCGGGAACATCGGCAAATCGCTCCTTCCGGAACTGCCGAACATCCAGCGCGATCACGTCGTCGTCCTCGAGTTGTCGAGCTTTATGCTTCACTACACGGGCGAGAATCTCTGGTCGCCGCATGTGGCCGTCGTAACGCTTCTGGCTCCCGACCATCTCGACTGGCACGGCAACTTCGACGCCTACGCGGAAGCCAAGCGAAACATCGTTCGGTTTCAGCACGCCGGCGACATTGCGGTTGTGAACGAGGAGTCGGCGGCGCTGATGGCCTGGTTCGAAGAACGACCGAAAGGCCGCGTCGTCCGCTACGGCGTCGAAGGACGCCGGCCGTTCGAACTGCTGATCCCCGGCCGGCACAACCAGCTCAACGCGCAGGGCGCGTTCGCGGCCGCTGCCGCCCTGGGCGTCTCGTGGGACGACGCTGCCGCCGCACTCGGTCGTTACAAGGGCCTTCCCCACCGCCTTCAACTCGTCCACGAAGCCGGCGGCGTGCGGTGGTTTAACGACTCGATCGCCACCATCCCCGAAGCGGCTGTCGCGGCGACGTCTGCTTTCGATCCCGGCAGGGTGATCCAGATCGTCGGCGGATCGGACAAGGGGCTCGACATCACTCCCATGGTCGATGTCCTTGCGAGACGCACCAAAGCCGTGCTGTGCATCGGAACCACCGGGCCGAGCGTCGCCGCTCAATTGCGCAAGGCCGGGGCGCGTGACGTCCGGGAGTGTGGCGACCTCACCAGCGCCGTCGGAGCCGCGAAGGAGATTGCCGTGGCAGGCGACGTCGTGCTGTTGAGCACGGGCTTTGCGAGTTACGACCAGTTCACCAATTTCGAGGATCGCGGAGAGCAATTCGCTCGGCTTGCGCTGTAGGGCCGGGCTCACCCTTGTCTGCCTTGCTTTGCCCCACCCATCACGTCTGATAACATCCCTCCGCTGACGATGAACCATCCAGTAGCCGTTATCACCGGGGCAGGGAAAGGGATCGGTCGAGCGACGGCGATCGAACTGGCCCGGCGGGGTTACGCGCTAGCCCTGGCCGCCCGGACCGACTCCGACCTGCTTCAAACGCTCAGCGCGGCTGAAGCCACCGACCGCGGCATCGCCGTTCCGACCGATGTGAGCAAGTACGCGGAAATCGATCGCCTGATCGACGTGACGCTCGACCGCTTTGATCGCATCGACGCGATCGTGCACTGTGCGGGCATTGCTCCCGTTCGGTCGCTCGCCGCGATGACGCCGGCCGAATGGCAGGAGACGATCGATACGAATCTGTCGGCGGCGTTTCACCTGATCCGTGCCGCCTGGCCGGCGTTCGAACGGCAGCGCGGCGGTGCGATCGTCAACGTCTCGTCGCTCGCAACGCGCGACCCGTTTCCCGGTTTCGGCGCTTATGGCGCGGCCAAGGCCGGAATGAACCTCCTGGGGCTCATGGCCGCCCGGGAAGGTGAACCGATCGGCGTGCGGGCCTACACCGTTGCGCCCGGCGCGGTCGAGACCGGAATGTTCCGCAAGATCATGACGCCCGAGCAGTTTCCGAAGGAAAAGACCCTCGATCCCGCGGATGTCGCCCGGGTGATCGCCGGTTGCATCCAAGGCGACCTCCGATATGCCAGCGGTGAAGTGATCTACCTGCACCGTACGGCTACGTAGGGGCACAAGCCGTCGGGGCACACGGCGTGTGCCCGACCGACGTGCCGCTCACGGGGCGACGCTTCGAAGACTGACATCCATGGATGGACCGCCTATGCGAACCGCTTTGATCATGTTCGGGGTGTTATTGCTGTCGGCGGGCGGTTTCTACCTCTACCTGTCGATGCAGGCGCCGACGCCCCGCCTCAATCCCAAGACGGAAACCGGTCCCCGCGCCCCCCTGGTGATGAAGGCCGATGCCGATACGGTCGGCGATGTCGGCCCCGGAGCCAGGCCGTGGGTGAAGGTGTACGACACGGAACGACGCCTGTCGTACCGATTCCGCGCCGAAGAGTATGCCCCCGAGCGTGCCGGTCGAATCGACGTGAAGAACCCCGAAGCAGAGTTCTTTCAATACGTACGTGACGATACGGAACCCACCGGCATCCGCACCCAGCGCATCAAGCTTGTGGGTAAGACCGGCGAAGTGGAAATCCAACAGGGCCCGCAGGCCTCGGCCGACAAGGGGTTCGAGAAAGGCTCGTCCGGGCCGCCCAAGCGAGGTCTGCTCAACGACGTCACCATTCGGATGTTTCACAGGTTCGCCGACGCCGAGCCCGGCACCGAGAAGAACCCTGTACTGACTATCAAGGCCCCGAACGTCTCGTTCGACAACGAAACGTTCGAGATCGCGACCCGTGGCTACAGGAATGCGCAGGGCGAAGATGTTCCTGCCGACCAGGTGCCGATCGAGGCGACCGGCGACTACAACTTCCGCGGTCGCGGATTGACCCTGCGGTGGAACGACGTGGACGGACGCCTGGACTACCTCGAAGTGGCCCATGGCGAATACCTTCAGATCATGAATCCGGGGGAGTTGAGCGGAGACAAGCCCGACAAGAAGTCGCCGGTGGCTGTTCGCTTGCCGATGCAGTCCGAGTTCCAGCCGCTCACCGACGACCGGGGCGCACCTGTCGCGATGGCGCAGGTCGGCAAGACGAAGGTCGGTCTGCCCAGGACACAGCCGGCGAAGAAACCCGAGAAGACGCCTCAGGCTGCCACGAGCAAGCCGCCCTACCGGGCGACGTTCGAACGCGACGTGCGGGTGTCGGAAGGCGACATGAATGTCGCCGAGACGCAGATCGCCAGTGCCGACCTGATGTATGTCGACTTCCGCTCCGGCTCGGACGACAACCCGGCGACACAGCCTTCAACCCGCCCCGCCACGCAGCCGGCGTCCAAGGCGGGTGTTCCGGCTTCTCTGCCGGCCTCACCGGCGACCAATCCTTCAGTCGCCGTCGGCGGTAAGGGTCAAGAGCCTGAAAAGCCCAAGACACAACCGGCGACCCAACCCGTTCAGCAGCCGATCATCGTTCGCTGGTCGGGAAAACTGCGGATCGTTCCATTGGAAGGTCCGGCGGAACTGCCCACGCCGATCCGCTCCGGCGAAAGCATTCTGCGCTTCGTTGGGAAGACCTCGCCGGTGAAACTCGCCCGCGATCTGAACCGTATCGACTGCACGGCCGCCGATTACTTTTCCGGCGACCGCAGCGTGATGGTGCGCGGCTCGGAGCGCCATGGACCGGTGGTGCTGCAGCAACTCCCCGATCCAAAACTCGCCCCAGGCCAGTCTCGGCAGGCGACGATCGTCACGCAGTCCCTCAACTACGACGGCAAAGCTCAGGTCGCCGTCCTGAACGGCAAAAGCAACGCGATCATCACCATGCCCGGGACCGCTGCGCCGAGCACCCATCCAGTGGGCGAGGCGGCCCAAACCGCTCCGCAGACGCAGCCCGTTGCGCCGCCGCAGATCGTTACCGCCCGGTGGAATCGCGAAGGCCGGTTGAAGTTCAAGAACGGCATCGGCGGCGACCTGACCTTCGAGCGGGCCGACTTCTCCGGCGATGTGGACGTGGTCCATCCGCAGTTGGCGCTCAAGAGCCAGGAGCTGGCTCTGATGTTCGAAGAACACCTCAAGCAGCCGACCACGGCACCAGCCTTGGCGGGTAAGGCGTCGCCGACGACCAAGCTGTCCACGCAGCTCGACCTCAAGCAGGTGATCGCGACGACCGACGTCTGGGCCGACATCATCGACGACCAGGGCCGCAAGCAGACGGTCACGACCGACCGCCTGACCGTCGACACCGCGACTGCCGACGGTGGCAAAATCTATCCGAAGGTGATCACGGCGATCGGCAGCGCCCACGCTTACGACGACAAGCAAAGCCTTCGTGCCGGCGGCGTCGAGCTGACGATGATCCCCTCGGCATCGCCCGCCACCCAGCCGACCGCCAAGGCGAAGCCGACCACGCGTTCCAGCAGCGACATCGAATCCGTCGCTGTCGAGCTCAAGTCGATGCGGGCGTGGGATGGGGTGCTCGTCTCCAGCGCCGACGGGTCGATGGCTGCCGGTCAGACGATGAACGTCGATGTGGTCAACGGCCAGATGCTTGCCCGTGTTGCCAGCCCGCTTGGAACCAAGCCGGCCACGGTTGCGGACGCCAAGGGGAATACCGTCAGCGGTCCCCAGATCGACTTCGACCCGAATCGCCAGTGGGCCCGGGTGTCCGGGCGCGGGTCGATTCGGGCGTTCCAGGCGGAAAGCCCGGCCAAGGGCGCTACAACCCGGCCCGCCACGTTGCCGGCAGTCGCGGCGACACAGCCGGCCAAGCCGCCGAAGTTTGTGGACATCTTCTGGGAAACGCAGGCCGAGCTCGATGGCGCGAAGGATCGTGTTCTGGTGGAAGGGCCGGTGCTGGTCACGTCTACCGACCCTGACGGAACGCTCAACACCGCCCGCGGCAAACGGGCCGTGATCGAGCTTGCGGCCAAGCCTCCGGAGCCGAGCACGAAACCGGCAAAGACCCCTTCGACGAAGCCTTCAACCAAACCCTCGGCCCGCCCTGGTCTTGTTCCCGGTCTGGCAGGCGGCGGGATGGACATCCTGAAGGACAAGGCGGTCACCGCAGTCAATCTCGAAGAAAACGCCGTCGTCAATTCCACCCTCTCCGATGACACGGGAATTCTCCGGCAGTTCGAGCTGAAGTCGGCGAAGGTTCGTTACGAAACCGGGTCTGTGACGTCCCCCGCCACTCAGCCGGCGGAAGGCCCGCTCGCCATGGACGCCGGCGGCAACGGTCGGCTGATCGTCCCCGGGCCCGGCACGATGATTTACCGCGATCACCGTCCCGCGACACGGCCGTCCACCCAGCCGACCGGCGAAGCAGTGGTCGCCAACGGCAAGCCGGCCGCTTCACCCGAACCGGGTGTGGCATCGGCGGCACCGGGGCAGGCCCGCGGCGCGACGGCTTTCCAGTGGAAAGACTCCCTTGTCTACGACCAGCCTTCCCGCGAAGCCACCATGCTCGGCGACGTCGTGATCGTCCATCAACCCGACGGCACCGGCGAACTGCCCGTTCGCGTGACGGGCGACCGTGGGCTGGCGATCTTCGAACCCAAGCCACTGACTCGTGCCACGACAAACCCGGCGGCTACGCCCGCGGCAAAGCCGGCAGCCCCGGCTGGCGAGCCTGCCGTCGCGATGAACCTCAAACGCCTGACCATGAACGGGAATCTTGTCGTCTTCCGCGGCGGTTCAGAGATGACCGCGGACCGGATGATGTACGACCCTGCGACCGGATGGATGACCGCTTACGGCACCGCCCGTCAACCGGCCACTTACGCCGGTACCGCCGGCGAGTCGTCCGTTCTGGCCGACGAGATTCACTGGAATGCGCAGAGCTGGCTGACGAAGTTCGTCGGCATCCGCGTCCGCAGCGGGACCGATCGGAACACTTTAGGGACCCGGTAAACGATCGAGGGGGGCGGATGCGACAGGGTCGGCCCAAAAAAAAGCCCACGGCGCTGCCGTGGGGGATTCTCGCGGTACCGATGAATGCTGCTTAGTGCTCGGCCTTGGCACCGGCTGCGGCGCCGGCAGGGTCTTTGCGCACCGTCTTGGATTCCGGCACGCGAAACATCGTCTGGCAGTGCTGGCACTTGACGAGCTTTCCTCGAACGTCGTCGGGCACGCTCAGGAACTTGCGGCAGCGGAGGTTGGGGCAAAGCAGTTGAACAGCCATCGGCATCTCCCGAAACACTATCGGATGGTCGCATCAGAGACTTGAGCATTCGGGCTAGGTACTCCGGCCTGCCTGCCTTGCTCGACGTTGTCCGGACGGAGTCAGGCCGTGTGTTCAGGCCGCGCTTGGCATCCGAACCCGGCTGTTAACAACCCGTCACAACCCGCCTTGTCGCCGGTCGCCCCCCGGCTATAGTGAACCGGCTTGCCAAAACGAATTGCAATTCTCGGTTCCACCGGCTCGATCGGGTGCAACGCGCTGGACGTCGTCGCCGCGTTGGGGCCTGACTATTCCGTGACGGCACTGTCGGCGGGTCGGAACTGCGCCAAGTTGCTCGAGCAGGTACGCCTCTGCCGACCCGCTGCGGTCGCCATCGCGGACCATCATCCCGATCCTGCCGTCGTCGCCGAGCTCAAGTCGCTCGGCGTTAGCGTTTCCGTGGGCCCGGAATCGCTGGTCGAAATCGCCACCCGAGACGATGTCGATATCGTGCTTGCCGCCGTGGTAGGCGCGGCCGGGTTGCCGGCTGTGATCGCCGCTGTGCGGGCGGGCAAGACGCTGGCGCTGGCGAACAAAGAGAGCCTGGTCGTCGCCGGTTCGATCCTGATGCCCGAGGCGCGAGCGCGTGGCGTCCCGGTATTGCCGGTGGATTCCGAGCACTCGGCCATTTTCCAGGCCATGCGGGCGGGATCACCGAAGGAAGTCGCCCACATCGTTCTGACCGCCAGCGGCGGCCCCTTCCGCACCTGGCCCCGCGAACGCATCGAAGACGCCACCCTCGAAGACGCGCTCCGCCATCCCACCTGGCGGATGGGAAACAAGATCACGATCGACTCGGCGACCATGTTCAACAAGGCGCTGGAGATCATCGAGGCCCGCTGGCTTTTCGATCTGCCTGCCGAGCAGATTCGCGTGGTCATTCATCCCGAATCGGTCGTGCACTCGCTGGTCGAGTTCGTTGACGGATCGGTCATCGCCCAGCTCTCGCCGCCCGACATGCGCACGCCTATTCAGTACGCACTGACGTATCCGGAGCGTACGCCAGGACCTGCGCGTCGGATGGATTGGAAAGACAAGTTCACGCTGCACTTCGAGCCGCCCGACCCCGTACGATTTCCTGCGTTATCGCTGGCCTACGACGCCGTCCGTTCCGGTGGCACGATGGGCGCGGTTCTGAATGCCGCCAACGAAGCCGCGGTCGAGTTGTTCGCGTCCGGTAAGATCGCGTTCGGAGAGATTTCCCGCCTCGTCGGGTTTACAATGGGTCGACATTCGGTTCAGACCCGACCGTCGCTGGACGATCTTCTCGAGGCGGACCGCTGGGCCCGACAGGCGGTACTCGAAAAGAGCGGACAGCGGGTGCTGGAGCGGAGTGTTTGAGCGAAGGACCAGGCGCACCACGGAGGAGCGGAGGCACGGAGGGCAACTCTACCTGTGAGTCTCCCCCGAAAGCCAAAACGTTCCTCTACGATCCGAGATTGAAGGTTTGAAATTTCAAACTGAAGATCGGATCGGCGGTCGTTGCTGCGTCACCCGTTGCCCTCCGTGTCGCCGTATTGGTCTTCGCCTTTGGCCATTCGCCCGTTTTTGATGTGGCCGCGTTGTAACGTATTGTCGTCATCAACCTCGCAGAGAACCTTCCATGCTTCAATCCGCCGGAATCCTGGCGCTGTCGCCATATCTCGAAAATGCCGGATACCTCGCGCTGCTGGCGTTTGGTTTCGGCTTCGTGGTCTTCTGGCACGAGCTGGGCCACTTCCTGGCCGCCAAGTGGGCCGGCGTGCGCGTCGAACAGTTTGCCGTCGGCTTCGCCCACGCGGTGGTGTCGTGGCGCAAGGGCATGGGCTTCCGACTCGGCAGCAGCCAGCGCGAGTACAAAAAGTCCGTCTACCGGCACCTCGGCAAAGAGTATCCCGACAAGGGCGAGCCCACTGAAATCATCTCCGACCTGCAGATGCGGGAAGGTGGCGAGGCCCTTGGCCTGGGTGAAACCGAGTACCGCCTCAACTGGCTCCCCCTCGGCGGCTACGTGAAAATGCTCGGCCAGGACGACCTGCGCCCCAATTCCGAGGCCGACGACCCCAAGGCGTACAACCGCCAGTCCATCGGCAAGCGAATGGTGATCGTTTCGGCCGGCGTGGTGATGAACGTCATCCTCGCGGCGATCGGGTTCATGATCCTGTTCAGCTTCGGGTTCAATGTCGCGCCGACGAAGGTCGGCTCGGTCCTGCCGAACTCTCCGGCACAACTCGCCGGTGTGCGGGTGGGCGACGACATCATTCAGCTCGACGGTCGCGATCTGCACAACGACCAGACCAAGCTCCAACTCAACGCCGCCCTGTCGGCCAGCAACCAGGATATTCCCATCAAGGTCAGCCGGCTGATGAAGGACAACAGCCGACAGGAACTGAATCTCGACATCATCCCCGCCAAGGCCGACCTCGGCGGCATCAAGCTGGTGGGGCTCGGCGTCGGGCCGTATCTCGACCTGGCCACACTTTCGGTCGAGGAAGGTCAGCGGCTCAAGGAGATCAAGGACGAAGCCAAACACATCTTCTGGAACTCGCGACTGCTCAAGCCCGGCGACAAGATCACCGCCGTCAACGGCACCGCCGTCGGCAAAGGCGACTACGCGGTCCTCGACGCCCACCTGCAGACCGGCCAGACGGTGACCATCGAAGTCACCGACAAGGACGGTAAAAAGCGGCAGGAGTCGTTCAATCCCATGTTCGTTCCGCCGTTCGGATCAAACCAGTGGGATCTGCTGGGCATGGTGCCGCGCCACCAGGTGACCTCCGTCATTCCCGATTCGCCGGTGTTCGAAAAAGCACAGAGTGGCGACATCCTGCTCGAAGTGCGCGACGGGCAGACGGTTGACGGAAAATCACTGCCCACCTTCAGCAGCCTGAGCAAGTTCGTCAACGACCAGGCCAAGGCTGACAAGAAAATCCGGCTCACGGTTCTCCGCGACGGGAAACTGGTCGAACTGGAGCCGACCAAGCCGATCGAAATCCGCCGGGGTATCTACGGCGTGGGGATTGGAATGGCGGTGGACGATTCGGCCGCCGTAGTAGCCGAGGCTGTTGCGGGATCGCCCGCTGCCGCTGCCGGGCTGACACCCAAATCGACGATCAAGGCCGTCAATGGCACCGCGGTAGCCAACTGGCGCGACGTGCACACCACAATCCGCAAAGCCCTTCCCGCCGACGCCACTGCCGCCACCGTTGAACTCACCTACGCCACCGACGGCGGGGAAACGAAGAAAGCTGAACTCAAGCTCTCAGCCACCGACATCCTCGCGGTCCGCAATGTCCGCTACGATTCCGGGCTCGCACTGAGCCCGACCAAGGAAAAGCGTCTGGCCAGCGGGCTTGTGCAGGCAACCCAGTGGGGCGTTATCGAAACGCGTGACTTTATCCTGCAGTTCTACGTGACGCTCCAGCGCATGGTCACCGGCGACGTCAGCGCCACGAACCTGATGGGGCCGGTCGGTATCTTCCAGACCGGAACCAACATCGCCTCCAAGGGCCCGGACTGGCTCATCTGGTTCCTTTCGATGATCTCGGCCAACCTGGCGGTCGTGAACTTCCTGCCGATCCCGATTGTCGACGGCGGCCTGTTCACCTTCCTGCTGCTGGAGAAGATCAAGGGCAAGCCCGCCTCGCCGCGAACGCAGATGATCGCTCAGTATGTCGGGCTGGTGTTGCTGCTGAGCATCTTTGTGTTCGTCACCTGGCAGGACATCGCGAACTTCAAGTTCCGTTAACCGACCCGCAGATCGGGAATCGCACGCGGACGTTTCACCATCGAAAAGCCCACGGACATCCGTCCGTGGGCTTTCTCGTCATGTACTGAGCTGCTCTTCGGCCGTCCTGCCGGCTTCAACTCGCGAGGCGTTCGTCCGCCGTTACCAGTCTCGTCGTTCTCGTTCTCACTGCGGCAACTCGATGAACTGCAACGCGTCGAGAATCACGAATCCGTCCGTGCCGGCGTTGGTCACGGTTACGACCGTCTCGTCGTCGGCTCCGAGTTCGACCGTTCCGACCTTGCGGAATGCCTCGCCGGCGGGCATTGACTGGGTCTGATCAACCGCGATCTCGAACCTTCGTCCGCCGCTTTGCACGACCAGGGGAACCTTCGTGGCGCGGGTGGCGTGCGGCGAGTAGGCCATTCGAACCTCGTACCGCCCCGCCTTCGGCGCTTTAAACCGGAACGTGGCGATCGACTGGCCGTCGGCCCGGCGGTCGTCGTGCCGGTATCCGACGCCGACGTGCGGCTTGAAGCTGCTCGATCGGCCCCACGATCCTTTCAACTCCGCCACTTCATCGTCGAGCACGATTCCGGGGAAGGACTTGGGGTCGAGGGCTCGATCGCCGCGGGGTGCCTCGGGGCTCGCCGGCAGGACCGGCAGGTCCAGCACCTGCTTCTGTGCCAGGAGCCGCTCGCGCAAAGCCGGGTAGGGCAACTGCTGTACCGGGACATCCTGCTTCGCGCACATCGCCGCGGCGATTCCGGCGCTTTGCCCCAGAATCATCCAGGTCGGCTCGACACGAATCGAAGAGATGCCCACGTGCGTACACGACAACGCCACCGGCACGAGCAGGTTCTGGCACTCCTGCGGCTTGGGCAGGATGGCGCGGTACGGAACCTGGTACGGGTAACCATGGCCACGGCCGGCCATTCGCACTGGCATGATCGTGCCTTCGTTCACCACTCGGTCTTTCGTACCAACGCGCTGACAGTCGTGGGAATCAATCGGGAACGACGACACGACGATCGGGTCTTCCTTCTTCGGATCCTCCAGAATGTCCTTCTGGCTGATGACATACACCCCCTTCATGCGGCGTCCTTCGCGAACGTAGAGCTGTGGCGACCAGTGTCCATATTCGGCGAACTCGTCGCGGCACAGGCCGAGTTCCGCCAGTTGCTTGCGCAGGTTCTCGGGGACCGCGGGGTCGGTGGTCAGGAACTGATACAGCTCGAGGGTGTACTGCTTATGGGCTTCCCAAATCTTCGCTCGCCCGGCTTCGTCGGCTTCGCTCCAACCGTTGGCGGCACCGACCAAGCCCATGGAAAACTGCTTGCCGATGCCGTTGTTGGCGTCAAGCTTTCCGCCGGGCAGCGGATAGAGATCCCACAGGATGATGGGGCGCTTTTCCTGCCGGAAGTATCGCCGAACGACCTCGAATCGTGCCGGGTTGTAAGCGTCGGGCTTGGGGAACGGAACGCGGTTGAGCGGATCCCGGGTGAGGCACAACCTGAAGCTATAGACCATGACGTTCTTGTCGCCCTCGTCCGTGGCTCCGGCATCGATCGTTGTAATCAGCGGCAGCGGCTTGCCGGCGTCGTCGAGCCCGGAGATCGCCATGGGCGCTTTGGGATACCGCTTTCCGGCCAAGGACTCGCCGAACTCCTTCGTGCCTTCTCGACCGATCGTCCAGCTCACACCCGCTGCGGCCATCAGGTCGCCTTCGTAGGTCGCGTCGATGAAAACCTTTGCCGCGTAGGTGGTGTCGCCGGCGACCAGTTCCGTGATGCGCGTGCCTTCCTTCTTCACGTTACGGAGCACCTGCTTCTTTACGACACGCACCCCCGCTTCTTCCAGCATTGCATTGGTGATCTTCGCGGCGACGTGAGGCTCGTAGGTCCATTTGGCCTGATCTTTCTGCGAGACCTTGTAGTCGAGTGCGATCCCCCGCGCCTGGTAGTCCTTCTCGATACGCGAATGCCATTCTTCGAAAAGGCCCAGAACCGTACTGCGCACGGTCTGGTTGGAGTCGCTGAAACAGAGTCCGCCGGTGTTAACCCCGCCGACATGATCGGTCGGCTCCAGGAGGATGACCGAGGCACCTTCGCGCGCCGCGGCGATCGCCGCGCAGAATCCGCCGGGGGTGGCACCATAGACAACGACGTCGGCGGCAAGGCAGGTGTGCGGAAGGATCAGGAGGAAAAACAGGGCTGCAAGTGGTCGCATCCCTCTACTACGCCGCCAACGTCTGCGGACGTCAACTCGCCCCGGCGGCCGACATGGCAATAGTCCATCAATAATGTCTCGGTAACCGTCGCGACTTGAGGGCTGGGAAGCTGTTCCAGCGACTCAGAATCCACGCCGCATGTTTTCCTGCGAAGTTTCCTCAACAATCCGGACAATCCAATGCACGCGCCGAGGGTGAACGGGCGATAATCAGTGTTCCCATGTGCCGGGTTCACCGATCCGGAGGGAAGATTTGTTTTACTGTCCACGGAAGGATACGAGTTTCATGAAGAAGAAGAGCACCCCCAAGCGTCACACTGCCGCCCCCCGTTCCGCGACCATCGAAGCGCCCGCGACCAAGCCGAGCGTCACCAGCCAGACGGTGACGGCGGGCAAGCCGGAATCGGTTGTTGTGGCAAAGGCGACACCGGAAGTTTCGTCCAAGGCGACGAAAACCGAAGTCTCCCCGACGACGGACTCGAACCCGGCGGTCTCAGCCGTTACCATGACGGCACCAGCCGACGCGGTCGAGAAGATGCCGGCGGAGCAATCCGCCGATTCAGTCATGGCAAACACCACTCCCACTGCCGCCCTGGTCAATTCACTCCGCGATACATCGGCCGACGTCGCCAGCGAGGCAGCCGCCGCGCTCGGGGCAACGGGTGATCACTCCGCGGTCAAGCCACTGTCCGATGTCATCGCCAACGCCGACGGCTACTACCACCCGGTCGTCCGCGCCGCTGCGGCGACGAGCCTCGGTAAGCTCGGTGACACGAAGGCTGTCCCAGCACTGATCGCCGGAATCCGTGATGAGATGGCCGAAGCGTCGGCCGAATCGATTCGCGCCCTGGCCGCGATCGGCGATGCCCGCGCCGTCGCGCCGCTGGTTGAAGTCGTCCGCAACGCCGAGGGATTCTATCTGTCCTTCGTCCGTCGCGCGGCCGTCATGGCCCTGGTGAAGCTCGGCGGTCCCGAAGCGACCACCATGCTCCGCGTTGTCGCCGACAACTTCGACGAAGACCCGGTCATCCGTCAGGTCGCCGTTGACGCGCTGGCCTGAGCGCACGCCGCAGTTGATTGAAAACAAAAAGCCCCGTGTTCGAGCGACTTCGCTTCGAACACGGGGCTTTGTCTTTTTCTTGATCCCGGACACTTGGCGTCGATACGCTTCGGCCCGACTACTTCGCGGAACTCAGCAACTCCCGCTTCAGCTTGATCAGCTTCAGCAACGCCACCTGTGGCTCGGCGAACTTCGATGTGCCTTCTTCCATCAGCTTGGCTTCCATTTTGGCGATGTTCACCTTCGCATCGATCTCGTCCTGAATCTCCTGCGAAGGAAGCTTATCGACCTGACGGGTGAACAGCTTGTTCATCTGGCGGATCGCGTCGTTCGTCGCCGGCGGGTTGGTCTGAATGTCACTCCCGGCCAGCGCGGCGACGTACTTGTCTTTCGGATCTTCGGGCTTCTTGGTGCCAGTGCTGGCGAAGATGATCTCCTGCTGAAGCGGGAGCTTCTTGTCCGCCCAGAATGCCTGGTTCAGCGCCCAGAGCCGTTTGACGTTCAGGATGCCGACCTGTCCCTGTGCAGCGGGGGAGAGCTCGGGGACGTACTTCTCGGTGTAGACGTCCACACGGCTGACGAAAATGCTGTACACGCTCTTGAACTTGCTCAGCCCCTCTTTGCGACGTTGAGCGCCGCGCCAGACGTTGTCGCGGGCGATCTTGTACTGCCGCTCGGAGAAAATCAGCGTGACGTTGAGTGTGATTCCCGCCGCCGCAAGCTCTTCGAGGCAACCGAGACCGGCTTCCGTCGCCGGAACCTTGATCATGCGATTCTCATGCCCCGCCGCCCACTTCTTGCCGAGCTCGATGTAACGTCGAATTGCTTCGGCGGTCGGAACGGGGTTGTTGACATCTTCCAGCAGCGGATCGAGTTCGAAGCTCACGTAGCCGTTGTTGCCGTTGGTCTGCTGATAGACGGGATAGAAGACCTCCTGGGCATCGTGGACGAGATGGTCGGTCATCTCCCAGGCAATGTCGGTATCCGATTTGCCTTCGTCGATCAGCTCCTGAATCTCTTCATCCCAGCGACCTGTCTTGAGCAGATCAGAGACGATGATCGGATTGGAGGTCGCTCCGGTGGCACCCCAGCCTCGGTTTTCGGCCACGAGTGTGGGGTCAATGGAATCGAGCCACAGCTTTGTACCGGACGCGATCAGCGCTTTGATGGACATAGGGAAACTTCCTTTCAGCTTGGTTGCACGGGATTGTAGTGCGGCTCGGGGGATAGTGAACCCGTCCGACGACAACAAAAAGTGCAGGAAGCGCGATATCTTGCAGAAGCAGGCCAATCGGCGACGATACGTCGGACGGCCTGACGGGTGATTTCCGCGGCCGGCGATCGAGTCGCGTAAGGGCTATTTGATGTTTCCTCAGCGCAAAGCACGCATCGCTCGTCATGCGGCATACGCGATGACCGCGACCATCGCACTTCTGACGACCGGCTGCGGGCCCGGCTCCGGTCCGACCGTCTCGCTGACCAGCGACGACCCGGCCGGTCGAATCCCGGCGATCAAGGGGGCCGCTCAGCGGAAGGATCAAGCGTCGGTTCCCAAGCTGGTGGAATTGCTTTCCAGCGACGACCCGGCCGAGCGGTTCTACGCGATCGAGGCCCTGCGGCGCATCACGGGTAAAACGATGGGCTACAATTACTATGGCTCGGAACAGGAGCGCGCCCAGGCGATCGATCGATGGAAAGCCTCGATCGCACCGACGACCCAACCCAGGTAGGTTGGCGCGCATGCAACGTTAGTGCCGGAGGAGTCGATGGGCAGTCGACAAGTTCAAGATCCGAAGCCGGCAGTGCCGCCGGACCAGCTTCATTTGCGTGTCAGCAGTGACACCGCTAACCTCGCCGAGGTCCGCCGTGCCGTCGAGTCGTACGCCGGTGCCGCCGGCTTCGACGAAGCGGCCGTCGCGGAAATCGGGTTGGTTGTCAATGAGGCGATGGCGAACGTCATCCGGCACGCCTACGGTAATCAGACGGGTCGTCCGATCGAACTGGAAGCCGAGCCCGTTAGTGAGCCCCATCACGGGATTGTCCTTCGACTGCGGATGCGGGATTGGGGCAACGGTATCAGCCCGGAGGATGTCCCTGTTCGCGGTTATGTCCCGGGCGAGCCGGGCGGCCTCGGGCTGGTTTGCCTGAAGCAGATGATGGACAGCGTCGAATACAGCCCCCAGCCCGATGGAATGCTACTGACCATGACCAAGCGACGAGCAAAAGGTGAGTCGGCAAAGAGTGAGTCGATGCCGTCAGGCGAGTAGAATCGGCTTGGGAACGCAGACGATGCAACAAGATGGGGGTTGGTCGACGAACGGCCCCGCACGGAGATTCGAATGAGTGAGTTGCGTACCAGCACTGAAATGGTCCCGTCCGCACGCGTGGAGGGCGATGCGCTGGTGCTTAGCGTTCGCGGCGAGATCGATCTTCACAACAGCCCCGAACTCCGCACCGAAGTCCTTGATCTGCTCAACAAGCAGTCCCCCAAGCGACTGATTCTGAATCTCGGACAGGTCCCCTACATGGACAGCAGCGCGATCGCCGTCCTGGTCGAATCGTTGCAGAAGGTTCGCAAGTCCGGCGGGCGCGTGCTTCTCACCGACCTGCAGCCCCGCGTCAAAAGCCTTCTGGAAATCGCGAGACTGGGCAGCATCTTTGTCATTTGTAAGGACGAGGCCGAAGCGTTGACGAAGTAGAGGGGTAACGACCAGGGCTGACGGATGAAGGATGAAACCATAATCGAAGCCCGAAGGGTTCAGGCAGACGAGGCCCGCGGGGCCGCATCACCCCCTTCTTCCGTCGGAACGCACCCCCTGCTTCGTCCAGTCGTCGCCGTCGGCTCGGCCGCGGTCGGCATGCTAGAGTTCATCGGTCAGGTGGGGTTCCTGTTCGGCGATGCGATGCGTTCGGCCCCCCGTGGTCTGGTGTCCGGTCGCGGGCGTCGCCTGGGCTGGCAGAACCTCTGGGCCCAGATGGTTCGCGTCGGCGTCAAGGCGGTACCGATCGTCATGCTGGTGCTCTTCTGCATCGGCGCTATTCTCGCCCTTCAGATGGCCCCGGTCCTTAAAGGCTACGGCGCCGTCGACCGAACCGCCGATATCATTTCAATCGCCGTCTTTCGCGAGCTCGGACCGCTCGTCGCCGCCGTGGTGCTGACGGGTTTCGCCGGTGCCAGCATCGCCGCCGAGCTGGGCAGCATGGTCGTTTCGGAGGAAATCGAAGCACTCGAAGCCCAGGCGATCAGCCCGGTCCGTTTCCTGGTGCTGCCCCGCGTCATCGGCACCACCATCATGATGGTCTGCGTCGCTGTCGTCGCCGATCTGACCGGCGTGCTCGGCGGAATGGTCGTCGGGCAGGCGTTCCTCGGCATCGAACCTCGCAAATACATCACGTACACCTTCGAAGCTATCAAGATACGAGACTTCGTGACCGGCCTGGTGAAGGCAGGTGTGTTCGGAATGCTGATCAGCAGCCTGGCGTGTCACCTGGGGCTTAGCGTGACCGGCGGCGCACAAGGCGTCGGTGCCGCCACGACTCGAACCGTCGTCCTGACCATTGTCGCGCTGATCATCGTCGACCTGATGTTCACCGCCGTCTTCTACGCCATCGGATGGTGAGAAGAGAGTGCTGAGTTGAACGTGCCGAGCGCTGAGTGACAGACTCAACCCCGGCTGTCCTCGACTCAGCACTCAGTACTTTCGACGCAGCACTTTAAGATGTCAGACACCGCCATCCATGTCGCCTCGGTCACCAAACGCTTCAGCGGCCGGGTGATCCTCGACCGGATCGATCTGAAGGTCGAGCGTGGCGAAACGCTGGTCATTCTTGGCGGCTCGGGGTCGGGCAAGTCCACGCTGCTGCGTCTGATGATGGGAAACATCCGGCCCGACGAAGGAGACATCCTCGTCCATCCCCCCGGCCAGGAGCCGCCCAAGAGCCTGCGATCGCTGACCCCTGTCGAACTGGACGACTACCGTAAATCGATCGGCGTGCTTTTCCAGAGCGGGGCGTTGTTCAACTCGATGACCGTTGCCGACAACGTCGCCCTGCCGCTTCGAGAGCACACCGACCTGCCCGACGAGACCATCGAGATCATGGTCAAGATCAAGCTCGAGCTTGTCGGCCTGCGCGAGCACGCCGACAAAATGCCCGCAATGCTGTCCGGCGGCATGAAGAAGCGCGCCGGACTGGCCCGGGCGTTGTCGCTCGACCCTCGGGCGCTGTTCTATGACGAGCCATCCGCCGGACTCGATCCTGTGACCAGCGCCGAGATCGACCAGCTCATTATCGATCTGAACAAGCAGCTCGGGGTGACCAGTGTCGTCGTGACACACGAGATGGATTCGGCGTTCCGCATCGCCGACCGGATGGTGCTGCTCGACCGCGGCAAGTTCATCGTTTCCGGCACGCCCGACGAGATGCGCAACAGTACGGACCCCCTGGTCAGGCAATTCGTGCACGGCCTGACCGAAGGCCCCCTGACCGACCGCCGCCGCGGCGGAGCCTATG
This sequence comes from Humisphaera borealis, assembly GCF_015169395.1. Classification (GTDB taxonomy): domain Bacteria; phylum Planctomycetota; class Phycisphaerae; order Tepidisphaerales; family Tepidisphaeraceae; genus Humisphaera; species Humisphaera borealis. The sequence continues at coordinate 3,876,403 of NZ_CP063458.1, forward strand.
AGGTCGATCTGCTGGGAAGCGATATTTGAGGAAGGAGCCCGGACCTGGAAGTCAGATGTCGAAACGCAGACGGCCAGTGATGGTCTTTGGCTTTTGACGACTGGCTTCTCGCTCCTGACTCCTCAACACCTATGAATAAAGAACGTAACGCCCTTCGCGCAGGCCTGTTCATCGTGGTGTCAACGGTGCTGATCGCCGTCGTGATCGTTTCGATCAAGGGTGCCGGCCGATTCACCGAAGGCAGGTCCACGCGCACTGTATCGTTCAAGCTCTCCGACGACCTCGGTGGACTTCGCATCGGCGACGACGTTCGGGTGGGCGGCTGGAAGGTCGGCTCGGTCCAGACCATCGAAGCAGTGGGGCTGGAGGGTGCCGACCCGCGACTGCAGGTCACATTCACCGTCCCGGCCCGCTTCAAGCTGAAAGAAGCCGCCCGAATCGGCATTCAGACCACGCTCACCGGGGCTACCGCGCTGAACATCGACCACCTGGGTGCCGGTAAGGAATACGCCGAGTCCGACATGATTCCCGGCCGACCGGACCCCAAGTCGGCACTGTTTGCGAGCCTGGGAGAGGCCGGCCCGGACCTCGCCGCGACGATGAAAGACGCCCGTCTCGCCGCCGCCGACATCCGCGGCATGACCATCCCCAAGGCTAACGCCGCCCTGGACAGCTTTAAAGGCACAGGCGATTCGGCGACCGCGCTCGTGACCGATGTGAAGGGGCAGATCCCGCCGATCGTCGAGAAGTACAACGGCGTTACCGACAAAACCGGCGCGATGATGCAGAGCATCACCGACATGATCGGCCCCAGCTCGACCGATTGGAAAGGCCTGATGGCCAACCTCAACAAGGCGAGCGGTTCGATCAACGAGAAACTGCCGGCGATGCTTGAGAAGCTCGACACCACGCTCGCCAGCGCACAAACCGCACTCGAAGACGTCAAGAAAACGGTCGCGAATACCACGGAGATGACCGCCTCGCTGAAGCAGATCATCGGCCGGAACGAGAGCAAGTTGGAAGGCATCATCGTGAGTCTCAAGACCACCGGCGATAACCTCCAGGCCGCCAGCGCCGAGATCCGCCGCAGCCCCTGGCGGCTGCTCTACAAGCCCGCCGCCAACGAAGTCGCGAACCTGAACGTCTACGACTCTGCGCGCCAGTTCGCCGAAGGTGCCAACGACCTGAACGACGCCGCAACCGCACTTCGCGACGCCCTGAAGACCGGCGGCGCCAGCCCGCAGGAAATCCAGGGCATGATCGATCGGCTGGAGAAGAGCTTCACCGGCTTCCGCGAGGTGGAAGGCAAGCTCTGGACAGAAGTGAAGAATTAAGCTCTTGCGCAGAAGTTATGGTTGCGCCACGCCCACGCCGTCCTGTCATGCAAGCGGCTATACTCGTGACATGACCACACCCGAGGGCAAAGACGCGTCCAAGCCGTCACCACCCCCAACGCTCTCGTATGCGTCTGCCGGCATGGCGGCAAACGCCGGCGACAATCTTGTCACGATCGAGAAGTGCGCCAACGTGCAGGAAGCCGCGATGCGGGTCAATGTGCTGGAGGCGGCTGGCATTCATGCGGTCGCCGTCAACGAAAACGTCCAGAGCCTGGGCCTCCAGTTTGCCGCACTCGTCCCCGTCGAAGTGCAGGTCCGCCAGGAGGACGAATCCCGCGCCCGCGAAGTTCTGCGCGTCGCGACCTCTGACGACGTCGAGCCGGCCGATGACCAACCCCAGACGCTCCCGGCGACGGAAACAGACGGCGTGCCGATCGAGTTGGCGGAAGTCGCCCGCTTCGACAACATCCGCGCGCTTCGGGAAGCAGCACTGTTGCTCGAATCAGCCCGAATTCGCTCGGTCCCGCCCAAGCTCGTCGTGCGTCAAGGCGAAGCGGGTGTCGGCAAGCGTTTTAAGCTGCTCGTCCCCGCGGACGACGCCGACCGCGCGATGGAGATTCTGGCGGACCTCGACGAAGACACCGACGAAGAAGAACTTCGCTGCCCGAAATGTGGTTCCTGGAAGATCTACCCCGTGGGTCAACTCGCCGCGACGGTCAAATGGTTTCTGCGAATGGGGGACAAGCCGGTGGAGATGTCGGACTGCCTGGAATGCAAGTATCGCGGAGTGAAGGCCGAGTTCGAACGCGCGTGATGTAGAGCTCGGCTCCAACCGGTTGCGATCCGTCGCTTGCCATCGGCTGGTCGGCGGCTACAACCTCCGACGCATGCCTGAACAAATCACCATTCTCGGCGACGGCGCCATGGCGACCGTCTGCTCGATCCTGCTCAAAAGCGGCGGGCACGGCGTTACGATGTGGGGCGCGTTCGAAGAATCGATCGAACGCCTCCTCCAGGATCGCGAACAGCGCAAGCTTCTGCCGGGTGTCCGAATCCCCAAAGAGGTCCGACTGACGGCCAACGACGCCGACGCCTTCGCCGGGGCGACGATGGTTCTCTCGGCGATCCCGACACAGTACATGCGGTCGGCTTGGGCTCGCCTTAAACCGCATGTGCCTGCTGGTGTGCCGGTCGTGACGGTGGCCAAGGGAATCGAGAACGGCACACTGCTCCGGCCGACGCAGATCATCGCCGATGCCCTTGGCGGGTGGACGCGCAATCCGCTGGCGGCACTATCCGGCCCGAACATCGCCGCCGAGATTGCCAAGTATCTGCCGGCGACTGCCGTCGCCGGGGCGGACGACGAAGCCCTTGCCCGCCGCGTGCAATCGGTCTTCTCGACGCAGTGGTTCCGCGTCTATACCAACGACGACATCACCGGCGTCGAACTGGCGGGCGCGACGAAGAACGTCATCGCGATTGCCGCCGGCATCCTGGAAGGCCTCGCCGCCGGCAACAACGCCAAGGCGGCCCTGGTAACGCGCGGGATCGTCGAGATCACCCGGCTGGGCGTGGCGATGGGCGCCAAGGCAGCCACCTTCGCAGGCCTGGCCGGGCTGGGAGACCTGATCACCACCTGTTTCAGCCCCGACAGCCGAAACCGCACCGTCGGCGAGCGCATCGGCAAAGGTCAGAAGCTCGAGCAAATCCTGGCAACAATGGACAGCGTCGCCGAAGGCGTGCCCACGACCCGCAGCGTGATGCAGCTCGCCCGCCGGCACAACGTGGACATGCCGATTACCGAAGGCGTTCACGCCGTACTGTTCGAAGGAAGAGATGCGATCGACGCACTGACGGGGCTGATGACGCGCGAGCCGAAACCGGAATGGGGAGAGTGAGGATGAAATGACGAATGACGAAATTCGAATGGCGAATGAAGCTCCAATTGCAAATGACCAAGATTGGTTTCGGTCATTTGAACATTCGGAGTTCGAGCTTCATTCGCCATTCGAATTTCGTCATTCGTCATTGCGCGATCGTGAGTTCCGTCGCGATTACTCCGCCGCAATCGGCTCCACATCCACCGCCACCGTCAGCGCATGGCCCTGCCCGCCGACGATGACGCCTTTGACGGGGCTGATGTCTTCGTAGTCGCGGGCCCAGCCGACGGTGATGTGTTCGTACGACGGGATGCAGCCGTTGGTCGGATCGAAGTCGACCCAGCCGTAGTCGGGGAAGAAGACCGACACCCAGGCATGAGACGCGTCGGCCCCGACGAGCCGCGGCTTACCCGGAGGCGGATGAGTGACCAGGTAGCCACTCACGTAACGCGCCGCCAATCCGAGCGACCGAATCGAGCCGATCATCAGGTGGGCAAAGTCCTGGCAGACCCCATGGCGATGCTTGAGCACATCAAGCACAGGCGTGCCGATGGTCGTCACGGTGGAATCGAACTTGAAGCCGCTGTGGATCCGTTCGCTGAGTTCTTCGACCGCGTCCCAGGTGGATCGCCCGGGCGTAAAGCTGGTCGCCGCGAACGCCGCCAGGTCTGGGTGCCGCGGTATATGAGGCGAATCGAAGGTGTACTGGCGTGCGTCCAGAAACGCAGGTTCCAGTCGCCGGCGGATCTGCTGAGCCACCTCTTCCCAAGCCGGCCAGCGGAACAACTCCGGCGGTTGAAACGGGCGTACGTCCACTTCGCTCTTGCTTTCGATGCGCAGGTGGTCGTGTGGCTCCTGCAAGGTCAGCGATGTGACATGGTTGCCGTAGAAATCCAGCCGATCCCGCCGAGACGCCGGCTCGGGCGTGATGTTGATGCAGGTCGACAGGCAGGTCTGCCGATCGGTGTCGCGCGGCTGCAAATGCACCACGTTATGACAAAGCGGTACCTGCTCGTCGTACGTGTACTCGGTGATGTGGCGGATGCGATGACGCATGAATGGCTTGGATTTAGCGATCCCCACATCATAGTCGAGACGGACGGCAGACGGTAATTTTGAGCCGACCCGCGTCCATCGATCGCGCCGATCTGTCGGTGTTTCCATCGCCTTTATGCCATCATCGCCCATTCACATCGATTCTCTCGACGATCCGCGCGTCCGGCATTATCGGAAGCTCAAGGACAAGGTTCTCGACCGCGAGGGGCAGCTCTTCATCGCCGAAGGGGAAAATGTCGTGCGACGGCTTCTTGCGAGCGATTACCAGACCCTGTCCGTCTTCGTCGCCGAGCCGCGCGTCGCGGGCATCGCCGATGTCGTGCCGGCCCAGGTGCCGCTCTACGCCGCTTCGCCGGCGCTGATGGAGCAGGTCATCGGTTTCGATTTTCACACCGGGGTGATCGCTTGCGGCCGGCGGAAACCTGCGATGTCGCTGGACCAGGTCATTGCCAAGGACAAACCGAATCTGCTGCTGGTCGTCTGCGGCGAAATTGCCAACGCCGAGAACCTCGGCTCGCTCGTCCGCCTGTCGGCCGGCTTCGGGGCCGACGCCATGGTGCTGGGCGAGCGCTGCCACGACCCGTTCTGGCGGCAGTCGGTGCGGGTGTCGATGGGGACGATCTTCAAGATGCCCATCGTGCGATCCCAGAATCTGGTGGCCGACATCGGCCGGCTGCAACGGGAATGGGGTGTGGAAGTCGCGGCCACGGTGCTTGACCCCGCCGCCGAGCGCATCGCCGAGGCTCGCCGACCGCGAAAGTTTGCGATCGCATTCGGAAACGAGGCGCACGGCCTGACCGGCGAAGAGATCGCGGCGTGCGACCGGAAGGTGACGATCCCCATGGACCTCGGCACCGACAGCCTGAACGTGTCGATCGCGGCGGGGATCTTTCTGTATCACTTCACACAGGTTGTCGGGTTGGGGAAGGCGTGAGAGAGAGAGAGATCACCACGGAGTCACGGAGACACGGAGGGTACCTCGACTACAGGTCAACTCGCCGAACGGAGCGTAGAACCACAGATGCACACAGATCTGCACAGATCATTCAGAATCGTTTGACTGCCATCTGTGCAGATCTGTGTGCATCTGTGGTTCTACATCTCTGGTCAATCAGGCGAAGCTGCCGTGGTCGAGTTGCCCTCCGTGTCTCCGTGCCTCCGTGGTGATCTCTGTTTTTCGTGAAAAGAAAAAGGCCGCACGGTGGAGGGTAGTACCGTGCGGCCTGGCGGAGGAGGAAACGAGGCTTGTAGATCCCACTCTGCGGTGGGGTTTCATTCAAATGTAGTGGACGTTGCCTGAGGCTCTTCGGTGTTGCTTGATTGCTGGTTTGGTATCTGGAGCAACCCTCGGGTGAGGGGTCGCCCGACCGACCGCCGGTCGGGCGACTCCGCCCGTGGGAACCAACCGCGCTCCTATTGAACCGCGACACTCGCGTGTCACGCGGCCGCCACCGTGACGGCCTCGCTTAGCCCTATTGCGAAGGTTGTGCCACGTCGGGAAATTTTCTCTGCGACTTTCTGAGATCCTTCGAAAACGCAGGGAATTCCGATGTTTTGAAGTGAATTCTGGAAAACCCCGCGGCGACATTCTGTTTGTTCGCCCCTTTCAACTCTGCCCACTTCGGCGTCAGAGCCGGTCGATGATGCGCGCCTTCTCGGCAGTAGCGCGCACAGACTGCGCAGCTTGCCAAGGGAGACAAAAGTTTGTGTTGACACGACAACACCTTGTTAGGTATATGTAAGAATGCCGACAGGGGTGCCCGCCCGAGCGAAACCCTCTGACAAAGAACGGATATGGAGCCACAGATGCACACAGATCGGCACGGATCAGAACCCATGCACGCTTTCCCCGGCGACCTCGCAAGAGCTTGGTGATCCTTTCTTGCGTTTCAGAATTGTGATCGATGGCGACGACTTCCAAACATTCTCTGGGCACCAGAATCCGCCGGGCCCGGCTTCGAGTCGTCATGACGCTCGATGAGCTGGCACGATCCGCCGGGATCTCCAAGGCGTATCTGTCACTCATTGAGACCGGCCGCGTGACGAATCCGCCGAGTGACGAAAAGCTCAGGCGGATCGAGCAGGCGTTGAATTTTCCCGCTAACGAACTGGTGAGCCAGGCCAACCTGCAGCGCACGCCACGCGACGTGCGCGCGGTCCTGCAGCAACTCATCCGCCAGCGATCGGGCATCGAGAATGGGCCGGGCCGGGCGACCGATGCGTCGCCGGCCGCCGGCTCGCGATCCGGCCCGCTCAATCTGGACGACGCCTATCTCAGCGGCGTGCTCCAAGAGCTGGCCGACCGCTCGACGAGCAACATCGAATCCGTTTCGCTGGGGACGGCTGTCGCTTCGGGCGCGGGGATGGCGTCATCGGTTTCTTCGCCCGCCGTGCCGGTGGTTAATCGCGTGTCGGCCGGCTATCCGAGCGACTTCACCGACCTGTCCTATCCGCCACGCAACGCCGACGCCTACATCACCGCGCCCGGCGTGAACGACCCCGACGCCTTTGCCGCCCGCGTGTCCGGCGACAGCATGAGCCCCAAGTACACCGAGGGAGACATCGTGATCTTCTCCCCCGCGGCGGCATGGAAAGACGGCGCAGACTGTTTCGTTCGCTTCGACGACGGGCAGACCACGTTCAAGCGCGTCTACACCCACCGCGGCGACGACGGCCACGAATCTCTCCGACTCGAGCCGCGCAATGCCCGCTACCCTGCCCGCACCGTTCCGCGCGAACAGGTGGAAGGCGTTTACCGCGCCGTATTCTGCTATCGAACCGTGGAAGAGGAGTGAGGCAGGATTGGCCGTTTCCGCCGCTATGATCGAGCCCATGCCTGATACGCCCGATGCGCCCGACCCCAAGTCCCGCTTCAGCGACCGCGTCGACGCGTACGTCAAACACCGCCCGACCTATCCGCCGGTCGTCCTCGACTTCTTACGCGATACAGGCTTTCTGCGCGACGCCATGACCGTCGCCGACATCGGGTCGGGGACGGGAATCTCATCGGCGCTGTTCGTTCGCGGCGGGTATCAGGTCATCGGGGTCGAGCCCAACGCCGCCATGCGATCCGCGGCCGAGCAGATGCTGGCCGGCGAACGGAACTTCACCAGCGTCGCCGGCTCGGCCGAGGCGACCACGCTCGCCGACGCATCGGTCGATCTCGTCGTCGCCGGCCAGGCGTTCCACTGGTTCGACCGCAAGGCGTTCGCCGCCGAGTGCCGGCGGATCCTCCGGCCTGGCCCAGCCGGCACGCCCGGCGGGGTGTCGCTCTTCTGGAACTCGCGCAAACTCACCGGCTCGCCCTTCGCCGAGCAATACGAAGCCCTGCTCAACACCTTCGGCACCGACTACGCCCGCGTTCGGCACGACGCGATCACCGACACCGAGATCGCCGACTTCTACGCACCGCAATCGGTGCGGACCGCCCGGTTCCCCTTATCGCAGAAGTTTGACTACGCCGGCCTCGAAGGCCGACTGCTCAGCAGCTCCTACACCCCTCCCGCCGGCGACCTGAGACGCACCGATGTCTTGGCTGCACTCAGGGAGATTTTTGATCGGTGCCAGGTCGATGGCCATGTCCTCATGGAGTATTGGACCGAAGTGCATGTGGGCCGGCTGTGAACGCTGGCGCGGCAAAAGCATCAGCACGGAGACGCGGACGGTATCTCGGCTACAGCTCAACTCGCCGAACGAAAAGTAGAACCACAGATGCACACAGATCTGCACAGATCGTTCCGAATCGTTTGATTTCTATCTGTGAAGATCTGTGTGCATCTGTGGTTCTACATCTCTGGTCAATCAGGCGCAGCTACCGGAGTCGAGTTGCCCTCCGTGTCTCCGTGCCTCGGTGGTGCTCTCTCTTTCGGCTGCTCGGAATTTGTTGCACCCGGGCCAACTTGTTCGTCGCGCCGCCGTGTGCCACGCCTTGCCGAATCGCTATACTCGGCTCCGAACGATATGGAGTCACTGCGCGGAAAGTTCATCGTCTTCGACGGCACCGAAGGGTGCGGCAAAAGCACCCAGGCGGCGTTGCTGCGAAGCCGGCTTGCAACCGAAGGCTTCCCGGAGGATGACGTCCTGCTGGTGCGCGACCCGGGCGCGACCCGAATCGGCGAGATGATCCGCCAGATCCTGCTCGACCCCCAGAACAACGAAATGGGCATGCGGTGCGAAATGCTGCTCTACATGGCGGCTCGGGCACAGATGATGCACCAGACGATTCTCCCCGCCCTCGCCGCCGGCAAGCTCGTGCTGTCCGACCGCTTCGTCAGCAGCACGCTGGCATATCAGCTCGGCGGCGACGGGTTGACGGCGGCCGAGATCCGCGCCGTCGCCGGGATTGCGATCAAAGACCGCTGGCCGGACCTAACGGTCATCCTCGACATGCCCGCCGACGCCAGCATGCGGCGGGTCAAGCCCAAGGCGCTGTCGGTCACGCTGTTCGGCGAGGTGCCCGAGATCGTCGACAAAGACCGCATCGAACGTCGCCCGATGGAGTACCACGAGCAGGTCCGCCGAAACTACCTGTCTCAGGTGGACGCCGACCCATCACGGTACCGCGTCATCAATGGCGCGAGAGAGAAAGACATTGTGCATGAGGATGTGTGGCGGGGAGTGCGATCGAAATGACGAATGAAGAAACTCGAATGACGAGTGAAGGCTCAATACTCCATTGAAAAACAGGCAGTCGCTTCGCCATCACTTGCAGGATTAGCCGTATTGGTTGTCGGAGCATTCGAGTTTCATTCGCCATTCGATTTTCGTCATTCGTGATTCAGCCATGAGCACTTTCTCTCACATCTTCGGCCAGTCGGAAGCGATCCACTGGCTCACCCGCAGCTACGCCGCCGACCGGCTGCCGCACGGTCTCATCTTCGCCGGCCCGGCCGGCGTGGGTAAGGCAACCACCGCGCGTGCGATGGGCAAGCTGTTCCTGTGCCAGGCCGTCACCGGAATCGAAGCCTGCGGCAACTGCGAAAGCTGCCACCTGATCGACGCCGGCAACCATCCCGACTACCACGTCGTCACCAAGGAACTCATCCGCTTTCACGACAAGACAGGCAAGAGCAAGGGCATCAGCCTGTCGATCGACGTCGTTCGTCCGGAGCTGATCGAACCCGCCGGGCGGAAGGCCGTCATGGGGCGGGGCAAGGTGTTCGTTGTTGAGCAGGCCGATCTGATGACGGCGCAGGCGCAGAACTCGTTGCTCAAGACGCTCGAAGAGCCCGCCGGGCGCACGCTGATCATGCTGCTGACCGACCAGCCCGATGCCCTGCTCCAGACCATCCGCAGCCGCAGCCAGATGGTGCGTTTCGCGGCACTCGACCAGGCAATTTCTGCGAAGGAACTGGTCCGCCGGGGGGTCGATGCCAATCTCGCCCGCAAAGCCGCCAGCTACGCCAACGGCTCGCTTGGCGTCTCGCTGAAGTGGATCGAAGACGGCGTGATCGAGAAGGCCGACGAGCTGTCGGCGATGATCAACACGCTCTTCACCGGTCGCCCGCCCGATGATCTCCCCGCGTGGCTGAAGGCGTCATCCGATGCCTACGCCAAGAAGCAGGTGGAGCGTGATCCGCTCGGCAGCGAAGACCAGGCCCGCCGCGAAGGCATCGGCTTGTACCTGCACCTGGCCGGCGAAGTCTGCCGCCGGCGGATGGCACAGGTCGCCGACGGCGACACCATCAACGAAGACGCGCTCGAACAGGCCTGTGCAGTCGTCGACGCGCTGCAACGGGCCGAGACGTTCCTGGACGCGAACGTCAACGTGTCGCTCGTCTTCCAGCAACTCGCGGTGACGCTCGACCGCGCGGCGCGCGTTTGATGGCGTGGTCGCTTCAGCGACCATGAGTCACTCTGAATACTCACACGACGTCTTGGGCGTTTCCCATACCGTCACGCTCGCAAGCTTCCCGCGCGAATCCGAAAACCGCGGCTTCAGCAATCGATAGATCGCCCGGGCGATGTTCTCCACGCTGGGGATGACATCCTCGAACTCGGGCAGCTCGACGTTGAGATTCTTGTGGTCGAAACGATCGATCGCGGCCTCGGCAACGATCCGCTCGAACACGGGAACGTCCACCAGCACGCCACCGGCATCAGGCTCGCCAGCAAGCGTCACCTGCACTTCGTAGTTGTGCCCATGGCCATGGGGATTGTTACACTTGCCGAAGGTGTCGCGGTTGGCCTGGTCGCTGAGCGACGGATTATGCAGGCGGTGCGAGGCGGAAAACTCGAACTTCTGGCTCAGACGAACCATGGAATGCTCCGGTCGATCCGGTTGGAAATCCTCTGCCCGGACGGCGTAATGGAGAAAAGGGGACAGTCCCCATTTCAATTGCTCCAGAGTCGCGCCGGGCCAGGCATCACGCAGGATGCCGAAAAGCTCGACAACGACCTGCGCTCCTCCGCCGAACGTCCGCTCGCGGATATGCCGCTCGATCCGCCCGATCGCCAGACGGCGGACGGCGTCGTCGATGTCTTTGATGTTGCGGACGTACTGGCTGGCGGCATCAAGCGCGCCACTGAGGGTGACTTCCAGTGTGAAGTAGTGCCCCAGGCCCGTCAGGCTCGGGAAGCCGCCGTAGGCGTTGCTCGGCCGCCCGGACAGCTGGGCGTCGGGCTGGGCGTTGATGGCGAATCGGACTTCACGGCTCAGGCGGAACATGTGCGGAAGTATAGGCTGCGACCGGCGCGCGGGTAGCATGGCGGCCTTGACCTCGTCGCCCACCGAGCTTCAGTACGCCCCAAGGCCGGCCCTTCGCCATCGGCGATCGTTTCGGCGGGTTGCCCTGGTCATCCTTCTCTTGGCGATAGCCCTGAGCCTATGGCTTTTCGGGCCGTCGCTCTGGCTGCAGGCCAGGCTCTGGTACTGGATGGCCGAATGCCGCGACTTCGCCGCGGCGCCAACGGACGTGGTTTGTGAAGAAGTCCCCTCCTGGGCCGGCAACACGCCGCCCTTCCTCTCGTCGGCGACAACGCCGAAACCACTCGCCGAGATGGAACGGCTTTCCGGGGTGATGTCCCCCAACCCCCAGGGACCGGTGCTGTATCTGCACGAGCGAACGACGCCCGGCGGCGTCCGCCGGCTCGTGGTTGTTCGTCGAGTGCCACCCGCCCAGCGTCAAAGCTGGGACGTGCCACTCGGCCTGGCAGTATCCCTTTGGCGACCTCGGCCGTTCCCGTATGCCGACGTCGCGATGACTTCGTGGATGGACTTCGACCCCCTGCCTCGGGCCTTCGAGGCGAATCAGTCGACCGCGTCGCTAAAGCTGTTCGCAGGACAAACCGATCCGAACGACCCGTCTCGTTTTACGATCAGTTTTGAAACGGTTGACGGAAGCGGTGTTCTGGAGGGGAAACTACAGGACGGCGAGACACCGACGAGCGAACCGACGGTGGCGTGGACTGTGAAATAGCCGGGTCACGCCGTCGGCCGCATCAGGAATGCGTCAGAGTGAATCTCTTTCATTGCCGTGCCGGCAAGAAAGAGCTTCTTACGCAGCGATGCCACAAACTGAGGGTTTCCACAGAGGAAGCACCGCCATCCCCTGGCCGATCCGAGATCACTCAGCACGATCTGCTCCAGCTCGCCGATGCGCAGGTCTGCCGATGGCGCGGCGAGAGGTTCGCGCGGCGACTTCACACAGGCGGTGTAGTGCAGGTTCTGGTGATTGGCTGCCAGCGACTGCATCTCGCGGACCATGTACAAACCGGCTTCGTCGATCGCGCCGTGGTAAAGGTGAATCGGCCCGGCGTGCCCCTGCCGCAGTGCGTCTCGGGCGATCGCGTACAGCGGGGCCAGGCCCGTTCCCGTGCCGACGAGAAGCAGCGGCTGGTGAGGTTTACCGGGGGTGTAAAAACACTCGCCCACCGGGCCACGCAGTTCGAGTTCATGCCCGTCGGCGGCGTCGTCGTAGATCCAGCCGCTCATCTGCCCGCCGGGCACCTTGCGGACGTGCATTTCGATGTAGGGTTCGTCGCCGTGCAAGCTCGCGATGCTGTAGGGCCTGGACAGGCCGTCGGACCGGACGACGTTGGCGAACTGGCCGGGGCGATAGTCGAACGGGGCGTCGCAGTGAAGTGTGAGCCGGGCGACGTCGGCCGTTAATCGTTCGACGGAACGAACTCGCGCCGGCACGCGTGGAACGGCGTCGCTCGCCAGCGCGATGCTGAGGTCGGCCGTCGGTCGACAGATGCACGCCAGGAAGAAGCCTTGCGCCTTGAGGGCGTCTTTCAGGCCGGCTTGCGAGGCCGGCGGCGGAGTGCCTTCGACCGCGCGCACCAGGCAACTCTGGCACGCGCCGCCCCGGCAGGAATTGGGTACGTCCACCCCCGCGCGGAGCAGACCCTCCAGCGCCGTTTCGTTGTCTGCCAGTGAAACGGTGAGGCTATTGCAGGTCACAGCGGCCACGACGGGCCCCCTTTCGCTTAAGAACGCGGCGTCAGTTACCGCACCCGCACGAAGAGCCGCAACTGCCGCCCGCGAGCTTGGACGGCGTGCCGCGCGGGCTTCCCGTGGGGCGATTGAGGACGTCGTCGCGCACGCTTTCGGCGATCGCGGCGACCTGGCCGATCTTCTCCGCCGGCACGCCCAACTCCGCCAGCGTCTGGCCGAGCAGTTCGATGACCGCATCGACATGGCCGTCGTTGAGCCCGCGCTTCACCATCTCGGCATGGCCCTGCCGCATGTCCCGGCCGGTGTAGCTCGCCGGCCCGCCGAACACCATCGTGAGGAACGCCTTCTGCTTGGCGGCCTGGCGGTCCATGTCGACGTCGTCAAAGAAGCGGCTGATGCGGTCGTCGGAGAGCACCTTGCGGTAAAAGATGTCAACGGCAGCTTCGACGGCGGGGGTGCCGCCCAACTGTTGGAAGAGCGATGTCGGCGTAGCGGTAGCGGCCATGGGAGGTGCTCCTGAGAGGGAGAGTCGTCCGGACTTCCGCCCAGGGCACGATGCCCGCCGGCGCGGATCTGGGGATAAATGGACAATCTTATCCACTATTCGGACGTATGGGGTATCGTCTGGAGTTCCATCGCCTCCTGAAATTCCCTTGCGAGGGCAAACCCGGCTGCCACACGACCGTGCGTTCGGCCCCGCCGTGGATAGGGCGAAAAGAAAGCTTGCACTAGTCTGCGAACCGAATAAAATACGAACATCTGGGTCGTCGGGCCGATGCCTCGCGCAAGGAGGCTACCGTGGCACCTCGGCTCAAGCTTGACGTGGGACAGACACAGCGCGGAAACATCGAATTTCCCAAATCAAAGCCATTGGAAACCCGTTGAACGTCGTTTTTGATGTCTGGGCGAGGTCGGTAGGCGTCGGGGGTGCTGGCTTTGAACGGAGGCGCACACAATCGACCCCGATCCGCAAGGGGACCAGCGGGGACCGGCGTTGATTGTCTCCCGGCTTTGAAGGGACTCGGCAAGCCGCTACCATGCCGTTTTCGAGCAATCACTTATGACTGAAGGATCGCCCATCCCGCTCCCCCTCGCCTGGTCTGATAAGGCCAAGCGCACCAAGGACTCGCCGATCAGCTTTCTGATCGCCGAGGCGATGCGGAATCCGTCTCTGGTTAACTTTGCCGCGGGGCTGGTGGACCCCTGGTCGCTGCCGGTGGAAGAGTGCCTGGAGATCACCCGGCGCATCCTGTCGGATGTCGACCGCGGCCGGCGCGCCTTGCAGTATGACACCACCCTGGGTCTGAACGACCTCCGTCGGCAGTGCCTGAAGCACCTGGCCAGCCTGGAGGAAACGCCGGTCGAAAAGCTGGGCTACGGGCCCGATGAGATCGTCGTCACCACCGGCTCGCAGCAGGCGCTGTACCTGATCGGCGACATCCTGGTAAACCCCGGCGACATCGTCATCGCCGCCAATCCAAGCTACTTCGTCTATACCGGCACCCTGCAATCCCTCGGGGCCCATGTGATGGCCGTCCCGATGGACCAGCACGGCATGGACGTCGATGCCGTCGCGAAACTGCTCGAAAAGCTCGACCGCAGCGGCGAGATCAGTCGGCTTAAGTTGATCTACTGCACCAGTTTCTATCAGAACCCCACGGGCCTGACGCTTTCTGCCGACCGGCGGCCGCGGCTGCTGGAACTGGTCAAAAAGTACAGCCGCACCCACCGCATCCTGCTCATGGAAGACGCGGCCTATCGCGAACTTCGGTATGACGGTCCGGTCGAGCGGTCGATCAAGAGCTACGACACCACCAATCAGTTCGTCGCCAGCAGCTATACTTTCAGCAAGCCGTTCGCCCCGGGCATCAAGCTCGGTTACACGGTCATGCCGAAAGACCTGGCGCACGCGGTGATCGCCCAGAAGGGAAATCACGACTTCGGGTCCAGCAGCCTGAACATGCACATCGCCGCCGAGGCGTTGGCCGACGGCTCATACCTGAAGCACGCGGAAGTGCTGCGCGGCGTGTATCGCAGGAAGCGGGACCTCGTGCTGGCGGCATTGAAAAAGTACTTCGGTCGCGGCGGCGACGGCGCGGGAAGCCCTTCGGATGATCTTCCCGATGCCGAGCACCCGATTCATTGGACGCATACCCACGGCGGCCTGTACGTCTGGCTTACGCTGCCTCCTTCGATCGATACGTCGCGCACCGGGCCGCTCTTCGGGGCGGCGGTGGATGCCGGCGTCATTTACGTGCCCGGCGAATACGCGTTCCAGCCCGACGAAGACGGGCACGTCCCGCAGAACCATCTGCGGATCTGTTACGGGTCGGTGCATCCCGACCAGATCGAACCGGGGATCGCGAAGTTCTCGGCAGTGGTGAAGAAGCTACTTGCCAAAACGCCGCGCCCTGTCGCGCAGGCTACCGGCCTGTGATGCACGCGCGGCCGCCGCTGATTGCCACAGGCTGGAAGCCTGTGCTACGACAACACGAGGTTGTGGCTTCATGGGTCGAACCCTTTTCTGGTACGTCTTCCGCGACCTGCTGAAGATCTTCGTGATGACCTCCGGCACGCTGGCGGGCATCATGAGCTTCGGCGGGCTCCTGCGGCCCCTCACCCAACAGGGCCTGGACCCGGCGCAAATCGGGCAGATGCTGTTCTATTTCACGCCGGCGATGCTCGCGTACTCGCTTCCGATCGCGGCGCTGTTTGCGACCTCTGTCGTCTACGGCCGGCTTAGCGCCGACAACGAGCTGACCGCCTGCCGCGCCGGCGGCATCGGTCTGGGACCGGTGTTCGGCATGTCGTTCCCCGCGCTGCTGTTCGGCATTCTCGTCGCCGTCATCAGCCTGGTTTTTCTCTGCTTCCTGGTTCCCACCTACACGCTCAAAGTCGAACGGGTCGTCTATTCCAACATGGCCAAGCTGATCGCGACGAAGATCGACCGCACCCACGAGATACGATTCGGCGGGGTCAACATCTTCGCGCAGAAGGCCTACCTTCCGCCGCCCGATCCCAGTGACCCCAACCGCCAGCAGGTGGTGCTGGAAGGCGTCTCGTTCGTGCAGTACGAGAAGCCGGACAAGCCCGAGGCACCCGCGACCAAACCCGCCGCCGGCACCAAAGCACCGCCGGCACCCAAAATCGACGACAAGAACAAGTCGCTCCGCGTGCCCCGGGAGTTCATGATGGCCCGCTCGGCGACCATCGACATTCGCGAGCGGGAGGACGACCAGGTCTCGCTGATTATCGGGCTGGAAGGGGGCATCAAGTATCCGCGCGAGTTCAGCGGCGGTACGCAGATCGGCATCGAGCTCACCCAGTTCGGGCCGCTCATGATCCCCTCCCCCATCAAGGAAGACACGAAGTTCATGGACGTCGGCCGGCTCAAACTGCTCTACGACAAGCCCGAGGAAAGCCGCAAAATCGCGTCGTACATCGCCGACTTTCTACGCCGCGACCAGACCCGGCGTTTCCTGACCGACCTGCAGGGCAAGCTCAACGGCCAGCGGTTCGTGCAGTTCAAATCGCGCGATGACAAGTCCACCGTCACGGTCAGCCTGGATCCCGCCGCCCCGCCGGCGGTCATCGACCCGGCCGCCGCCGACGAAGTCTCGGTGCCGGCAGGCGGCCCCAGCACCATTATGTTCGAGCGCAAGGAGGGCACCGAAACCCGGTCCTTCCAGTGGGCCCGCGAGCTCCGCATCCGCGCCCGGCCCGACAACGAGCATTCCGCCATCGTCGTCACGATCGAGCTTTACGGCCGGTCCCCCGGTGCGGCCAGCACCCGGCCGGTCAGCGGCAACTACTCCGACGTCATCGAGGTCAGGATGCCGTTGGAGATCCAGGGTCTCAAGCATCGCAAGCTCAACGCCTACACCCACTCCGAAGAAATCCCCCGCGCCGACCGCGACCGCCTGCGACGCGAGCTGATCGTCCTGAACAACAACATCTGGGCCGAGGCGATGGGGCGACTGAGCTTCTCCACCAGTTGCCTGATCCTGGTGATGGTCGGCGCGACCCTGGGCATGATGTTCCGCAGCGGAAACTTCCTCACCGCGTTTGCCGTCAGCTTCGTGCCGGCGCTGTTGTGCATCACGCTGATCGTCGCCGGCCAGCAGATGTGCCACGCCGTGCCGTTCCAGTTCGAGAGCAAGCCGAACCCGCTGAAGTACGGGATCGCATTGATCTGGACCGGCAACGTGGTGAACCTGGTGATCGCCACCACGCTGCTATGGCGCATTCAGCGCCGCTGACGCTGCCTTCCGCCGACCGCGGTGGCCGCCCGCACCGGCCGACCACCGCGGGTCGGTCAGGTCGGTCAGGCGAACTTGTGCGCGAACTTCGCAAAGCCTTCGGCCTGCTTGGCCAGCCGGGTGTCGATGTCGGCGTCCTTCAGCGTGCCCTCGGCGGTCAGCTTGCCGGTGACCAGTGGGATGAACACCCGATCCGGAAACTGATAGGCATTGCGGTAGCCGAAGATCATCTGCAACTGCTCGATCGGCCGGAACGCTCCCCACAGCCCCGCCGCCACACCCGTGAACGCCACCGGCTTGCTCTCGAAGCTCTCGGGGAACTTCAGCATGTCGATAAAGTACTTCAGCACACCCGGGAACCCGCCGTTGTATTCCGGCGTGACCACGTGCAGCCCTGCCGCGTGCAGCACGCGGTCCTGCACCGAGACGAACGACGCCGGCTTGGCCATGTAGCACGCCGACGAGAAGATTTCAGGCGGGAGGTCTTCCAGGCTGTAGATCTCTGCCGCGATGTTGAGCCGCTGGTAATGCCCGAGGACGACATTCGCGATCTTGCGCGTATTGGAGCCGGGCCGGTTGGTGCCACTGATGATGAGGATGGGTCGAGCCATAAGAGATCAGGTTCCGTAAAGTAGTTCGAGCGTTGGTTCGATGCCGAGCGTAAACGAAGCGTGACATCCGGGAAACAAGCAACGCCCGGCCTTAAGCGTCCGTCACCACTCGTCCCGCCCTGGAAAGAGGTGACACGTACGGGAGGGGCGGCGACCGCGACACGCATCGACTCGTCTGCCCCGGCACGCCTCCCACTCGCCCGACGCCTTCTTCCTCGCTACACTTCTCGGCCCCATGGATTTCTTCAACTACAAGAACGGCGAACTGTTTTGCGAAGGTGTACCGGCTGCGAAGATCGCCGCCGAAGTCGGCACGGCGTGCTATGTGTACTCAAAAGCCACGCTGCTGCACCACTACCGGCAGGTCGCCGACTCTTTCAAGGAACTCAACCCCACCGTCTGTTACTCGGTCAAGAGCAACGGCAATATCAACCTGTGCAAGGTGCTCGCCGAAGCCGGATGCGGCTTCGACGTGACCAGCGGCGGTGAGCTCTTTCGCGCGCTGGCGGCCGGCGGGGACCCGAAGAAGATGATCTACGCCGGCGTCGGCAAGACCGACGACGAGATCCGCGACGCGATCAATGTCGGCATCGCCGCATTCAACATCGAGTCGGAAGCCGAGATCGAAAACATCGACCGCATCGCCGGCGAAATGGGAAAGAAGGCGATCGGTGCGCTTCGCGTGAACCCCGACGTCGACGCCAAGACCCACGCCAAGACCACGACCGGCCGCAAGGGCAACAAGTTCGGCGTTGACATCGACCGGGCCGAAACGTTCTTCGAGACGTACCGGAACCTGAAGAACCTGCACGTCGGCGGGATTCACATTCACATCGGATCGCCGGTGTACGAAGTGCAGCCGTACATTGACGCGGTCGCGAAGGTGATCGAGCTGATCGACACGCTGACCGGGCGAGGCCACAAGATCGAATGGCTCGATCTTGGCGGCGGATTTGCCGTGAACTACAAGACGCCCGACCAGGCACTGCCGGTGACCGAGCACGCCAAGGCGCTGGTACCGATGCTCAAGGGCAAGCCTTACAAGATCGCGCTGGAGCCGGGACGGTACATCTCTGGCAACTCCGGAATCCTTCTCACCAAAGTGCTCTACCGGAAGGTGAGCGGGCCGAAGAACTTCGTCATCGTCGACGCCGGCATGAATGACCTGATTCGTCCGACGCTGTACGAGAGTTATCACCACGTCTGGCCGGTCAAGCCGGACGCGAAGAATCTCTTCCCCGACCGCAACGCCGATCGCCTGCCGGTGGACGGGGAAGTGGTGGATGTGGTCGGCCCGATCTGTGAGAGCGGCGACTACCTGGCGAAGGACCGCTCACTACCGAAGACTCAACGTGGCGACCTGTTGGCCGTTTTCACGGCCGGCGCTTACGGCTTCGCGATGAGCAGCAACTACAACAACCGTCCGCGAATTGCCGAGGTGCTGGTGGACGGATCGACCTACAAGATCATTCGCAGGCGCGAAACATACGAGGACCTGGTTGCGGCGGAGAGAATCTGACCGGACGCCGACAGGAATCGCCGGTTCGCCAAGAAGCAATCGCAGTTTCCTCGCCGATTTTGACCCGCCGCCTACGATCCTTTGTGGTCGAAGCGGCGGGTTTTTGTGTAGATTCACAGGACCACGAACATGCGCGAATCTGAGAGTCAGACGAGATGGCCTCAAACTACCACATCTGGAGGCGAAACAATGTGCACTACGAGAAGAAGGGTCTCGGCGACCCGATTCTTCTGATTCATAACATTTACCCGGGGGCCAGCCATCAGGAGTTTCGGCGCAATGTCGACTACCTCGCACGAACCCACACGGTTTACGCGATCGATCTGCTCGGCTTCGGGGACAGCGATGCCCCCCGCCGCCGGTATACCGCCCGGCTGTACATTGACCTCATCCAGGATTTCTGCCGTGAGGTGATCCGGCAGCGCACGGATGTCGTGGCTGCGGGATTGAGCTGCGCTTACGTAAGCCAGGCGGCGTCGGAGGATGTCTGCCTCTTCGGATACATCGTATTCATCTGCCCACGCAGCGAGCCGACGGGATTGGACTTGCCCCGGTGGGCCGTTCCGATACGACATTTCTCCCTGGCCACGCGAGGGCTCGGTAGCGGTTTTTATGAAACCGTCACCAGCAGCTACTCGCTATCGCAGTACCTGCTGGGTTGCTTTCACAACCCCAAGGCGGTGACCAAGCCGCTTGTGGAACTGGTCCGGGCCAATGCGCGTCGGGAAGGATCGATGTACGCCTATGCTGGGCTGCTTGTCGGGTATCTCGACTGGCCGCTGTTGAAGTCGCTCCCGAAAGTCGCCAGCCGCATCCTGCTGATCTGGGGACGTCAGGCCAGGCCTACGCCGGTCGAACACAGCGTGCGATTGGTCGCGATGGCCCGCCGGTGCAACCTTCGGGTGATCGAGGAGGCGGGTGCCTGGGTGCATGACGAGCAGTCGGCGCAGGTCAACCGTCTGATCGAACAGTTCACCGCCGGCGAAATCGAAGAAGCGCCGGCCCGGAAGGTGGAGATTCAATAGCCCGCGGCCTGCACGTCTGCTTCGCCTTTCGGTTGCCGATCACTCGGCCAGAATCTTCTCCGCGGCCGCGCTGCCGATGGTGATCGGCTTACGACCGTCGGGCTTGACCACGACGGCATCGGCGGCGGTATCGCGAGACTGCACGGTGATCGTAACGCCGGGCATCAGGCCGCACTTTTCGACGAACACCAGGAACCCCACGTCCTGATCGAGGATTCTCGCTATGCGCAGCGGCACGCGGATGGGACAGTCCGCCAGGCTGGAGGGGCGGCTGGTATCGACCTTTCCTTTGGCCGACGGGATCGGATCGCCGTGCGGGTCGACCGTGGGGTGGCCGAGCAGCGCGTCAATTCGTTCCAGCACCCTGTCACTGATGACATGCTCAAGCTCTTCGGCCTCGGCATGCACCTGCGACCAGTCCAGGCCCAGCACCTTGACCAGGAATAATTCGACCAGCCGGTGGCGACGCAGGACGTGCAGGGCAAGTTGTTCCCCGGCGCGGCTGAGGCGCACACCCCCGCGGGGCTCGTAGTCCACCAGGTCGGAGTCTCCCAGGGCTTTGACCATGGCGGTCACGGTCCCGGGCACCACGCCCATCGCCGCCGCCAGCCGCCCCATCGGCACCCGACCGCTTCCGGTCTGCTGCTGCTCCAGGTAGATCTGCTTGACGTAGTTTTCGACCGTAATGCTGGGCATCGTCTCGCCGGACTGACTTCCGATAACTCAAACAGGAAAACCAACCTTGACGAATATTACCTTTTGATCGATATTATGTCTAACTTTGAGCACTCAAAATCGAAAGGAGTCTCGCATGTCATCCCATCCGCGCGCACCAGGTCTTCTTCGGCAGTTCTTATCGGTCGCCTCTGTCACCCTGCTGTCGACGGCAGGCGTCTTCGGCCAGGCGGCCGGTCCTGAACCCCGGAAGTTTGTCGATAAGTCGGCGTACAACCTCTTCTCGCCGACACCCGCGGACATGATGCGGGAAATGGCGCCCGACCGGCCTGACACCACCGAGAGCCCTTTCACCCTCGATGCCGGCCACTACCAGTTCGAACTCAGCTTCGGCGAATGGAGAAAGGAAGGGGGCTCCGAGGAACTCGCCATCCTGCCGACGAACCTGAAGATCGGCCTGACCAACAACGCCGACCTGCAGTTGGTCGTCAATCCCTATCTCCGTACCCAGTCGGCCGGGACGTCCGACGCCGGCCATGGCGACACCCAGGTCCGGCTGAAGGTGAACCTCTGGGGCAACGACGGCGGCGACGGCTTCTTCGGCGAAACCGCGCTGGCGGTCATGCCGTTCATCCAGCTCCCCACCGGTGCCGACGCCTTCAGCAACGACGACCACCTGGAGTGGGGCGTGATCGTTCCGCTCATCCTTCCCCTTCCTGCGGAATTCTCGCTGACCGTCATGGCCGAGTTCGACTGGGTCCGCGACGGCAGGGGCGGCTACGACACGCTATTCGTCCATACCGCGTCGCTCAGCCGGGAGATCAGTGGCCCGTTCGCCGGCTACATCGAGTATGTCGGTGTCCAGCCGATCGACGGGGACGGCGAATACCAGGCGTCTCTCGGCGGTGGGCTGACGTACCAGTTGAGTGACAACGTCCTGCTCGACTGCGGAGCCGAGGCCGGGCTGAACTCCGCCGCAGACGACCTGCGGATCTTTGCCGGTATGTCGTTCCGCCTCTAAAGGCGATCGCGGCGGCGCTACAAACAGACGTAATTCGGTGCCACAATGAAAACGACGCTCTCGATTGCAGTTCTTGTTCTTGCGATGGGCCTGCTGTCCTCCGGTTGCAAACAGGGCGTTACGCCTGCCACCGGCGGAAAGCTCCGGGTCGTCTGCACGACCACCATGGTCGGCGACATGGTCAAGCGTGTCGGCGGCGATCGGGTTGATGTCAAAGTCATCATGGGGCCCGGCGTCGATCCGCACACCTATAAGCCCACGCCCGGAGATATCGCCGACCTTTCCGGCGCGGCGATCGTTTTCTACAACGGCCTGCACCTTGAAGGAAAGATGGTCGATCTGTTCGAAGAGCAGATGCGCGACAAATCGCACGCCGTCGCCGCCGCCGTCCCCGAGTCGCGCCTTCTCGGCTGGAAGGCCGGCGAAGGCGGTGCGCACGATCCGCACATCTGGTTCGACGTCAGCATCTGGGCGACGGCGGCTGCGGCCGTCACGGAGCACCTGTCGGCCAAAGACACCGCCGGCGCCGCAGTGTACAAGGCCAATGGCGCGGCGTTCGTGGCGAGCCTGGACGCGCTGCATGCCGAGGTCAAAGCCAAGCTTGCCGGCATCCCCCGGAAACAGCGCGTCCTGATCACCAGCCATGACGCCTACAGTTATTTCGGCCAGGCTTACGACATTGACGTCAGAGGGCTGCAGGGGATCAGCACCGAAACCGAGGCCGGCCTGCGGGAGATCAACCAGGCGGCGGAGTTCATCGTCGCCGGCAAGATCAAGGCGGTCTTCGTCGAGTCGTCCGTCAGCCCAAAGACGATCGAGCGCGTCATCGCCGACTGCCGTGCCCGCGGTTGGGACGTCAAGCTCGGCGGCGAACTCTATAGCGACGCGATGGGCGGCGCCGGAGAACACAAAGGGTATGCCGTCGAGACGTATGAAGGTATGGTGCGCTACAACGTCGACACGATCGTCGCCGCGCTCAAGTAACAAGTAGCGTGTTGTAAGTAACGAGCGAGAAGCGACAAGTAACCAGTGACACCTGCCCCCTCCAATCCCCCCGCTCTTGAAGTCCACGACCTGACGGTGAGCTATCATCGCAAGCCCGTCCTCTGGAACGTGGATGTCGCGATTCCCGCCGGCAAACTGGTTGGCATCATCGGCCCCAACGGCGCGGGCAAGAGCACGCTCATCAAGTCGGTCATGGGCCTCATCCCGCTCTCCAGCGGCTGGGTGCAGGTGTTCGGCCGGCCGGTGGCATCGCAGCTCGGGCGGATCGCCTACGTGCCCCAGCGCGAAAGTGTCGACTGGACGTTTCCGGTGACGGCGATCGATGTCGTGCTCATGGGCCGCTACGGCGCGATGCCCTGGTATAAGCGAATCGGCAGCGCCGATCGCGATCGCGCACGCGCCGCGCTGAACAAAGTCGGCATGAATGCCTACGCCAGTCGCCAGATCAGTAACCTGTCCGGCGGTCAGCAGCAGCGGGTGTTCCTGGCGCGTGCGCTGGTGCAGGAAGCCGACGTCTATCTGATGGATGAGCCTTTCGCCGGCGTCGATGCCGCGACGGAGTCTGCGATCGTCGAGCTGCTGCAGGACCTCCGTGCCGCCGGCAAAACCGTGCTGGTGGTGAACCACGACCTGCAAACCGCCCGACAGTACTTCGACATGCTCGTGCTGCTGAACATGCGGCTGGTCGCTTTCGGACCGACGGATGAAGTCTTCACGGAGGCACTGCTCCAGAAGACCTACGGCGGACGACTGACGATCCTCGCCGATGTCGCCGAGGCTGTCGCCGAAGCCGAGCGCGGACAAGCGACCGCTAAAAATGGCAAAGGCAGTAAGCATGGCCACCTTCCGACGGGACTATGAACTGGACTTGCCACGGATGGACACGGATGAACACGGATAAGAGAAATGCTCGGTGAACATCATGTCTCCCATCTGTGCCCATCTGTGTTCATCCGTGGCGACTTTTCTTCGGTCTCGGTTTCTCGCTGCCCGATTCGAAACCGCAGAGCCCTGGTACTCGCACCTGGCCCGGTTCGCCCGTGAACTGGTGGACGACCGGATCGGCA
Organism: Humisphaera borealis; assembly: GCF_015169395.1. Taxonomy (GTDB): domain Bacteria; phylum Planctomycetota; class Phycisphaerae; order Tepidisphaerales; family Tepidisphaeraceae; genus Humisphaera; species Humisphaera borealis. The sequence goes on from NZ_CP063458.1 coordinate 3,900,256, forward strand.
CGACGGACCTGGTCGTGCTGGCGGCGATTCTGCTCGGCGTCACCTGCGGCGTGCTCGGGTGCTTCCTGATCCTGCGCCGCCAGAGCCTGCTCGGCGACGCCGTCGGCCATGCGGTGCTGCCGGGCGTGTTCCTCGGTTTTCTCGCGGCGGGTGCCCGCAGCACGCCGGCCTTGCTGCTCGGGGCGCTTGTCGCGGGTCTCCTGGCGGCGGCATTGATCGCGGTCCTTCAGCGGACCACCCAGCTCAAGGCCGGCGAGTGCATCGGCGTCGTTTTCACCGGGTTCTATGGCCTGGGCATCCTGCTGCTGAAACACATCCAGAACAACGCCGCCCGCTACCCGGGACAGGCCGGCCTCGACAAGTTCCTCTTCGGGCAGATCGCCGGCATCTCCGCGACGGACGTCATCTACATGGCGGTCGTCGCCGCGGTGTCGCTGGCCTGTGTGGCGCTGGCGTGGCGATCGCTCGCGGCCTGGGCGTTTGATGAAGGGTTTGCTGTCAGCATCGGCCTGCCGGTCAAGGCGATCGAAACGATGATGACCGGCCTCGTTACCGTTGCGATCGTCATCAGCATTCAGGCCGTCGGCGTTGTGCTGGTGGCCGCGATGCTCGTTACGCCCGCCGCCACCGCCTACCTGCTTACCGACCGATTGCACCGGATGGTGCTGCTGGCGGCGATGTTCGGGGCGGCGGCGGGAGTGATCGGCGCGGTCGTCAGCCTGCTCGGTGCCGACATGCCCACCGGATCGCTGATGGTCATCGCCGGCGGCACGCTGTTCGGCTTGGCGTTCCTGCTGTCGCCACGGCACGGCCTGCTGCCGCGCCTCCGCCGGGTGTGGGAGCGCCGCCGCCGTACCCAGGCCGAGAACCTCCTTCGCATGCTCTACCTGATCATGGAAAGCCGGGCTGGCGGCGGAAAAGTCCCCGACAACGCCGACCGCCGATTCGGCGTCTCCGATGCCGCCGGCGCCCGCGGCACCACGCCGGCAGCGGTGCGCAAGTACTGGCGTCTGGCCGCCCATCGCGGGTGGGTCGATCCGTCGAGCCCCGATCCCATGATCCTGACCGATGCAGGCTTCGCCGAGGCCCGCCACGTCGTGCGGACGCACCGGCTCTGGGAACTGTTCCTGACGCAGGAGGCGAAGATTGCCAGCGACCATGTGCATGCCGACGCCGAAGACATCGAGCACATCCTGCCGCGCGATGTGCTCGCGAAACTCGAACATATGCTCGACTACCCGACGGCTGATCCGCATGGGAAGCCAATACCGTAAAGGCAATGCTGAATGCGGAATGCTGAGTGCTGAACGTCGATCGAGTTCGCTTTAACGGGCATTTCTTATTCAGCATTCAGCGTTCAGACTTTTCTATGAACCCTTTCCTCTGGATCCTCGGCTCCCCTCCCGACGGCTATAAGCCCGGATTGGAGACTTTCTGGCCTATCCTGGTCGAGGGTGCTCTGGTGTCGGTGGCGCTGGCACTGATCGGCTGCTGGCTCGTCGTGCGCGGGCTGTCGCTGCTCGGCGACGCGCTGGCCCATTCGGTTCTTCCCGGCATCGTGATCGGCTTTCTCATCGGTAAGTCTCTCCAGTCGGCCTGGATCCTGGTCGGCGCCACCGCCATGGGCATGGCGGCGGCGGTGCTCGTGCAGGCGGTCCGCGACAACAGCCGGGTGAAGGAAGATGCCTCGCTTGGCATCGTCTTCACCACGCTGTTCGCGATCGGCGTCGTGCTGATCAACCTCTTCGCCGGCCAGACCGATCTCGACCCCGGATGCGTGCTCTACGGGCAGGTCGAGTACTTCATCCGCACCCCGGAAAAAATCATCCCGATGGCGTGCATCCTGGGCGGCATCCTGCTGCTGATGGTCCTGTTCTTCCGCCAACTGCTCATCAGCACGTTCGATCCGCTGCTTGCCCGCAGCATGGGCATCCCGGCGACGTTCATCCATTACACGATCATGGCCGTCCTCTCGCTGACGACGGTCGCGAGCTTCGAAGCGGTCGGCGCGATCCTTGCCGTCGCGCTGCTCGTCACGCCCGGCGCAACTGCCCGCCTCTGGACCGACCGCATGAAGCGCATGCTCCTGCTGGCCGCTTTGCACGCACTGCTGGCGACGACCATCGGCTACTGGCTCAGTCATCCGTCGATCCTCAACACGTCGGCGAGCGGGGCGATCTCGTCGGCGGGGTTCGGGCTGTTCCTGGTCAGTTGGCTCGTCGCGCCCAAACGTGGGCTTCTCAGTCAGTATCGCGTTCGCAGGCGCCTTCGGCGGACGATGGCCGAGGAGAACCTCGTCAAGACCGTGCACGAGCTGACGTCGCCGTCGCCCGCGACTGCCGCAAACCCATCGTCCGAACCGCAGGGCACGGAAACGTCGATGCCGGCTCAGGTTCCGACGTCCGTTGCCTCGGCCCGCGTGCGCGAACTGCTGCAGATGCCGTCGTTCGACTTCGAGGCCGCACTTCGTGGCGTCATCTCCCGCGGCTGGGCCCGTGCCGGCAAAGGGCAGATCACCCTGACCCCTGCCGGCCATCGCAGGGCTCAACTGCTGGCCAGCGCCCACGAACTTTGGGAACAGTACCTGCGCCAGGAAGTTGGCCTGGCCGACGATCACCTGCACGACCCCGCCGAATGGGTCGAGCACTTCCTCGACGAAAGCCGAATCGAGGAACTGAAGGCATCCCTCATCAAGCAAGCGCCAGGGTGATATGGCACCGAGCGCACCGATCGCAGGCACCGCAGGCACCCAACCAGTTCCCCAGCGACCCACAACGCCCACGGACAGCAGTCCGTGGGTCTTCCTTCGCGATGTAAGCTGGCCAACGCTGAGAGCCTGTCGCGTGACTGCAGATGGTCCCACGGACCGCTGTCCGTGGGCGTCACGCGGGAAGTTCTCATTCGCATATAAAACCATTAAAAGTATGATCTTACGAGTCTATAGACCGCTGGCATGTTAAAATAGGTAAAGATTTTTTCGGCCAACTCCGATACCCTAATTGTCGCAAGTTACCCAGTTTAACATGTGGCGCCGGTCGGGATGCCGACCAACTCCTTCGGTCGCCTATCGCGTTTGTGTGACGCGGGGCGACTAAGGATCACCCGACCTTTCGGAGTTCCCTGATGTCCCGCACCCACGTCACCCCGTCCCTCTCCCAGAAGTACCTCGAGCCCCTTCTCAAGGGCGAACGCGACCTGTGCCGTCGCATCGTCGAGGAATCTCTTGCCGCCGGCATCAGCCCGGCCGACCTCCTGAACGACCTCGTCTGGCCGACGATGGAAAAGGTCCAGGAGCTCTATCGCGATGACCGCATCACGATCTCGGCCGTCAACCTCGCCACCCGCCTGAACCGCGCCCTGACCGACCAGCTCACCGCCCGCCTGCCGCGGTCGGCCCCCAAGGGCAAGAAGGTCCTGATCTTCTGCGGCGACGACGAGCCCGAAGAGCTCGGCGGCCAGATCTGTGCCGACCTGTTCGAGTGCGACGGCTGGAACGTCAAGTTCGCCGGCGGCGGCGTGCCGGAAGACGAAGTCCTCTCGCTCATCGGCAGCGAACGCCCGGAACTGCTCGTCATGTTCGGTACCCTCCCGGCCGGCGTCCCCGCCGTCCGCAAACTCATCGACTACCTCCGCGAGGTCAACAGCTGTCCGGAGATGCAGATCATGTGCTGCGGCGGCATCTACAAGCGGGCCGAAGGCCTGGCCGAAGAGATCGGCGCCGACCTCTTCGCCGCCGAGGCGTCCGATGCGATCCGCGTCGCCAATGACAACCCGACCAAAAAGGCGACGGTCGATCAGCAGACCGTCGGCCGGATGCGCCGAATCCGCAAGGCCCAGTTGCGCCGCGTCGACCGCGTCGCGCCGTCCGCCGAGCAGGTGGCGTAAGCGACCGCGACCGGATCGAAAAGCTGGCGTTTCACGCGCCTCAAGGCACAAGGTCAGCAGAATGACCTTGTGCCTTGCTTTCGTTCCGGGATCCGCCGAACGAACCCAGGGCGATCGTGATTTGCCGAACGAACCCGAGATCGATCCGCGCCGCCCAATTAGCGGTCGCACCGCAGGTGCACCCTGATGGATCGAGACGTCACGCTCGCTCCTGGCATCCGCCGAACGAACCCGAGGCGATCATCCGATCCGCCGAACGAACCCAAGATCGATCCGCACTGCCTGATTAGCGGTCGCACCGCCGGTGCACTCCGCCCGAGCGACGTCGAAACTCGCCGAACGAACCCAAGACAATCTCGATTCCGCCAAACGAACCCGAGCCGACCGCCGGCGTCAGCGTCCTGCGTATCCGTCCCACCTCCCTAAACAAGACCACTCGGCCCGATCCTCCAACGCGCATGGCGCACTGAGGGAGCCGCGCACGAAGTAAGCGGGAACGGCACGAGACTGGCGTGATGCCACGTTCCATGCCCGCTTACTTCGTGCGCGTCTCCTTCAGAACGTCATGCGCTGCGAAGGATCGTCCGAGTCAAACCAATGCCACGACTACGGCGAGCCACACGACCCGCCTCATCCCGCCGCCCAGTCCGACACCCCGGCCGACGACGGATCACACCCGCGGCAACCAGGCACCAAGTAGCGCAAGCCGACCCCGACCGAACGCCAGAAACGTCCGACGTCGGCAGGATTGCATGTACGGTATATGTTAAGTTTAACGCCGAGAATTGCAAGCAGAAAACGACTATCCCCGCGCCCGAGGGTGTAGCGCGTTTTTGGTACTGGCGTGTCGTTCGGGTGCCATGGGTAGCGGTACTCCGCTGCCCGTGGCTACCCCCGATCCGCCGGCGCGCGGGCCGCCGCCAAACGGGCATACGTCGAGTGCATCGCTGCTCTTGCCGGCGGGCAGAAATTGCACGAGCAAGGCAGGCTGATGCCCGACTCCGTATAACCCCGACCCATGCGGACTCTACGGGCTGAGTCCGCGATCGGGAACTCAGGGAGCGCGAGGCATGGGCAAGTCAATTCAGGTGGCACGTTCGTCGGCATCCAACCGGCCGGCATCTCAGAAACAATGGAAGATCCTCTGCGGTGCGATCACCGCAGCGATCGGGCAGCCGCTGATGACGTCGTCATCGCTTGCGCAGGACACGGCCCCCACCACCCGGCCAGCCTCGCAGGCGGCCGCCGAAACCGCACCTGCCACGGCAACGCCCGTCCGGGCTGCCGGCGACGGGGCACCGCAATCGTTTCTCATCGGCGAGCCGATTGTCGTTACGGCAACCCGTCTCCCGGAAGCGCCACTGAAGAGTCCGTATGCGGTTGACGTGGTCGGACAGCAACAGATCGCGGAACGGGGCTATCGAACGCCGACCGAGGCCGTCGCGGAGGTTCCGGGGGTGATGGCGCAGAAGACCGGGCCCGGGCAGGGCTCTCCGTTCATTCGCGGCTTCACAGGTTTTCGCACGCTGCTGCTCGTGGACGGCATCCGGCTCAACAATTCGACCTTCCGAGACGGTCCCAACCAGTACTTCAATACGATCGACGCCCTGGGTGTCGACCGATTCGAGATCGTCAAGGGGCCGGCGTCGGTGCTCTACGGTTCCGACGCGATCGGCGGAACGATCAACTCCATCACCAAGGGCCCGACCGGCTACGGCGACGGCACGCGGTTCGGTGCCGCCCTCTACCAACGCGCCGCGTCGGCTGAAAAATCGTACACCATTCACCCTGAAGGCACCGTCACGTTCGGCCAGAAGGTCGGCGTCTATGCCGCGGGGTCGTACAAGAAGTACGGCGACCTCGAAGGCGGCAAGGACATCGGCGAGCAGGACGCGACCAGCTATGACGAATGGTCCGGCGACCTGAAGGTCGAATACAACCTGACGCCGAATCAGCGGCTCGTCTTCGCCCACCAGCGATATCAGCAGAACAACGCGCCGCGCACGCATTCAACCGTCGACGGAATCAACTTTGCCGGCAGCACCAATGGGTCGGACCTGCAGCGCGACCTCGACCAGTACCGCGACCTGACTTATGTCCAGTATCACGCCGACCAGTTGACGGGCGCGATCAGCAATGTGATGGCCAGCGTCTCCTGGCACCACCAGTTCGAGAGCGAAGACCGCATCCGCGGCAACGGCGCCCGCTCGATCTCCGAAACCGACGTCGGCAGCCTCGGCCTGCTCCTGCAACTGACCAGCCCGACCCCGATCGGCGAGTTGACGTACGGCGTGGAGTACTACCGCGACAGCGTCAGTTCCAGTTCTTCCACCAACCCGATCCAGGGCCCGGTCGGCGACAACGCCAACTACGACCTTCTCGGCCTTTACATCCAGGACCGAATCCCGATCGGGGACCGTTTCGACCTGACCCTTGGCGGGCGTTTCACGTATGCCGCCGCTGACATCGGCTCCTACGTCGATCCCACGACCGGGGACGCGGCGAGCCTGGAGCAGGACTGGACGAGCTTTGTCGGCTCCATCCGCGGCAACTATTTCATCGTCAAGGATCAGCTTTCGGCATTCGCGGGGGTGAGCCAGGGTTTCCGCGCTCCGAACCTCTCGGACTTGTCGCGGCTGGATATCGCCCGCAGCGGCGAACTGGAGATCGCCGCACCGGGGCTCGACCCCGAAGAGTTCGTCAGTTACGAAATTGGTTTCAAGGGTGCGTGGGACAACTGGGGCTTCCAGGCGGCATACTTCTACACCGACATCAACGACATGATCGTCCGCCGTCCCACCGGCGCGACGATCGGCAGCAGCGCCGTGGTCACCAAGGCCAATGCCGGCGACGGCTACATCCAGGGTATCGAATTGGGCCTGTCGTACCGGTTCCACCCTGACTTCACGTTCTTCGGCGCAGGGTCCTGGCAGGACGGCGAGATCGACCAGTTCCCCACGTCCGGTCCGCAGGTCGATCGCGAGCCGGCGAGCCGGCTCATCCCCACCAACGGGCTTCTGGGCATCCGGTGGGACGACCCGTCGCGGCGGGTATTCGTCGAGGGCGCAGTTCAGATCGTTGCGGCACAGCACCAACTCTCGAGCGGCGACAAAGCCGACACCCAGCGCATTCCGCCCGGCGGTACGCCCAGTTACGAGCTGTACCACCTCCGCGCCGGATGGACCATCAACCCCAACGCCACGCTGACCCTGGCCTGCGAGAACCTGTTCGACGAGGACTATCGCGTCCATGGCTCGGGCAGCAATGGCGCGGGCCGGAACTTCGTCGTCGGGCTGGAGCTGCGGTACTAGCCCAGAAAACGCGGATCACGCGGAGGACACTGAGAACACGGAGAAATCACGAAAAGGCGCGCTCCATGTGCCGGCCATTTTCCGTGTTTAGCCAGGAGTAATGTCACAGAGTGCATCATGAGGCTGACAGCCTCAAACCGAGAGAATGAAAACCGAACCGCAGATTGCGCAGATGTCGCAGATTGCCTTCTCCCCAATCTGCGACCTCTGCGGAATCTGCGGTTCACCTCAACATTCGTGCAAACTCTCCGTGATTTCTTCGTGTCCTCAGTGTCCTCCGTGGTGGTCCTGCATTTTTCAGGTTAGGGAATGACACTCGCAACCAACGCCCGGTCCGTATAGCTTTCCCGGTCCCATGACCACGCCGCTTAGTGACTGTGCATCGGATACCGAACTGGCAATGCTCCGCGCCCTGTCGGATCGCTTTAAGAACGTCGACGCGGCACTTGCCGAAATCGCCCGCCTCTCGGCCGTTCTGACGCTGCCGAAGGGCACGATCCACATCATTTCGGACATTCACGGCGAGGATAAGAAGCTTCGCCACGTCATCAATAATGCGTCGGGCTCGCTGCGGCCGCTGATCGAGCGACTGTTCGCGAAGGAGATGTCGCCACAGCAGTTCAGGGAGTTCCTGACACTCATTTTTTATCCGGCGGAGGTGACCGACCGGCTGGCCGACTACCCGCTGAAGCCTGAGGAACTGCGCGCCTACGCCATCCGCACGCTTTTGGCGCAATTCGAGCTGGCCCGCGTCCTGGCGAGCCGGTTCAGCCACAAGCGGGCGATGGCCGTCTTCCCGCCGGAGTATCACGACCTGCTGCTGGAGATGCTCTACGCCCCCACACCCGAGCGCGGCGAACAGTTTGTCGAAGCCGTGGTCGATGAAATGATCAAGTGCGGCAAGGCCCTGCACCTGATCCACATCACCGGGCGACTGGTCCGTAACCTGGCGATTTACGAGCTGATCATCGGCGGCGACTGCTGGGACCGCGGGCCGCGGGGCGACCGTGTCGTGGACTACCTCCGACAGCAGCCGAACGTGTCGTTCATCTGGGGCAATCACGATGCGGCCTGGCTGGGCGCGGCACTGGGCCACGAGGCGCTGATCTGCCACGTGCTCCGCGTCAGCCTGCGGTACCGACGGCTGAGCCAGCTCGACGAGGGGTACAGCATTCCCCTGACCCCGCTGGAACACCTGGCGCGAACCGTCTACGGCGACGACCCGGCGACGCAGTTCATGCCGAAGTCATCGGGAATGCGTCCGAACGAACTCGTTGCCCGCATGCAGAAGGCGGCGGCGATCATGCAGTTCAAGCTCGAAGGGCAGATGATCTCCCGCCATCCGGAATGGGAGATGGACCACCGGCGACTGCTGCACCGGATCGATCACGCCGCCGGAACCATTGAGGTGGACGGCAAGTCATATGCCCTCCGCGACAAGCTGTTTCCGACGATCAATCCGGCCGATCCGTACGCGCTGTCGGCCGACGAGCAACTCTGCCTGGATCGCATTCGCAGGTCGTTCACCAGCAGCCAGAAGCTCTGGGAACACATGCAATACCTGGTGAACTTCGGCAGCATGTATCTTCGGCGGGACGACCACCTGATTTTCCACGGATGCGTACCGGTCGATGCCAACGGCGACTTCCTGCCGATGGTGATCGACGGCGAAGCGCTGGCGGGCCGGGCGATGTTCGAAGCGATCGACAAGGTGATCCTGCGGTCGCTGGAGCAGAAGGAGCAGAACGACCTGGACCTGCTCTGGTACCTCTGGAGCGGGCCCAGGTCGCCGCTGTTCGGCAAGGATCGCATCACGACGTTCGAGCGAGATTTCATCGCCGACAAGCACACGCACGAAGAGACGAAAGACCCCTACTTCGCCCTGATCAACGAGGCCTGGTTCTGCGACAAGGTGATGACCGAGTTCGGGGTGAGCCCCGAACGCGGGCTTATCGTCAATGGCCACGTGCCCGTGAAGATCGAAAAGGGCGAGAGCCCGATGAAGCGCAGTGGCAAAGCGATCACGATCGACGGCGCGTTCTCCGAAGCCTACGGCGACCACGGCTATACGCTGGTGCTTGAGGCCGACCGCACACAGCTGGCGCTGCACCACCACTTCGAATCGGTGGAGTCGGCGATTCGCGACGGCGTCGATATCGTGCCGAAAGTGACCACCGTCCGGTCGTGGGAACGTCCGCGGCGAATGGCCGAGACAGAACGCGGCCGCGAGATGCAGCGGCACATCGAACTGCTCAACCGCCTCGTGCAGGCTTATCACGCCAACAGGCTGAGGCAGCGGTAGGTTATGTTGTCCTGAGCTCAGCGAAGGACGATGGGCACGCTTCCTGGAACCGCCGAGCGCCTGCTCGGCTCTTCGATTCAGGTCCGTGTTCGTGCCGAGCAGGCGCTCGGCGGTCCCAGGGTGGTTCCACGGCGACAACTCTGCCTGTTCGTAAACTTGCCCATAATCCGCCGCTGCTGGAAGCCCGTGCTGCGTTCGCGCAAACTGCTTGCCCCTGATGTCCGTACTCACCGCCATCTTTCGCCGTAAATCCACCAAGCCCGCCGTCGATCCGGTCATCGCCGAGGATGAAGAGGAAGACGCGCGATACAAACCGCTCGACGCCAAGTTACTGCGGCGGATGGCGACACTGCTGCTGCCCCATCGAAAACAGTACATCGCCGGCACCGCCGTCGGCCTGGTCCACGTGTTCCTCGAGTTGCAGTCGCCGCGATTCACACAGGCGATCATCGATCATTGTTCGGCCTGGCTGATGCGGACGCCCGCGTCATCGGCCGAGCCGCCGGAGGTGTCGTTCGTGGCCCGGTGGTCTGCGGCGATCGCGAGCCTGATCGGATTCGGCCAGCCGCTGGCCAGTGTGCGGGGGGCGATTGCGACACTGGTCGTGGTCATCCTGCTCTGGGCCTGCGTGACGGTCGTCTCGGTCATCCTCCAGCGGCTGACGATCCTCATCACCACCGGCGCCGGCGAGAAGGTGCAGTTCGAAATCCGCAGGCGGATTTTTGCCCACCTGCAAATGCTGTCGATGAGCTACTTCGACAAGACCAAGCTCGGCCGCATCATCAGCCGATGCACCAGCGACATCGGCAGCCTGCGCGAAATCAACGTCTGGGGCATCTACACCATCACCGCCAACTCGATGATGATCGTGATCGCTTCAATCATGCTCGCGATCACTGACATTCGATTGTTCCTGGCGGTCGCGCCGCTGGGGATTGCACTGTTCGTGATCAACCGGCTGTACCTGCAGAAGGCGGCCGGTGTCTGGCAGGTGGCACGCGAGGGCTACACCAAGGTGGCCACCAACATGGCCGAAAACATCACCGGCATGCGGGTGGTGACGGCGTTCCACCGGCAGTCGGAGAACCTCGAAGCGTTCAACGCCCTTCAGCAGAACAACACCGACAACAACGTGCGTGCCGCCCGCATGAACGGCATTTACCTGCCATTGCTCGACCTGTGCGGATTTCTCGGAAAGCTGATCATCCTGCTCTACGGCGGCTACCTGATCGTCGCCGGGCGTTTTCCCGCTTCGCAGGGCGTGGGCGCGGTGGTTGCCGCGTATCTGTACTGGGACTGGTTCATGAACCCGATCCGCAATTTCGGGACCTTCTACAACCAGCTTTTGGTCGCGATGGCCGGGGCCGAGCGGGTGTTCAATCTGCTCGACATGAAGCCGGAGGTGCTCGACCGTCCCGGCGCAGCGGCACTGCCGCGAATCGTCGGTGAGGTGCGCTTTGACAACGTCACCTTCGGCTACAACCCGGACCGGCCCGTGCTTCACGAGGTGAACTTCGAAGCCAGGCCGGGGCAGATGATTGCCCTGGTTGGCGCCACCGGCAGCGGCAAAAGCAGCATCATCTCGCTGATCGCCCGCTTCTACGAGCCGCAGAAGGGACGCATTCTGGTCGACGGCCGCGACATCAAGGAGGTGACCGGCGAAAGCCTGCACCGCCAGATGGGCCTAGTCCTCCAGGTCAATTACCTCTTCACCGGCACCGTGATGGAGAACATCCGGTATGCCAAGCCCGGCGCGACCGACGAGCAGGTCCACGAGGCGGCCCGGCAACTCGGCACGTACGACGCGATCATGGCGTTGAAGGATGGGTTTTCGACGGACGTCGGCGAACGCGGCGGGAACATGTCGCTGGGCCAGCGGCAGCTCATCTGCTTCACCCGCGCTTTCGTCGCCGACCCCAGGATCTTCATGCTCGACGAGGCCACCAGCGCCGTCGATACCGCGACCGAATTGCTCGTGCAGCGATCCCTCGAAAGGCTGCTGGAAGGACGAACGACCTTCGTTGTCGCGCACCGGCTGAGCACGATTCTTCGAGCCGACCAGATCCTGGTCATCGATGCCGGAAAGATTATCGAACGTGGCACCCACCAGGCGCTAATCGCCGCCGGCGGGAAGTACTCACGGCTCTATGATCAGTTCGTCACCCATTCCGCCTGAGGTTCGATAAGCGACGCCACGGCAGTTCCATTCCCACGCCAATTTGACAGCCTGCCGGAGCATCAGGTCCGAGAATCTTTCGACTCAGGAAGTTGTTTAAGCTTGAACCCCATTTGATCGATGCTCGCTTTGTGATCAATCGCGCAGGATCGATCAGCCTCAGTGTATTTGCACCTTCCGCCGTGCGCCGATTCCGCGCCCGTGGGACGGTGATGATCTATGGCGTGATCACGATGTCGGTACTGATGGCACTGGGATCGCTCGCGGTCGACTGGGGTCGGGTACAACTGGCCAAAACCGAGATGCAGCGGGCGGTCGATTCGGCGGCGCGGGCGGCGTCGGTCTATCTTCCGAGCGACACCGACGGTGCACGCTCTGCCGCCATCAGCATCGCCGCCGCAAATCTGGTGGACGGCCAGCCACTGACCTTGCTGACCGGCGACATCGTCTTCGGCAAGTGGAACAACCAGACGGGTGTGTTTGACACGTCGTCTTCGACGCCCGATGCGGTTCGTATCACCGCCCACCGCACCGCGGCGCGCGGTAGTGCGATCCCCATGGCCCTGGCCGTGGTGCTGGGAATTCGGTCGCAGGACCTCATCGTCACGCAGACGACCCAGTATGTTTCGTCCGGCGTCACCGGCATCATCGGCCTGAACAGTATCCATGCCGACAAGGACCTGTTTGTCGCGTCGTACAACTCGGGAACAACGACAAATCCGAGTCACAGCAGCAGGCTGTCAAACGGATACCTTGGGAGCAACGGGTCCATCGACGGGAACCACGGCCATGAAGGCGAGGTCTATGGAACCGTCGTCCTGGGCCCGTCAGGATCCCTCACCGACGTGAACGTCCACGGGAGCACTCTTTACAACTCGTCGCCGATCGCCGCCCCGACGTCACCGATCTGGTCGCCGCAGGCCAACCCCGGGGGGATCTCCCAGAACTATACGGTCAGCAGTAACACCACGCTTGCGGGTGGTACGTACTATTTCACTTCGCTGACCATCAACGACAGCAAGCGGTTGTCGTTCTCCGGCACGGCCACGATCTATGTGAATGGAAACGTATCGATGGACGACGACGCCGCTTTGACGGCGTACAACTCCATTCCCGGCAATCTGAAGATCTATCAGATCGGGAACCGTACCTTCGGAAGCAGCGGAGCCAAGAATCTTGAGATCACCGCCGACATCGAGGCACCCAGTTCCGACTTTCGCGCCGACAAGAACCTGGAATTCATGGGGCGTCTGATCGCCAAGACGATCGATGTCGATAAGGATGCAGATTTCTATTACGACGAGGCCTTGGGAACCACCGTGGGCGGCTCATCGGGTGTCGTAACGACCGTGAAGTGACCTAGCGCGGCGGCGGAGACTTCTGTGCATTCTGGTAGTCGCCCAGCAGCAGCTCGCGCATTGACTTGCCCAGCTCGTCGAAGAGGACGACCTGCATCTCCGGCACGCCGACGGTTCCCCGCACACTGATGCTCGTGCCACCCTGCTGGATTGCCGCCACGATCGCTTCCAGGTCCGGAACCACGCTGCGGATGATGGGGATTTCCACGTCCTTCAGGGTTCGTACGCTGCCGTACGCCGTCGCCCGCAAGGTTGCATCCTGGAACCTGGCCAGGTCGATAATGGTGCCTACGGCTCGCACTTCGATACCGCGGTTGAAGTACCGGAAAGCATTGATGAATACGTCGCCGTTCTCGACTCGGAAGTCGAGTCGTCCGCTTCCCGTCGGCTGGCGCACGTCCTGACCCAGACGCATGGCGTTGTACAGAAACGAGATGGTGGAGACGTTCCCCAGATCGGAGTTCCGCAGGTTGATCTGTCCGTCTCCCTGCATCGCCCGAAGCGCGCTTACCAGGTAGGTCTCGTCGGCAGGCTGGGTTGCCGGCTGCGTGCTGGCGATCCATCGTGGCAACTGTGCGTAGACGGGGTCGGGAACGCGCACCCTCACGTACTGATCCGGCCGTTCGTCGCGGACGGGACGCCGAATGAGGTTGGACGTGCCGTAGAGCACCAGGCTGCCATCCACGAGGCCCGGCACCGGCTTATCGTCCGGCTTGAGGGCCTGCAGGATCTGATCCAAATCGAGACAGCGGAATCCGATCCGGAAGTGGCTCGTCAGCGTGTTGAGCCCCTCGACGCCACGGTCGTTCTCGTTTCGAACCGCCCGCCCCCAGAAATTGATCTCGCCGCCGGCGGCTTCCAGCGTGTTGGCCGGCAGGCGGCCGTTGCGCCTTGGCGGACACTCCTGCGATTCGTCGATGATCCCCGAGCGGTCCGTAAGCACCGCGCGGGCCAGGTGGAACTCCTCGTCGAGCCGTATCTGTGCCTGGAACAAACCGTCGCCGATCCGAATGCCACGGTTCGTGACGCCCGGCGGCGGCCGCGGCGCGTTGGGGCTCGACGGAAGCTTGTACCAGACGTCGCGCGACTTCAGCGCGACGGTTGCCCCCATCGGTTCCAAGGCGTCGACGCCGCCGATCGGCCCCAGGGCGCCGCGAAGGTCGAAAGTCCCCGACAGGTCTTTCAGGTCGGGCATCAGTTTCGAGAGTTCCGCCGGATTGACGTCCGTCATCATGAAGGACGCCGTCGTGGCGTTGGGGTTGTCCAGGTTGGCACTGGCGCGGGCTTCGAGCTGACTGTCGAACAGCTTGGCGGTCAGGAGGGTGACGTTCAGCGACCGATTGTCCAGTGTTGCGCTCAGTCGAACGTCGCCGGCGTCCACATCGCCGATCCGTACTTTCGAAGACGCCGAGATCGGCCCTGATTCCAGCCGCAGGTTCGGCGCGATCGACTGCACAGTGCCCGCAGGCGGTTTGGCGTCCAGCGTCACCGCGATGCGCGGGGCCGATGCATTAATCGCGAAATAAGTGCTCGGCGGAATCGCCAGCGGCCAGTTCTCCAGCCGCAGGTCGTTGATTTCCACCGTGCTGGTACCGTTGAGCGCGATCGTCGGATGCGCGGTAAAGACCCCTTGTCCCTGCCTGGCGACCAGGGGCGCAAAACCCGCCCGCCCGTTTTCGACAACGGTCCAGGCGTCGAGGGAATCGATCGCGTACGAGCCCACGGCCAGATTTCTCGCCTCCACCTTGCCGCCGGCTCGGATCTGGCTGATGACGTCGCCGTAGATCGGCATGTAAACCGCCCAGTTCGCGGTCGCCGTTCCGGAGAGGTCGGTTCGGCCGAAGAACTTTCCGACCTCCTTCAGGGGCATGTCCTTGAAGCCGACGGTCAGGGTGGTCGCGTCCTGCTCCAGATTGTGAATCGCTTCCAGCTCCCAGTTGGCGTCGAAGATCCGAAGTGGCGGACCAGAAGGCTCGCGCCATAGCTGCAGGCGGTGTTCGTCGGCGTAGCCCTTCACATTGATGCTCAGATCGCCAAGCTCGCGGTCCATAAGGCGAACTTTCACCCCTTGAACCTGACCGTTCATGACCAGCTTCGGCGGATCGACGGTGCCAGTGACCGATCCCGACGCGGCGAGCTTCCCGTCAACCAGTCGCGGCCGGGTCGGGCCGCCGCCGATCACGCGCGTTTCTTCGTCGGTGGTGGGCGGCGCGTGGTTGACTTCGACCAGGATCGACAGAGGCTCCGGCCGGCTGTAGACGTAGCTTCCCTTGGCCTGAAGGACGGTCTCGCTGGCCGCGAGTTTGATCGACCGCACGTGAACGATGTCGGGATCGCCGGCGAGTTCCAGGTCGATACCGAGCGCCTCATGAGCGATCTTGGGGAGCGGCAGGCTCTTGCCGGAAAAGCTGAGCGACCAATGCTTCGAGCGCGGCAGGAAGAATCCCCTGGCCGCAATGCGACCGGTGTCGCCGAGGCGTAGCGACTCCAGGCTGATTCCTGTTCCCGGCCAACTTCCCTGCTGAACGCCGCCGGGGCGCGTGCCCAGTTTTTCTGACACCTGCAGGCTCGCGGCCAGGCCGGTCAAGTCGAGCATGCCGCGCGGGCCGCTCAGCTTGAAGTCCGGCAGCCTGACCGCGACCGACAGTTCCCCGAGGTTGGGCCCGGCCGCCGAGACTTCCACTCGCCCTGCCCAGCGGCGGGCCGTGTTGGACGTCAGGAAGCCGTTGCTGTCGATCGCCGCCCGGGCTTCGATGCGGTTGTCGTAGGTCCGGAGGATGCTCGCGGTGACCGTGCCCGCATGTCGGACAGAGGACGGCGCGGCTGATGCCGTCCAATTTGCCGACAACTCGCCGGTGAAAGTCGCCGGCACAAAGTTCGCGTTGGCGAGAAGGTCGATCCCCGCGCCGCGCACCAGCAGTTCTGAGACTTTGATTCCCGAAGTGTCGTACGTCGCCCGTCCGCCGACCGCTGTCGCCAGGGCTTTGCCGGAAGAGTCGATGATTTCCAGGCTTTCGGGCGATACCGTGACCTTCCCCCCGGCGGTTGAGATCGCCAGGCTTCCCCGGGCGGACTGCCCGTCGGCGGTGAAGTTGTCGATCGTAAGGCGGCCGGCCACGCCGTCGGCGGCGCGTCCCTCCCAATACGCTTTCAGGCGGACGTCCGGTGCGTTGGGCACGAACGACGCCAGGAGCGGCCGCAGATCCAGAATGTCGATCTTCGCCTGGTGCCGCCAGTCGCCGCCCGTCGCCACCCGGCCGCTGATCGCGAGTTGTTTTGGCGCATCAACGGCAAACTCCCACACCAGGTCGGGGGATGTTTCACTGGGCTGGCCTGCAATCGTCAGCGGGCCGATCTTGTTGGTCTGGCGTTGGTTGTCGGTGATCAGCAGATTCGCGTCGCGGATGCGAATCGCCGGAAGGCTCGGCCTTGCCGCCGGTCCCCCGCCTCCGCCTCCGGCTGCACCATTACCGCCCCCGCCCATTCCCTGCACCAGCTCAAGGACGTTCCACCGCCCCGCCGGCGACTGGCGAAGGTGCACTTCGGGGCTCTCGATATCGAGAGACTTCAACTCAAGGCCGAAAAGAACCAGAGACAGCAGCGAGCTGTGCCTGACATGAATAACGCCGGTCTTGATGAACGGCTGATCCTCCAACGGGATCGTCATCGTCACGTCGTCCACGCGCGTGTCGCCCCACCAGCCGGTCTGCACCGATTTGGCCTCGACCTTGACGCCCAGCGTCTTCTGCAATGCCGCCAACACCAGGTTTCGGGGAATGTCGCTCCAGAGAACGGCCTGGATCGCCACAACGACCAGGACCAGCATCACCAGGAACACAATCAGGAAGCGAAGCCATCGGCGTCGCCGCGCGGGCTTGCGCCGTGGAGATCGCCCGGCTTCTTCGGGAACGGCGGAAGTTTGCTCGGGCGAATCGGTCATTTCTCGGCCGGTGGTATGTCGCCCACCGTGTTGGGGCCGGTGCCCAGGATCCAGTAGTCGGCCCGCAGCCGTTTGCCGACGAAAGGTCCGGACTGAGAGATCAGTTCCCCGCCCTTATTGCGGTAGGCGATGAAGGCCACGCTCGAGTACGCCAATTGTCGCGTGCTCTTGAGGATGGCAAGCTCCGGCGTGAGGATCGGCACGCTTCCGATGGCGTCTACGCCGATGCTGCCCGAGACCGCCACGGAAGGCAGGCCGAGCAGGAACTCGTATCGGTCCACACCTACACCGCCGGTCCGGGCCTCCACGATGACTGTCGCCTGTTCGCGCGTTTCGGTGAGGCGCACGCCTTCCTTCAGCATGCGGGCACGAAGTTCGCCGAGCAGAAAAGAGAGATCCTGGTTCGGGCGCGTGCGATCGATGATCTGGTTGCGCGTACCCGCCGATGGCGGCGGATCGCCGGTGAGATACGCCGTCTCCAGGAACACGAGCTGGTCGCGCAGCCCGTCCATGGAGAGTGCCGCGACGGCATCGGTGATGGAGCCGGAAATCAGGAACTGCTCGGTCGCGGTTCGAGGCGGGTCGGTCACCCTGACGGTCGCACAGCCGCCGGTCAGGAGTCCAAGGCCCAGGAACAGCAGGGAGAAACGAATTGGCCGGCACGCCAGCAGCAGGATGGGGAGATGGATGAGTTCGCTCGGTCGTGGCATGATCGCGCCGCACAGCGTAACCGATCAGGGCCTTTCCGCGGCCCTAAAACCTGCTTTGCCGGCGAGCGACATGGTAGGACGCAGAGACAGGTTCGCCAAGGTGCAAACCTTTCGTTTTGCAGGGCTTAGAACCGTCAAATGAAATGGGGATGAAGCGAACCGTCGGCCGAATCTCACACGGCTGGCCGCAATGTGGCAGGCAGTCCGCCGAAACCGGGCAGCAGGATGGTCGTCGCGGTCGCCGGGGCGCGAAACGATTTGAGTTCGCGAAGAAACTGCGCCCCGATGGCGAACAGATCGCGCTGCACCGGCTGCCAGTAGGTGACCGTGCACTCGATCGCCAGCGGCCTGGCAGCGACGCCGGGCATCGAGGGGGTCGTCGGCGGCAGCAAAACAACGAACGGCGTGTCCAGCGCCAATCGCCGGGGCGTCATGAAGCGAATGCCGCCACGCGATAGATCGCGAACCGGCACCGACACCGGGTCGGCCAGGGGAATGCGGAGCGTTCCGTCGCGGTCGAGCGGAAAATCGAAGCCGGCCAGGCCCTCGGCGCCCGTGGCAAACGGCACGATGGTCAGTCGGGTCGCGACCGGCACGCGCGCCGATTGACGCTGGCCTCCGCCGGTCAGTGGTACGGCGGCGCGGGCGGGGCTCAGGGCGGAAACGACCTGGTCGAACAACTCGGGGGGAAGCAACATCGGCGGAACTCCGGACAGATCAAACGTCAAATGGGGTATCCTCACCGGCGCGGCGGTATCCTGACCGTCGGCATGCCGGACCTTCCGCTCCGAACCGCGTATCGGCCGTCGGAGCGCGTCGGATGAGGACGCGAAGGCTGTTTTCTTACGGTTTCCTGTGTTTCCACGATTGAAGTCGAAGCGAGTGAACCACTTGTCCCTTCCCTTCACTTAACCTCCAGTGACACCACAGACCTACAAACTGCTCACCGATGCCCTGGTCGTGTTTCATTTCGCGTTCGTTGCGTTCGTCGTGCTGGGCGGACTTGCGGCTTTGCGATGGAACCGGATCGGGTGGCTTCACATCCCCTGCGTCCTCTGGGTGATCTGGATCGAAACGTCCGGCAATCTCTGCCCACTGACACCTCTGGAGAACGATCTCCGCGACAAGGCCGGGCTGGCGACGTACGAGGGAGGGTTCGTCGATCACTACATCATGCCGGTGCTGTACCCCGAGCACCTCACCCGTAACACGCAGTTCGCGATCGCGATCGGCCTGGTCGCGATCAACGCGATCAGCTACGGGCTGATCCTCATGATGGTTTGGCGTCGGCGGCATAGGCTCCAGCCGAAGGATGCCGCCCTGGCCTCGACATCGCCGACACCAACCGGCACCACGCCCGATAACCCCTTGACCGCCGAAGCCCTTCCGGAAGGCCGGTAAAGCGCATCGATGCTGCTGGCGATGAAGAGGACGGCGTCCTGCGACGCTATCTAGTTCCACCCGGAATGGTCCTCATGCGACGACGCGGTTTCAGCTTCATCGAACTGGTCATCGTGCTGGCGATCACGCTGCTGGTCGCCGGGATCGCGGTCCCGCGCATGAGCAACGCGTCGACGCGTTACCAGGCCGATTACGCCGCCAAGAAAATCGTTGCCGACCTCGACGCCGCGCGGGGCAATGCGAGGTTGCGCGGCGTCACACAGACTCTCACTTTCAATGTGATCAAAAACCAATACACGGTGACCAAGAGCGATGACGGCGGGACCGCCGTCAATGAGTTCACCGTCGATCTCGCCCAGCCGCCTTACGGGGCGACGATCACCTCGGCAAACTTCGGCGGAGCGAGCGTCGCGACTTTCACCGGATATGGCGAATGCGTCGCCGGGGGGACCGTCACCATCCGCATCGGCTCGATTACCCGCACCATCACGCTCGACGACGCCAGCGGCAAGGCGAGGTGGCAGTGACCGCACGTATGCTGACACGGTGCCGAAGGCGCGGCCTGACGCTGATCGAGATGGTCATCAGCCTGTCGATGCTGACGGTCATCCTGGCCGGGAGCATTTCGCTGGTGCTCATCGCGGCCCGCGCGATGTCGAATGAATCATCGAATGTCGGTGCCGACGCGGTCGCGGCGCGATCCGCCGCCGACCAGATCATTGACGACCTGAAAACGGCCACCGCGATCACCGAACAGACCCGCACGGCGATCAAGATGACCGTGCCGGACCGCGACGGCGACGGCCTGGCCGATACGATTCGGTACGCATGGAGCGGAACGACTGGTGCCCCCCTGACGCGGCAATTCAACGCGCGCACTGCGGCAACACTTGCGACGAACGTCAACGCCTTCAGCTTCACCTACCTCAGCAAAACCGCCGGTAAGCCGCCTCCGGTCGAAGGGCCTTCCCAGACGCTGCTCTTGCACCTGGCATCGAGCAATACGATGGACACCGATCTTAGTTCCGCCAAGGGCGTTGCAGGCTACTTCAAGCCGACGCTCGCGGCCAAAGCCGTCAAATGGAAGATCAGCAAGATCGACCTTCAGACTGAGCGGGACCTGTTGTCGACAGGAACGGTGACGGTCGCGCTCAAATACGCGGACGCGAACAAGAAGCCAACTGGCGCTACGCTGCAGTCTGCGACGGTCGCGATTGTCGATCTGCTGGGATCGTCGAACTGGACGAGCGTCACCTTCAACACCCCAGCCGACCTGGATATCTCCCAGTCGGTTTGTTTCACGGTGACCGCTTCGGTTCTGCTCGGCAATGGCGGGCGCATCCGCTACGACAACGCCAACACTGACGCGAGCACGGTGATGATGATCACCAGCGACAGTGGCGCAACCTGGACGACACCGGTCGCGACGCAGGCCCTGCAGGCGCGGGTGACCGGCACGGTGACCACGCAGGAACTGGAAACCTTGGAGTTTCAGGCGCTGCCCGCCGCCCCGTGACCGAACATCATGAGCCCGCAGCCCGCTCCATTCTCCGTCACACGCCGCCGAGGCCTGACCCTGGTCGAGGTCATGTTCTCGATTGTCGTCATGTCGACGATGCTGCTCGCGGCGCTGGGGTCTGTCGGGGCGGTCGCCAAGGCGCGAGTGACTCAGAAGGAGTCGGTCCAGGGTCTTGCGCTGGCGCGTCAGCTTCTGTCTGAGATTGTTCAGACGCGCTACAAGGATCTCGTTGATTCGACGTTCGGCATCGAGGCGGGGGAAAGCCGTGCCACGTTCGACGATGTCGATGACTACAACGGCCTTTCGGAGGCGTCGGCGCTGTATGCCGACGGGACTGCTGTCGCCGGTGGAACGAGGTGGTCACGAACTGTCGCAGTGTCGTGGGTCAGTCCCACCGACCCGAGCACGACCAGCGCCACCGACCAGGGTCTCAAGAGGATCAAGGTATCGGTCACAAGCCCCGGCGGACGTGTAACAACCCTTGAAGCACTCCGCTCTGCCGAGAACGGCTATGAACACACGCCGGGCTCCCAGGCGACTTACACCTGCCACGTCGGCGTGTCGATTCAAATTGGAACGAACACCGTCGTGCGAAACGTGCAGGGCGTTGCGTTGAACAACCTCGTACCGTGAAATCGTGATGACACCCTCCGAAGATATTCAGCACGGGTCAGGCTTCGGCGCTTCTGGCGTGCGGGGTCGTCGCCGTCGCGGCGCGGCGTATGTCCTGGTGCTTTCGACCGGGGTTATGCTGTCGGTAATCGGGATGGGCATTCTCGCCTCAAGCCGAGCCACGACGCGCGTTATTGGCGATACCACCGACCTTGCCGAAGCATCTGTCCTGGCCGAGTCGGCGGTCGAATGGGGACTTGCAGCGATCAAAAAGAATCCGAGCTGGCGGA